>DASPMC010000042.1:0-64988 GCA_035627275.1 Noviherbaspirillum sp.
AACGGCAGCGCCAATGGCATCGGCATCGTCGACGGCCATCCCTATCAGATCGTGGTCGTACCCGTGAAGGCGCCGGTGACGATCAGCTGGGTCGCGATGGCGTTCGCGATCGACAAGAAGATCGCCGCCGACATGCGCGAGCTGACCTCGCTGCAGGTGTCCATCCTCACCGGCGGCCAGCAGGGCAACTGGATGATCGACGCCTCTACCCTGCCGGGGAACGACGCCGGCAGTCTTGCGGACCAATTGCGCAACATGCCGTCCAACGGCGGCTTCATGCCGCAGCTGACCATCGGCGACAGTGATTTCAGCGCGCGCGTGCTGCAGCTGGCGCAGGACGCCGGCCAGAACGTAGTCGTCGTCCTGCAACGTTCTGTCAGCGAAGCGGAAGCGCAATACCGCACCCTGAAGATCGGGCTGCTCGTGCTGACACTGCTGGGCATCGTCGTCGCGGTGGTCGGCACGGTCTTCATGGCCAAGCGCATCACAGGCCCGCTGCGCCAGCTCGGCGAAACCGCGAAACGCCTCGGCGCCGGCCTCTATGAAGGCCAGATCGAGATCCGGCGTGACGACGAGATCGGCGACCTGTCCAAGGCCTTTGCCAGCATGCGCGATGGCATTTCCCAGCGCGAACACGAGATCCGCAGGCTGGCGTACTGGGACACGCTGACCGACCTTCCCAACCGCGCGCAGTTCGCCAACCTGCTCAACCAAGCGATCGACGATGCACGCGATAACGGCCGCTCGTGCCACGTGCTGATGATGGACCTTAACCGGTTCAAGACGGTGAACGACGTGATGGGCCACAGCTTTGGCGATGCGCTGCTGCGCGAAGTTGCCGGCCGCCTGCAGTCGGAGATCGGTGGCGAAACGTACAAGATCGCGCGGCTGGGCGGTGACGAATTCGCCCTGCTGCTGCCGGCCGCCACGCTCGACGAAGCGAAGGCCGTCGCCGATCGCATCCTGAAATCGCTGGAACGCCCGATCGCACTGGAAGAGCAGAACGTCGACCTCGGCGCGGGCATCGGCATCGCCGGCTATCCCGCGCATGGCAGCGATGCCGAATCCCTTCTGAGCCACGCCGAAGTCGCCATGTACGCCGCCAAGACCGGTGGTAACGAAGCGGTGGTCTACGACCCGGCCATCGACAAGAGCAGCCAGCAGAACCTGTCCCTGCTCAGCGAGCTGCGGCGCGCCGCGGAGGAAAACCAGTTCCGCCTGTATGCGCAGCCGAAGGTCGACCTCGCGACCGGCAAGGTGGTCGGGTTGGAAGCCCTAGTGCGCTGGGTGCATCCCGAACGCGGCATGGTCTTCCCCGACCACTTCATCCCGTTCGCAGAAAAGACCGGCTTCATCCGCGTGATCACCCGCTGGGTACTGGAACGCGCGGCGGAACTCGGCGCGCAGCTTGTGTCGCAGGGAATTTCGCTGCGCATCTCTGTCAACCTGTCCACACGCGACCTGCTCGACCTGGAGCTGCCGGCGAAGTTCGCGGACGTACTGAAGCGGCACAATCTCCAGCCCGCCGCCTTCTGCCTCGAAATCACCGAGAGCGCGATCATGGACGACCCGATGCGCGCCCAGCAGACGCTGGAAGGCCTGCATGCGATGGGCGTGGACCTGTCGATCGATGACTTCGGCACCGGCTACTCCTCGCTGGCCTACCTCAAGCGCCTGCCGGTGCAGGAACTCAAGATCGACAAGTCCTTCGTAATGAAAATGGAACGCGATGCAGACGACGCCAAGATCGTGCGCTCGACCATCGACCTCGGCCATAACATGGGCCTGAAAGTCGTGGCGGAAGGACTGGAAAACCTGGCGGTATGGGAATTGCTAGCCAAGATGGGCTGCGACCAGGGGCAAGGTTATTACATCAGCAAGCCCATGCCTTCGGAACAACTGGCCGGCTGGCTGCAGGCATGGACGCCGCCGCAACTGCAAACGGAACTTGTCGCGGAGGCGCGCGTCGCAGGCTGACCCATCTTCCGCTCCGCGCCAAATACCCGGCCGGTTGGACAAAGTAACAAAGAAAGAATTATCGACATGATGCAAGCGGAATGGCTGCCCATCGTAATGCAGGGCTCGTTCAGCGAAATATACGTGGTGGACTGCGACACCTTCCGTTTCGTGCACACCAACCAGACGGCGCGCAAGAACCTGCACTACACCGCGAGCGAGCTGGCCGGCATGACGCCGCTGGACGTGGCGCGCAGCGTCTCCCTTGAGGTGCTGCAGAATATCCTCATGCCCCTGGCCTGCGGCAAATCCAGCCGCGCCTCGCTGGACACCATCCATACCCGCAAGGACGGCTCGACCTATCCGATCGAGTTCCGCCTGTTCTACTGCGGCGTCAAGAAGCCGGTCTATATCATGATCGGCAACGACATCAGTGCCCGCCATGCGTCGGCCAAGGCGCTGCGCCTGAGCGAAGCACGCTTCCGTGCCATCGTTTCCAATACGCCCGGCCTGTTCTTCCAGCTGATGCAAACCTCGGACGGGAATTTCTCCTTCCCCTACCTGAGCGATGGCTGTCACGCCCTGCTCGGCATCGCCGCCGAGCGGCTGCGCAACGACTCCTCGCTGTTCCTGAACCTGATCCTGCCGGAAGACCGGCCGTCCTATCTGAAGTCGATGGCCGAATCCGCCGCTGACATGAAGACCTGGAACTGGGACGGCCGCATCTGGATCGAAAAGTGGAAGGACGTCAAATGGATCAACCTCCGCTCCACGCCGCGCGCCCTGCCCGGCGAAGGCGTGCAGTGGGAAGGCATCATGACCAACGTCACGGAAAGCAAGCTGGAAGAAGAAGAAATCAAGCGCTCGCGCGCCCAGCTGGCCGAGCTGTCCGCCCACGTGGAAACGGTCAAGGAAAAGGAACGCACCCGCATCGCCCGCGAAATCCATGACGACGTCGGGGGCAACCTCACCGCCATCAAGATGGCGTTGGCGCTGGTCAAGAAGCGCCTGCCGCCGGATGATGGTTCGCTGGCCGAGAAGGCGGTCTATGTCGAATCCCTGGTGGACCGCACCATCGAAGCGATCCATCGCATCTCGGCCGATCTGCGTCCGGGCATTCTCGATTTCGGGATTGTTGCCGCCATCGACTGGCAGGCCAAGGAGTTCGAAAAGCAGCTTGGCATCCCGTGCGAGTTCACTTCCAACAAAAAGGAAATCGAACTCGACCCGGACCAGGCGACCGCGCTTTTTCGCATTTTTCAGGAAGCGCTTACCAATATTGGGAAACATGCACAGGCCAGCCGGGTTACCGTCAGCCTGACGCGGACTAACCGCAGCGTGCGCCTGCAAGTCTCCGATAACGGCCGCGGCATCGAGGCTACGGAGCGGCGCAAGCCGAAATCCTTCGGTATCCGCGGCATGACAGAACGGGCAAACGCCTTGGGCGGACAACTGTCCGTCAGCGCAATTCCAGGGGGAGGCACGGAAGTTGCACTGAGGATACCTCTAACGGAATAACGACTAGACAATTTGCAATGACAGCGACTGAGACGATTCGAATCCTGATAGCCGACGACCACGCCATCGTGCGCGAAGGCCTCAAGCAGATCCTCGCCGACACCAAGGACATGGTTGTCGCCGGCGATGCGGAAAACGGCAACGACGCGATCAAGCTCGCCCGCCGCGGCGACTCCGACGTCCTCCTGCTCGACATCTCCATGCCCGACCGCAGCGGCATCGAAGTGCTCAAGCAGGTCAAGAAGGAAAGCCCCAAGCTCGCCGTCCTGATGCTATCCATGCACCGCGAAGACCAGTACGCGATCCGCTCGCTGAAGGCTGGTGCGTCCGGCTACCTCAACAAACAGAGCGCGCCGGCCGAACTGGTCGATGCTATCCGCCAGGTCGCCTCCGGAAAGAAGTACATCAGCCCCGCCCTCGCCCAGGAATTGGCCAACCAGGTCGGCGACGAAAACCGCGAAGCACCGCCGCACGAAACGCTGTCGGACCGCGAGTATCAGACGCTGGTCATGATCGCCTCGGGCAAGACGGTCAGCGACATCGCCGCCGAACTCGCGCTGTCGGTCAAGACCATCAGCATGTACCGCTCGCGCCTGTTGCAAAAAATGAAAATGCGGCACAACGCCGAGTTGACGCATTACGCGATCAAGAATCACCTGGTTGAGTAAAGATGGGCCGGCGCATACCTTGGTTAAGGATGCGCCGCTCGCCGCCCGCCCCACTCCCGTCGCACGAATTATCAAAACATCAAGACCGTTGCCACAAAACGTCCGGCGACGCCCCCCCCCCCTCCCCACTTTCCTTTTTTTCTATTCCCCCATAAAGTAACAAGATTCTCAAGATTCATTAGTTCGATGCAGGCTCGGCGGAACAGGCGGTCTATTATCTGAATCCGAAGCCGTCACTAGAGACAGGTCACAGGCATTCCGATGCAAGACAAGAAAACCGAACAACAAAGCCCTGCCGACATCGCTCGCGAAGCGTTCAAACGCCTCGCCGTACGCCGCATCGCACCGACCCCGGACGCCTACCGCGAAATCTATGAGGAGATTTCCGGAATAGGAAGCCAGTCCGGCGCAGAAAAAGTACTAGCGGACTTCGCAAACAGCCTGGCCGAATCGACCGGCGATGCCGCCCAATTAGCCTCGCAATTCCGCCGTGCGGCAGAAAAGCATGACTGGGAAGCATACAGCCGCGACCTGACCCAACTCATCGAGAAACACCTCGCCGCAGCGCCGGCGCAGGACGATGCCGCGACAAGGAAACCCGTACCGCCGACACCGGCGAAATCCGGATCAATTCCACTCGTCGACCCGGTAGATCCGCCGCCTTCGCCACGTACCATTTCGCTGGTCGACGAGGTAGAGCAACCGGTCCTGAAATCGCGCGGCATTCCGCTCGTCGACGATGCTGCCCCGCTCCCTGCAGTCGTCAAGCCCGTCCCCGTGCTAGTCCCCGTCGTCGGCGAAACGCGGCAAATGCAGATACTGCGCGACCTGCTCAACCGCACCCTGACGCTGGCCGTCGGCGCCCTGCTTCGCAGCACCCCGGTACTGCTCAAGGAAGCCGAGGACCTCGCGGCTGTTATCAAGGAAGCACATACCGAACAGGACCTCACGGACGTCAGCAACCGGCTCAAGCAGCTCTGCTTCAAGATCGAGCTCAAGGCCGAAGACATGGCGGAAGAGCACGAGCTGCTGCTGCGGCTGTTCAAACTCCTGCTCGAGAACGTCAGCGAACTGCTGGAAGACGACTCCTGGCTGAGCGGCCAGATCGCCAGCGTGATGGACCTGCTGTCCGGCCCGATCAGCTACAGCGCGCTGATGGACGCCACTCGCAGCCTGAAGGAAGTGATCTACAAACAGAGCCTGCTCAAGCACAGCCTCACCGAAGCCAAGGCCACGGTGAAGAACATGATGGTGACCTTTATCGACCGCCTGAGCGCAGTGGCCGCAAGCACCGGCACCTACCATAAAAAAATGGACGAGTACGTGCACAAGATCGGCCAGGCCAAGGGCATCGGCGAACTGAACAAGATCCTGCAGGACGTCATGCACGACACCCGGATCGCGCAGACCGAAGCCCTGCGCTCGCGCGACGAGATGGAGGCGGCAAGGAAGGATGTGCAGGATGCTGAAGCCCGCATCCATGAGCTGGAAGGCAAGTTGGCGGAACTGAGCGAACTGGTGCGCGAGGATCAGCTGACGGGTAGCCTGAACCGGCGCGGGCTGGATGAAGTATTCGAACGGGAAGTGGCGCGATCAGAGCGCCGCAAATCGCCGCTGTGCATCGCGATGCTGGATCTGGATGATTTCAAGAAGCTCAACGATACCCATGGACATACGGCCGGCGACCATGCGCTGATTCACCTGGTGAAGGTGGTCAAGGACACGCTGCGGGTTATGGATGTCATTGCCCGATTCGGCGGCGAGGAGTTCATGATCGTGCTCCCGGAGACGCCACTGGAAGATGCGGTTCAGACGGTGACGCGGGTGCAGCGGGAACTGACCAAGCAGATTTTCCTTTATAACAATCAGCGGCTGCTGATTACCTTCAGTTCCGGCGTAGCGATGCATAGGCCTGGAGAAACCCAGGAATCGATCATCAAGCGCGCGGACGAGGCACTGTACAAGGCAAAGAAAGCGGGAAAGAACCGCGTCGTGGCAGCTGACTGAGGATCATCGGCACCTACTCGAGACCGGTCAATGACAAATTTACAACCTTCTCGAACAAACCAAGGATAATTGGTGCTGCATAGGCAAGAACAGCCACCGGACCGCCTCTCGTGCCTTCCATTAGCCATGCTGCTGGGTTGATCAGTTTGCAATGCCATATATTTTGCACTCCTGCCTCCTCCCCCCCTATATATTGTTTCCGATCCAGCGACGGGCCTGAAATTTGACGCGGGACCGCTTCGTCAGTTGAGGCGGGGAGCACGAAAAGGACGAGGTAACGGCTCCGTTTTCGATTTCTTTAGCCCCAAATTATTTTTTTATTGCACCTATCCGTTCAGCCAAGGCCTCCCTCGCCTGATTCATACGAGAACGGATCGCTTGCCGTCTCTCCGCTACCCGCCAGGCAATCCCTCCCACATTGAGGCGCTAAAGATTTCGACGACCTCGCCGTATATGCAGGTGTCCGGCTTGAGACCAGACGAGACTGAAAAAAATCGATTGAATCAAGCCCTAAACTTTTTTCAGTCCCGTCCGATAAAGGTACCAACAGCGGATTGAAAGCCTCGGGCAGTGCAGAGGCCAACCCACCTGGATAGAGCTTAAGCCGGAAAACTTCGGTCCTTAAAGGAGAAACAAAATGGCCTCATATATCAATACCAACATCGCGTCGCTCAATGCACAGCGCAACCTGAGCGCATCGTCTTCCGGTCTGACTACCTCATTGCAGCGCCTGTCTTCCGGTCTGCGCATCAACGGCGCGAAGGATGATGCTGCAGGTCTGGCAATTTCCCAGCGTATGGCTGCTCAAGTGGGTGGCCTGAACCAGGCAGCCCGTAACGCGAACGACGCAATCTCTCTCGCACAAACGGCCGAAGGCGCCCTTTCCGGTATCAGCGACAACCTCCAGCGTCTGCGTACCCTGGCTGTTCAGGCTGCAAACTCGACCAATAGCGATTCCGACCGCGCAACGATCCAGACCGAAGTTGCCGCACTGGTTTCGGAAATCGGCCGCGTGGCGGACACCACCGAGTTTAACGGCATCAAACTGCTGAACGGCTCGTTTGCTGCGCAAGCATTCCAGGTCGGCGCCAACGCCAACCAAACGATTTCCGTGTCGATGGACAGCGCCGCGACGAGCAAGCTGGGTAGTACTCAGTCGTCGTCCCTGACTGCCTTCAATAACGGCACCGCAATGTCGTCCGGCGACGTGATCATCAACGGCGTCTCCGTCGGCGCCTCCCTTGCCACCTCGGACACAGCTTCCACCGCAAGTGCTTCCGCTAGCGCCATCGCCAAGGCAGCCGCAATCAATGCAATCTCCAGCCAGACCGGCGTGACCGCTACCGCCGACGCCACTCAGGCAGCCGGTGTTGCGATGACCCCGGCTGCAGGTACGGGCACGATCACCATCAACGGCAAAACAACTGCTCTGGTTACTGTCGGCACCAGTGGTTCCGCAAGCCGCGCTTCCGTTGTTGCAGCAATTAACGCCATCAAGGGCCAAACGGGCGTCGAAGCCTTCGACACCGGTCTCGACGCGTCTGGCGTGAAACTCGTTGCCGCTGACGGTCGCAACATCGACGTCGACTTCTCCGTGTCGAGCGGCACCTTCACCTCCGCGTCCACCGGCGTGCTCGCCGCTTCGACCACCACGGGTACTTTCACCCTGACGTCGTCCAAGGACATCGTGGTTACCGCCAGCAGCGGCACGATCGCCAACTCCGGTCTGACTGCAGGTACTTACAAGACCCAGACGGCCATCGCATCGACCAGTTCCTCGCTCGCCTCGACCACTGCATTCGCCGCAGGTGACTTCAAGATCAACGGCGTGGTGGTGGGTGCCTCGCTTGCCACATACGATACGGCATCGACCGCCAACCAGGCTGGCAGCGCGATCGCAAAGGTTGCTGCAATCAATGCGCTCTCTTCTCAGACTGGAGTGACCGCGACCGCGAACACGAACACCGTGGCTGGCGCATCAATGACCACCAATACTGGTACCGGCACGATCACCATCAACGGCTTCGCCACGAGCCTGATCTCCCTGACGAACTCCGGTTCCGCTGACCGTCAGGCTGTCGTGAACGCAATCAACGCGATTTCCGGCAAGACCGGTGTCCGTGCAGTTGACGGTGGCTCGAACAGCTCGGGCGTCCGCCTCGAAGCCGCAGACGGCCGCAACATCGTAACCACCTTCAGCGTCTCGTCCGGTACGTTCACCAGTGCATCAACCGGTGTGACTGCCTCCGCAGGTGCGACGAAGGTCGGCACCTTCAGCCTGAGTTCCGCAAAGGCGTTCACTGTTGAAAAGGGCACGACCACTGCAACCCTGTCGAGCGTCGGCATGCTGGCAGCAGGCACCTACGGCTCCGGCAAGAGCGGTCAGTCCCTGGCAACGGTCGATGTATCGACCGCAGCAGGTGCCAATGCAGCAATCATCGCGATCGACAACGCGATTTCGACGGTGAACACCAGCCGTGCGAATCTCGGTGCGATCCAGAACCGGTTCACGTCGACAATCTCGACTCTGCAATCGACCTCTGAGAATCTGACCGCTGCGAAATCGCGAATCACCGACGCAGACTTCGCTGCAGAAACCGCCAACCTGACGCGCGGCCAGATTCTGCAGCAAGCTGGTACCGCAATGCTGGCCCAGGCTAACGGACTGCCCAACGGCATCCTCGCCCTCCTCCGCGGCTAATAGGCGACGCAGGAATGGCGTAAATCACCCGGCCGGGCCTCCGGCCGGGTTTTTTCGTAGAGGAGAATTCCAATGCTGATATCACCACTAGGCTCGGGAGGATTGCCCGGGACGACCATCAGCACTCCGCCGCAGTCCTCTCCAGAACAATCCACTGCCCCCAATCCAACAATCAAGACGTCGGCATCTGTCGAGTTGCCCTCACGCGCCGTCCGGTCCGTATCAACCCCGACAACGGAGCAAATCAAGGACGCCCTTGATCAGCTCAACAAAGCGCTTAAGACCATGTCCAACGGCGTGCAATTCGCCCTTGATGACGAAACGCAAATCCGCATCGCCAAACTGGTCGATACGCAAACCAATGAAGTAATCCGCCAGTTTCCAGCACAAGAACTGATCGATCTGGCAAAGGCATTAGACAAGCTGCACGGCTCGCTTATTCAGCAAAAGGCATAATTGGACGAACTTCCAGTCGCTGCTTTCGGTTGCTTTTTTTAGGATATAGCCGGAAGATTAAGGACGATTGAGAAGCATATCAGGAGATTATCATGGCCACCATATCGTCGCCGGGTGTCGGTTCTAATCTGGACGTCAATGGGATCGTCTCCAAGTTGATGGCCGTCGAGAGCAGGCCGCTCACACTCTTGCAAAAAAAGGAAGCCAGTTACCAGGCCAAGCTCACTGCCTATGGAAGCATCAAGGGCGCGCTTTCCTCCTTCCAGACAGCCTTAACTGCCCTCAATACCCCATCGAAGTTCCAAGCATTTACAGCGTCGTCCTCAGACACCTCGGTGCTTTTGGCATCGGCCGGAAGTACTGCATCACCCGGGACATATTCGGTTTCAGTCAGTGCACTGGCGCAGGCTCACTCGATTTCCTCCGCAGCACAATCCAGCACGACCGCCGCGATTGGTTCCGGAACGTCGACGACACTCACCTTCGAGTTCGGTACGATCAGCGGGGGGACGTTGACAAGCGGCGTCTATAGCGGAGCGACTTTCACACAGGATGCAACACAGGCAACAGGAACTGTCGTCATCGACAGCAGCAACAATTCGCTGCAGGGGATTCGTGATGCGATCAACACCGCGAATATAGGTGTCACTGCGTCCATCGTAAGCGATGGCAGCGCCACACCCTATCACCTTGTTCTTACGTCAAAGAACACGGGTTTAACGAAGAGCATGAAGATCTCGTCCAGCGGCGGCGATGCATCGATTACGAACCTGTTGTCTTACAATCCGGCCGGTACGCAGAACTTGACGCAAACGACTGTGGCGCAAAATGCCTCGCTCTCGGTCAATGGCCTGCCCGTTACCAGCACGTCGAACGCCGTTACTGGCGCAATTGCGGGTGTAACGCTTAACCTGAGCAAGGCGGGAAGCTCTAACATCACGGTCGCAAACGACACATCATCCGTCACCACAGCGGTGCAGTCGCTTGTGAAGGCCTATAACGATGCCAACGCCACCCTCAACAACCTGACGCGTGTCAATACATCGACCAAACAGGCGGGCATTCTTATCGGTGACGCGTCCATGCAAATGATCCAGGCCCGGATGCGCAGCACGCTGTCAACGGCACTTTCCGGCCTGGGTAGCAATACGCTGACGAATATCTCGCAGATCGGCCTGAATTTCCTGAAGGACGGAACCCTGTCCCTCGATTCGGCCAAGCTTCAATCAGCCCTCGCCTCCAATTTCAACGAATTTGCCCAGTTGTTCACCGCATTCGGGAAGTCGACCGACAGCCTGATCAGTTACGCCAGTGCCAGCGGAAACACGCAGCCTGGAAGCTATGCCGTATCCGTCACCAGCCTCGCGACCCAGGGCAAGACCGTGGCGTCGGACAAGGCGACCCTGGCACGCCAGACCGGCTCGGCCGCGGCCGGTCTGACCATCGATGGAACGAACAACACATTGACCCTGGAGGTCGATGGCGGCGCTCCCGTTACGGCAACACTGACGTCCAACACCTACGCCAGCACCGCGCTGCTCGCTGCGGAAGTCCAGACCCAGATCAATGCCGCACTTGCCGCTGCTGGCCAGTCCGCAACGGTGGCGGTTTCCGAAAGCGGTGGTGTTCTGCGTATCGACTCGAACCGCTACGGTGCTGCGTCCAGCATCGGGACAGTCACCGGGAATGGTGCAACCAATCTGCTTGGCGCCACGCCGACCAACTCGACAGTGACAAAAATTACGGCAGGAGTGAACGACACGTTGACAATGTCCGTCAACGGCACCAGCGCTACGGTCACGCTTTCGGCCGGAACCTATACGGCAAGCACACTTGCAGCACAACTCCAGTCTGCCATTAATGGCACTTCTGCATTCTCGACTGCCGGTTTTACTGTCAACGTCACCCAATCCGGCGACGTGCTGACTGTGACGTCCGATCGATACGGCTCCGATTCCACTGTTAGTATCACTGGCGGGACTGCAATTACCAACCTATTGGGATCAGCCCCGACCGCGACTGCGGGTACAAACGTCGCGGGTACCATCAACGGCGTTGCAGCCACAGGACTCGGACAGTCGCTGACAGCAACGACCGGTTTGCAAGGCTCCAGTTTGGGCAGTGTAACGGGTACTCAGGCGCAGCGGACCGGCTCCGCGGCAGCCGGACTGACGATCAACGCTGGCAGCAACGATACGCTCACCCTTTCCGTGGACGGCGGGCTTGCCGTGACAGCCACCTTGACAGCTGGTGCGTACACCGCTGCAACGCTTGCCACAGAAGTTCAGACACAGATTAACGCCGCTCTTACGCTTGCTGGCCAAGCCGCACAGGTGACGGTCACCGAAAGTGGCGGAATCATCAGCATCAAGTCAAACAAATTCGGCGCCACGTCTTCTGTAGGTGCGGTGTCCGGCAACGGAGCAAGCAACCTTCTGGGCGCGACGCAGAGCAACTCGACGGTGTCCACGATCACCGCAGGAGTGAACGATCAGTTGACCCTCAGCGTCGATGGAACCAGTGCAACAGTGATGCTGGCCGCCGGAACGTATTCCGCGAGTGGGCTTGCGACACAGATCCAATCGGCGATCAATTCGGCGACCGCATTCACAACGGCCGGACGGTCCGTCACGGTGACCCAGGAAGCTGGTGTCTTCAAAATCACCTCGAACAGCACCGGTACCAGTTCAACCGTTTCCGTTACGGGCGGCAGCGGGCGCACTGATCTTTTCGGCGCGACGCAAACCGAAACGACGGGAAGTGCCGCGAGCAATGTTGCAGGCGACCTAAAGCTTCAAATCGCCGGTGGCTCTACCGGCTCGCGCGGCTCGATCAACTTTTCGCAAGGCTATGCCTACAAGCTGAATACCTTGATCAACAGTGTTCTATCGAGTTCCGGGGCAATTGAAAGCAGCACCAGCAGCGTAAACAAGAGTATCGCCGCCCTGCAAAAGCAGGCGGAAGCAATCAATGTGCAATTGACCGCAACCGAAAAACGCTATCGAGCGCAATTCACCGCGCTCGACACATTGATCGGCAAGATGACCTCGACGAGCAGTTTTCTGTCCCAGCAATTGGCAAACCTGCCCAAAATAAATGGTAATTGATCATGGTAACGACAGCAGAACTGCTTGGGCGATATACCACGATGCTGAGCCTTTCGGCGCAGATGCTCGGAGCCGCGAAACAAGGCGACTGGGATCGTCTTGTCGAGCTGGAACAGCAGCGCTCCCAAATCGAAGCCAGCCTGACCAACGACGACAAGATCTCCTGGCAAGGCGTGTACGCTGCACAAAAAGCAGACCTGATCCACACCATTCTTGCGACCGACGCACAGACCAGATCGCTAACACAAATCTGGATGAATGAGATGCAGGGAACCCTGCAAAGCATAGGCACCGAAAGAAAAGTAAGAAAAGCCTACGAAGCAGTTCCCTGAGGCCTTTCTCAGCCTTGCTCGAAGATCATGAAAGCTGTCTGACGGAACAGGGTTTTGGCCCCTCACCCCGCCTGAAAACATCCCACATCTGGTGATAAGCAACTTCCAGATGGCGTCGGATACAGGCGGCATTGAATAGCGGACTTCCACTCTGATTTTTCTCAATCGTCAGCCGAAACGCAAACAAAAGGGCCGGATCAGTCGCCAGTTTCAAGAAAATCGCCTCATACTTTCCTGCGCAATCTGCAACTCCAGTGATCGCGACTTTGCCGCTGCGCCCTTGCTCGCGGTTCTGGCAATACTGCTTGTACTTCCATCCACTACCGCAGGGACAAGGATCATTGAGTCCTGCTCTTTTTTGAGCTCATTCTGCTTGCAACTCTTCGGAGCAATCACAATGTGGAAAATCGCGCGTTGATCAGCTCGATCCGCTTCTCGATTTCAGGATTGGAAAAGCCGAGCATGCGAATCTCCTGCAGCGCAGGCAATGCTTCCTGCCCTGTGAAGTATGTCGAAAATGCGCGCATGCCTTCGCGATGCGTCAGCACCATCGCCACGATCCAATCAGCCTGCTTGAGCCCTGGATCACGCTGCGCAAAATCCTCGTTCAATGGTAGGCAGGGCTCATCGAGCACCCGTGGCAAACCGGAAGACAGGAAACCGCACACCTGATTCAACAGGTTTACCGCAGCCTCCCGCCGTCCAAGATCCGTGAGCATCATCACCAGGCTCAGCATTCGTGGCAAGTTGGCGTGTTCAGAAACGAGCTTCATCGTGACATTAGTGGCTGCGACAAGGCTTGCATAACGCTCGCCGCCACCGCGGCTCTCGTCCCTTGCCATAGCAAAGAGATTCAGTGCCATCCAGTACACTTCCCAGCCAATGGGCTTCTGCGAGCCTTGCATCCAGCTATCCATCAATGCCTGACTGTACGGCATCCTGCCAAGATACGTCTGCCAAAGGTACTCGTCCGCACTGGGCAATCGCTCCAGCGGAGCGATATTTCCTACCAACAAGCCACGACTCTCCAGTAACCCGGCTCGGTCCGGCTTGCATGCAAAGAGGTTCAGGGAGAACGCGTCGAGTTCCTGTATCGACTCGAAGGGAACGAGTATCCGCAGGCCAGGGACGAGACGAAAAATGCGATAGCCCAGCGAGATCAGTTTCGCAATTGCTGCGGAGTCAAATGCGGCGCCCGTTTTGATGCCAAACATCACGACAGGCGAGCTTGCTGTCAGTGTTTGTTCCGCACCATTGAGGACAGCGGCATTGCACATCTCGTTCACGACGTGCAGCATGTCGATGTGGCCCAAGCCCTTCCTTGTCGTCACCGCATCCAGCATCAAACCCGGCTCGGTGATCGATACATCGAGGTGGCTCTCCAGTTTTTCGTGATCGCGCGACGCCAAAAGGAGTGCTTCGTCCCGCGCTGAACTTGTGAGCGCGAGCACCTTGCCCGATGAAAGTTTCGCCGCAATCGGAATCGAATAGAGGCCATTGCCGGCACCTACATCGACGACGTGCATGTCTGGCTCTACGAGGTCAATGAAAAACGGGTACTCAGGTTCAAACCACTTGCCCTGCTCCTTGAACACGTACGTAAGCACGTCATGCAGAGAGCCATCGACCGCCAGTTCGACACCGCCCGTCGTCCGGACAAATTCCGGGGCGAGGGACTCGCCTTGCGCCTTCTCCGCAAGGTCCCGGCCGATCTGCGCCAGGGACTCGTCCCAGCCCCCATGCAGCGGCCGGGGAAAACGCTTCAGCAGCGGGTGCCATGGCATGCCCTTGGTCCCAAGTGCCGTCCAGGGGGCGGCAACCGCGTCCAGCCGCCAAACTTCCACCCCCAATGCGCCAGATATTTCCGCGACGGCGGTTCCCGCGGAGATGACCAGATCGAGCGCTTTCGTCAGAGCCGCCGACTCATCGATTGCATTGCGCAAGTCGACGTCGGAAAAGGCTGTAATTTTTATTCCGAAGGTTTGTTCCGCCTCACGCAGTTCCTCGCCGCACTCTCCATACTGGAGATTGACGAAGTGAACACCCGGAACAGTGAAGACAGGCCCCCACTGCGTAAGCTGGCTATAGAGCTTGCGGCGCTCGCCTTTGGTGAGGCCGCTGCGCCAGCAAATGCCGATCTTAAGGCCTTCGCCGAGCTGCTCGAGTCGCGAGCGCCAGTACGCGAGCCGGTCAGGGTCGGGAAACAGATATGCGGGAACCTTGGGAAAATTTTCGATTGCCTGTCTCAGAATCCCAGGGAGACTGCCGATGGCACACTGGACGTCGATCGGCGGAACATTCAACAGCCAGCCGATATCATCCCGTGATGCGCCGATCACCGTCGCAGAAGGGAATGAACGCGCAAAGAGCGGCGCCAACCGTTTTTCGCACTCGATGACACAATGCTTTGCTCTTGCGATCACATCCGGAATGCACGAGGCAAACAGTATCTCGTCACCCAGCCCCTGCTCCGCATAAACCAGGATCGTCTTGTCCGCCAGATCGGCGCCATCCCATTGCGGGAATGGAAAGCGGTTCAGGGTAATGGCCAGCGCCGGGTTAAAACGCAGCTCGTAGGCCTCCCACCCCTTCTCCAGCATGCCTTGCGCAAGGTAGAAATGAGCCTTGTTCCACCTTGTCATAAGGCTGTCCGGTTCCACCTCCAGCGCACGGTCGTAGGCCTTTCCCGCTTCATCAAAGCGCCCCATTTCTTCCAGCACGGCGCCGAGATTGTTCAACGCTTTGTGGAATGCCGGATTCAGCGCCACTGCCTGTTCGAGGCACGCCAGGGCATCCTGGGTTCGCCCCCACGACTTGTACAGCGTACCTAGGTCGCAGTACACGTCGGCGTCTCCCGGCCGCAGGCTGAGTACCGCCAAGAAGCATTTTGACGCCTCATCGAAGCAGTCCTTCGCTTTCAGTACCAGCCCCAGAACATAATTCGCGTCCACCGAATCAGGATTAAACCGCAAGGCTTGACGAGCGTGCTCTTCCGCTTCATCAATGCGTCCCAACTCCTCCAGCGCACTTGCCAGATTGCCGTGGGCATCAGCAAAGCCGGGATTCAACTCAAGCGCACGCTTGTAGTAATCGACGGCTTCGCTGGCACGTCCGCCCTTCTTCAAGGTCAGGCCCATGTTGCTCAAGGCTTCGGGATATGCGGGACGGATGGCAAGCGCCTTACCCAGATACTTTCTTGCTTCGTCGTAGTCCGAGAGCTGACTGTACGCCGTGCCCAGGAGATACAAAACCTCCGCATCCGACGGTGTTTTCTGCAGGACCCGCTTGTACAGATCTTTAGCTTCGTCGAGTCTTCCTGCATGATGGGCGGCAAAGGCCTTCTGAAACAAGAGATCAGCCTTGCTCGGTGCTCGGTTCTGTTTATGATTCATGAGATGCAATAGGCGGCTGAAGTCGGACTGTGGTGCAGGAAGCACGCAATGTTACTGGAGTGAACGGCGAACGCCTGAATCAACGATCCGCCACTGGCCTTGGATCGCTGGGCAGCAAACTGTAGTAGATGGAATCGTGCCATTTCCCTTCGGCCCAGTGCGTCTCTCGATGACGGCCGTCGCGTTGAAAACCCATGGCATCAAAGAAGCGCTGCTTGGGTGTATCGTAGCTGTAGATCTCTGCCCAAAGGCGGTGCAGTCGAAGCTCTCCAAAGCCGTACTCGATCATCAGCCGGGCCGCATCCGGTGCAAGAACGTCGTCGATGTAAGTGCCATCCTTGCCAATGTAAATGGAGAAGTCGGCGGTCCCATTTACCCAATCGATGTAACACAGACCGCATGCGCCAAGCAGCAAACCATCGGCTTTGGCCACAATGGCAAACATGCGCGTCGTCGGATCGCTATTTACCTTTGTATCGAACCATTGGCGCTGCTGGCTGCTGTTGAGCTCCCGGTATTCGCGGAAATAACGTCGCAGTTCGGGCTGGTTCCGCCACGCCATGAGTGTCGGCAGGTCGCTTTCTTCGATTGCGCGGAGTCCCACATGACTGCCAGTTAACATCTATGCCTCCAGGTCGCTATACTGCAATGCCTCGCCTCGCTTGCGATCCTTCAGCATTCGGCGTCCGAGGGCAACGGATAACTCATATGGACGCATCGCGCCGACAGGTGCGGGCCGCAGCGCTTCAATATCTGTTTCGCTCAACATCTCACCACTGGCCACATCGCGCGTCAGACGCAAACAGCGCTGCTGCAACACGACCGTCTGCGATTCATTCTCTTCGACCCGCTTCACACCGTCCCCGAGTGCAGCCTCCAGCTCCCTGCTCCGATCGACCATGTCGCGCCATGTTGACGGCGTCATGGAGAATGCGTGATCCGGACCGACCCGGGTGGTGTCGTCGGTAAAATGCTTCTCGATTACTCTTGCACCAAGGGCAATTGATCCTAGGACCGTGGCATGCCCTGGGGAATGGTCCGACAAACCCAGTACCATTCCAGGATACTTCAAGGCGTATGCCTGCAATACCTTGAGGTTGATGAATCGAAAATTCTCAACCGACCCGGTATAGTTCGTATTGCACTGCATGAGGATGAGCTGGCGATTGTGCTTGAGAATTCCCGCGACGGCTCGCTCGACATCACGAATATCGCTTGCTCCCGTGGCCAGCATAAGCGGTTTCCGGCGGCGCGCTACGTATTCGATAAAATCGACCCATGTGATATCGCCAGAGCCGATCTTGTATGCGGGCAAGTATGCGTCGAACAAGTCGACCGCCTCAGTATCGTAGGGCGTCGTGAGGAAATCGATTCCCGCCTTTCGAGCCGTCTCGATCAGTTCGAGGTTCCAGTCGCGCTTGCATTCATAGTCTCGATAAATCTCGAATACCGGTTTCTTCCAGCTGGCCTGATGGCTGAACTGGCCGCCAAGGCTGCGGAAACCCACATCGCTCACAATCTTCTCGGCTGTGAAATGCTGGAACTTTGCAGCATCCGCGCCTGCTTCCTTCGCCAGCCAGATGAGCGCCTTCGCTCGCTCAAGGTCGCCATCGTGATTCGCAGCGATATCGGCGACAAAATAACTTGGTTTGTCGAGAGCGATCTCGCGCCCATTGATATAGACAACATTATCGTATTGCATCTCGAAGCTCCATATAGCGTACTGCAAGGGCATCAATGACCTCATCGGTATCCGGCAAGCGGGTACCAAGCGCTCTCTCCGCCTTCCGGACATCCAAGCCTAAGCTCTCGGCACGGAGCGGTCCTTGCAAAGTTCGCACGCTGCCTTTCCTGCAGTGTCCCGCGTCCAGTGATAGGCGTCGTGCGAGCTTCAACACGAACTCCCACTTGCTTACCGGCGTCCGTGCCCCGACATTAAGCAGTCCGTCCGCATCGACCTCAAGCAGCCGGAACACTACTTCAGCGAAACGGCCAACGTCGATGCTTGATGTAAAAAAATCGTCAAACAGAGTAACGGGCTGACTCTGCGTCAAGGCGTCTATCGCCCATTCGGCAAAGGTAGGCCTTCCTTCCCACCCCCGAAACCCGACGAGATTCGTTCGAAGAACCAGGCTTCGCGGACAAGTTGCCGCAAATGCTTCGCCTGCAAACTTGGTCCGCGCATACTCGTTGAGCAGTCTGATGGAAGCACTTTCGTCGTGCAACTGATTCGCATCCCCTGTGAAATAGTGGTCGGTCGAGATCTGAACCAGCTTGATCTTCCAAACGTGGCAATACTCTGCCAGGAATGCGGGCAACCTCGCATTGATCGAATACGCCGCGCCTGGGTTCCGCTCGCAACTCTCCAGACTTGTGTCGGCTGCAGCGTTAATGACAACTCGCGGCCGCACCTCATCAAGCACTGCGTACAATGCCCGCTGATCCGTCGCATCGACGGCGCACTGGGCCCCGGAACGCGCCACTCCTACGAGTTGTGCGCCGCGTCGGTCAGCCTCCCTTGCCAGGGCCTGGCCTAGCATGCCACTCGCACCCAGAACAACGACCAAAAGAGTCATTTGACCTTCACCTGAACGTCACCATGTTCTGAGTCATGGAATTAAGATTTGCCACACGGATGAACGGCCATCATGACCATGACTTTCATGTCCTTACCTTCTCCAGCAGGAACCAGGAGATGTCATCCTGGGCGAAGTTAGGATCTCTATGGTAAGTAAAACCATAATCGACCAGTCGAAGGTCGGAGAACCGATCCAGTATTTCACCTGCGAAGTCGCGCTTGAAAAGCTTTTCGCGATTACCCCGGTACACCACTTCCACAGGAGATGGATTGTAGTATTCGGCAAGACAGATATACCGCTTGCTTGATGCATGCAACAGGTCGTACACGCGCGACAAACTATCTGGTTCAATGTGGATCAATACGGTCTTGATTAGAGCCAGGTCGCTCTGGGCGACCGGATCGAAGTCCAGAATCGATTGAGGATAGACGCGAATGCCTCCAAGACTTTGCAGCTGACTAACGGCCTTCTGATTTATCTCGATTCCCGCCAGTTCGACATTCGGGATCAAGGCACGAATTGCCGCGAGGTTCAGTCCGATATTGGCACCAAATTCGATGACGCTTCGCACTCCGCTCGTACGCCCTAGAATACGCCCAAACAATGCGATATTGCCCGCGAGGATTTTATCCCCCTTGTTCCGGTCAATATAATTGTCGCCAAACTCACCGGCCCAAAATTTCTCCTGCTCGGTCCTAAATTCGTTCGCCATCTTTTCTCCATAGAGAGGCCATCCACTCACCCGCAGGTTCCATTGACCGTTGTCCATCCGTCTTGCGGGCAGCGTTATTCCCCCAGTTTTTTTTGCCGGATGTGAGCGTTAATCACCGGCCAGTCCGGATGCTGACGCAGCAAGGAAAGAATGTCTTGCAGCCCAAACGCCGGATTTGCGGGATAAAGCGCCTCAATAATACGCCCGACGAGTTCAAAATCTTCAGGTGTGTCCACCGTCCAGCGATGCCCGCTCAGGTCCTCCGGATAAACGACCTGACCGACCCTGTAGCGTTTGGGTCGCAAATAGATAAACGGTGTTACATGCTCACGCTCAGGCTCGTCCACAGCTTCACGCGCGGCCTCCTCCAGCAACCTGAACGGGAACACTTCAGCTGACATGCCCAAGGGATAACTCAGCTTCAAGGTATTGGATACATAATCGTATTCGGATCTGTGCCAGTGGAAATATCGGATGACATCATCCACGACTTGAGGGTCGATGAGCGGACAGTCCGAGGTAACCCTTACGACGATGTCCGCCTGATGCTGACGGGCGGCCTCGTAATACCGCTCAAGCACATCAAACTCAGCTCCCCTTGTGACCGGGACATTCAACCGGCTGCAGATATCAACGATCGACAGGTCCGTATCGTTGGTCGTTGTCGCGATTATGATTTCGTCCGCGAGCAAGACCCGGCGCAAACGCTCTACCAAGTACTCCAGCAAGGACTTGCCGAGAACTTCCTTCAGAACTTTGCCGGGAAGGCGCGTAGAGGTCATGCGCGCCTGGACGATGATTGCAGTTTTCACAATTCAGCGCTATGCGTCGAACCCGCAGATCAGCTTCTGCAGCTCCGCCACACTCAGGAACCACGGATTGGTACCTGAGCTGTATTCAAATCCCTCAGACACCTTGTTGCCAGCCTCGCCGAAGGCATTTGTACTGTAGTCGGCCTGTACGGCAAAAGTGATCGCCGGACAGATAACGTAGTGGTCCTTGAATTCCAGCGTCTGGTGCGAATTGTCGGCCGGACACATCACCTCATGCAGCTTCTCGCCGGGCCGGATGCCGATAATCTTAACTGGCAGATCCGGCGCCATGGCTGCGGCAAGATCTGTAATGCGAGACGAGGGAATCTTCGGGACAAATATCTCCCCGCCATGCATCCGCTCAAAACTCTTGAAGACGAGGTCCACCCCCTCCTGCAAGGTAATCCAGAACCGGGTCATCCGCGAATCGGTAACGGGTATTTCTCTCGCACCATCAGCAATCAGCTTCTGGAAGAACGGAACAACTGACCCTCGCGATCCGACCACATTGCCGTAGCGAACAACAGCAAAGCGTGTCCGATGCCCACCAGCAATATTATTGCCCGCAACAAACAACTTGTCGGAAACCAGCTTAGTCGCGCCATAGAGATTGATCGGGTTTGCTGCCTTATCCGTCGAAAGCGCAATTACCCTTTCAACATCGTTCTCAAGCGCTGCATTGATCACATTTTCTGCGCCGTTGATGTTCGTCTTGATACATTCCATCGGGTTGTACTCGGCAGCTGGCACCTGCTTCAACGCCGCCGCATGAACCACGAAATCTACGCCGCGCATTGCTTGCCTTAGGCGCTGCGCGTCCCGCACATCACCCAGAAAGTAGCGCATCACAGGAGCATTGAAAACCTGCTGCATTTCAAACTGCTTGAGCTCATCACGGGAGAAAACAATCACGCGTCGTGGCTTGTACCGCTCAAGAATGGTCTGAATGAACTTCTTCCCAAAGGACCCCGTCCCGCCGGTTATAAGGATCGATTTATCATTGAACATTTGGCAACCATTGACGGTGATTAATCAAATGCCCCAAGGATAACCCGCCGAATCTCATTACAAAGGGCAATTAAGGACAGAAAAAGGTCAATTGTTCGACGATTGAGCGGGACATATCGGCAATAAAAAATTGCATGAAGCCTAAATTCCACTCTAATGCAGCCGATAATAATTAGTAACAGTGCATTGTCGCTTCCAACAAGAATTTTTTATCTTACTCATCATACTTTAGGCCGATAGAAAACCCTAAGGCGGGAGGGCAACATGAACAACATAGGACCGGTCAGCAGCCCGACACAATCTGCAGCGACACACATAGAACAAAACATTGCCGCAGCAAGCACATCTGCGGTTGCAGGAGCGACGCCAACCCCAGTAGTGACCGCAACAGCCGTTCAACCACCACCTGCAGCACCTAGTGCAGAGCAAGTCACACAGGCCCTCAAGAGCATAAACAAGACTTTACAAGGCCTTTCGCAGGGACTGGAATTTACGATTGACGAGGACAGCAATCGCACTATCGTAAAAATAGTAGACAAAGACACAAAAGATGTCATCCGCCAGATTCCCACAAAAGAAGCCTTGGAAATTGCCAAAGCACTCGACCAGGCAAGCGGATTGCTAATCAGGCAAAAGGCTTGAAAGCAGAGTAAGCGGATAAATCGCCTTCTAAAGATCGATTTGCGAGGACCGATAACTAGCTATGCTTACCACCTGAAATCAAGTGGTCATGCCTGCAAGCTGTTCAGGAACCAATTAAGGAAACATACATGTTTGGATCGTCACAGAGCGGAGCCCGCGCCTATGCCACGGTCGGCGTCGAGACCGGCGTTGCAGCCGCAGACCCGCACAAGCTGATCGTCATGTTGTTCGAAGGCGCGATGGTTGCGGTTGCGTCTGCCATCCAGCACATGCAGGCTGGGGACATCGCGAAAAAGGGAGCCGCCATTTCCAAAGCCATTTCGATCATCGACAACGGCCTGCGCGCCAGCCTCGACAAGAAAGTTGGCGGTGAAATCGCCCTGAATCTCGATGCACTGTATGAATACATGAGCAACCGGCTGCTGATTGCAAACATCAAAAATCAGCCGACGGTACTTGAAGAAGTGTATCAATTACTCAAGGGCCTGAAGTCTGCCTGGGAATCGATCGCCCCGAATGCGAATGCAGCCAATCCGCAACCCGCCGCACCGGATTCTCCGGCTGCGACCGGATACGATCCGCTGGCCCCCAACACATCCAGATTAGTGAAAGCCTGATCGACAATGGATAGCCACGAAGTTCTGTCGCTCTATGAGAGCGTCGCCGACATCACGCGCCAGATGCTCGATGCGGCGCGCTCCGGCGATTGGGAGCAACTCGCCGAGCTGGAATCGCGCTGCTCGACCCAGGTTGCCATGATCAAGAATGAAGAGCCGCTGACTCCCATGACTGGAGTCGTCCGCGACCGCAAAGTCAAGATCATCCGCAAAATCCTTGAGGATGACCGCCAGATCCGCGATATAACAGAACCGTGGATGGCGAGACTGACCTCGATAATGAACAACGCTGCCGATCGTCACCCCCCCAAGACCCTCGGCGCGAATCAGACCGGATAGTCACCATGCTGCCGCGGGCCGACCTTAACACCACCCGGCCCCCGGCCTCCCTAGAGGCCGCAACGACTGTCGTCTCATCGACAGATTCACGCCTCGAAATTTTCCGCCGCCTGAACCAGATCGCAATCGGGCGCGAACTCCAAGCCACCGTTGACGCAATGCTGGATGACGGAACCTTCCTGGTAAAGGTTGCAGACACCACCGCCCGCATGGCGCTGCCAGTAGGTACAAAAGTCGGCGACACGCTGTCCATGGTGTTCGTCGCCAAAGATCCTCGGCCGACGTTCCTGTTAACACAACAACAAGGCGGAACGCCAGCTTCACTGAGCACGACCGCACGCCTGATCGACCACATTATCCAGACCGCCGGGCAGGAAGGCGCCCCCGCGGCGGTTACCACCCGGATCCCGTTGATTCCCTCCGCCTCCGGACTTGAGCCGAAGCAGGTGGCAAACGCGCTGCAAAACGCCCTCTCCGCCAGCGGTCTGTTCTACGAGTCCCACCTGCATGAATGGATCAACGGAACCCGCCAGGCTGCAGAACTTGCGCGCGAACCGCAGGCCCAACTGACCGGCAACATCAAGCAAGCCCCATCCACCGGGGGGCACGAGCCATCGAACGCGGATCTGGGGCGCCTGGCGGCAAACCTGCGCGACATCGGAGATGGCGCCCAGAAGCTGATGGGCCTGATTCGCGAGGCACAAGTCCACGCAGGAAATCCATCCTCGACAGATGCCATCCTGATCACCCCAGCCCAATCCGCATTGCCATCGGTCGAACCAGAAGCGGCGCGGATCATCAACCTGCAGCTGAACGCACTCGAAAACCAGATGATCAGGTGGCAGGGCCAGCTCTGGCCGGGCATGCCGATGGAGTGGGAAGTCCAGGAAGACAACGCGGATGGTGGCGGCGCCTCGCAAGGGGAACAGCAAACCTCATGGACAAGCACTGTACGTTTTGAACTGCCGACCCTTGGCGGAGTCTCGGCAACCATCCGCCTGCTTGGAAACCGCGTTCATGTCCAGGTGAGCACACAAACCGAAGATGCCGCGGCGACAGTTCGCGCCTTCGGCGGCCTGCTGGCAGACGCACTGGAGGCCGCCGGCGCCCCGCTCGATTCACTGACGGTAAAACAGAATGAATCGCCCTAACCCCACCCAAACCGCTGTCGCCCTCGCCTACCAGACCGGCGACCTGGCCCCAAAAGTGGTAGCCAAGGGACGCGGGCTGATTGCCGACGAGATCATCAAGCGCGCGCGCGAGCATGGGGTATTCGTCCACGAATCCAAGGAACTGGTCGCACTGCTGATGCAAGTTGATCTGGATAGGCATATTCCCCCAACCCTGTACCGGGTAGTGGCGGAATTGCTCGCATGGCTTTACCATATCGACGCTATCAAGCACACTGGAGACAAGGGGCCGCACCCCCGCCCCTTACAAGCACCTGAAAAGCAGGAATAAATGTCATTCAATACCAAGTTCGGCACGGAGGACGTTAGCCCGTACCAAGTCCACTCGCGCAGGGAAATTATCGGCTTGCTGCGCTCCATGCAGGAGCGCAATCAGCTGGTGACGATGCAGGCCGCGGGAGCTGCGGAGGCGGTAGTTACATCGATCCTGGAAGTCGACGAGCAAAGCGGCATCGTGGTGATCGATCGTGCGCCCAGCAACACGCTCAATCAGCGCATCCTCAGCAGCGACAACATCTCGTTTGAGACCGTCCTCGATAGCATCCGCATCCTGTTTTTCTCGAACAAGGTCAAGGAGTGCCTTTATGATAACCTCCCGGCCCTGTACATCGCCATCCCGGCCAGCCTGATCCGGCTGCAGCGGCGCGAGTACTACCGCGTGCCGACCCCCGTGGCAAATCCGGTTCGCTGCACCATCCGGATCCCTCCGGACGACGAGTCGGCTGGTCCCGGCACAACCGCGGTCGTCACTCTCAAAGACATCAGCGGCGGCGGCATTGGCGTGATCGACGAGAAGAAGCTGCTGGACAATACAATCGGCCGCGTCTACAAGGACTGCCGCATTGACCTCCCCGGCGGCTCGGTCGTGACGGCCGACCTCCAGATTCGCAACTCGCACGACCTTACCCTGGCAAGCGGCAAATCGATCCGCAAGATCGGATGCATGTTTGTCAACTTGCCGAGCCCGATGCTTGCAGCGGTTCAGCGTTACATCACCAAGCTCGAACGCGAGCGCAATGCAAAAGCGACAGGCCTGACCTGATCCGGAAGCGCCCGGACAGATTCGGCTTGCTGGCCTGAGTAGAATCGAAGTGGCGGCGGCAGACGAGCTGCGCTCATGCCGGACGCCTCACCTGAGACGTGCAAGACCTGCTTGTCTTACACCTGCATGTTCATGATGTCGTGATACGCCGAAACGAGCTTGTTGCGTACCTGGATCGTCGCCTGGAAGGCGATATTGGCCTTCTGCGAGTTGATCATGACGTCGGAAAGGTTAACGCTGTCATCGCCAAGCACGAACCGCTTGGCGAGATCTTCCGACTTGGACTGCGCGCTGTTGACCTGATCCAGCGCGGATTTCAGGGCTCCTGCAAAATCGACCCGGGCCGCCTGCTTTTCGCCCTGCACCGGCCCGAGCGCGCTGTCAGGACGGGTTGCGGCTGCCTTGAGCTGCGCAATCATCGCCTCGATCTTGCTTGCGTCGATCATCCCGGTTTTCATGAATTCGCCTCCAAATACCTCGTCCGCCAAGAACGGCGGCGACACCTTTTTTCACAGCACTAAGGTAACACCCCGAAAAGCCGCATCTGACCGGGATAAACACAGGAAAAATTGCTCTGTTCCAACGATTAATTTCGCTTAACAAGAAGAAAATCCTACACTAAGGGAAAAACCTCGATTTGCAGGACCAACATGACCAATAACAACGTTATCGACAGCAATGCCGGAGGCGCGCCGTGGCGGTAGCGGGTGAAGGCGCCGTCGTCCCGACAAACCCGGGAGGCATTGTCGGCTTCGCGCAGACGCCGGGGGGCCGCAATTTCTTCCTGATGCTCGGCGTCGCCGCGGTGCTCGGCGTGATGTCAGGCGTCTGGATGTGGAGCCAGTCGCCCGACTACCGCGTGCTGTTCTCCAACTTCTCCGACCGTGACGGCGGCGCGATTGTCGCCGCACTGCAGCAATCGAACGTCCCCTACAAGTTCGCCGACGGCGGCAGCGCCATCCTCGTACCCGCCAACCAGGTCCATGACGTACGCCTGAAGCTCGCCGCGCAGGGCCTCCCGAAAGGCGGCAACGTGGGCTTCGAACTGATGGAAAACCAGAAACTGGGGGTCTCGCAGTTTCTCGAGCAAGTCAATTTCCAGCGCGCCTTGGAGGGCGAACTGGCGCGCTCCATCCAGTCGCTCGGCGCGGTGCAAGCCGCGCGCGTCCACCTGGCGCTGCCGAAAGCCTCCGTATTCGTGCGCGACCAGCAGAAGCCGACCGCATCGGTACTGCTGAACCTCCACCCTGGCCGTACCATGGATCCGCAGCAGGTGAGCGCGATCGTGCACCTGGTCGCCAGCAGCGTGCCTGACCTGCCGACCAAGAACGTGACCGTGGTGGACCAGAACGGCACCCTCCTGTCGGAAAACGGTAAGCAGCCCAACAGCAACGGCCTCGATCCCACACAGCTCAAGTACGTACATGAGCTGCAGCAGAGCATCATCAAGCGCATCGAGTCCATCGTCACGCCCATCGTCGGCGCGAACAACGTGCGCGCCGAAGCGACGGCCGACGTCGACTTCTCGCATTCCGAACAGGCGGCAGAAACCTACAAGCCGAACGGCACACCGAATGCGTCGACTATCCGCAGCCAGCAGACGAGCGAGTCACAAAGCAACAGCCCGCTGGGTGCATCCGGCGTTCCGGGTGCCCTGACCAATCAGCCGCAACCGAACGCCACTGCCCCGATTGCCGGCGCCAGCGCTCCCGGTTCGACGCCGACGCAGGGCGCAACGGCACAGTCTGGCAATGTGCAGAAAGACATGACCGTCAACTACGAGGTCGACAAGACGGTGCGCTATGTGCAGCAGCCAATGGGCGGCATCAAGCGCCTGTCGGTGGCAGTGGTAGTCAATTACAAGAAGGAAGTCGCCAAGGACGGCAAGGTCACGATGAAGCCGCTGACCGATGCCGAAAAGACCCAGATCACCGACCTGGTGAAGGAAGCAATGGGCTTCAACAAGGAGCGCGGCGACAGTCTCAACGTGGTAAACAGCCCCTTCGCCGGCGCGGAGAAGGAAGTCATCCCGGAAACGCCGATCTGGAAGCGTCCCGAAATCATCGACATGGCCTTGAGTGGCGGCAAGTACGCGCTGGGCATCGGCATCCTGCTCTATCTGTTCTTCGCGGTGCTGAAGCCCTTGTTCGCAAGGATCATGAAAACCTTCGAACCGCCGGCGCCTCCGCCGGAACCGGAAATGGCCCAGATAGAGCATGAAGTGGAACCGATGGGCACGAAACCGCGCACTTACCAGGACAACCTGGAAGCCGCCAAAACGCTGGCCCGGAACGATCCGAAAATGGTAGCAAACGTAGTCAAGGCATGGGTAGGAACAAATGAATGAGGATGGCGTAACCAAAGGAGCAATCCTGATGCTGGCCCTCGGCGAAGAAGAAGCAGCCGAGGTGATGAAATACCTCGGACCGCGCGAGGTACAGAAGCTCGGTGCGGCCATGTCGACCATGAAGGCGGTCGCCAGCGAGCAGCTCGAGGCCGTGCTCGACGACTTCCGCTCCGAGACCGAGCAGAACACCTCCTTCGGGCTCGATTCCGACGAATACATCCGAACGGTGCTGACCAAAGCGCTCGGCGAAGACAAGGCGTCTTCGCTGCTGACCCGCATCCTCGGCACACGCGACGCCAGCGGCATCGAAAGCCTGAAGTGGATGGACGCGCAGTCCGTCGCCGACCTGATCCGCAATGAACATCCCCAGATCATTGCAACCATCCTGGTGCATCTCGAGCGCTATCACGCCTGCGAAGTCCTTACCTTCTTCACGGAGCGCCTGCGCAACGACGTGGTGTTGCGCATCGCCACCCTCGACGGCGTACAGCCGACGGCTTTGCGGGAACTGAATGAAGTGTTGACCAAGCTCCTGACCGGTAACGAAAACCTGAAGAAAAAGCCGATCGGCGGCGTGCGGACTGCGGCGGAAATCCTCAACTTCATGAGCGGCGACACCGAGACTTCGGTGATGGATAACCTGAAGAACTACGACAACGACCTCGCCCAGAAGATCATGGACGAGATGTTCGTGTTCGACAACATCATCGACATCGACGACCGCGGCATCCAGGTGCTCTTGCGCGAAGTGCAGTCCGAATCCCTCATCGTCGCTCTTAAGGGCGCCAACCAGGACCTGCGCGAAAAAATCTTCAAGAACATGTCGCAACGTGCGGCCGAGATGATGCGCGAAGACCTCGAATCCAAGGGCCCTGTTCGTCTGTCCGAGGTCGAGGCTCAACAGAAGGAGATCCTGCAAATCGTCCGCCGTCTCGCCGACGAAGGTCAGATCATTCTGGGCGCCAAGGGCGACGACCAGTTCGTTTAATCTAGCGCATTGTCAGGACCAAGATGAGTTCGAATGTCATTCCGAAGGAGCACCTTACCGCCTACCAGAGGTGGGAGCTAGCGTCTTTCGGCGAAGAGCGACCCAACCAACAAACATCCGCAGCGGCGGCAGCAGCGGCTGCGCAGCAGGCCGCGGAACAGCTTGCGCGGGATCGGGAACAGGCGCGCGAGCAAGGTCATGGCGAAGGTTTCAACCAGGGCTACGCCGAAGGCCTCGCAGCCGGCCGGGCGGAAGCCGCACGGGAGACGGCTCGAGTGACCCAGATCGCACAATCGTTCGAAGCCGAACTTGTGCGCGTCAATGAGTCCGTTGCCGACGACATGCTTAACCTGGCGCTCGACCTGGCCAAGGCCATGCTCAAGACAGCCTTGAAAGTTCGTCCCGAACTGGTACTGCCGGTCGTGAGCGAAGCGATCCGCTATCTCCCGAGCGTGCAGCAGCCCGCCCTCCTCGTCCTCCATCCTCAGGATGCCGCGATCGTGCGCAACCACATCAAGGATGAACTCGACAAGAGCGGCTGGCGCATTGCAGAAGATTTGCAGATCGAGCGCGGTGGCTGCCGCGTGGAGACGGCCAGTAACCAAGTCGATGCATCACTGCTGGTTCGCTGGCAGCGCATTGCCGACGCCCTCGGCAAGCAAACCGACTGGCTCGAATGAGCACCTCGCATACCGAGCGCTGGCAAGCCTATCTGCGCGATTGCAAGTCGCTCGTTACCATTCCTGAGCCGATGCTGGTATCTGGGCGCGTCACGCGCGTGGCAGGCCTGGTCATGGAAGCGGTCGGCCTGAAGCTTGCCGTAGGCAGCGCATGCACAGTCCCCCTGCCAAGCGGCGCGAAGATTGAAGCGGAAGTGGTCGGCTTCGAGAATGACAAGCTGTTCCTGATGCCGCAAAGCGACGTGGAAGGCGTCGTCCCCGGCACCCGCGTCTATCCGGTGGAAGTCGTGCAAAGCCTTCCGCGGCCCGGCACAGTCAACCATCCTCGCCGCCGCCCGAGCGACCGCGGCCGGCACCTGCCCGTCGGCGATGAATTGCTTGGGCGCGTGCTCGATGGCGCAGGACGTCCGCTCGATAATCTCGGACCGCTGCACGCAGTGCACGCCGCACCGTTGAGCGTTCGCGCAGCCAATCCTCTCAATCGCGCTCCCATTACCGATGTACTGGACGTCGGCGTGCGATGCATCAACAGCATGCTGACAGTAGGGCGCGGCCAGCGGATGGGCCTGTTCGCAGGTTCCGGTGTCGGCAAGAGCGTGCTGCTCGGCATGATGGCGCGCTATACCGCCGCCGACGTGATCGTCGTCGGCCTGATCGGCGAACGGGGCCGCGAAGTGAAGGAGTTCATCGAGCAGATTCTCGGCACCGAAGGACTCGCCCGGTCGGTCGTGGTCGCAGCTCCCGCCGACACACCGCCGCTGATGCGCCTGCAGGGCGCCGCCTATACACACACCATCGCGGAATACTTCAGAGACCAGGGCAAGAGCGTACTGCTCATCATGGATTCGCTCACCCGCTACGCCATGGCGCAGCGTGAAATCGCGCTGGCAATCGGCGAACCGCCGGCCACCAAGGGCTACCCGCCCTCCGTATTTGCAAAATTGCCAACACTCGTCGAGCGCGCCGGCAACGGCCGCGTCGGCGGCGGTTCGATTACCGCGTTCTACACCGTGCTGACCGAAGGCGACGACCAGCAGGACCCGATTGCCGACTCAGCGCGCGCGATCCTCGACGGCCACATCGTCCTGAACCGTAGTCTGGCCGAAGCAGGCCACTACCCTGCAATCGACGTCGAGCAGTCGATCAGCCGTGCAATGCACAACATCACCAGCGACGCACACCAGAAGCAGTCCCGGCGGCTGAAACAGCTCTACTCGCGGTACCTGCGCAACCGCGACCTGATCAGCGTAGGCGCGTACAGCCCGGGCTCGGACCCGGTCCTGGACGAAGCCATCGCGATGAACCCCAAAATCGAGGCCTTCCTCCAGCAGGGTATCCACGAACGCTCCGGCATTCACGAGAGCTTGGGGGAACTTGCCACGCTTTTCGGAGGATAGAGGTTTTTAGCGCAGAACTATAATGAACCATGGCAATAAACTCTGCGCTCGAAACACTTATCGAACTGGCAACAAGCCAGACGGACGAAGCCGCCAAGCGGCTCGGCCTGGCCATCCGTGTGTGCGAAGACACTGAGCAAAAGCTGACCATGCTGCTGCAGTATCGCGAGGAATACGAGGCGCGTTTCCAGGCGAGCCTCGCTTCCGGCGTCACTGCAGCCGGTTACCGCAATTTCCAGCTCTTCCTGGAGAAGCTCGATACGGCGATCTCGGGGCAGCAGCGTATCGTCGATGACGCCAAGCGTCGCATCGTGGACGAACGCAGCACATGGCAGTCATGCGAGCGCAAGCGCATGTCGTATGACACGCTAGCAACGCGCGTGCAGAAGGCCGAAGAGCGCAAGGAGAACAAGCGCGACCAGAAACTCATGGATGAATTCGCCACCCGGCAGGCAAACTACAAACGGTAGGGACTGAGCATGCAGACCACACAGGTATCCAATCCGGCAAACATGCTGGCCACGACGTCGGCGCCTACGAAGCAGTCCGACGCCAGCGCCGCGCCCGAGCCCTTCGGCAAGGTTTTGTCGCGTGAAGTCTCTCAGCGCAATGGCGCAAGCGAGGCGCCCAAAGGCAAGGATGCCGCCCCTTCTGCTTCGGGCCAGCACGCCACGAAGTCCGCCGGCAAGCCGTCCGAAACGAAACCCGGCAAGGAAAGCAAATCCGCGGACCAGGCATCGGCGGACGATGAAACCGCCGACTCCGTTGCCGCACTGCCCGAGGAATTGCTTGCACTGGTTGCCAATCTGAATGACATGACCACGACAGCATCCGCTAACGGCGAATCGCAAGCTGCACAAGCCGGCCAGACGCCATTGGACATGAATGCCGCTGTCGATCCTGCCATCGTTCCAGTCGCCGCCGTGCCAGTTGATATCAAGCCCACGGCGACCCCAATGCCGGCAACCGATGCACAAACGGCAGCGTCTGCTGCCGCCGTTTCGGACTTGACCGGAAAACCTGATCAAATCTCCGCCCTTCCCGAGCGGACAGACGCGAACAAGGCAGAGTTGCCCCTGACCGCCGCACAGGACAAGGCACCGACGGTGGACGACCTTACAGCACAGGTAGCCGGCCGTACATCCGCCTCGAGGGGGCAGGATTTCACGACTGCGTTAAGCGAATCGGTCAACGTCACCAGCGCTGCGATGCAGTCCGTCCCGCAGCCGGCGTTGAATGCCCTGCAACAGCAGGTCGCCAACGCGGCCGAAAGGCTTACCCCGCGTGTAGGCACACCTGCCTGGGATCAGGCGCTTGGGCAGAAAGTCGTATGGATGGTAGCCGGCGAACAGCAGAGCGCATCGCTCACGCTCAATCCGCCCGATCTTGGCCCGCTGCAGGTCGTGCTGAACGTGTCCAATTCTCAGGCGAACGCAACCTTCATCGCCGCGCAGCCCGAAGTGCGCCAGGCGCTGGAAGCTGCACTGCCGAAGCTTCGCGACATGCTCGGCGAAGCAGGCATCCAGTTGGGCCAGGCGAACATCAACAGCGGCAACCCGAGCCAGCAGCAAAGCGGCTTTGAGCAGGCCGCTTCCCAGCCGGCGCGTGGCGCAAACCATTTCGGCGACAGGGAGCCGACCGGCAGCGATGCCCAGGTGCGCATGAGCCGTATCCAGCCTTCGACTTCAGGACTGGGATTGGTCGACACCTTCGCCTGAGCAGGAAGTCATACGCGCTCCGTAAGCCGGAATAGCGGAAATGCATTGACTTACACTCTCTTTTCGCCACATCCTGCCGTTACAAGGAATAGATAATCACGAACAGAAGGCGCACTGAAGACTCGCAAGCTGACAGTCAGAGGCGGGTTTGAAAGCAGGATAGAGGAAGAAGATGGCAACAGCTCCAAAAGGAAACCCGAAAGTCGTCCCCATCGAAGAAGGTGCGGGCGCAGCCCCGCCGCCGTCCAAGAAATCGAGCAAGAAACTCTTGCTGATCGTGGGCGCCGCAGTGCTGCTCGCCGGCGGAGCCGGCGGCGCATGGTTTTTCATGAGCGGCAACGCGCCGGAAGGCGCCGCTCCCGCCAAGCAGGAGCCGCCCAAGCCGCCGGTCTTCGTGGCGATGGAACCGTTTACCGTCAACCTTCAACCGGAAGGAGTCGAGCAGTACCTGCAGGTGCAGTTCACGGTGCAGGTCTCTGACGAAAAACAGGTCGAACTGCTCAAGCTTTACATGCCCCTCGTGCGCAGCCGCCTGCTCCTGCTCTTATCGAGCAAGAAGCCCTCGGAACTGTCCACGCCGGAAGGCAAGAAGAAACTGCAGGACGAGATCGTCGCTGCGATCAAGCAGCCGTTCACGCCACAGAGCCAGCCGCAGGGCGTGAACGGCGTGTTTTTCACGTCCTTCGTCATCCAGTAGCAATACCATGGCTGATAATTTCCTTTCCCAGGAAGAAGTCGATGCCCTTCTAAAGGGCGTCACCGGCGACCAGGACGACAGTGCCGCGCCGGAAGACGACTCGGGGATACGTCCGTACAACCTGGCCACGCAGGAGCGCATCGTCCGTGGCCGGATGCCGACGCTGGAAATCATCAATGAACGCTTCGCACGCCTCCTGCGTATCGGCCTGTTCAACTTCCTGCACCGCAGCGCGGAAGTCTCGATCGGCCCGGTGCGCGTGCACAAGTACAGCGAATTCATTCGCAACCTGGTTGTGCCGACCAACCTGAACCTGGTCCACATGAAGCCGCTGCGCGGCACGGCGCTCATGGTGTTCGACCCGAACCTGGTGTTCCTGCTGGTCGACAACCTGTTTGGTGGCGACGGTCGCTTCCATACGCGCGTCGAGGGCCGCGACTTTACGCAGACCGAGCAGCGCATTATCCAGCGCATCCTCGGCATCGTGTTCGAAACCTATGCCAAGTCATGGGAGCCCGTGTATCCAGTCGAGTTCGAGTACGTTCGCTCTGAAATGAACACGCAGTTCGCAAACATCGCTACGCCCAATGAAGTCGTGGTGGCGACAACCTTCACGATCGAACTCGGTCCAGTCAGCGGCGAAATGCACTTCTGCACGCCCTACTCGATGATCGAGCCGATCCGCGACATCCTCACCAGCAGCCTGCAAGGCGAAACGCTGGAAATGGACAAACGCTGGGTCCGACTGATGACGCAGCAGATCCAGACCGCCGAAGTACAACTCGTCGCCGACCTCGGCACCGCACGCATGACGCTCGGCGAAGTCCTCAACATGAAAGCGGGCGACGTCATCCCGGTCTCCATCCCTGAAACCGTACAGGCGAAGGTCGACGGCGTCCCCGTGATGGAATGCAGTTACGGCAAGTTCAACGGCCAGTACGCGCTGCGCGTGGAAAAACTGCTGACGCACAGCTCAAACGAATTTATGCAAGGAGAAGAACATGGCTGACGAAAACGATGGCCAAAGCCTGGCCGACGACGATTGGGGCGCAGCCCTGGCCGAACAGAGCCAGGCAGAGGCAGCTGCGGCCGCCAAGCAGGCCAGCCCGGCGATGTTCCAGGACTTTGCCGGCGCCGGCATCAAGACAGGCACGCACAACGACATCGACTTCATCCTGGACATCCCAGTCCAGCTGACGGTCGAGCTCGGCCGCACGAAGATCGCTATCAAGAACCTGCTCCAGCTGGCGCAGGGTTCGGTGGTGGAACTCGATGGCCTTGCCGGCGAACCGATGGATGTGCTGGTCAACGGCTGCCTGATCGCGCAAGGGGAAGTGGTGGTCGTGAACGACAAGTTCGGTATCCGTCTCACAGACATCATCACGCCGTCCGAACGCATCCGCAAGCTGAACAAATGATGCGCAGCGTCGTAGTCCTTCTCGTTGCGCTCCTCCCCTGCCTGCCGCTACATGCCGCCGAACAGGCTGCCTCCCCCGCATCGGCCGGAAATCTGCTGCAAGTTCTCGTCGGCCTGGTCGTCGTGCTTGCATTGATGGCGGGCGCGGCATGGATTCTCAAGCGCATGGGCATGGCCGGCGCCGGCACCGCCAGTGTGGCCAAGGTAGTCGGCGGTGTCAGCGTAGGCAACCGCGAGCGGGTCATCGTCGTCGAAGTTGCCGATCAATGGATCGTCGTCGGCGTCGCCCCGGGCCAGGTCAATGCGTTGTCAACCATGCCTCGCCAGGATATCCCTGCTGTCGCCGGCGACACGGTCGACACGAAGAACTTCGCCGCTTGGCTCAAGCAAACCATAGACAAGCGCAATGGCAATTAACACACAGCGCGTCGCGCATTCCGCCGCAAAGTCCCTGGGTTGGCTGCTTCCGATTGCGTTCCTCGGCATGCCCCTGCTGGCAGCGGCGCAAACAGGGATGCCGGCAGTCACCAGCACACCCGGGCCCGGCGGAAGCCAGACCTATTCGCTCAGCCTGCAGACCCTGATCCTGCTCACTGCCTTGTCGGTGCTGCCGGCAGCGCTGCTAATGATGACAAGCTTCACGCGCATCATCATTGTCTTGTCGCTGCTGCGGCAGGCTCTCGGTACACAGACAGCGCCGCCAAACCAGGTGCTGATTGGCCTGGCGCTGTTCCTGACGCTGTTCGTCATGGGGCCGGTGTTCGACAAGATCTATGTCGAAGCCTACCAGCCGCTGTCGGAAAACAAGATCACGATGACGCAAGCGCTCGAGCGCGGTGCTGCGCCGTTGAAGACCTTCATGATGAAGCAGACGCGCCAATCCGACCTTGCGCTGTATGTGAAGCTGTCAAATTCGCCGCAATTGAACGGTCCGGAAGATGTGCCGCTGCGCGTCCTGGTTCCCGCCTTCATTACCAGTGAACTGAAAACCGCCTTCCAGATCAGTTTTGCAATCTTCATCCCCTTCCTGATCATCGACATGGTGGTCGCAAGCATCCTGATGTCGATGGGTATGATGATGATGTCGCCGGCGATCGTATCCCTGCCCTTCAAGCTGATGCTGTTTGTCCTGGTGGACGGCTGGCAGTTGCTGATCGGCTCCCTTGCGCAGAGCTTTTATTGAGGAATTGCCATGACCCCCGAAAGTGTAATGACCATTGGCCGGCAGGCGATCGAAGTCACGTTGATGGTATCCGCTCCGATGCTGCTGGTGGCGCTTGCCATCGGCTTGGTCGTGAGCATCTTCCAGGCTGCGACACAGATCAACGAAATGACCTTGTCATTCATCCCGAAACTGATAGGAATATTCGCAGCAATGATCATTGCGGGGCCGTGGATGCTGACGGTCATGGTCGATTTCATGCGGCAAATGTTCTCCGGCATTCCTGGCATGGTGGGGTGAGCCGGACTCTTGCGCGGACAAAGAGCGTCTCGACCGGCGAGGCCGTCTGAGGCGAATACAGAAGTAGAGAATCCGCTCGACCTCCAGGTTGCACATGGTTTCATTCACGAGCACTGAACTCAATGTCCTGATCGCGGGATTTCTGTGGCCGCTGACCCGGATTCTCGGCCTGATTGCGACTGCCCCCTTGTTTGGCAATCTCAGCATTCCGGTGCGGGTAAAGATCGGCCTGGGCGTGATGCTGGCATTGGTGATCGCACCAACGGTTCCAGCCATGCCCGCAGCGGACCCGATGTCGCTTGCCGGTGCACTCATTCTTGTTCAGCAACTCGTTATCGGGCTCGCAATGGGGTTTGCGATGCGCATTGTGTTCGCCGCTGTGGAAATGGCGGGCGAAATCTCCGGTTTGACGATGGGATTTGGCTTTGCGACATTCTTCGATCCGCAGACACGAGGCCGGTCGTCGGCGATCAGCCAGTTCCTTGCGCTGTTGGCGCTCATGATTTTCCTGGCACTCAATATCCATCTCGTTCTGCTGGCGACCCTGGCGGACAGCTTCATGTCGATGCCGATATCCGGCGTTCCTGGCGGCGTACAGAGTTTTCACGACGTCGCGAATTGGGGAGGCTTGATCTTTACTGCCGGCGTGCAGCTCTCGCTGCCGATTGTCGCGACTCTCCTTATTACGAATATCGCGCTGGGAGTACTCACAAGGGCGGCTCCTCAACTCAACCTGTTCGGCATCGGATTCCCGATCACGCTCGGTGCTGGATTCGTTGTCCTCGCCCTGGTACTTCCCTATCTGGCGACACCTCTGGAGAAATTGTTTCAGGAAGGTATCGGCGTCGTCCGCCAAATCACCATCCCGGGCGCACACTGATCAGCGAGACCCGGGCAAGGCAATCATCAGTTCGAAAACGATCCGGAGAATTGACACCACGGGCAAGCGCCCGCGGAAGGTGTTACTGGAGGAAATTGAACAGGGTGAGGCCGGACACCTTGACGAAGGACTGTTGCGCAGCCTGAAGGACGGTTTGCTGCTTCGTCAGGTTCGTAATGGCCTGGACGTAATCCAGATCCTGCAGGTCGGACAATGCCGACTCGTACTGGATGTTCAAGTCGTCGCCCATATTGTCGAGCGATTCGATTTCTTTCAGGCTCGAACCGATCGCTGCTCGCGTGGTAAGAACGTGATCCAGCGCATTGTCGACGTTGGTATTGGCGAGACCGAGCTCGTAGCCAAGCTTGGCCTTGTCAATCGCCGACGATGTGGGCGCTTCCAGGGCTGTAATCAGGTTTTTCAAAGTCGTGAAGACGCTCTGATTGCCATTCGGGCGGATCGTGAAAATATCGCCGTTGGCCGGCGCACCACTGATACTGAACTTCAAACCGTCGACTGAAATCTGGCCACCGCTTGAATACGTCCCGGTTGCGATAGGCGTGGTTTTGGTCGGATCGTTGGTGATATCGAAAATCTCGTAGGTCGTGGTGCCGCCGACCGTCATCTCGATGTCGTAGCTATGGCCGGTGACCAGCCTCGCGTCGTCTACCACTGCCGAGGAGATTGTCCCTGTCCCCGTACCGACAGAAAATCCCGTGAAAACGCCTTTGCTCGAAATCTTTTCAAACGCCTCGTAACCGTTCTCGGCGATTTCGATCTGCCGCCCGGATGCCACCTGCATCAGGCGCTGCCCCTGGTCACCGGCATACGTTGCTCCCGTGGAGGATGCCGAGAACGGCTGGGTCGCCGACTGGTACCCGGCAAAAATATAGGCACCGACACCGTCACGGCTATTGGCAAGGCCCAGCAGCTCATCGAACCGCCCCTTCAGCTCGGTCGCAATATACTTGCGTTGCGTATCTTCAAGGACGCCATTTCCTGCAGCGACAACCAATGTCTTGACATCCTGGAGGAGCGACGTCACGTTCTGCAAGGCGCCTTCCGATGCGACAAGCGAATCCCGTGAATTGCGGCGATTGATCGCGAACTTTGCGTTGACCTCCTTGGCCTGCGACACCTCCAGGGCTCGCGCGGACGCAACCGGATCGTCCGACGGCGATGTGATACGGCGGCCTGTCGACACCTGTTGCTGCGTCTTCGCCAGGTCGGTTTGCAGCTCCCCCATCCGGGCGACGCCTTTGTCAAAGATGGTGTTCGTGCTAATGCGCATGATAATCGGCTCCCGCGCTACTATTGACCAAGGTCGAGCAGCAATTCAAACAACTGTCCTGCAGTCTGCATGACCTTCGCAGCGGCCTGGTAGGCTTGCTGGTAACGCATCAGGTTGGCAGCTTCTTCGTCCAGGTTGACGCCGGATTCGGACTGCTGCGCCTGGATCGCCTGCTCCAGCATCTTTGTTTCCGCCTTGCTGGAAATCTCCAGTTCATGCGTCTTGTTGCCGATCTGACTCACCATCTGGGCGTATGCCCCTTGGAATGTCGTCGATCCGCCTGCAAGCGTATTCTTCGTCTGCAGAGAACCAAGCAGAAGCGCGTTGCGGTTGTCGCCGACACCGGTGGTGTTTGCTCCAACAACGAACTTGTCATTGTTCGCAGGCGTACCACTTATCGAGAAGCTGACACCGCCGAAACTGAAGGTATCTCCCGATTGATAGGCTACCGTGGTGGCCGCCGTCACCGACGTGTAATTCGTGACCGTGCCGTCGCTATGCGTAACCTTGATGTCGACGTCCGGCGGAAAGCCGGTGAGATTGCCGCCGTTGTAGGTAAGCGTCGCCGTCGGACGTGCAATCGTGTGCGCGCCGGCAGTCGTGGGTACGCTGAGATTGACGCCGTCAATGGTCAGGGTATCGCCGGCATTGTAGGTAACAGTAGCCGTACCGGCAGGATAGGTCGTCGTGACGCCGCCGCTTGTGACGGAAATATTTGAACCAGCCGGGAAACCGCTCAGTACGCCACCGGGCGCCACCACGCCATTGTGCGTTAGCGACAATTGTGTGGGTTTCAGCAATACGCTCGAACTCACCGTTGCCTGGGAAATCGTTGCAGTCCCGGTATTCGTCGGCTGTACGCTGGTACGAAGCGGTGCAGCGGCGGCAATCTTGGCAATATCATTGATCGCGACGCCGAACTTGCTGGCGCCGTCAACCGTCGGCCGGATGAGGTACTCGTCGCCATTGGTCAGTGCCGCGGACGCGGTAATGGACAAACCGTCTATCGTTTGCGGAAACGCCGCAAATGTCGTCTGCTGGCCATCCGAAATCCGGGTGACCACGTAGTCGACACCGACGCCGCCAACACCATTGATCCGCTGGACACGGTAATCGCTGGTCGTCAACTGGCTGACATTGGAAATCGTGGCTGCGACCGTCGCCGCGCCCGTATTGGCACTGCTGGCGTTCACCACAGGCGTGGCAACAGTAAAGAACGCCGATCCCAAGGCGCCATTCTGATCCTGCCCCAGCTGATGCTGCGCATTGAAGGTTGTTGCAAGGCCGATGGCAACACGGCCCATCTGATTGATTGCCGGATCCAGCGAATTGTTGCGGAACTGCAGATAGCCCCCAAGTTTACCGCCGGTCAGTCCGCTATCCGGCAGTGTGGTGGTCGTTCCATTCGACACATAACCGATCTGGATCTTGCTTGCATCGGTAGGAGAAGTTGTTGCAGTAAGCTTGAAGGAGCTACCACCGACCACAAGCGCCTGGCCGGTGCCGATGAAGACGTTATAGCTGTTGTTTTGCTTGACGACAGAGACTTTGATTTCTTTGCTCAGATCGGCGATCAACTGGTCGCGCTGGTCGAGCAAGTCGTTGGCGGGCTTTCCTTCGCCTGCGGTGCCCTGGGCCTTCTCGATCAGGTCATTCAACGCAACGATCTGTTCGGCATACGAGTTGATGACACCAATACTGGTCGTAATCTGCCCGTTCACACCTTGGCGCAACTCGTCCAGGCGTCCTGAAAGGCTCTGGAAGCGGGCTGCCATTGCCTGTGCGGATGAAAGCATTGCCTGACGCGATGCTGCTGCATTCGGATTGGCGGCAACGTCCTGCACACCATTGAAGAAGTCCTGCATGACCGTCGACACGCCAACAGTCTGGTCTGCCAGCATGTTGTCGATCTGCTTCATCTGAGCGAAATAGCTCTCGACTGCGTTCGACGAAGTTTGTGAGGCAAGTACCTGCCCATGCACGAACTCATTGAAAACGCGGCGGATCGTGGTCACCTCGGTGCCTTTTCCGACGAATCCCACACCGATATCCTGCGGAAGCGCAGCCCCTTGGGACAACACTTGACGGCTGTACCCCGGCGTATTGACGTTCGCGATGTTGTGGCCGGTTGTGGTCAAACCCATCTGCGCCGCATTCAGCGCACTCTGGCCGACACCTAGGATGCTAGAGCCCATGGAAGTTCTTCTTTATCTGCCTGTCGATATCTCAGTCATCGGCACCCCGGACAGAAACTTGAGGCCGAAACCACTACTCTGGACAGGGAATTTTCACGCCGACATTGACTGTTTGATAATGCGAGTCAATTTGGCTGCATAGTTCGGGTCGGTCGCATACCCCGCTCGCTGCAAACCCTGTGCGAAACCTTCTACCGACCGGGCATTTGCGATGACCGACTCATAGCGCGGATTCTGGCTTAATAGTTTCGCATAATCGCGAAATGCATCTGCATAGGAATCATACGCGCGGAATTTCTCCACTTTCGTCTGCGGCATGCCATTGACGTACTCGGTCGTTACTGCCTCGACGACTCTCCCCTTCCAACCACCGGTAGCCTTGATGCCGAACAGATTATGGCTGGCCGAACCATCTGCACCGGTGATTTCACGCTTGCCCCATCCACTCTCCAGGGCAGCCTGTCCGAGCATGAACTTGGCCGGGATGCCAGTCGCGCGGCTGGCTTCTTCAGCATGCGGCGCGAGGCGTTCGAGGAAACCCCTCACGTGAGGCGGCTGCGATGGATTTGGGCGAACTGCATCAACCGGAGCACCCCGCTCCAGCGAGGGCATCGACATCGGCACAACCGGCGACATCGGCTGGGGCATGATTTCTGCCAATTCACCGTCCGCTCCAGGCGCCGCTGTCGTGGCGAGCTTCGTGGACAACTGCCGGAACAGGGCATCGGCAAGCCCGACACCACGGCTTGCCAGCGTCTGGCTGAGCTGCTGGTCGAGCATCGAGGTGTACATGCGGCTTTGCTGGCTGTCGAACAAGCCGTCCTGAGGCGTCGCATCGCGCATGCTTTTCATCACCATGTTCATGAACAGGGCTTCGAACTGTTGCGCGGCCGCCTTGAGTGCCTCCGGGGAATTCTGCCTCGCGGCCTGGCGCAACTCACCGACATCCTTGACATCGATCGCGAGCTTTCCGGTGAGGCTGGTAGGACTGATCATGGCGGCGTCGTCAAATGATTTCCAGCTCGGCGCGCAGCGACCCCGCTGCCTTCATCGCCTGCAGGATTGCCAGGAGATCCTGTGGCGTCGCACCGATCGCATTGAGTGCCTTGACCACATCCGCAAGCGAGGTCCCGCCCCTGAGCATGAGAACCTGGCCAGGCTCTTTCTGGATCTCGATCTGCGAAGTCTGGGTCACCACAGTCTGCCCGCCGGACAACGGCGCCGGCTGGCTGATGACCGGTTGCGTGTTGATGACGACCGACAGGTTGCCATGCGAGACGGCGCAGTTATCCAGCGTGACCGCCTGGTTCATCACGACCGAGCCTGTTCGCGCGTTCAGGATCACCTTCGCCGGCATTTGGGCCGGCGTGACATGCAGACTTTCCAGGGCGCCGAGGAACGCGACCCGCTCGTCGCTGCCGAGTGGCGCCCGCACGCGGATTACCCTGCCGTCCTGCGCTGCAGCCGTCTCCGCACCGAAACGACGGTTGATCGCATCGACCACACGGCTGGCGGTAGAAAAATCGGTATCGTTGAGTTCGAGGTACACGGCCTCCCCGCGCCCCAGGGTCGTCGGTACGGCGCGTTCTACGGTGGCACCCGCGGAAATACGGCCCACGCTCAAATGATTGACTTGCGCCTTGCTTCCGCTCGCAGCGGCACCGACCCCGCCGACGAGGACATTACCCTGCGCGATGCCGTAAATCTGGCCGTCCGCGCCTTTCAACGGCGTCATCAGCAAGGTGCCACCGCGCAGGCTCTTGGCGTTCCCCATGGACGAAACGGTCACGTCGAGGGTCTGGCCCGGTTGCGCGAATGCGGGCAGCGATGCGGTCACGACAACGGCTGCGACGTTCTTCAACTGCAGGCTGGTCCCCGGCGGCACATTGACGCCAAGATTCTGCAACATGCTGATCACGCTTTGCACAGTGAACGGCGTCTGCGTGGTCTGGTCACCGCTGCCGTCCAGGCCGACCACCAGACCGTAGCCGATCAGCTGGTTCTGGCGAACTCCCTGGACGGAAGCGATGTCCTTGAGGCGCTCGGCATGAACGACAGCAGAAGACAGCATGCACATGGCGCCCAGCACACATGCCAGCATCTTCCGGATGTTCCACCTTGCGAGATCGTTCGGATTCATATCGTTTTCCAGTATGCCCTTACAGGGGCATGATACTCAGGAAAAAACGTGTGAGCTGCGACATCAGTTCTGCCTTGTCGATACGGCTGTTGGTGCGGTATTCCACGCGCGCATCCGATACCAGGGTCGAGGACACGACATTGCCGTTGATGTTGTCAGGATTCACCACGCCCGAGAACCGGACATATTCGACGCCCTTGTCGAGCGAGACCTGCTTTTCCCCCGCCACGACCAGGTTTCCATTAGGCAGGACATCCACCACCGTGACCGCGATCGTGCCGCTGAAGGTGTTGCTGGAGCTGGCCGTCCCCTTGTCCTCGAACTTGTTGGCGGAATCCGCGGCGAGGCCCAGTTTCGCCGTCGTCGACGCCGGAATCCCGAACACCGTCGGCGCACTGAAATCGACGCTGCCAGTCTTCGATGTGGAATTGGCTGCGCTCTTGGCCGCACTGGTGCGTTCATTGATGGCAATCGTCAGCATGTCGCCGACCATGCGCGCGCGCCGGTCCTCGAACATCGGGCGATAGGAAGCAGCCTGGAAGATGCCGCCATTCGTCGGCGCGGGCATCGCCGCCCTCGGCTGAACGGGCGTGACCGGCTGCTGGATGATGGAATCCGGCACGGTCGAGCATCCGGTCATTCCGGCTGCCACCGCCATGCCAAGCACGAATTCAATCAGTCGCTTCATATCACTCTCGTCACGAGTTCATGCTTCAGAGCTGGGACAACCGCTGCAGCATCTGGTCGGAGGTCTGGATCGACTTGCTGTTGATCTCGTACGCGCGTTGCGTCTGGATCATGCTGACCAGTTCCTCGACCACGTTGACGTTCGACGTCTCCACATAGCCTTGCGCCAGCGTGCCGGCGCCATTGCTGCCTGGCGTATTGGTGCTGGGGCTGCCGGATGCGGCAGTTTCCACATACAGGTTCTCGCCGCGTGCCTCGAGGCCAGCCGGATTGATGAAAGTCGACAGCTGCAATGTGCCGACCTGGACCGGTGCGGTCACACCGGGCTGCGTCACAGAAACCGTGCCATCGCGACCGATGCTCATCGTGATGGCATTGGCCGGAATGGTGACGGCCGGCTGGACGACGTATCCGCTTGCGGTAACGATCTGCCCCTGGCTGTCGATGCTGAACGATCCGTCGCGCGTGTAAGCAGCCGTGCCGTCCGGCATCAGCACCTGGAAAAAGCCAGCGCCTTGAATCGCGATGTCTTTCTCATTATTGGTTTGCTGGAGATTGCCCTGGGTGAACACGCGCTCGGCAGCGACCGGACGTACACCGGTACCAATCTGCAGGCCGGTCGGCAGCTGAGTCTGCTGTGATGACTGTGCGCCCGGCTGGCGCAGAGTCTGGTACAGCAGATCTTCGAACACTGCGCGCGAACGTTTGAAGCCGGCAGTATTAACGTTGGCCAGGTTATTGGAAATGACGTCCATTTGCGTCTGCTGCGCATCGAGACCGGTTTTTGAAATCCACAGGGAACGAATCATTCTTTTCTCCAGTAACCGTTTTCGGCCGACAAAGATCTTGGAGTCGGCAGGTTATTTACATTTTCGACCGACCTCAGCCAGTCAATGACATAAGCTGCGATGCTTTCTGCTCATTGCTTTCAGCATTCTTCAACATATTCATGTGCATCTCGAATTGCCTGGCCAGGCTGATCATGTTGACCATGGCATCCACAACGTTGACATTGCTGCCTTCAAGCGAACCACCGATGACGACGACGCTGGCATCTGCGTCCGCCTCGCCACCACCCTTGATGCGGAACAGCCCGTCATCGCCGCGCACGATCGTATCCTCGGGCGGGTTGACCAGCTTGATGCGTCCCAGCGGTGTCGCGGCGCCCGGCTTGCCGACAGTGGTAATGGCGGACACCGTGCCATCCTTGCCGACAGTGACCGTCACATCGGGAGGAATGGCGATCGGACCGGCATCACCCATCACATTGATGCCGCCTTGCGTCTGCAACACGCCGTTTTCACTGATCTTGAAGCTGCCGTTGCGTGTATAGGCTTCCGTGCCATCCTCGAGCTGCACTGCAATCCAGCCCTTTCCCTGCACCGCGACATCGAGATCGCGCCCGGTGTTCTGGATAGGACCAGGCGTGAAGTCCGAACCGACCGTGGCATCCACGACGAAAGCGCGTGTCGGCAAGCCCTCCCCGATGACCGGGACTGCGCGGAACGAATCCAGCTGCGCACGGAAACCAGTCGTGGTCGCATTTGCCAGGTTATGCGAAGTATTTGCCTGCTGTTCCAGGATGTGCTTCGCGCCGGTCATGGCTGTATAGATCAGCCGATCCATATATTTCTCCCGTCAATGCAGGCACCGTTGCCTGCACTGCCAATTGCGTCGTTACCTCAGGTTGACCAGCGTCTGAAGAACCTGGTCTTGCGTCTTGATGGTTTGCGCATTTGCCTGGAAGACGCGCTGCGCCGTAATCATGTTCACCAGTTCGGCGGTCAAGTCCACGTTCGAGTCTTCGGTTGCCGACGATTGAATCAGGCCGAGCCGCCCGGTATTAGGCGCGCCGACCAGCGCGACGCCGGAAGCAGCACTTTCCGCCCACTGGTTGTTACCCAGCGGCTGCAAGCCATTCGGGTTGCTGAAGTTGGCGAGCACAACCTGGCCCAGCGTCGAGGTCTTGCCGTTGGTGTAGCGGCCGGTAATCGTGCCGTCGGAGCCGATGTTGAAGCCAGACAGGCGGCCAGACGCAAAACCGTCCTGGGTCAGCGCATTGACGCCAAAAGCCGATCCAAATTGCGTGGTGTTGTTGAAGTCGAGCGTTATCCCTGTCGCACCATTGATCGGTGTTGTCGCACCGTTGGTCAATGCCATGCTGAAGGTTCCTGTGAGCGGCGCTTGCAAAACGCCGGCCGAATTGAACGTGAGCGTCATGACCGGCGCCGCTGCGATGGTACCGCTGGTGCTCGAAGCATGGACAGCCCACGTATTCGCAGCGGTCTTGCGGAAGTAAAGCTGCACAACGTGGGAATTACCCAGGCTGTCGAATACCGTGACCGAGGTCGAGTTGTTGTACGTGGTCGCGTCGGTCGCGTTAAACGCCGCCGCCGGTGCAGTCGCTCGCGAATCCAGGTTCAATTGCGCCTCGATCTCGACAGTCTGCTGAGGCGCAAGGTCTGCCGTACTGATTCGCAGATCGGTCGGCGTGCCAGTCTGAAGCACACCGGTATTACTTGCAAGGAACCCGGTCAGGCGACCGGCATCGGAACTCACCAGATAACCATCCTTGTCGATCTGGAACTGGCCGTTACGCGCATAGCTGATCGCCCCGTTCTTATTGAGGCGGAAAAAGCCGCCGCCATTGATCGCCATGTCAAGCGAGCTGTTCGATGCGGTGATGTTGCCCTGGCTGAACTGCTGCGCGATCTGGGAAACGCGAGTACCGATGCCCGCGGTGCCGAGGCCGGACGTGCCGCTGAGGGAGTTCGCGTACACATCGGAAAACTGCGTCACCGCCGACTTGAAGCCCACGGTATTGGCGTTCGCGATGTTGTTGCCGATCGTTTCCAGCTGCTTCGATGCGCCATTCAGACCGCTGAGACCTTGTTGAAAACTCATTTCATTTCTCCTTGATTCAGACTATTCGGCAACAGGTTTAAAGGATTTGCCGAACATCGGCCATGTTGAATTCGCCAACACCGGGCAGGTTCAGCTTCACGCCCTGTGCATTCGTGGTGACGCTGCTTACGGCGCCGAAGGACAGCGTCGTCGCTTCAACCTTTTCGTCACCGAAGGTCGCTTTCACCTTGAAGGTATATTTTCCGTTTGCCGCCTGCGTATCGCTGTTGGTCTTTCCATCCCAGGCGATCGGTACGATGCCGGCCTTCTGCGGGCCGAGATCGATCGTACGCACTGTAGCGCCGGTCGAGTCGGAAATCGTGATCTTGACATTATCGGCTTGGGACGGCAGTTCGAGGCCGAGCAAAGACTTGCCTTCCACAAGATTCAGGTCGGAACCGGGCACAAGGACGCCGTGACCGATCATGTCCGCGGCCTGCACCGTCTGGCTCGATTGATAGCTGCTCATCAGTGCCTGCATGGTCGTATTCAGCTTGTCGATGCCTGTCACCGTCGACAGCTGGGCCAACTGGCTCGTCACTTGCGCATTATCGAGCGGATTCAGCGGATCCTGGTTCCTCATCTGCGTGACGAGCAGTGTCATGAAGCGATCCTGCGCGGCGTCCGCAGTCGACTTCGTCGCATTGCTCTTCGGGTTCATCGCCGCCATCAGGTCGTCGATCGCATTACTGGTTTTCACGGTAGTCATTCAGAACTCCTCGCTCACTGACCCAGCGTCAGCGTCTTCAGCAGCATGGTCTTGGCCGCATTCATCGTATCGACATTGTTCTGGTAGGAGCGCGATGCCGAAATCATGTTGACCATCTCTTCCACCACATTCACATTCGGCATGGCGACATAGCCTTTCTCATCGGCCTGCGGATGCTTGGGGTCATACACCATTTTGGGCGGCGTCGGATCTTCGACAACCTGCTGCACCTTCACGCCGGCTGCGGCAGGATTGGCTGTCGGTATGGCCTGGAACACCACATGCTTCGCGCGGTAGGTTTGCCCCGTCGCGCTGGTGGTGCTATCGGCATTGGCAAGGTTACTCGCCACGGTATTCAGGCGCTGCCCCTGGGCGCTCATCGCCGAACCCGCCACATTGAAGATATTAAAGAGTGACATGATTATTGCCCCTGAACCGCGGAAAGCAGTTTCTTCAACTGTCCGGCAGCAAACGTGACGCCGGCCTCGTAACGCATCGCGTTATCTGCAAACTGGGCGCGCTCCACATCCATGTCGACAGAATTCCCGTCGACGCTTCCCTGGGACGCGGTCCGGTACAAGACCGGAACACCGCTAGCGGTCAACCCCGCCGGATTGCCACCCAAGTGCGCCGGCGACGTCTTGACAAGCACTTCAGCCGTCGAAACATTGACAGCCGAAACCGCCTGCTTCAGGGCCGAGCTGAAGTCGATATCCCGCGCCTTGTAATTGGGCGTATCCGCATTCGCAATATTCGACGCCAGCACTTGCTGGCGCTCGGCGCGCAGCCGCAGCGCGGTCTGCTGAAAGTGCAACGCCTCGTCAAGCTTCCCAATCATGCCAATCTCCGGAAATCGACAGTTATCAAAATTACAAATCAAGCCGATGATGGATTAATGTAGGCTTGATCATACGGACGGCGATGTCACGCTGATCAAACAATAAGACTCCAAAACCGCGGCCTATTCAGGCTTTTGAATTGACGTCCGGCGGATACCATGGAACCTGCAATGAATCCGCCCCTCCCCCTCCGCTTCGCACTGCTTGCCGCTCTCGCCCTACCGGCGGGGATCAGCCACGCCCAGGCCCAACGCCAGGACACCGCCGCATTGCGGCAAGTGGTTGAACAATTCCTGCGTGTGCAGGCATCCGGCCTGCCGGGCGATGTGAATATCCAGGTCGGCCAGATCGATGCTCGCACCAATCTTGCGGCATGCGCAGCGCCGGAGGCATTTCTCCCCAAGGGCAGCCGGGTATGGGGAAAGACGACGGTGGGAGTGCGTTGCACCACGCCTTCGCCGTGGACGATCTACGTCGGCGCGACCGTACAGGTCATTGGAGAATACGTCGTTGCGGCCGCCCCATTGGCACAGGGCCAGACAATCGGGCCGAACGACGTAGTGCGGATCAAGGGAGACCTGACGGCGTTGCCAAATGGCGTCATTACCCACACTTCCCAGGCCGTAGGCAGGACCGTTACCGTCTCTCTCACCACAGGCATTCCGCTCCGGAACGACACGTTGCGCGCTCAACAGGCGGTCCAGCAGGGGCAGACGGTTCGATTGGTATCTAACGGTCCCGGCTTCAGTATTTCCGCAGAAGCCAAAGCATTGAATAACGCTACCGAAGGCCAAGTCGCCCAAGCCCGGACGGCTTCCGGCCAGGTAATTAGCGGCGTCGCCCGGGCTGGCGGTGTGGTGGAAGTAACATACTGACCGAGAAGCTTTCTCCTGAATCCGCCAGAATCATCATTTAGATGCTAAAGTTTCTGCGAATTGGGTCGATAAGAAAGATGACAAGCAGTAGAAGACCAACCAGACAAGGAAATTGCCGTGAAAATCGATGATTCACTGAAAAAAACCGCTGGGTTGGGCGTTGGCACAACGCAAACCCGGGCGGGAAAAGGCGCCGACAAGGCGGGGGCTGTCAGCCAAGCCCCGTCCGAGTCCGGCACGGTACATCTGTCGTCGAAGCTGGAATCGCTTACGCAACTGGGCGGCAACAGCGTTTTCGACGCGAAAAAGGTGGAAGAAATCAAGGCCGCGATCGCCGAGGGCCGCTTCCAGGTTGACGCTGAAAAGGTCGCCAACGGGCTGCTCGACACGGTCAACGACCTGATCCGCACACGCAAGGCATAAGATACATGCAGTCTTTAGGTAACAGCCTGGCCCAGAGCCTGGGAGAAGAACTCCGCGCCGCAGCCGCCCTGCTCGAGGTACTCAAGCAGGAGCAATCGCATCTCATCAACGCCGATGTCGATGAGCTGGCCAAGCTTACCGAAGAAAAGACGAAAATCGTCGTCCGCATGGGCGAACTCGCCCAAAACCGTCATCACGCCCTCGCCGGCGCCGGCTTCGACGCCAGCGAAACCGGCATGCAGAAATGGGTGGATGGTGGCAGCAACCCCGCCGCCGGCAAGTCATGGAAGGAATTGCTGGAGCTGGCGCGGGAAGCAAAAGAGCTGAACCGCGTGAACGGCTTGCTGATTGGCCAGCACATGGGACGCAACCAGGCTGCACTGAATATCCTGCACGGCACGCCACAAGGCGGTGCCATGTACGGCCCCAATGGCCAGTCCGCAACGCAGCCCAACAAGCGCAAGCTGGTGGTCGGCTGACCGCCTTGCCGCTTTGGCCGGCTTGCCGGCCTGCCCTATTCTTATCCCCAGCCCCCGGTTATCTAGGCACCGTTACCGGCACTTCAGTCGCATTTTCCGGGATATTGGACAGGATCATCACCGAAACCCGTCGGTTGCGCATCCGCCCCTCGATCGTATCGTTCGGCCCCACAGGCTGCGTCGGTCCGTGGCCGACCGCGGTAAGCCGTTTCTCGGCGATGCCGCTTTCAATGAACAGCCTTACCACGCTACTGGCACGAACCGACGAGAGCTCCCAATTTGACGGGAACTGAGCATTCTTGATCGGCACGCTGTCGGTATGCCCTTCAACCTGGATCGCGTGGTCGTCATCGCGCAGCACCTCGGCCACCGCGCGTAGCGCCTGGATGCTGTCCTCGGACAAACGGGCATCTCCCGGCGCAAACAGTACGCTGGCATTGATTTCCACGTTGATGCCGCGCGCCGACTGGGTGACGCGCACCTTGCCCTGCTGGACAAGCGGCGCCATCACTTGCTGGAGGCTGCGCGCCATACCGGTCAATTGCTCCTTCTCCCTGCGCACGGCTTCGCTCGTTCGCTGTCGCGGCGGCAGCGCGCGCAGCAGCCCCCCTGGTGCCGGTTGCGGTTCGCCCTGGATAGGCGCGGTCTGTACCCGGCCGAAGGCGTTCAATAGGGAATTGGACAGAACACGGTACTTGCCTTCATTGACGGAAGACAGCGCATACATCACAACAAAGAACGCGAATAGCAAGGTAATGAAGTCGGCATAGGAAACCAGCCAACGGTCATGGTTGTCGGTTTCTTCGTCGTACTTTTTTCGCGCCATGATGTGCCGATCCGGGGCTAGCGATAGGCCAGTATGCGCTCTTCGATCACGCGCGCATTGTCGCCGTTAGCTACGCTGCAGAAGACGTCGGCCAGCATTTCGCGCCGGCGCACTTCGTCGGCAACGATCGTCTTGAGCTTGTTCGAGATGGGCAGGAACACGAGGTTGGCCAAGCCGACACCATAGATGGTCGCAACGAAGGCCACGGCGATACCGCCGCCAAGCTTGCTCGGATCCGTCAGATTTTCCATTACCTGGATCAGGCCGAGGACGGCACCGAGGATGCCGATGGTCGGCGCATAGCCACCAGCCGCTTCCCATATCTTGATCGCCTGGCGCTCGCGCCGCTCATAGGTGGAGATGTCGACGTCGAGGATTTCACGGATCTTGTAAGGATCGATGCCATCGACGATCAGGCGCAGGCCCTTGACCGTGAATCCATCCTGCACCGACTCGACGAATCGTTCCAGGCTCAACAGCCCCTCCCTGCGTGCGGTCGCACTCCACAAGCTGATTTCCTTCGAGAGGTCGTGCGACTTGTCTTCCGGGGGAACGAAAATCCAGCGTAGCATGGATGCGCCGCGCAGGAAGGTGGCCGTCCCACTTTGCAGCAGTACCGCTCCCATGGTGCCGATCACCACGATCACGAACGCCGCCGGCTGGATCAGCGAATCGATATGCCCCCCCTCCAGCGCCTGGCCGGAGAGGATGCCGGCGACGCCGAGCAGCAGTCCGGCTAGGCTAGCCCAGTCCACGCCTGCTCCCGCAATCTTGCACGCATACGTGCGATGGCCTGGCTGTGCAACTGGCAGACGCGCGATTCGGACACGCCCATAACGGCACCGATCTCCTTCAGGTTCATCTCCTGTTCGTAGTAAAGGCCCATCAGGATCTTCTCCCGCTCGGGCAGCGCTTCGATCGCACGGATGACCGCTTCGCGGAACCCGGTGTTCATCAACGCCTGCAGTGGGTCGCTTTGTTCATCGATGCAGTAACGGTCGAGGAAGTGTTCGCTTTCGTCCTTGTCGTGGAAATCCTCGTAGTACACAAGCTGGTGGCCGCTGCCTTCGTTGAGCATCTCCTGGTATTCCTCCAGGGGGATCTTCAATTCCTTGGCGATTTCCGCTTCCAGCGGTGCGCGTCCGAGCTTTTGTTGCAATTTATTCATCGCAACTTCGATCTTGCGCATATTCTGGCGAATGCCGCGGGGCAGCCAGTCGCTGTTGCGCAGCTCGTCCAGCATCGCGCCGCGGATGCGCTGAACCGCATAGGTCTCGAACTGCGCGCCGTGGCTTTCCTCGTAGCGGCCGACGGCATCCAGTAGTCCGATCATGCCGGCCTGGATCAAATCGTCCACCTCCACGCTCGGCGGCAGCTTGGCCTTCATCTGGTGCGCCAGCTTCTTGACCAGAGGCGCGTGCTCCTCCAGCAGCTGGTTCTTGTCCGATTTTCCGCTAACGGTGTACATAGTTTTCGGGTGCCGGATTCGACACCATCCTTGGAGGGTGTTATGAACCAGTGAAGGGGGCGCGCAGCCCCGAGAACCGGCCGAATGCTAGGCGCAGCGACGCGCCGTGGTGGTTCCACGGCAAGGAGTTGCAACACCGCAGGCGGCCGGTTCTCGGGGCTGCCCGGAGGGTTCGATCGAGAAGGGACACATTGCGTTGTTGCGACGCTTGCTCAGACGCCCAGTCTGAGCGGCGCGCCGCGCCTAGCACTGCATCCCTTCTCGACCGAACGCGCCCCCTTCCCTGGTTCATAACACCCTCAAAAACCCCCATGTTATCCCGCTGCGGCCATATCCGACAATACAACCCTCCCTGCAAGACGCCTGAATGCCACTGATGCCCCCGCCAGCGGGAAGGCATCGACCACCGCGCGGCCAAGGTGCATGGCGCGCTTCAAATGTTCATCCGCCGGTACCGAGCCCATCGAGTTGAGCTTGACAGCCAGATAACGGTTGGCGGCTTTTGCCATGTTTTCGTACACGACCTGCGCCTCCTTGTCCGAGGCGCCGGTGACCAGGATGCTGAACGGACGGCGGCCCAGCTTGCTGTTGAGGCGCTTGATCAGCGTGTACGCCGACTTGATCGATTCCGGGGTGTTGGCGACCTGGATGACGATTTCCGTTTCGTTCAGCGCCGGGATAGCGAGTGAATCTTCCTTGTCCAGCTCGGCGTCGACAACGACGATGTCGGCACGGGTGGACAGTGTGTCGAACGCCTCATCCATCTTGCTCGCCAGTTCGGTATTCTTGACGGCGCTGTTCTGCGGACCGCGTTTGAGCGCAGCCACGCCGAACCCCTGTGGCATCTGCTGGATCGCCTCGTCAAGCTTGCGCTCGCCGCGCGCGATCTGCGTTAGCGTTGCGCCGCGCAGTGCATCCAAGCGGGAGGCGATGCCTTCCGAGGCGAGAGACGCGTCGAGCAGCAGCACATCGCGCCCCGCCTGCGCAAGCGACGCGCCGAGGTTCACCAGCATCGCGCCCTTTTCTTCGCCCGATGCCGCCGACAGGAAGGTAAATACGCGCGGCTTCGGGCCGGCGAGCATGCGCCGCAGACCTTCCGCCTGGTCGAAATCGAAACTAGCCAAGGGTCACCTCGCGCAAACCTTTGTCATTCATCGCTGCTGCCGTGCCGCCGATGATCAGCGGCAGTTCGTCGTCCTGGTACTGGAACGGCGCCGTCTCGCGCTTGAGCTTGAACGCGCGGTCGATCAGATAGTGCTGGTTGGGCACATGCAGGTCTTCCGGCACGCGCTGGCCGTTGGCGACGTAATACAGGTTGAGTTTCTGGCGAATCAGCACGTCGAGCACGTTGCCCACGGTTGCCGCCTCGTCCAGCTTGGTGATGATGCAGCCCGCGAGGCCGCCACCCTGATAGGAGCGGACGACTTCGTTGAGCGTCTCACCGGTTGACGTGGCGGACATGCACAGCAGGCGCTTCACCTTGGCGTCGGTGCCCGACAGCATCGCGATCTGCTCGGCCACCATCTTGTCGCGCTGGCCCATGCCGACGGTGTCGATAAGAACGGTGTGCTTGCTTTTCAATTCCTCCAGGGCGATGCGCAGGTCGGTTTCATCCTTCACCGAGTGCACCATCACGCCGAGGATCTTGCCGTAGATACGCAGCTGTTCGTAGCCGCCGATACGATAACCATCGGTCGTGATCAGGGCCAGCTTGCCGGCGCCATGGCGCATGACGCAACGTGCGGCGAGCTTGGCCGTGGTGGTTGTCTTGCCCACGCCGGTCGGGCCGACCAATGCATAGACACCGCCCTTCTCGAGGATTTCGTTCTCGTTGCCCACCACGTTGAGGTTGCGTGCCAGGACTGACTTGACCCAGGAGAGGCCGTTGTCCGTCTTCTCGCTCGCCGGCAATTTCTGCGTCACGTAGCGTGCGAGGCTGGCGCTGAATCCGGCGGACAACAGCTCGCGCATGACGTTGGCCTTGATCGGCTCGCGCTTCTGCTGGCCACTCCAGGCGATCTCAGCGAGTTGCGATTCAAGCATGCCGCGCATGGCACGCAGTTCGGACATGACTTCCGAAATATCGGCGCTGCTGCGCTCCCTGGTCTGCGGAGTGCTGCGGCTGGCAGCAAGCGCATCCGCAAGATTGGCGGCCTGATCGCTGTCGATGGGGCGGCCTGCGCCAAAAGCGGCAGGGGCGGCTTGTGGGGTAGCTTGCGGCGCGGCTTCGGGCTGTCGCTTGACGCCGAATACGGCAAGCGTCGATTCCGAAAGCGGCTGCTTGGCCGGTTTCTCGATCACAGGCTCGGCGAGCGCGGACATGTCTTCCGGTGCGAGCGCGAGGATCTCGACCATGCCATTGATGGTTCGGTTGGAGAGGATCACCGCATCGGGCCCGAGCGCTTCGCGCACCTGGCGCCACGCATCGCGCGACGTCTTTGCGGAGAATTTTCTTACGTTCATGCTTGGCCTCCAACTAGGCTTGTAACTCGAATCGTCTTGGAATCAGGAAGTTCTGCGTGCGACAGGACCTTGAGCTGCGGCAGTGCGCGACGCAGGAAGCGCGCCAGCAACGCCCGCAACGGTCCGGGCACGAGCAATACCGGCGGCAATCCCATCTGCTCCTGCTGGCGCGCCGCGCGCTCGGCCTGCTGGGCGATCGTATCGGCGAGGCCGGGTTCGATGCCGGCGCCATCCGGGCCGCTCGATTGCAGTGCCTGCATCAGAATGCGTTCCAGGCGGCTGTCGAGGGTGATGACTGACAGCTCGTTGGACGACGGGAAAATCTGCTGAACAATGGCACGGCCGAGGGCAATGCGCACCTGCGCAGTGAGCTCGTTCGGATCCTGCGTGACCGGCGCGTATTCCGAAAGCGTCTCGATGATGGAACGCATGTCGCGAATATGCACACCTTCGATAAGCAGGTTCTGCAGCACCTTTTGCAGGGTCGACAGGGAAACCGCCTTGGGCACAAGATCCTCGACCAGCTTGGGCGATTCCTTGCCGAGATGGTCGAGCAGTTGCTGCACCTCCTGGCGGCCGAGCAGCTCGGCGGCGTGGGTAGTAATCAGGTGGTTCAGGTGGGTAGCGATCACGGTGCCGGTATCGACCACGGTATAGCCCATGGCTTGTGCCTGTTCACGCATTCCGGCATCAACCCAGACCGCAGGCAGTCCAAACGCAGGGTCGGTCGTCACGGCACCTGGAAGGTTGCCCTGTACCATGCCTGGATTGATGGCGAGGAACTGCCCGACGAATGCCTCCCCGTTACCGACCTCTACCCCCTTCAGAGTAATGCGATAAGCGGAAGGCTTGAGCTCGAGGTTGTCACGGATATGGACAGGCGGCGAAAGGAACCCGACCTCTTGCGCAAACTTCTTGCGAATGCCTTTGATGCGACGCAGAAGCTCGCCGTTCTGTCCCTTGTCAACCAACGGAATCAGACGGTAGCCAACCTCCAGGCCCAATGTATCGACCGGCATGATGTCCTGCCAGCTTGCCTCTTCCACTTCGGGAGTAGTCATCTGCACTTCGGGTTCCGGCGCCGGCGCTTCGGCGGCTTTCTCGGCACGTTTCTTCAGAAGATAGGCTCCGCCAGCCAGCGCACCACCCAACAGAATGAATGCGATGTGGGGCATGCCGGGGATCAGTCCCATGCCGCCAATGATGCCGCCGGTGATGTAGAGCACGTCCGGCTTTGCAAACAGCTGGTTGACCAGCTGGCCGCCGATATCCTGCTCGCTCGCCACGCGCGATACCACCACGCCTGCAGCGGTGGAAATAATCAACGAAGGAATCTGAGCAACCAGGCCGTCGCCGATTGCCAACAGGGTGTAATTCTTGATCGCTGCGTCGAATGCCAGGTCATGCTGCACCATGCCCACGATCAGGCCGCCGAAGATGTTGATGATCGTGACCAGGATGCCTGCGACGGCGTCACCGCGCACGTATTTGCTCGCACCGTCCATCGCGCCGTAGAACTCTGCTTCCTGGGCGACTTCGGTGCGGCGGCGGCGGGCCTCCTGCTCACCGATCATGCCGGCATTCAGGTCGGCGTCGATCGCCATCTGCTTGCCTGGCATCGCGTCCAACGCAAAACGCGCCCCCACTTCGGCAATACGGCCTGCGCCCTTTGTCACAACAACGAAATTGATGATGGTCAGGATGATGAACACCACGATACCGACGGTGTAGTTGCCGCCGATCAGGAAGTGTCCGAATGCTTCAATGACCTTGCCTGCCGCGTCGGGACCGGTATGACCTTCCGTCAGCACGACGCGCGTCGATGCCACGTTCAGAGAGAGCCGCAGCATTGTGCTGACCAGAAGCACAGTCGGGAAAACCATGAAATCGAGCGGCTTCACCGTATACAGGCTGGTAAGCAGAACGATGATGGACAGCGCGATGTTAAAGCTGAACAAAATGTCGAGCGCAAATGCCGGCAGCGGGAGCACCATCATTGCCAGCATCATGACAATGAGGATAGGTGCCGCGAGCGCCTTGCTCTGCGAACCCGACAGCCATGCTGGTAAATTCAGGCTGTTCATTGCATCAATCCATTATCCGGCGCTTTGGAAGCGGCATTGAACGGATCCAGATCGGGAGGTACGTCAATCTGACCAGGCTCGGTCGGACGCACACCGCCATGCTCCTTGTAGACCCGGAGCTGGAACACATAAGCAAGCACTTCCGCAACCGCCGTATAGAGCGCAGCAGGAATTTCTTCGCCAAGGTCAGTGTGACGATAAAGCGCACGCGCAAGGGGCGGCGCTTCCAGCATCGGAACCCGGTGTTCAGCCGCAATTTCCCGGATTTTGGCAGCGACATCATCAGCGCCCTTGGCCACAACGGTCGGCGCACGCATTTTCCCTTCGGTGTATTTGAGTGCTACGGCAAAGTGGGTCGGGTTCGTCACGATGACATCTGCAGTGGGAACTTCAGCCATCATGCGACGCTTCGCCATTTCACGCTGCATCTGCCGGATGCGCGCCTTGACCATCGGATCGCCGTCGGATTCCTTGGATTCCTGGCGCACCTCTTCGCGTGTCATCTTCAGCTTGTTCGCGTAATGCCACATAACATAAGGCACATCGATCAGCGCGATGATGACGAGACCGCAAACGATGGTGATGAAGCCGGTCAGCAGCAAATGACCGAGGTGCGCTCCGCCCGAGGCGAGCGGCTCGGCACCCAACGCGAGCATGGCCTCGGTCTGGCTGGATACCACTTGCCAGGCAATGACACCGATCAGCAAGGTCTTGCCGATTGCCTTGACCAGTTCCACAAGCGCCCGCGTGGAGAACATGTTGCCCAGCCCGCTCATTGGATTGAGTCGGGCGAAATTGGGAGTCAGTGCTTTAGTACTGAATAGCCAACCACCAATCAACAGCGGCGAAGCGACGGCAGCAATCAGCAGGATTCCGGCCAAGGGAGCAATGCCAATAAGGACGTCCGCCAATCCAGGCACGATACGCGTAAGCAGAAGGCTGAAATCGAAAGCCTGTTCCCGTTCCAGCGTCAGGCTGGACGCCAGCATGCTGTTGAGGCGGCGGACCAACCCCTCGCCGGTGAACCAGAGCCCGAGCCCGGCAGCCAGCAGAACCGTACAGGTGGCCAGCTCCCGCGAACGGGGAACGTCGCCTTCCTCTCGCGCCTGCTCCAGTCTTCTGGGCGACGCTGGTTCTGTTCTTTCGAGATCGCTGTCTTCGGCCACCGCCGGCTCCTATCTGGTCCCGCAATGCGCTGCGGATGACGCACTGGGGACGAATAGGAAGAATTATTCTCGAAGTAACAGAATGACTATCCGGGGAATAAGTGAGGAAACCACCCGTTATTCCATGCTGCGGAGCAACGGGTGCGAGGGATTACATCTTCAGGCTTTGCGTCCAGGCCAAGGCGGACATCTGCGCCTGGTTCACCTGCTTGGCGCTGATGCAGAGCGACATCGCCATCGAATCGACATCCGGGGAGTTCAATTCGCAGGCCTCCGCCAGCGCGAGGAAGGGGCCGTAAATGCCCTCGCGCGACAGCAGCGCCTGGGTCACCGACTCGGACAGCTGGATCTTCTCCAGCACGTCCTCCATCGGCACGCCAAGCAGCTTGTCGAGCAGGGAAAACATGCCGGCGACGAACAGGTTTTCGGCTTCATTCTTCGGCAGGAAGGTGCTGCCGAGCAGCTCGGCAAACCGGCCGCGGATGACCGCGGTCTGCATCAGCACCGGGGAATAGCCCGTGGTCGTCGCCGTCGCCAGCAACAGCGCCAGCCAGCGGTACAGGGGTGAATAACCGAGCATGGTCACTGCATGCTTGAGCGATTGGATCTCGCAGCCGAGGCCAAAGCCGGCAGAATTGATGTAGCGCAGTAATTTATAGGACAAGGCCGCGTCGCGTTTGAGCACACCTTCGAGCTGCTTCACATCCGCATTGCGCCGCACCATGTCCATCAGCTGGAGAATCATGGCCTGCGCGGGATTAAGCTCCTTCGAGTGATTGCCTGGCCGTGGCGAGAGGTGCAATTGACCGACGAATGCGTACATGCCGAGTTGCGCACAGACGTCGTATGCCTGCCAGTTGGAGACGTTCCGCGCCACCAGACGAAGTGACGGCATGCCGAGAGAGCGATACAGCTGCACTTGCGGAACGAAGTCCGCCGCCCCCACCTGCAGCTCGAAATGCGACAAATGCGGCAGCAGATTCTTGTCCACGTTCGCAAGGTTGGTATTTCTGATCGAAATGCCAAATCCCTTTGCGCGCGCAGCATGAATAGCCGCAACCGCGGCTTCTCCATTGATATCATCGCCACGCAATGCGAAAACCGTTCCTTTCGGCGGCAATTCGGTCAGCGCCGGATGCTCCAGCAGGGATGGCGTCGCCTCAATGAAGATGATCTGGTCGCCCAGCAACGCACCGGTCTCGGCGTTATTGAGCTGTTCGGCGACGAACTGTGCCAGGGAGACAATCTCCACTTCCGCCGGCCTTTTTCCCGGCGCAACGGCATCCTGCCAGTACAACTCGTAGCCGAGCACTCTTTCCTGAGAGTTGAGCAGCGGCTCCCGAACAATATAGTGCTCTTGTTGCATGGCTCGTTATTTGGTGGGAATAGTGATCGACGCAGAGGACGTCGACATGTTCAGAAACCGAGGCTTTCCAGCAGGTCGTCGACCTGGCTCTGGTTGGACACGACATCGGCATTTCCCGTCGGGTTGATCTGCGGGCCGTTCAGCAGGCCCGAACCGACGTCGCGGCGCACTTCGGCCGGCGAATAATCGACGAGGAGCTGGACGAGTTGCTGTTCAATGTTATGCGCAAGCTCGGTGACCTTCTTGATCACCTGGCCGGTCAGGTCCTGGAAGTCCTGGGCCATCATGATGTCCATCAGTTGCTGCTTGGTGAGCGCAGCGCCGTCGCGCGTCTCGCCCAGGAACGACACCGTGCGTTCGGCCAGCATGCGGCACTGCTGCTCCGAGAATGCCGCCACCATTGCAGCCTGCCACTCCCGGGCAAGAGCCCCCGCTTCCGCCTCGATCCTGTCCTGGACCGGGCTCGCCGTTTCAGTCGCCGTCAGTACGCGCTGCGCGGCCTGTTCCGTCATCTTCGCGACATAGTCCAGCCGGTCGCGCGCGTCCGGAATTTCATGCGCAGCCTTGGCAATCAGCTTGTCGAAACCCAGCCCGCGCAAGTTGTCATGCAACATGCGCGTCATCTGACCGACCCGCGCGAGCATCTCGTCCTGCGGAATGCCCTCTGAGCCGGTCTTGGGCTGGTTCAGAGCCTGATTCACGTCAGGCACCTACTTTTTCCAGCTTCTCGAAAATCTTCGTCAGCTTTTCGTCCAGGGTAGCCGCGGTAAAGGGTTTCACGACGTAGCCATTTGCACCGGCCTGGGCCGCCGCAATGATGTTTTCCTTCTTCGCTTCCGCCGTGACCATCAGCACCGGCAGTTTTGCCAGCGCCGCATCGGCACGGATATTCTGCAGCATGGTCAGTCCGTCCATCACCGGCATGTTCCAGTCGGAGATGACAAAGTCGAACTGCTCGCTGCGCAGTTTGGAGAGCGCCATGGCACCGTCTTCTGCCTCATCGACATTCGTGTAGCCCAATTCTTTCAGCAGATTGCGGACGATACGACGCATCGTCGAAAAATCGTCAACCACCAAGAATTTCGTATTTGGACCAGCCATGAATTACTCCATTGTTTCTCAAACCGTTGTAAGCGCCGTCCACTCGCAGTGTGCAACAGCCGCCCTAAGTATAATCCTTCCGCTCTTCATTATGCACCTAAAGCAGGTTGCTCTATTGCGGCTGCAACGAAAAGCGACAGGAGGTAAACAGAGTGTGTATTTTCTGACAATACCTCATACCCGCAATGCACGGCTGCTGTTCGCAGCCAGGTATCCCAGCACCATTCCCGGCAAAGCGTGCAGCGCACCAATTTCGTGTGCGGCGCCGATCGCGATTGCTTCCCTGGGCATGCCGAACACGACGCAGGATGCCTCATCCTGCGCAAAGTTATAGGCGCCCGCGTTCTTCATGCTGAGCATGCCGGCCGCACCGTCCTTGCCCATCCCGGTCAGGATCACCCCGACGGCATTCTTGCCCGCGCACCGTGCCGCGGACTCGAACAGCACATCGACCGAAGGACGGTGCCGGTTCACCGGCGGCCCCTGGTCGAGCTGGGTCACGTAGTTGGCGCCGCTGCGCGCAAGCTGCAGGTGCGAATGGCCGGGTGCGATGAATGCATGGCCGGGCAGCACGCGCTCCCCGCCCTCGGCCTCTTTCACCGTGATCTTGCACAGGCCGTCGAGGCGTTTGGCAAAGGAACGGGTAAAGCCTTCCGGCATATGCTGCGTGATCAGGATGCCCGGGCAATCCGAGGGCATCTGCATCAGGAATTCCTTGATCGCCTCAGTGCCGCCGGTGGATGCACCAATGATGATCAGCTTTTCGCTACTGGTCAGCGGGTTGCGAATCAGCGGCAGGCCTTCGCTCGGCCCCTTGACCGCATCGGCCTGAGCCACTGTACGCGCCCTGACCCTTGCCTTTGCGGCGGCGCGGATCTTGTCCGTGATGAGCTCGGCATACTCCAGCATTCCACTCTGGATCGAGAGCTTGGGCTTGGTAACGAAATCCACTGCGCCGAGTTCCAGCGCACGCAGGGTGATTTCCGAACCACGCTCCGTCAGGGACGACACCATCACGACCGGCATGGGACGCAGACGCATCAGCTTTTCGAGGAAGTCGAGGCCGTCCATCCGCGGCATTTCAACATCGAGCGTGAGGACGTCAGGATTGGTTCTCTTGATCAGGTCACGTGCCACGATGGGATCGGGGGCAACACCAACCACTTCCATATCCGGCTGTTTGCTGATGATTTCGTTCATCACACTGCGGATCAACGCCGAGTCGTCCACGATCAATACTTTAATCTTCATGATGCTTGCTTTCTAAACCGGACACTCACCCAAACAGTTCGACGTCGCCCGCCACCGGAGTGGTCTGCAGGCGGCTTGCGTAATCCTGCTCGCGGTTCACCAGCGTGTTGTTGTTCAGTTGCTTGAGTTTCTTTACGAGGACTTTACCGGTGCGGGGGAAGAAGTAAACCTTGCGCGGGTAGATGTCATTGAGATCCTCTGCGACTACGCGGATGTTTTCCGCGCGCAGGTACTCGCGGACGAATTGCGCATTCCGCTCACCGACGTTAATGGCGATGAAGCCGCGCAGCACATTCCCGCCGCCGAATACCTTGGCCTCGAGGTTTTCGCGTCGTGCGCCCGCCTTCAGCAAATCGTTGATCAGCACTTCCATTGCATAGGTGCCGTAGCGCATGGAGGCCGATACCGGGCTGTCGCCGTCGGCGCCGCCGTCGGGTAGCATGAAGTGGTTCATCCCGCCGATGCCGGTGACGCGGTCCCGGATGCAAGCGGACACACATGACCCGAGGACGGTGACGATCATCATGTCCTTGCAGGTGAAGTAGTACTCGCCCGGAAGGATTTTCGCCGCGTCGCAGTCGAATGTCCGATCGTAGTAGACATTGGTCGCAAAATGCTCTTCGAGGGCGTAGCTCATACCTTATTTCTCAGTCCTGCGTGGGACCGCGCGATGGCCTGCGCCGCGGTTGGGATCCAGTTCATACACGGTCTTGCCTCGCAGCTTGAACGCATCGGATACATACAAAAAGTTTTCGGAGTGACCGGCAAACAGCAATGCATCCGGCTTCATCAGCGGCGCAAAGCGAGAGAGAATTTTACCCTGCGTCGGCTTGTCAAAATAGATCATGACATTTCGGCAAAAAATCGCGTCGAACGGCCCCTGCACAGGCCAGTCTTCCGACAGCAGGTTGAGTTGCTTGAATGTTACCATCTGGCGCAGCTCCGGCCGTACACGTACGAGTCCGGAGCGCTCGCCTTTCCCTCGCAGGAAAAAACGCCGGGCCTGCTCCGGTGGCATCTTGTCGAGCCGCTCGATCGGATAGATACCGGCCGCGGCTGTCGCAAGTACGTTGGTGTCGATATCCGTGGCGATCACATGCGCCTGTGGCGTGAGCGACCCGAGTGCCTCGGACAGGGTCATTGCGATCGAATACGGCTCCTCTCCAGTCGAACTGGCCGCACACCAGACCGTGATCGGATCCTTCTTGCCGCGCACGTGGTCCGCAAGGATGGGAAAGTGATGCGCTTCACGGAAGAACGAGGTCAGGTTGGTGGTCAGCGCGTTGGTAAAGGCTTCCCACTCATCGTTGTCCTGCCTGCTCTCCAGCCCATCGAGATACTCCTGAAACGAACGGATGCCGGTAGCACGCAAGCGCCGCGCCAGGCGGCTGTACACCATCTCCTGCTTGCTGTCCGCCAGGGCAATGCCCGCACGCTTGTAGATCAATGACCGAACCCGTTCAAAGTCACGAGGCGTAAACTCGAACTCTTTACCAGTTTCCTGCTTCTGTCTTACCGAAGTCACCACACCCAGAATTCTTTCCCGTCAATCGTCACTTTTTATTCGTCGATACCGTAATTACGGCGCTATCCTTTGCGTCCGCCCGGCCCGGGCTTCACCGGCAGTGCGCTGGCCGGTTTGGCGGCAGCCGGAGCGCTCTGCGCAACCGGCGCACTGGAACGGTAGCCGACCCGGAAGCCGCCCCAATGCTTGCCGTTCACGTAAATGGGCGCAGACAGGTCGTGCATCACCTCCCCGGTGTCGCGCTTATACGTCTGGAGCAGGAACGGCTTGGTATTCGAACCGCAGCGCGCACCGGTACGGTCGTTAAAAATGCGCTTGGTCCGGTTGTTGACTAGGTCCACATCGTAGTTTCCGGTCAAAGGCTTGGAAAACTTCCGGTTGTGCGTAGGGAAGTATCCGTTATTGTCCACTGCGCCGGCATAGGCAATCTGCGGCATCTTCTCGAGAATGGATTCCTGGATGGCAGGGAGGACGCGATCGGTAAAGGCGTCGAATGCCGTCTTGTGCTTTTGTGGATTGGTGTTCGGGATTGGCGTGTATTTGCGGTCGAACAGGGCCGCCTCGGTGATCTGGCCACTCGCAATCGCTTGCTCGAACACTTTGCCGACCTCCCTTGCAGCCAGCTGGGCCACAATGCGGATTTCGTCGTGCGAGGTCTTGGCGTTGGAATGCGAAAGCACGTCGAACAGCATTTCGCCGCGCTCGGACAGGATCATCGCAGAGGTCGCTGCACGCGGCAACTCTTCCTCGGTAGCCAGCATGCCGTCACGGATGCGGGAAATGGCCTCGGCAATGATGTGCGTCGATTCGACATGTTCGCGCGAAGCGCCCGCGATCTGCTGGATTTCACTTTCCGAAGCGGCGGAAGATCGCTCGATGTTCCCGAGGAAGGCATGCACGCGCTCGACATTATGCGCAGCCTCATTCACTTTTTCCGTCAAGGCGGTCATCCCGGCAGCAGCCCGCTCGGCCTCTTCATTGATCTCCCGCACCATCACGCCGATATCGTCGGTAGCGGATTTTGTACGCTGCGCCAGCTGCCGCACCTCTCCAGCCACCACGGCGAAACCGCGCCCGTGCTCGCCTGCGCGGGCCGCTTCGATCGCCGCATTCAGCGCCAGCAGGTTGGTGCGTGCGGCAATCTCGTTAATGACTTCGGTAATGACATGGATCCGGCGGGATTTATCCTGCAGCTTGCTCATCACTTCCGAAGCCACCTGTGCATCCTGCCGTGCATTGCTGATCTGCCGCAACCCCTGGTCCACTTCGGTACGTCCGGCGACGCTCTCGGCGCGGACATCCGCAGCGACTTTCGACGCGCGTTCGGCGTTGGCTGCAATCTGGTCGGTCGTCCGTGCCGTTTCCTGGGCCCTGCCGACGATATCCTCCGTGGTCTGGAGGTCGAGGTCTACCTTTTTCTTGATCGAATCCACAAAGTAGGAAGTCTCTGCGGCACCGATCATGATGTGGTCGACCTCCTCCCCCATCTGTTCGACGAAGTGCGTTGTGCCGCCGTTACCGTTGGACCCGGCGAGCCAGGAGATGGCGACAGCAATCGCTGCTCCCAGCCCTGCAAGCAGAATGGAGCTGGAACCGGGGGCGATCCAAAGGACGAACGCCGCCGTCGCAATGCTCGCTGCAACCGCTGCTGCGCCGACGACCATGTACCGAATCGATTTTTGTTCCATGATCTTCATTCGGCCTCCCCCGGTATTTGATCCCGCTCTTCCAGCGTAGCATATCCAAAGCACAATGCAGCCCGGCGTATCAGCTCTCCCTGCCCGATCAGACGAAGGAGAATCGCCTGGCACATCTCATGTCTGCGTCAGATTATGGCTATCATCGACCGATCACAATCAAGGGAACAAGACTTCAATCGTGCCCCAATTGGCACAAAAAAACGTGCCCCCAAGGGCACGTGGTTCAGAACTCTTCCCATTCGCCGCCATCGTTTGCCGGCACGTTTGGCTTGCTCCGTGCGATCGGCTTCGGCGCCGCAGGCGTGGCAGCAGTTTTTGGCAGCACGGGCGTGCGCGGAACGGGCTCTGACGAACGCGGTGCACGGCTAGCCGCCGGCACCGTCGTCACGGCGGGCAGCGCCATGCTTGCCATGCCATCCACCTTGAACACAGCAACAGCTTGCGAGAGAGTGCCTGCCTGTTGCTGCATGCTTTCGGCGGTGGCTGCTGCCTGCTCGACCAGCGCAGCATTCTGCTGGGTCATCTCGTCCATTTGCGCAATAGCGCGGTTGACCTCTTCGATACCCGAGCTCTGCTCCTGGCTGGCGGCAGTGATCTCGCTCATGATGTCGGCCACATGCTTGACCGAGGTCACGATCTCGTCCATCGTCTTGCCCGCCTGATCCACCAGCTTGCTGCCGGCGTCCACCTTCTCCACCGAGTCGCCGATCAGCGCCTTGATCTCCTTGGCCGCCCCTGCCGAACGCTGCGCCAGGTTGCGCACTTCCGCCGCCACCACCGCAAAGCCGCGGCCCTGCTCGCCGGCTCGCGCCGCTTCCACCGCTGCATTCAG
>DASPMC010000043.1:0-5570 GCA_035627275.1 Noviherbaspirillum sp.
CGAAATCGGCCCGAAAGCGCGGTTGCCAAAACGCGCAAAATCGCGCATCCTTCACCCCCGTTCGAGCCCCGAAAATCGGCCAGTCAAAGTGGCGCCATTACGCCGAAAATCGGTGGCGCCATTAGGGTGAAAAGTGACACCGCCCGCGCCGCAGAGCGACGAGCCGGCCGAGCAAAACGAGCACGACCTGGTGCTGACCTACGGCGACCGGCGCTACCGCGTGCGCGGCTGGAAGAAACCGCTCAATCCGGAAGCGCTGAAAGTGAACCTGCTCGTGTCGCGCGACGAGCGCTTCCACATCGACACGCTCGACCTGTACCACGCCAAGGCCAGAGCGGCTTACGTCAAGCAAGCCGGCATCGAGCTGGGCGAGGCCGAGGACGTGTTGAAGCACGACCTCGGCCGCGTGCTGCTGAAGCTGGAGGAGTTGCAGACGCAGCACTTGCAAGCGGCATTGAAACAGAAGGACGAGACGCCCAAGCTCAGCGAGCGTGAGGAAGCCGAGGCGCTGGCCTTGCTGAAGTCGCCCGATCTGCTCGAGCGCATCCTGGCCGACTTCGACGCCTGCGGCGTGGTGGGCGAAGAGACGAACAAGCTGGTCGGGTATCTCGCCGCCGTGTCGCGCCAGCTCGACAAGCCCTTGGCCGTGCTGATCCAAAGTTCCTCTGCGGCTGGCAAGAGTTCGCTGATGGATGCGGTGCTGGCGCTGATGCCGGACGAGGCGCAAGTGCGCTACTCGGCGATGACGGGACAGAGCCTGTTCTACATGGGCCAGACGAGCCTGCAACATAAGATTCTGGCGATCGCCGAGGAAGAAGGCGCGGCCAATGCCAGCTATGCCTTGAAGCTGTTGCAGAGTGACGGCAGCGTGACGATGGCGAGCACGGGCAAGGATGCGACAACGGGCATGCTGACGACGCAGGAATACCGCGTGGAAGGCCCGGTGATGCTGTTCCTCACTACCACGGCGATCGACATCGACGAGGAATTGCTGAACCGCTGCATCATGTTGACGGTCAACGAGTCGCGCGAGCAGACGCGCGCCATCCACGCCTTGCAGCGCAAGCGGCAGACGCTGGAAGGCTTGCTGGCTGACGAGGAGCGCGATGCGATCCTGGCGCTGCATCGCAACGCGCAGCGCCTGTTGCAGCCGTTGAAGGTCGTGAACCCGTATGCCGACCAGTTGACGTTCCTGGACGACAAGACGCGCACGCGGCGCGACCACATGAAATACCTCTCGCTGATCCGCGCGATCGCCTTGCTGCATCAGTACCAACGCGAGGTGAAGACGGTGCAGCATCGCGGCAAGATCGTGCGCTACATCGAAGTGCAGCCCTCGGACATCGCGATCGCGAACCGCCTGGCGCATGAAGTGTTGGGCCGCACGCTCGACGAGCTGCCGCCGCAGACAAGAAAGCTGCTCACGACCGTGCATGCCTGGGTCAAGGGCGAATGCGAGCGGCAAGCCATGCATCGCACGGACTTCCGCTTCACACGCCGGCAAGTGCGTGAGTTGACCGGCTGGGGCGATACGCAATTGAAGATCCATCTCGCGCGCCTGGCCGAGCTGGAATACGTGCTGGTGCATCGCGTACAGCGCGGCCAGGGCTATGCCTACGAACTGCTCTACGACGGTCAGGGCGAACAGGGCGGGCGCTTCCTGATGGGATTGGCCGAGGCGTTTGGCTATGACGGCGAGCGGTCGGGGGTAACGGATACGCGGTCGGCCTCCGGTCGGGAGGTGGTCGGTGCGGTGTCGGCCGCTGGTCGGTCTGCGGAGATTGCCGCGCAACCCAATACTGATGCGGCTTCCGGTGTTGCAGCCGGCGCTGCCGCGCCAATCGCGTATCTGGCGGCGTCGCGCGGCGAGTCGTACCGTACTGCAAGCCTCGTTGCCGGCGAGGCGTGACGCCATGCCGAAGAAGGGACAATCCGCATCGAAGCAGCCGGTCGGCGACGTGCGCGACCCCAACAGCCTGTGGCACTTCCTGCAACGCTACATCGCGTGGCTGCGCGAGCGGCAATACTCGGCGGCGACCGTCGAGAGCCGCGAAGTCTACCTGCGCTACTTCATCGCCTGGTGCGACGAGCGCGGCTTGACCCGGCCGCATGACATCACCAAGCCGATCATCGAGCGCTACCAGCGCTATCTGTTCCTGTACCGCAAGGAAGACGGCCAGCCGCTCTCGTCGCGCAGCCAGCACACGCGCATTGTGCCGTTGCGCGCGTGGTTCAAGTGGTTGGCGAAACAGAATCACATTCTCTACAACCCGGCGTCCGATCTCGACTTGCCGAGGCTGGAACGCAGACTTCCCAAGCACATCCTGACCATTAGTGAAGTGGAAACGGTGCTGGCTATGCCGGATCTCGACACGGCCACCGGCATCCGCGACCGCGCGATGTTGGAGACGTTTTACAGCACCGGCATGCGGCGCATGGAATTGATGCACCTGGGCGTGCACGACATCGACCACGAGCGCGGCACGGTAATGATCCGGCAAGGCAAGGGCAGGAAAGATCGCATGATCCCGATTGGCGAACGTGCGCTGGAATGGATCGCCAAGTATCGCGACGACGTGCGGCCGGAATTGGTGACAGGCAACGACGATGGCACACTGTTTCTGACCAGCCTGGGCGAAGCCTTCACGCCAAACCGCTTGACACAACTGGTGCGCGATTACGTGAATGCGGCGAATGTCGGCAAGACCGGGGCCTGTCACTTGTTCCGGCACACGATGGCGACCTTGATGCTTGAAGGCGGGGCTGACATCCGTTACATCCAGGCCATGCTCGGGCACGCCGAGCTATCGACGACGCAGATCTACACGCAAGTGTCGATCCGCACGTTGAAGGGCATCCACACCGCTACGCATCCGGGGCGGCCGATTGGCGGTCCCTCTCATTCCACACACGACCATGCGCGCGAGGACGAGCACGATGTCTTGTTGGCGCTGCTTGACGCCGAGGCTGACGAAGAAGCAGACGCATAGACCATCCTGGCGGGCCGTAGAGCCGCCGATTGCTTCCCACCGATCACTTCCCCTTACACTCCCTCTTAGCCGCTGATAGGCGCTTCCTGCGCACGCTGCTACAATGCATGTCGGCCTCCAGGCAGCCTTGCAGCGAAAAACGCACATCGGGGGGTCTCGCTCTTTTACTTGATGATGGCTACCCGCGTGATGCGCGCCAGGCCGCGCCGCGTCTGGGGTTGAAGCGCTTGTGTACGACAAGACGCGTCGGGGTCACCTGATGCGGCAAACAACACTCCCGGTTCTGGTGGAAGTGGTAAGAAGCTAAAGGAGGGTGACCATGACTACTCTGTCTGGACAAAGTTGAAAGAAGACTGTGACGCTGCCTGTATAAAAGACTGGCAAGAAGGCTCAAATCTGTTCTCTTACCCCAGCAAGAATTTGCAGCCATCACCGGCGGATCTCAGTGGCCGGCCGCAAGTTGTCTATGGCACGCTTCCATTTGAGGATTCAAATGATCCCGGTAACTACACAACGCCTGGCGGTCGCGTCGTTCAAACCCAAGGCCCGAACGGCACCATTATCAACACCACGTTGAAAGACCACGTATTCTGTTGTGGCACGATCTCTCGTACGCTAATGATTACGAAGGACGGTACGCTTTATATGTACACCCATGGTGTTGGCTACAACGTTTATTTGGGAACTAATATTCGAAGCTCAGCTCTCGCGAATTGGAACTCCCGCGCAGGTGAAAAGATATTTAAAGCGCTTGATCAACAGCTTATCAATTATATGAACCAGGTGAAAAAATGAGGGAGCCGCTTCCGGCGTCGGTTCGCCACGCGATCATGTTTTGGATACTAGTTCCGCTTTTCATAACGTTAGCGCTTTTGATATTCGTTGAAGTTTCTGGGCGTTTTTTTGTGAACAGTCTTTCCGATAGTGCCGCAGGCATCATGTTTCTCGCGGCGTTTGTTCCAATCGCGGCCGCTCACCTTTCATTAGTATCGGCAATTGCAGGTTTGGTCCTGTTGTTATTCGGTTTGCGTGCTGATAAGAAGCTAATCTTGTCGATTCTACTTGGAATTTCGTTTGGCATCGTAATGCTGCATAACATCTATTTGGGTTGATGCGACAAGCCGCTCCCTCGGACGCCGAGGCGAGCGGCTTTTTTACGTCCGTGCCTGACGCCGATGGTCGCTACGGCGATGCGCGGGCATCGCGAGACGCGAACCCGCCTGACACGCGTCTTGCTGCCGAGGTGAAAGTGAAGTGAAGGCACGCCCCGCGCCGGGCTGGACGCCGGAGGATCGCGACGGCAGTCGGTATCGGAGACGTTGTTACAGCACGGGCCAGGCATCGAGCCTGTCCCGTGCTGGCAGCCGTTCCGGGGTAAATCGTCCGCTTGCGCGGCCGCTTTAACATAACGCTGCGCTATGCAAAATCGTCCCAGTCGCTTCGCTTGGTGAGACGTCGCAGATGCACGGATGCGCATCATCTGGATATGTGGCGTTACTTGCGACCTTGGACGCGCCAGCGCTTGAAGGTCTCATCGGACATACCGGCCGGCCGCTGCATGCGCCGTATTGCGTCGATCACTGCCTGCCGACGCGCCCAGTCCGCACCGAACTCGCGACCGACCGCAGGCGCATCCAACCACTCATCCAGATCATCCGGCGGTGACGAGCGCGGCCTGGCATTGGCCATCGCAAGGCGATAGCGTGCATATCGGAGGCGTTTAGCGGAGCGCATGTTCATGGTGAGGCTATTGTCGCCGAACGCTACGCGACGATAAAGCCGCATCCCCCGTTAGACCGACGCATCCGGCAGGCCATGCCGGCGCCGCACCACGGCCTGAGCTTGTTCGAGGGTGATCGCGCCGGCGATCATGCGGCCGGCGATCTCGGCATTGAAGTCATCCAGCTCGATGCCTTCGAGCGCCCAGGAAGCGCGGATCTGTTGCCAGGCCTCGGACGCATGGGCGAGAATCGTTCAAGAAGCGCCTGGCAGCCCTCGAGCGCCATGTTGCCCAGACCGACGACGTGCTGACAGAAGCACAGGTTGCCGCGCTCGAGAAGAATCTTGGATGGAGCGGAGGCGTGGCACGATAAAATCACCACATTGAACGACTGAACTTGATAGTAGAACAGACGTTGCCCATCTGGTTCCCGACAATTAAGTTGGAAAATTTGACGATGCTAAGTCCTTGATTTTTCAAGCACCCGCATTTCTGACAATTCGGCCAAAAGATGGAAATTTTGAGCGATCGTCTATGCTTCGGACAGAGCCTCGTCGCCGATGTTCTTTTGCAGTTCTTTCAATTAATTGCCTTGGATTAATGATTTCTTGCCTCCCATAAATTGGGGATAGGGATGCGGACGTTTTCTTGGACTGGTGATGCCAGTGCCTTCCAGTTTGCAGGAATCGACCTGCCCAATTTGGTTTTTCTGTTTGTGCCCGCCCCCCGCGTCAAAATAGTTGTCGCCTCCATTGATTGGAGTTCTATAAACTCCGGGGGTGATGAGGGAAGCAATGACGCAGCATACAAAAGAAAAGAAAGAACATGCCTTGGCGCTGATGAGCGCGCCGCAGAACAAG
>DASPMC010000044.1:0-11293 GCA_035627275.1 Noviherbaspirillum sp.
GTGCGAAAGGTGCAGGAAGCGGCACAGCAGAAGGGCGCCCGATTCTTTGTCGGCGGCATCCTGTCGTCCGAGGCGCTTGCCATGAGCAAGGAAGTGGAGAAGGCGGGAGGCGTGTACATGACCATCGCCGGCGCCGATGAAATCACGGGCAGCGATTGCAATCGCTCGACGTTCCGCTGGTCGGTGCCGACCTACGGGATCATCGACCAGACCGTGCGCCAGGTGGCGGAGAAATTCCCGAATGCGAAGCGCTGGTACACGATCACCCCTCAGTATGTCTTCGGCGAAGGCCTGCTGCACTGGTCGAAGGAAGTCTTCAAAGCCAAGGGGATCGAGCACGTGGGCAACAGTTCCCACTCGCTTGCGGAGAAGGAGTTCAGCGGCTATCTCACCAACGCCATGGCGGCCAAACCCGATGTACTGCTGCTGTTGAATTTTGCCTCCCAGTCGTCTGACACGCTGCGCCAGGCCGTCAGTTTCGGCATCAAGAAAAACATGATCATCGTGGTGGCGCAGTCCGCCGGCCTGGAACAGTTCGAATCGCTGGGCCCGGATATTTGCGACGGCGTGTATTTCGGTCTGCAGAACTGGCACGGCGTCGATACCCCGTTCAACAGGGAATTCACCAGGCTGGCCAACGGCGCAACCAGGAGCGATCCCAATTTCACGGTCACCAGTACCTATACCTGCGCCAAAGTCGTTCTCGACGCGATCAAGAAAGCCAATAGCACGGACCCCAAGGCTGTCATCGCGGCGATGGAAGGCATGCAGTATGAAGGGCCGACAGGCATCGAAGAGATCCGCAGGGGAGACCATCAGGTCATCAAGGATTTTTATCTGCTCAAGGGCAAGCCCAAGGCTGCGATGAAAAACAAGAGTGACTACGGCGATATCGTCTCCTCCGGCAAATCCTTCCTGCCGGTGGAAAAGACCTTGTGCAAGATGGCCTAGCGAGGCCCGCCAAAAAAAAGCAGCCGCTCATGCGGCGGCGGCGGTTTGCCGTCGCCGCGGCCGCCGGCTGTCCTACGCTCGAAGCGCCCGGCTTGAAAAGATGAACATCTACCTACTCCAGATAATCAACGGCATCGGCATCGGAATGCTTTACTTCCTGATGGCCGTGGGGCTGAGCATCGTCTTCGGACTGCTCGGCTTCGTCAACTTTGCGCACGGTGCATTCTTTCTGCTCGGCGCGTACGCCTGCTATCAGTTCGCATTGGCCGGCCTCGACTACTGGCTGGCATTGGTGCTCGCGCCGGTCATCGTCGGCGGCTTTGCCTGGATCACCGAGAAAGCCTTCCTGCATCGCATTTACAAACTGCCGCATGAATTTCATATCCTGCTGACGGTCGGCGTCGCACTGGTCTTGCAGGAGGCGGTGATCCTGCAATGGGGCATCGTGGGCCAGAACGTCGCCGTGCCCGAGGCACTTGAAGGCGTGCTGATACTGGGTCAGTTCGTTTACCCCAAGTACCGGATCTTTGTCATTGCATTCACGGCCGTCATTGCACTGTTGCTCTGGTGCTTGCTCGACAAGACACGTCTCGGCGCCATTGTCCGCGCGGGGAGCGAGTCCACCGAAATGGTGTCGCTCCTGGGAATTCACGTTACGCGGATCTTCAGCTTTGTCTTTGCGCTCGGCGGCGCCACGGCCGGACTGGCGGGGGTCCTCGCTGCGCCGCTCCGGGGCGTGGAGCCGTTCATGGGCGTCGAGGCGCTCGGTATCGCGTTCGTCGTTGTTGTCATCGGCGGCATGGGGAGCTTTGCCGGCGCGCTGGCGAGCGGGCTCCTGGTCGGTGTCGTGCAAAGCCTGATGAGCACCCTTTGGCCGGAGGGGGCCCGGTTGATGATCTTTGTCGCGATGGCGGCGGTCATGCTGTTGCGCCCGAACGGGCTGTTTGGAAGAACCTAGGAATCCAATGAACGCAAGCTTTCTCTGTCAATATCGCCACCTGGCGATGGCGGTAGCCACGGTGGTCGTGCTGCCTCTCGTCCTGACTTCCGGTTCGCTCGCCACCGAAGTCCTCATCTTCGCGCTCGCGGCGCTGGGATGCAATCTGCTGCTCGGCTATACCGGGCTGATGTCATTCGGCCAGGGCATCTTCCTTGGACTGGGCAGCTATGCCGCCGGACTGGCCCTGCTGCATTTGCGCATCCCGCTGATCGCCGTTCTTCCGCTGGCGATGATTGTGGGGGCACTGGCGGCCGCGCTGGTCGGCTGGTTCTCGATCCGGCAGCGCGGAACCTACTTTGTCATGTTGACCCTCGCGTTCGCGCAGATGTTCTACTTTCTCGCTTACACGCTGCGCGACATCACGGGCGGCGACAACGGCCTGCTCGACATACCGCGTCCTCCTCTGGAAATCCTCGGGCAAAGACTGCTGCCGACCGCAGGGCCATGGGAATACTACACGCTGGTTGCCGTCGTATTTGTCGTCGTGTTCTGGGTATTGCAGCGGATTGTCGATTCCATCCTCGGACGTACGCTGCTGGCGGTACGCGACAATGAAGCGCGCGCCGCGGCAGCCGGATACGACGTGCGAATGCTCAAACTCATCGCCTTCATGATATCCGGCGCCATCACCGGTCTCGCCGGCGCGCTTCACGCAATGCTGACCGGAATCGCTCCCCTTTCCAACATCGAATACGGGACGAGCGAGTCCATCCTCATCATGACGGTGATCGGCGGAACAGGAAAACTGTATGCGTCGGTGCTCGGCGCGGGCTTCTATGTCCTCGTCGGGGACTGGCTTTCCACGCTCTGGCCGCGCTGGCTCATGCTTCTCGGGATGCTGCTGATTGCCGTCAGCCTGTTCATGCAAAAGGGGTTATGGGGTCTGGGAACGGGCTTGCTCCAGCGTGTGCGTCGACAGTGGCGGGCTGACGACACCGCAACGCAAAGGAGTGCCGCGTATGACTGAGCCGATCCTCCAGGCACGGAATATCGTCAAGCGGTATGGCCGGTTCACCGCGGTAAACGGCGTATCGATAGACGTACTTCCACACACGGTGCATTCGGTGATTGGGCCCAACGGCGCAGGAAAGACGACCCTGTTCCATGCATTGACCGGCACCGTCCCCCTCACCTCCGGCCAGATCCTTGTGGACGGCGTGGATATTTCAGCGTTGCCCGGATTCAAACGCGTCCGCACAGGCCTCGCGAGATCGTTTCAGGTGACCAGCCTGTTTCCGAACCTGACGGTACTCGAGAATCTGCGGCTGGCGGCGCAGGGCGTGGATGCGGTGCAGGCATTCCATCCCTGGCGGCGCCCGGAGAGTTTCAAGGCCGCATGCGAGACCGCCACGTCTCTTGCCGAGCGCTTGAATCTCACGCTTGTTCGCTCCCGCCTCGCGGGGGAGTTGTCCCATGGCCAGCAGCGCAGGCTTGAGGTCGGCATGGCGCTCGCGGCCCGTCCCAAAGTGATTTTTCTCGACGAGCCCACGTCAGGAATGGGTGTGGATGACATTGGCGACATGAAGCAGCTGATCTTCAGCCTGCGCAGTGACTACACCGTGGTTTTGATCGAGCACAACATGGATATTGTCATGGACATCTCCGACACGATCACCGTGATGCAGCTTGGCCAGGTACTGGTCGAGGGAGCGCCCGACGCGGTGCGTTGCGACGACCGTGTGCGCTCGGCGTACCTCGGAAGCATGATCACCGGGGGGCGGAAATGATTCTCGAGCTGCTCGATGTCCACAGCTATTACGGCAAAAGCCACATTATTCAGGGTGTTTCCCTTCACGTTGAAAAAGGCGAGGTGGTTACCCTTCTCGGGCGGAACGGCGCCGGCAAGACGACGACACTCAAGACCATCATGGGCGTCGTGGCGCCGCGCAGGGGGGGCATCCGGTTCGATGGAAAAGAGATCGCCGGGTTGCCGCCCCATGCCATTGCCGGGAAAGGCCTGAGCCTTGTTCCCGAGCATCGCGGGATATTCCACCTTCTGACGGTTGAAGAGAACCTCACCATGGCCGCGCGCCGCGATTCTCCATGGAGCCTGGAAGAGATATACCGCATCTTGCCGCGCCTGCGCGAGCGGCGCTGGAATGGCGGCAGCCAGCTGTCGGGCGGCGAGCAGCAGATGCTTGCCATCGGCCGGGCGCTGATGACCAATCCGAAAGTGCTGATGCTCGACGAGCCGGTGGAAGGGCTCGCGCCGGTCATCGTGGACGAGATCGTTACCCAGATCGGAAAAATCAAGGAAAGCGGTATTCCCATCATTCTGGTCGAGCAGAATCTGGCGGTGTGTACGCAGCTGGCCGATCGGCACTACATCATCGAACAGGGTCGCGTCGTCTATACGGGAAGCAATGCCGAATTTCTCGCCGACGACGGCGTCAAGGACCGCTACCTTGGCATCAATATCGCGGCATGACAAGAACCGCAGAATCTGCATGCAAGGAGGATGTATGACAGGGCACCACCAGTACACGCCGGAAGAACTGGAGCGGCAGTACAACGTGCGTTTGGCACGCCCCGATTTCGAGAGCGTGGTGATTCCGGGATGGACGGCGCGAAGTGCCGGGTTTCGCGCAGGGACGAATGCGAAGCTTGACCTGGCGTATGGTGCGCAGGCGCGCGAGCGGCTCGACGTCTTCTCTGCCGGCGGTGCTGCAGCCGCTCCGGCGATTGTGTTTTTCCATGGAGGGTATTGGCAGCGATTCGACAAATCCGTGTTCAGCTTTATTGCGGAGCCCTTTGTCAGACGCGGCGTGTCCGTCATCCTGCCGAACTATGCGCTTTGTCCCACGGTCCGGATCGGAAAAATACCGGAGCAGGCCAGGCGAGCGGTGGCCTGGGTTTGGCGGAACGCAAGTGAACTGGGCATCGATCGAAACAGGATCTTCGTCATGGGCCATTCTGCCGGCGGACACATTACCGCCATGCTCATGGCAACCCGGTGGGCAGCCGTCGCGCCGGATTTGCCAAGCGATCTCGTCAAGGGGAGCATTCCGATTTCCGGTCTGTTTGAACTGGAACCGCTGCGTCACACCTCGATCAACCGGGGTTTGGGCATGGACGAAGAGGAAGCGGCGAACCAGAGCCCGATGAATCACGAACCGGCGACCTGCGCGCCGCAGCTCGTCGTGTGCGGCGGCAAGGAGTCCGCCGAATTCCACCGCCAGTCCGACGTTTATGTGCAGGCCTTCGCGACGAAAGAACGGCGCATCGAACGCTTCACCGTTCCATCGCGCGACCACATGGACGTACTCGATGACTTGTCGGATGAGAACGCCGCGTTCTTTCAAAAAGTGCATGCCCTGGTTACGGCGTGAACCGATATTGACGTTGTTACTGACAAAAATGAGGAAATCATGACTGTTCAAATCATCAATCCGGAGACGATATCCGCGCCGCTCGGCGCCTATAGTCAGGCAATCCTGACCACAGGGCAGGGCCGGACACTGAATATCTCGGGTCAGATCGGCATCCGCGAAGACGGTCGCGTTGCCAGCGGCTTCGCCGAACAAGCGGACGCGGCATGGAAGAATATTGTGGAGATCCTGGGTGCGGCCGACATGGATGTCTCGAACCTGATCAAGATCGTGACATATTTGACTGACCCGGCCGACGCGGCCAGGCTCGCGGAAATCAGGTCGAAGTACCTGGGCAACAACAGGCCGGCGTCGACAATGGTCGTTGTCAAATCGCTACTGAGGTCCGACTGGCTGATCGAGATTGAAGCGACGGCGTTCAAGCTCGGTAGGCCGGGATGAAATCCCAGCAAGCGTCCCATCGTTAAACTGCGCTGGGATTGCATCCCAGCCTACGGCCTTCGCACCTCTCACGGCCTGCTGCCGATCGGCCTCATTTGTACGCAACCGCTGCACTTGCCGGACCAGCCAAGGGGATGATCTCCACCTTCCGGAAGCCGACGTCGCGGCACCATCCTTCAAAGTCGCGGCCGGTGAAGTCGAAGGCGTCGCCGAATTCAATGAGCATGTTCAGCGACATCATCAGGCCGAAGGCGTTCTCGCGGCGCGCGTCGTCGATCAGATTCTCGATGGCGACGAAGGCGCCGCCTTCGGGCAATGCGTCATATGCGGCACGAATCAGGTGCATCTTCTTGTCGAGATTCCAGTCATGCAGGATCATTCCCATGGTGATGATGTCGGCACGCGGCAATGGCTCGGAGAGGAAATCGACGGAAGCCGCCTTCACGCGGTTTTCCATATTCGCCGCAGCGATCTTTCGCCGGGCGATGGGCGTTACGACCGGCAAGTCGGCCGTGGTGCAGCGCATGTGCGTGTGTTCCTGGGCCACGATGAGCGATAGCTGGCCGGTGGCGCCGCCGATGTCGCAGAGGGTCGTGTATCTGGAAAAATCAAACTTGCCGGCAAATGCCTGAAAATTCGCGAGCGAAATTCCGGTCATGGCGTCCATGAACTGTTCGAGGCGTTTGGGATCGCGATAGAGCTCGTCGAACATCGGCTTGCCGCTGCGCTTCACTTCGTTTTGCGGGCGCCCGGTCCGCAGCGCCTCCGTCAGGTCGCCCCAGAAGGGGTAGAGCCTTGCGTTGGCCATCTCCAGAATCCCGCCGATGTAGGAAGCGCTCTCACGATCGAGGAAGCGGGCGGTGTCGCTTGTGTTGCCGTAGCGCGCGTCCCTGCCTTCGCCCTCGCGGGCCAGAAGCTTCAATGCCACCAATGCGTCGAAGAAGTCTGGATTGGCCCGCGGATGCAGATCGAGCGTGTCTTCCAGCTCCTTTCCTGTCATGGGCCGTTTCCGGAGCACGGTAAAGAGGCCGATTTCGACGGCGCTGAGCAGTATCTTGGATGGCCAGAAACCGAAGCCGATGTCGAGGATGCGGGCGGGTGATTCAGTGGCGGTACTCATGATGGTCCTCTCAAGCAGTTGAACAGGGGGATTGCTACCAAAGCATGAAGATGGTGGTTGCGGTGAGGATAGCGACGCAGCGGTTGAGTCTCCGTGACGCGAGCGGGTCGCGCAGGACATGCCGTATGGCTGCGCCGAACAACACCCACGCGAACAGGATAGGTGCGGAGAAAAGCATGAACAAGGAGCAGAGGACGGCTTGGCCCGCATAGCTGGTCGCGCTTTCCGCGAATGCGGTGACAACAGCAATGGCAATGAGCCATGCCTTCGGGTTGACGAACTGGAATACCAGCGCTTGCGCGAGCGGTACTGGCGTCGAGCATGCGGCCTCGGTCGTGCTTGCCGCGTTCCAGAGCCGGCGTGCCAGCCAAAGGAGATAGACGGTGCCGACCAGCCGCAGCAGCCAGAGGATGCGTGGCTCCGCAAGGATCATGGCTTGCAGTCCGGCGGCAATGGCGGCCAGCAGGAGTGCGAATCCGATCAGGATGCCGGCGAATTGCGGCAGCGAGCGTCGCACACCGAATGCCAGGCCGGAAGCCGCCAGCATCACGGTATTGGGTCCCGGCGTTGCCGTAATGAGACCGGCAAATGCCGCCAGCGAGAGTACGGTGCTTGTTTCCATCTTGCGATGCCTCTTTCCGGAAACTGTTGTGGATGGGATAGTGGAGCGGGGCAGGCAAAGCGCCGGCCCGTAGGAACGAACAATACGGAATCGCGCACCGATGGACATCGTCAGAAAGAGCCATTTTGCAATGGCTCTTTGGGCGCGCCAGTCAGGCGCCGAGTGTGCTGATGACGGCCGCTGCGGCGGCGCGGTTGGACAGATCGAGCTTCAACAGGATATTGGCGACATGGCGCTTGACTGTGTGTTCGCTGAGATGGAGCCGGTCGGCGATCATGGCGTTTGTCAGGCCGAGCGAGATCAGCGTGAGAACTTCCTTTTCACGCGTGCTCAGTGACGCGAATTTCGTCCTCAGTCCTTCCGAGCCATTGGCTACGGGGGCGGCAGTGCCGGCTGTGAAGACGGGAATCTGGCGATTGTCGAGTTCCAATACGGTCCTGGAGTCCGTATAGCTCAGGCCGGACCCGACGGTGAGGTCCCGGACGACCCCAGTGACGAGCACTTGCGGCGTGGTGGAGGCGAGGGCGAGTTGTCGTGCGAGCTGCACGGTCACGCCGCTGACTTTGTCGTGGCGCTTCTCGGCTTCTCCGATGTGCACGCCGCAGGAAAGCGGGACGCCTTGCGCTGTCGCGTCTTGCAGCAAGGCTGCTGCGCATTGCACCGCGCGCACCGGGCCGTCGAACCATCCGTAGATTTCTTCATTCGAGGAAAAGAACGCCACGCCACGGTTCGCGGAGATCACGTTCATGGCGCGCTGGCGTAGCTCGGCGAGCTTGCGTTCCCACTCGGCGTCGCCCCACTTGAACGCCTGGGTGACAGGATCGACGATGGCGGCTGCCACAACGGTGACGAGGACGGTGGCGTCGCTGGGAGCCGGACGGTTTCCGGTCACGAATTCCTGGATTTCGTTGGTGATTGCATCGACGTTGCCGGTGAAGAAAAGATGGTCGCGCCCCTCCAGTTCCGCATACCGCGCGCCGTCGATACTTTCAGCCAGGCGGCGGCCGGAAGATACGGACACGCGGGAATCGTCGTGCCGATGCAGGATCAGCGTGGGAACCCTGATCGATGGCAAAAGGTCGCTGACGTTGATCTCCGCGTTCATCCTGACCAGCGAGACGGCGGCGGTCGGGCTCGCGGAGTGGCGTTCGTAGCGCGCCCACCAGTCGACCATGCGCTCGTCGTCGCTCAGGCTGGGTGCGAAGTAGCGCAGGCTGGCGCCTGTGCCCCAGCCATTTTCCATGGCGTCGATATAGCCGGCCAGCCCGGAACGGTCGAGCACATCCGGGTGGAACCGCGAGTAGGTGCCGTAAAGGACAAGCGCGCGCGTGCGATGCGGGTAGGTCGCCGCAAACAGCATGCTCATCGGCCCGCCTTCGGATACGCCAATCAGGACCGCGTTTTTCATGCCCGCCGCGTCCATGACGGCACGGACGTCATCCATCCGCGCCTCGAGCGTTGGCAGGGCATTGCCCGGCACCCTGTCGCTCAGGCCGGTTCCGCGTTTGTCGAAGACGACGAGCCGGGCAAAGCCCGCAATATTTTCAAGCAGGCGCCGGAATCCCGGATGCTCCCATTGCAAGTCCACATTGGAGACGAATCCGGGGACGAGGACGATATCGATCGACCCTTTCCCGATCACCTGGTAGGCGATGCGATGGGTTCCGCTTTTCGCATATTGCGTAGTGGGAATGGTCATCGGAAACGTTGAGCTGACGCGACATCGCCATTGTAGAGTTGGCGGCCACGCGGCTGCAAGACGGGCGTCAGGATGTTCCGTCCACAAGGTTCTTCAATAAGGTGTCGGCGGAGGAATCAGTAGGGCCCCGCTATGAAAATCGCCCTGAAGTCATTCACATTCGTCAGCGTTGGACCCGTCACCACGGAGTCGCCGAGTGCTGTGAAGAATCCATGTCCATCGTTTTGTTCCAGGCATGCGGATGGGTGAATGCCCATGCTCCAGGCACGCATCAGCGTACTTGGGTCCAGTATCGCCCCGGCTATCTCCTCCTGCCCGTCCACACCATCGGTGTCGCCGGCAAGCGCGTACACACCCGGCTGGCCATCGAGGGATATCGCCAGTGACAGCAGGAACTCGACGTTACGGCCGCCGCGGCCGTTGCCACGCATCGTGACAGTGGTTTCGCCGCCTGACAGCAATATGCACGGTGCGGAAAACGGCTGGGCGTGGCGCACTACCTGTTTCGCAATGCCGGCCATGACCCTGGCTACGTCCCGTGCCTCGCCTTCAATTCTGTCTCCAAGAATGTGTACCGGAATGCCGGCACCGCGCGCCACTTCTGCACTTGCTCGCAGCGCCATCTGTGGCGTGGTGACGGTGATGGTCTGTACACCGGCCAAGCGGGCATCGTCGGGTTTGACGGATTCCGCCTCCGCGCTGTGCAGCAAGGCCAGCACGCTTTGCGGCGCCGTGATGCCATAACGCTTGAGGACGGCAAGCGCATCGGCGCAGGATGTGGGGTCGCCCACCGTGGGCCCCGATCCAATATCCACGGGATCGTCTCCCGGCACATCGGAAATCAGCAGCGTCACGACTTTCGCCGGGTAGCACGCTGTGGCCAGCCGTCCGCCCTTGATCGCGGACAGGTGGCGCCGTACGCAATTGATCTCGGAGATGGACGCGCCGGATGCCAGCAGTGCCCGATTGACCGCCTGCTTGTCTTCGAAGGAAATGCCGGGCGCCGGAAGCGAAAGCAGAGCCGAGGCGCCGCCGGAAACCAGGCACAGGACGAGATCATCGGCGCCGAGGTCCTGCACCATGCCGAGCATGCGCCGGGCGGCGTCGTGTCCAGCCTGGTCCGGTACCGGATGTGCTGCTTCTACGATGTCGATCCGGCTGCACCGCGCGCCATGGCCATACCGCGTCACCACCAGGCCCGAGAGTTCGCCGTCCCAGTGCTGCTCCACGACCCTGGCCATTTCCGCGGACGCTTTGCCGGCGCCGAGCACGATGACCCGGCCGCGAGGCCGGGCCGGCAAATGCTGCGGCAGGCAGCGGGCGGGTTGTGCCGCCGCAATTGCAGCCTCGAACATGGAGCGCAGCAGTTGCCTGGCTTCGCCGGGTGACATCCGGATCATGCTCGCGGTTCTTCAAGCCGATGGAAGATCATGGCTCTGCCCCATCATTCGATGGCGACCTTGATCTCTTTGACCAGTTTCGCAAACCTTTCGGTGTCGTCCTTGATTTGCGCGGCCATCTGCTCGGGCGTATCACCGATCGGCTCTGCGCCCATATCCTCCATCTTCTTCCTGAAGTCCGGCGATTTGACGATCTTGACGATCTCGGTGTTCAGCCGGGTCACGATGTCTTTGGGTGTGGCCGCCGGGGCCAGCACGCCGAACCAGGTCCCGAGGTTGAAGCCCTTGAGGCCCGCCTCGTCCAGCGTCGGCACGTCGGGAAGCGCGGGCGAACGCTTGAGCGTTGTAACGGCCAGCGGACGCAGCTTGCCCGCCTTGATGTGGGAAAGCACCGGCGGAATGGTATCGAAGGACATGTCGACCTGGCCGCCGAGGAGATCGATGGTCAGTGGCCCGCTGCCTTTGTACGGCACATGCAGCAACTGCACGCCCCCCATGCGTTCGAACTGAGCACCGATCAGATGCTGGCCAGTGCCGTTGCCGTTCGATCCGAAGGTGTATTTTCCGGGCGAGGCTTTGGCCAGTGCGAGAAGGTCCGGGACGTTCTTGGCCGCCATGCTGGGATTGACGACGAGTACATTGGGGACCAGTGCCAGCGTCGTGACGGGCGCAAAGTCCTTCTGAAAATCGTAGGGCAGTTTTCTGTAGACGCTTGTGGCAATGGTGTGATG
>DASPMC010000045.1:0-18662 GCA_035627275.1 Noviherbaspirillum sp.
CCCACCGAGCCCGGGAGCAACGCAGCGCCCTCCGCAGTACGTACCGAAAAACCCAGGCCGAACCCGTACCCCGGCCCCGGCAGGTAGCTGAGGCCCGATCTCGCGTGCGGCATCCCAACGAGATGATCGCTCGTCATGTAGCGCAGGGTTTTGCGCGACAGCAGCCGAACGCCGTCAAGCTCGCCGCCATTGGCGAGCATCTGCGCAAAACGGAAATAGTCATGCAGCGTGGACATCATGCCGCCGCCACCGCCCATGATGCCCGGCTTGCGCCGCGGCTGGTTCAGCTTGACGGCAGCGCCGGTCACCGGGTCCGTCGAGAACGGCTCCGCGATCCGGTGGTGGTGTTCCGGCTCGACCCAGAAACCGCTCTGCTGCATGCCAAGCGGCTTGAGAATGCGCTCGGCAAGGAGCGCATCGAGCGACATGCCGGACACGCGTTCCAGCAGCACGCCGAGCACGTCGGTGGAATGGCTGTATTCCCATACTGTTCCCGGCTGGTACATCAATGGCATCTGGCTCAACAGGCGGATGAATTCGTCGCTGGTGGCGCGCAGGCTGCCGACGCCTGCCTTCCGGTATTCCTCCTTGACCAGCGAGTCGCCGAAGATGCCGTAGGTAAAACCGGAGGTATGCCGCAAGAGGTCCTGCACGGTAATCGGCTGCAACGCGTCTTCTAGTTGCAGGATACGGCTGCCCTTGGAATCGACCTTCTCGACGCCGACCTTCAGTCCGCGCAATTCCGGCAGGTATGTGGTGATCGGGTCGCTCAGCAGCATCCTGCCCTGCTCCACCAGCATCATCGCCGCCACCGACACAATGGGTTTGGTCATCGAGTAGATGCGGAATATCGTGTCGAGCGACATCGGCACGCCGGTCGCCGGATCCTGCACACCGAGCGCTGCCTCGTACGCAAGCTTTCCATCGCGCGCTATCAGCATCGCCACCCCGGGGATATATCTTGCGTCGATATCCGCCTGGATGCGCCTGGTCAGCGCCTCCAGCCTGCGCGGTGAAAATCCGTTCGAACTGCCTGTTGCCTCGTTGCCCTTGTTCATCTCTCATTATCCTTGTCGTTATATGCCTCCCAATGATGCGGGTGGCCGGATCGATTCTAATGGATGAACGGCAAGCCTGCCCGGACAAGGGGCATGCCACGCAAGCGGTGATTCTTTCGGAAAGGAAGGGGCGGATGTCGCATTCTTTCGATCGCATCGAGCAGGCATTCGATGCACGGTCGAAAGATCGCGCCTGTTGGCTGCGCGTCTTTTGCGCTCTCACAATAAACCCGGCCACTTTCCCTGAGCATACCGAACTTCCCGTTCCACGCGGCAGTCATCATGGAACACGAGCAGGAGCGCTGCGGTTTTTCTTTCGCTGCGCGCAGTGCATGCATCCCCGATTCGAGGCCGCGCATGGAACAAGGACAGACAACGATTTCGCTTTACGAGAACGCCGTCCCCGACTTCGTCGAACCGGAACTCGATGCCCTGTACGGGCATGTGTTCTCCTCGATGTCCCAGTTCCGCGTGTATGACGGCATCGACGGCAATACCCATACCTACGTCGCACAGGACAGCAGCAGGACGAAAGCAGTCCTGTTATTCCGCAATGACGGCCGGCGCGTACAGGTTCTGAACGAGCAGATCGAAATGGACGCCGCCGAGATCAACCGTTTCGCACGCCATGTGTTCAGCGCCTGGCCTGACGTGGACGTGGTGAAGTTTCCAGCCATACAGGCGGACGGCGCGCAGTTCGCCTTCCCGCATCAGCAGTTCTACCGGACCGAAGACATCGTCCTGAAGCTCCCGCCCACGCCTGAGGATTACCTCGCCGCCCTCGGCAAGGCCACACGCAAGAACTTCAAATATCACGGCAACCGGCTCAAGCGTAATTTTCCGCAGCTGGAGTTCGAAGTCTTCATCGACGGCAGGATCCCGGAATCGCATGTGCGGGACATCATCGAGCTGAATCGCGCGCGGATGGCCACCAAGAACAAGGAATCGGAGATCGATACCGCCGAAACCGGGCGATTGGCGGCCCTGGTCCGGGGATCCGGCCTGGTCAGCGTCATGATCCTCGACGGGCGCGTGGTAGCGGGCACGGTATGCAGCCGGGTCGGCCGCAATTACTTCATGCACATCAATGCGCACGACCCGGCCTACGACGATGCGCGGCTGGGCAAGCTGTGCTGCTACATGACGATCTGCGACTGCATCAAACGCGGCGGCAAGGAATTCCACTTCATGTGGGGACGGTTCGAATACAAGTACCTGCTGCTGGGCGTGCAACGCGACTATGACGAGCTGACCATCTACCGCTCGCATGCGCGCATGCTCCTGCACAGCGCATCGGCATTCAGGATCGCGTACAGCGGGTATTCGCGGGCGTGGAAATTCCGCCTGCTGGATCTCGCCAACAATCCGGACGACGGCAACCTGCTGCTGCGCGCCGCGGCGCGCTCGCTGAACTTCCTGCGCACGCTGAAGCAATCCGGGTTCCGCAGCGCGGTGATGCGGCACTGACACTGCTGCCGGAGCAAATAAAAAAGGACCCGGCCAGGGTCCTTTTTTATCCTTCCTGCAGTCCGAACTGCTTTTACATCGTATTGCGCTTTTTCTTGCTTTTTTCGGTCTTGGCCTTGATAAGCATGATGCCACCTTTGGACGGCTTGGCCTTGCGCGCTGCGACACGGTGAGCCGGCGCGAACGATCTGGCCTCCAGAACCGGCTGGCCGGACACGAAACGCTGTACATTCTCGGCGTCCAGCAAGCGCGACGCGCTCTCTTTCGCGTTGAGCAGCACCATGATCACGTTCTTGCCGGCGGCCTGGAAACGCATCACCAGGCAACGTCCGGCTTCGCGCGTGAAGCCTGTCTTCGACAGCATGATGTCCCAGCCGTCGCGTCCGACCAGGCGGTTGGTGTTGCGGTACTGGACCAGGCGGCCGTTCATGTCGATCAGGTCTTCGGTCCCGGTCGATAGGCGGCTGATGTCCGGGTACTGGCTTGCGGCACTTACCATTTTTACAAGGTCGGCCGCGGTGGAGCGGTTATACGGAGACAGGCCGGTCGGCTCCTTGATCCAGGTGTGACGCATGTCCAGCGCGACGAGCTTTTCCTGCACGGCGCGGGAAAATGCGTCGAGGCCACCCGGATAGGTGCGGCCGAGAGCGTGGGCGGCACGGTTGTCGGAGGACATCAGAGCCAGTTCCAGCAGCGCGCCGCGCGACAGGACGGCGCCGACCGGTACGCGCGAGGAGCTGAATTTCAGCGTGTCGACGTCGCTCTCCTCGATCATGATCAGTTCGTTCATGTCGAGGCGGGCGTCGAGCACCACCATCGCGGTCATCAGCTTGGTCAGCGACGCGATCGGCACAACCTCATGCGCATTCTTTTCGAGCAATACGGAGCCGCTCGCTTCATCCACCACGACAGCGTGCTGGGAGCTGAACGGCATCGCAAAAACGGACGTTGCTGCGCTCAACAGCAACGCCAGGACAGTTTTCTTGATCATTTATGTAGGGGTAAAACAAAGGTTGCACTACGGCATTAATCATAGCGTGTTAATACGATGCAAGGTTTGCTTTCCCACATTGAATCAAGAAAATTTTTCAGGGTGTTGCGCGGATGTCTTAGCGAATCTCAAAGCCGTTGCAGGCGCAGGTTTCCACCCGCCGATACAATTGGCCCTCGAGTCACAAGACCAAGGTGAAAATTCCGTGTCCTCTGAAATGCCATCCCGAATTCTTGTCGTCGGCGCCGGTGCAATCGGTGCCTTCTACGGCGCCGCGCTGCAGGCTGCGGGTGCCGATGTATCGGTGGTTTGCCGCAGCGAATACGAGACCGTCCGCGAGAGCGGCTTTTCGGTCGAGAGCAAGCGCCTCGGCGACCGCGTCTTCCGCCCCGTGCAGACGCTGCGTTCGGCCGGCGATTACCAGGGCGGCCCGCCCGATTACGTGATCGTCTGCGTCAAGGTGGTCGAGGGCACCGACCGTGCCGCGCTAATCCGCGATGCGATCGGGCCGCAGACGGCTATCGTCCTGATCGAAAACGGCGTGGAGATCGAAGGCGAGATCGCAGAAGCCTTCCCCGACAATGAACTCATCAGCGCCCTCGCCTTCGTGCAGGTCAGCCGCGTCGCGCCGGGCAAGGTCAGGCACTACGCCTTCGGCGACCTCAGCTTCGGCAATTACCCGTCCGGCCTGAGCGACAGGGCAAAACGCCTGGGCACTCTGCTGGAGACCGGCGGCGTCAAATGCACGCTCACCGAGGATGTGGTCAGCGTGCGCTGGCAGAAATGCCTGTGGAATGCGGTGTTCAATCCTATCTCGGTCATGGGCGGCGTCCTGGACACCGGCCACATCCTGGGCAGCGAGGAAGGCGAGGCTCTTGTGCGATGCACGATGCGCGAAGTCTGCGCGGTCGCTGCGGCTGCCGGCCATCCGATTCCCGAAGCGCTGATCGACCAGTACATCGACGGCACGCGCAAGGCGCCTGCGTACAAGACCAGCATGGCGCTCGATTACGAGAACGGCCGGCCAATGGAGACCGAAGTCATCCTAGGCAATGCAGTACGCGCCGGGCGGCGCGAAAACGTTGCCATTCCGTCACTGGAGGCGTTGTATGCACTGATGAAGATGGTGGAAAGAAAGTCCGGCCTTCATCGCGCACAGGATGCGTAACGCAGGATTGCCGCACCTCGCCACGAACCTTGATTCCCGCGAAAACGTAGGCCCAGACGTTGAAAGGTCGTCTGGCGCGCCGGGTTTTGCAGCTCTGCACACTATGTTGATATTTCTCAAGATAACGCTCGATTTGCATTGACACTCGATCAACGCAAGAAGATTGTTGTTGCCGTAAAGAAATTCACATAATCAATGTGCAGAGCTCCCATAAACACGGGAGTGCGCTGGCGCAACCTCTATGCTGCAATGAGGTTACTGCCGCTTTGCGGCGACTCCGTGGGTGTGCCCGGAAGGCCGATTCCTGTGAGGGAAAGCCCGTCCGGATCTGCAAGTCTGGGGGAGACATGGGCAAAACAGTATTGCTCAGGACAACCAAGCCTCGGTTAGCCGAAGGCTGGTCAGGCAGGTCGGCTATTGTGCTGTCCGCTACTCTTTTCCTTGTATCCTCATCCGGATTTGCGACATCCACCATCGGCCTCAGCATGGCCGACATGTCTTTCGAAGAACTGGCCAATATCCAGGTCATTTCGGTGTCGAAAAAGTCAGAGCCGCTTGCCGATGCGCCAGCAGCTGTGTTCGTCATTACCGGAGAAGACATCCGGCGCTCCGGCGCGACGACATTGCCTCAGGCGCTGCGCCTGGCGCCCAACCTGCAGGTCGCACAGGTCAATGCATACAACTACGCGATCAGCGCGCGCGGCTTCAATAATTCCATCGGCAACAAGCTCCTGGTGCTGATAGACGGCCGGATCGTCTATACCCCGCTGTTTTCGGGCGTTTTCTGGGACAGCCAGGACGTCATGCTGGAGGACGTCGAACGGATCGAGGTGGTCAGCGGTCCCGGCGGAACGCTCTGGGGAACAAACGCGGTCAACGGCGTGATCAACGTCATTACCCGGTCGTCTGAGGCTACCCAAGGCGCGCTTGTCGCCGCAGGTGCAGGCGACCGCGGCTGGGAAACGGCATTCCGTTACGGCGGCAAACTTGACAACGGCATGCATTACCGCGCCTACGGCAAGTACGGCGACCGCGACCATACGCATACCGAAAGCGGCCGTCCGGTCAGGGATGCCTGGAACAGCAAGCAAGCAGGCTTCCGCACCGATTGGGAAAACGCCCGGCAGCGGCTGACGTTCCAGGGAAACACCTATACCGGCGACCTCGAACAAACCGTGGGGAACGGCAAGGTCTCCGGCCTGAACCTCCTCACCCGCTGGGAAAGCAGCCTGGACGACGGCTCTAACATCAGCGTACTTGCCTACTACGACCGTACCTTGCGCACTTTCCCCGGCGCGTACACCGAGGCGCTCAATATCTTCAACGCCGAATTCCAGCACTCACTGCCGCCTTCGGGAGCGCATTCCATCATCTGGGGCGGCAGCTTCCGTTACGGCGATGATCAGATCGGCAACAGCCGGGCGCTTGCCTTCCTGCCCGCAAATCTGCACCAGAAGTGGAGCAGCCTGTTTGCACAGGACGAGATTGCGCTTGTGCAGAACCTGCACCTCATCCTCGGCGCCCGGCTCGAGCGCAACGACTATACCGGTCTCGAATTCCTGCCAGCCGCCCGGCTGGCCTGGAAGCCTGCCGACAACAGGCTGCTCTGGACCGGGCTCTCGCGGACCGTGCGGTCGCCGTCGCGGATCGACCGCGATTTCTACACGCCGGGGCAGCCGCCGTTCATCCTGCAGGGAAATACATCGTTCCAGTCCGAGGTCGCCAATGTATTCGAAGTGGGTTATCGAACCCAGCCCACCAAGACCCTATCCTATTCGGTAACCCTGTTCCACCATGAATACGACCACCTGCGCACCTTCGACATGCCAAGGCCCGGCACTTTTGTCATCGGCAACGGGATGGAAGGATCCGCCAGCGGGATTGAAGCATGGGGCGGTTACCAGGTCACGCCGTCCTGGCGCCTGAGTGCCGGCCTAAGCTTGCTCAAAGACCGGTTGCGCATCAAGCCCGGCAGCGCCGACGCACTTGGCACGGCCGCCGCCGGCAATGATCCTGCCCATGCATGGCAGCTGCGCTCGACACTGAATCTCGCGCACGGCAAGGAGTTCGACGTCATCGTCCGACGCGCCGGCGCCCTGCCGCAGCCGCATGTTCCTGCCTACACCGCTGTGGACGCACGGTTCGGATGGCGTCTGCGCGACGGCCTCGACCTGTCGGTTACCGCACAAAACCTGTTCGGCGGCCGTCATCCCGAATTCGGTTCCAGCGTCAACCGCAGTGAAGTCCCGTCGAGCCTCTTCGTCAAATTACTATGGCAAATCTGACCAGCCCCCCGCCGAACCAGCGGCGCCGTGCGGTGCTGCACAAGCTGGTCACCGCCGGACTCGCGGTTGCCGCATCGCTCTGCCAGCCGCATTCGTATTCTCAGGCGCTGGCCGTGGAACAGCCGGATATCGAACGGCAGGTCAAGGCCGCTTACCTGTACAAGTTCGGCAGTTACGTCGAATGGCCGGAGCGCGCCTTCCCCTCGCCGGACAGCCCGGTAAGGATCGGCCTCATCGGCGCCGACGCCATGGCCGACGAGCTCGCGCAGATGGTCGCCGGCCGTACCATCAACGGCAGGCAAGTCGTCGTGCGCAAGCTGCGGCGCGAGGATGCCGTCGCCGGTTTCAATATCCTGTTCGTGGGACGTTCGAACAATGCCAGGCTTGCCGAAATCCTTGCCATGACCAAAGGGCAGCCGATGCTCACCGTGACAGAATCGGATGATGGCATTGCCGCCGGCAGCATGATCAACTTTGTCGTGGTGGATGGAAAGGTGCGCTTCGAAGCCTCCCCGAAGGCAGCGGGCTTGAGCAACCTGAACATCAGCGCGCGCCTGCTCGCCGCTGCGTACAAGGTCGCACAGGGGGCGTCATGAACCTGGGGCTGCGGACAGTCCGGCAGAAGCTGCTCGGTGTCGTACTGCTGACGACGCTGGCAGCACTGGTCGTCGCCATCGGCGCGGTTGTTGCGTACAACCTCCGCGCGTATCACCAGAACCTGGTTTCCGACTTGAACATACAGTCGGAACTGCTCGGCCATATGACGGCCCCGGCGCTGACCTTCGACGACAAGCAGCTCGCAAAGCAAAACCTCAGCATGCTGCGTCTGCGGCCCTCCGTTCGGGCGGCGGCAATCTACAACGAGCGAGGCAGCCTGTTCGCTTCCTACATGGCGCCCGGCGCGCCAGTGGAGCTGCCCAGATTGCCTGAAGCCGATGTCGTGCGTGTCGAAGGCCGCGACCTGGTCCTGTTCAAACGCATCGTCAGCGAAGGCGAAATCCTGGGAACGGTCTACCTACGCGCAGACCATGAGCTGGCCGGCCGGATACTGGATTTCGCCGGCATTGCCGGCCTCGTTATCCTGCTGGCGATGCTGGTCGCGTTCCTGTTGTCGATGTGGTTGCAGAAAATCGTTACCGCGCCGATCCTGGCCATCACCGGCATTGCACGAGAAGTGGTCGAACAGCGCGACTATTCCCGCCGCGCGAAAAAAATCAGCGACGATGAGGTAGGCCTGCTTGTCGAGTCTTTCAACGACATGCTCACGGAAATCGAGCGGCGCACCGGCGAGCTGGAGCGTTCCAACCAGGAGATCGCCCGGGAAGTCGGCGAACGCAGCCGCGCGCAGCAAGAGATCATGCGGCTCAACGAGCAACTGGAACAGCGGGTCCGCGACCGGACGGCGCAGCTTGAGGCAACCAACCAGGAACTTGCGCGCGCCACGGCTGCAGCAGAAAAAGCCAACCAGGCAAAATCGGCCTTCCTGTCGAGCATGAGCCACGAACTGCGCACCCCGCTCAATGCCATCCTCGGCTTCGCGCAGCTCCTGGTATCGGACAACCTGCCCTCAACACCCGAACAGAAGAAGGAGTTCGCGGAGTACATACTGAAGGCGGGTCAGCATTTGCTGGTGCTCATCAACGAAGTGCTGGATCTGGCAAAGGTGGAATCCGGTACATTGACCTTGTCGCTCGAGCCGGTCGGCCTGTCGGAACTCATGGCGGAATGCGAGGAGATGATCGGGCCACTGGCGGAGAAGCGCAATATCCGGATGATTCTTCCGCAGCATACCGCCCTGCATGTCGTCGCGGACCGTACCCGCCTGAAGCAGGTTCTCCTCAATCTCTTGTCCAACGCAATCAAGTACAACCGGGAAGGCGGCTCCATCATCGTCGCCTGCTCGGAGAACGCGCCCGGGCGCGGGCGCATCACCGTGCAGGATACCGGCGTAGGGCTGAGTCCGGCACAGCTGTCGCAGTTGTTCCAGCCCTTCAATCGCCTGGGGCAGGAAGGCAAGACCGAGGACGGAACCGGCATCGGCCTGGTCGTCACCAAGCGCCTGGTCGAATTGATGGGAGGCGAAATAGGCGTTACCAGCACGGTCGGCATCGGCAGCGTGTTCTGGATCGAATTGAAGCTTGCGGAAGGCATATCGCACATCGAGCGCGGTGAGACAGGCAAGATTGGCGCGGCCGCGAGAAACGAGCCCGCGGGCGACGCGCGGCCATCCTTGCTGTATGTGGAAGACAACCCCGCCAACCTGAAACTGATCCAGGAGATCATCGCCCTGCGTACCGACTTGTCCCTGCTGACTGCGGCCGACGGCCATCTCGGTTTCGAGCTCGCGCGCGTTCACCGGCCGCAGGTCATCCTCATGGACATCAACTTGCCGGGAATGAGCGGCAACGATGTGCTGCTCAAGCTGCGCACCGACCCGCAGACAGCGCACATACCGGTCATTGCGCTGACGGCCAATGCCATGCCGCGTGATATCGAAAAGGGACTGGCACTCGGATTCTTCCGCTATCTCACCAAACCCATCAACATCGGGGAACTTCTCGAGGCGCTTGACAGCGCCCTGAAAGAAGTTTCGGCGGAGCGTCCTCGATCCGCCAACGAAGACTGAAGCAAATCATGAACATATCCTCAAATATCCTGAATGCAAAGATCCTTGTCGTCGATGATTCCGTCGTCAACATCAAGCTGCTGGAACATATGCTCGCCGGCGCGGGTTATACCTCGGTCTCGACGACGACCGACTCCCGCGAGGTGTTCGGCCTGTATTTGAACAATCGTTACGATGCCATCCTGCTCGACCTGAACATGCCGTATATGGATGGATTCCAGGTGATGGAGGCGCTCAAGCCGATCGAAAGAGAGGGATATCTTCCGATCCTGGTCGTCACCGCCCAGCCCGACCACAAGCTGCGGGCGTTGCAGGCGGGTGCAAAGGACTTCGTCAGCAAACCCATCGACAGCGTTGAAGTACTCACCCGCCTGTACAACATGCTGGAAATCCGGCTGCTTCACAAAAGCCTCCGCGAATACAACGAAAGGCTGGAGCAGCGCGTACTGGAACGTACGATGGAACTACGAGACAGCTACCGCGAAACCATCCTGACGATGACCCGTGCGGCCGAGTACAAGGATGAGGACACCGGCCAGCACATACAAAGAATCAGTTACTACTGCCAGGAAGTTGCGGAACTGCTTGGAATGCCTCGCAATTTTTGCGAGGAAATGTTCTATGGCAGCCCCATGCACGACGTCGGCAAGATCGCCATTCCCGACCACATCCTGCTCAAGCCCGGCTCGCTCTCGCCTGACGAGTGGGCGATCATGCAAACCCATCCCCTGGTCGGGGCTCATATTCTCTCCCAGGCGAGATCCCCCTACCTGAGAATCGGTGCAGAAATTGCGTTGAACCATCATGAGCGTTGGGACGGAAGCGGCTATCCGAACGCCATTAAAGGCGAAGCCATTCCACTCTCGGCGCGGATCATGAACATTTGCGACGTCTACGATGCATTGCGCAGCAGGCGGCCTTACAAGCCTGCCTTCGACCATGAGCATGCAGTCGAAATCATTACTCGAGGTGACGGCCGTACCTCGCCCGCGCATTTCGATCCACAGCTGCTTGAGCTGTTCAAGCGGCACCACGAGAAGTTCCGCGAGATCTTCGAAGCCGCTATGGAGTAATGGACATTGCCGACCGGTATCCAAAACGGGGCCGGTCTTGAATTTGAGAGCACACTAGCCGGCCATCCTCCCGCGCGGCAATCTTAATCAACCTCGATTGCGGCGCGTCAACCCGGTTGAGCTGCGCTGCCGTTGACTTCGCGCTTGCCCGCCCCTACATTGACAAAACGTCCTGCCAGTCTGCCAATAGCAGAAACTGCAAGCCCCAAGCCTGGGCTCAACGCGTACGCAAGCGCGGCACGACGAGCATCGCAGCACCTAGGCTTGCCCATACGCCGACCATCAAGTGCTTCAAGGGTAGCCGTTCTTCAATCACCCGATAAGGATAGCCGAGGGATGCCAGGCATATTTCGATCGCAATGCATCGCCTCCGTCTTCGAATGGCGGAGACGATGAGCGGCCACAACCCAGTCAACATCCTGCTCGTCGACGACGAGCATTCCAATCTCCTCGCGCTCCAGGCCGTGCTCGGTTCCTTGGGCGAGAATCTTGTCCTCGCCAACTCGGGTGAAGAAGCGCTTAAGAAAATTCTGCAGATCGAGTTTGCGGTCATCCTGCTCGATGTGCGAATGCCGACCATGAGCGGCTTCGAAACTGCACGCCTCATTCGCGGCCACCACCGGACGAACCGCACGCCGCTCCTCTTCATAACCGCCTACGGCGATGCTGACTTTCCGGTCGAACAAGCCTACTCACTCGGAGCCGTCGATTACCTGACCAAGCCCGTGATCCCTGCTGTGCTGCGCGCCAAGGTCGCGTTCTTCGTGGACCTGCACCGCAAGACTGAGGACCTGGCTCGCGCCGAACGGGAACGGCACGCCGCCGCCCTGAAGGCGAAAGACCAGCGCATCCATCTCATCCTGGACAACATCCGCGATTATGCCTTTGTGGTCACCGACATTGACGGCCGGATAACAGAGTGGGAAGGCGGCGCGGAAACCATTACCGGATGGCCGGCCCGGGATGCCATCGGGCAGCGTACCGCATTCCTCTTCACGCCCGAGGACCAGGCAAGCGGCCAGCCGGAAGCCGAACTGAATACGGCAGAGGAAACCGGACGCTCCGAAAATACGCGCTGGCTGGTTCGCAAGGGTGGCGCCCCGTTCTTCGCGCAGGGCGTGACGGTTGCACTGAACAGTCCTTCGGGCCGGCTGCAAGGCTTCGCGAAGATATTCCGGGACGCAAGTGCAGAGAGACAGGCCATAGACGCCCTCCAGGAAAGCGAAGCCTTGTACCGTGCCATTGCCGCCAACCTGCCGAACGGCGCGGTATTCCTCTACGACACGGCATTACGGTTCCGACTGGCCGAAGGCAGCGTGCTGCAGCACGAAGGCCTGGTACCGGGAGATCTGGAAGGCAAGACGATCTGGGACGCTCTCGGCACCGAGCTGGCGGCGCACCATGAACCTCATCTCCGGGCTGCTCTCGCCGGTGAATTCACCCATTGGGAACACGAAAGCCGCGGACATTTCTATGTCTCCCACAGTGTTCCGCTCAAGAGCGCCGCCGGCGAAGTCCATGCCGTCCTTGCCGTATCGTACGACATCACCGAGCGCAAGCTTGTCGAAGAAAAGCTCCGGCTGCTGGACGCCATCAGCGAAGCCACGCGCACCGCTGTCGATCCCAGGACCGTCATGATGATCACCACTTGCCTGCTTGGAAAGCATCTGAACGCAACCCGATGCGCGTATGCCGACTTCGATCCGGACAACGACCGCTTCACCGTCCGGTACGACTGGACAGCGGAAGGTGCTTCAAGCGCGGCCGGCATCTATTCGCTCGACCGCTTCGGAAAGAAGGTTGCTGCAGGCATGCATGCGGGACGCACGCTGCTCCTGCGGGATATCCGCCGGGAACTGGCCGAGGACGAAGGTGCCAGCATGTTCGCCGCCATCAGCGTGCAGGCGGCGATCTGCTGTCCGCTTGTGAAGGAAGGCCGGCTGGTCGCCATGATGACCGTTCAACAGGATGCCCCGCGCGATTGGAGCGCGGACGACGTGATGCTTGTCGAGGAAGTGGTCGAGCGGTCCTGGGCACATATCGAACGTGTGCGCGCGACCGAGGCGCTGCGTGAGGCAGACCGGCGCAAGGACGAATTCCTCGCCACGCTTGCTCACGAATTGCGAAATCCGCTTGCGCCGCTCCAGACGGCTCTCGACCACATCCGGCTTACCGCCGACGATCCCGGCGCAATCACCAGGGCGCGCGCGATGATGGAGCGCCAGCTTGCTCACCTGGTCCACCTGATCGATGACCTGCTCGATGTTGCCCGCATTACGCGCGGCACGGTAGATCTCAAGAAGGAAATGGTCGATTTCAAGACCGTGGCGGAGAACGCCGTCGAGACGAGCCTGCCGCTCATCGACGCCGGCAAGCACAAGTTGACTGTCACCTTGCCCCACGAGCCGCTTCCGCTCGAGGTCGACCCGACACGCATTGCCCAGGTCATCAGCAACCTCCTGAACAATGCCGCCAGGTATACGCACGCCGGCGGCCAGATCACGATGACCGCGCTGCGCGAGGGGACCGAACTTGTCGTATCCGTCACCGACACCGGCATCGGCATTCCCGCCGAGTCGCTGCCGATGATCTTCGACATGTTCACCCAAGTCAGGCAAACCCCGAACCGGACGCAAGGCGGCCTCGGCGTCGGACTCACGCTCGTGCGCCGGTTCGTCGAACTGCACGGCGGCACAGTGAACGTGGACAGCCCCGGACCCGGGGAAGGCTGCACCTTCACGGTTCGGCTCCCCCTCGCCACCCGCGCTGTGCCGGAGAGCAGCTCGCCTGTTCTGCTAGCGGCCGCGCGCGGCTCTCGCGTCGACAAGGCCTTCCGCATACTCGTCGCCGACGACAATGCCGATGCCGCCGAATCGCTGGCCACCACCCTCGAAATCGGTGGCCATGTAGTCCGTATCGCGGGCAACGGACAGCAAGCGCTCCGGCTCGCCCTGGAGTTCCTTCCGGACGTCATCTTCCTGGATATCGGCATGCCGGACATGGACGGTTACGAAGTCGCGCGCAGATTGCGCAAGACGCCCGGCATGGAGCGTGTGGTACTCGTCGCGCTCACCGGTTGGGGAACGGAGGAAGACCAGCTCCGGGCACGCGACGCCGGGTTCGATCAGCACCTGACCAAGCCGACACGATTTGCGGCGATCGATGAATTGCTGTCTGCGCTGGCGCATTCAACCGGACAGCAGGCTTCGGCTGGATAGTTGCGGCAAGAACCCGGGTTTGCCGGTGTGCCGAGGATCGAATCGCCTTTCGAGCGGCATTGATTCCGCCTTTTCCCTGTAATGAGAATGACGAAAAGAAAGGCCGAAACTTGATCTAGGTTACTCTTTTACAGAAATGCCGGGGGATATACTGGGCCGGTTACCTTTCACCGCCCAGGAGCACTCATGAAATTCCCGTCCTTTGCGATCGCCGTGCCCGTCGCCATCATGGCCGTCTTGGCAGTCGCGTCCCCCAGCGAAGCATCAGCGCAGGCAAAGGCGAAGATGTACAAGGTCGAAGAACTGCACAAGAACCGCGAAGCCCTCGCCGGGAAGACCATCCAAGCCCAGGGCAAGGTCGTCAAGGCCAACAACGGCATCAAGGGTTACAACTTTGTCCACGTGCAGGATGGCTCCGGCAAGCCGGAGACCGGCAACCATAACCTGATCGTGCGCAGCAAGCAGACCGCGAACCCGGGCGACAGCGTGACCATATCGGGCACGGTGGTGGTGAACAAGGATTTTGGCGCGGGGTATTTCTATCCGCTGATTATTGAAGAAGGTACGGTTACGGCGAAGAAGTGATAGGAAAACAAAGGGCGCGGAATGCGCCCTTTGTTTTTGGAGCCTGCCTATGACCGCAGGTAGTTACAACGCCTGAATCACCATTTACGGCCAGTTTCCTACTTTTTGAACTCGCCAAGACGCATATTCAGCGCCAGGCCCTCTGCCCCGCTCAAAGCGTCAAAGCGATCTTTCATCAACCTCTCCAACATCTCCACCCGCGCCGCCGGCAACGGATGCGTCTTGAACAACAAGGTGAAATCCCCATCTCCGCTGTTCTGCCTCTGCAGCATCTGAAGCACCGACGGCAATCCGTAAGCGTCATACCCTGCCCGAGCCGCGATCACCACGCCAAGCCGGTCGGCCTCGAACTCGTCCTCCTTGTCCAGTCCGCTCGCGTACAGCTTCTTGCCGATATTCAGCAAGGCATTGCGTGCCTCGGCATTGCCCTTGCCCGCCGCATTCAGGAAATCGCCGACCAGTGCGAAGCTCGAGTTCTTCTGGACTGCACGCAGGTGGTGCTTCTTCAACACGTGTCCGATTTCGTGGGCGAGCACGCCGGCCAGTTCCGCCTCTGTGCGCATGCGCTGTACGAGGCCCTTGGTGACGAAGATGTAGCCGCCCGGCGTGGCGAAGGCATTGAAGCCCGGGTCGTCCAGCACGCCGAAGGTCCACGGCAAATCCGGCCTTTCGGTCTGCATCGCCAGCCAGCGGCCGAGCGTGTTGACATAGCGTTGCAACGCCGGGTCGTTGACCAGCGGTTTTGCGCCGAGCAGTGTGCCTGCGAACTCCTGGCCAATGCGGATTTCCTCGGGCTCGCCGGTTTCCTTCGTGGCTGCCGTCAGGTTGCTGACGATGCTGCCGACGCTGTTGAGGTTGAATCCGCCGCCCCCGCCACCTCCGCCCTTGCCGAAGCCCGGCAGCGAGAACGGCAGTTGCGCGAAGGCGGTCGTGCATGCGCCTGCGAGCAGGAGCGTTGCCAGTGTCTGTTTCATGAATCGCATGTCAGCTCCCTTCCGCGTTGCGCTGGTTGTTGGCCGCCGGGTCCGGCTCCGGCAGGTAGTCGACCGTTACCGGAGTCAGCTTGCTGCGCTGTGCGAAGGCCTGGGCGGCTTGTTTGTCGACGCTGTATCTCTGCATTTTCTCGACTTCCGCCGGGTTGGCCTGGGCATTCTGCAGGTCTTCCTCGCTGAGGCCGCGCACGCCAGTGGTGACGGTAGCGGTGTTGGATGTGCGTCCGGCCGTGAGCAGGCCCCCGAGGGCGCCGATCGGGTTGGAACCGGAGGCTGCCGGCGCCTGCTGGGCGGCGCCTTCCGGCTTGAGGGTCAGCATGCGGACCCAGCCGGTCTGGCCGGCGGCGGTCTTGACCTGGCTCCAGGCTCCTTTGCGGATCAGCACCTCGACCTTGGTGTTTTCCGCCAGCGTCGCGACGGTGGCGGCATCGGATTGCGGTTGCGACTGCAGTTCGGTGGACCGGGTGGTGAGCGCAGTCTCCGCATGCGCCGCGCCGGCCAGCAAGCCGGCGAGCATGAGGATCCATCGTTTCATGTTGTTCTCCTCCGTGGTTCGTACAGGTTGACTTCCGCGGCGCGTCCCTTCACTGCAAAGGCGCCGTGGTGATGGAATTCGATATCGTCCATTGCGTCCGTGTTCTTGCAGGCCTGCACGGTATCCTGGGTGACCAGTACGCGCGCGACGCCCTTGGTCAAGCCTTCCACGCGGCTGGACAGGTTGACGGTGTCGCCGATGGCCGTGTAATCGAGTTTGCGCTGTGCGCCGATGAAGCCGACCACCGCCGGTCCGCTGTGCACACCGATGCCGACGTCGAAGTCGCCGACGTCCGAGCCTTCCGCCTGCAGTTCGCGCTTGAACTCGAGCAGCGTTTCCTGCATCTCCATTGCAGCGGCGACGGCGCGGCGGGCATGGTCAGGGTCGTCCACCGGTGCGCCCCAGAAGGCCATGATGCAGTCGCCGATGAACTTGTCGAGCGTGCCGCCGTGGCGGAAGACGACCTCCACCTGGCGTTCGAAATAGCGGTTAAGCAGCAGCACCACGTCCTGCGGCGGGCGGCTTTCGGACAGCGTGGTGAAACCGCGGATGTCGGAGAACAGCACCGTAATGTCGCGCGTGCGGCCGGACAGACTCTCGACGGTTTCGCCCTGCTCCACGATCTGCTGCACAACCTTGGGATTGAGGAAGCGCCGGAACAGCGAAACCGCCTGTTCGCGGGTGCGGCGCTCTCGCAGGTACCCGGCGATGGCGGCCGTCAGGAACCAGGCCCAGGCAAGGGCCAGCGGCGTGGCGACGGGAATCATCAGGTTACGGTCGATGGCGCTGTCGGCAAACGCCAGCGCCGCGAAGGATATGGCCGCGAGCGCCGCCCCTGTGGCAAGCGGATTGATACGGCGCGCGAAGGCAAAGGCGATTCCCGCGACCGCCAGGCTGCCGAACAGCAGCGGCCAGGCAGGCGAAACAGGCGCGATGCTGCGGGCATTCTTCAGGTTGTCGATCGCCAGCGCTAGCACGTCGACGCCCGGGTAGCCGCCGCCGAGCGGCGTCAGGTGGTGGTCGAATGACGCGGCGGCGGAGTTTCCGATGACGACGATCTTGCTGCGAAAAAGACTGTCGAGCGTGGCCAGTTCCGCAGCCGGCAGCGACGGCCGCAGTTCGGTGAGCAGGCGGTAAAGTTCGCTGTAGGGATAGCGCTTGTGCCCTTCCGCAGGCCAGCGCATCAGGAATTCGCCGCCTGCGGGCAGCGCGGCGCCCATGTCGGCCGCCACCCGCGCGGGCAACGAGGGCAATTTCCACCCCTGTACATCGCTATGCAGCCGGTAACGGCGCAACACGCCATCCCTGTCCTCGATACTGTTGATCAGGCCGAGCCGCCACGCATCCTTGTCGACGGCGGTCGGCAACAGGATCGCCGATGTCGCTTCATTCGCCCGTGCATGCGCGAGGCCGAAAGATGGCGCCAGGTCTGGCAGGGCTTGCTGTGCCGGCCCCTGCCCGAGCTGGACGGCCGGCAGGTAGACGTAGGGTGTGGCGCGAATGGCATCGGACAACCGTGCATCGCTCCTGGGACGCTTCACATCCCGTTCCGCGAACGCAATGTCGAAGACCACGGCACGCGGCTTGAACTCGGCCAGCGCTTCCAGCAGGTCGGCATGGATCTCACGCGGCCAGGCCCACAGCCCGGCGATTTCCTGCATGGCAGCCATGCTGGCGTCGTCGATATCGACGATCACGATGTCCGGATCCGCCTTGTAAGCGGCGGCATGGCGCTGCATGTACACGTCGGACAGGCGGGATTCGGTGGTGCGCAGCAGATGGAGCGCGAACAGTTCGACGCACATCAGCGCGATGAAGAGCAGCGCGACGGCGGCATGCCACGCGGCCGGAGAGTGTCTGCGCGATTGAACCGTGGTTTGCGGCATGCGGCAGCACCTCCCGTGCTGCTAAAAAATTGATCCCGAGCAATATTAGCTGCAACCTCGGCATCGCCGCAACCATGATGCTCGGGAAGTCCCGTTCCAACGTAAAAATGCGGCGTTTTCGCCATTCCGGACGCGTTTGACTCACATCAAATGAATTTTTTTACCCAAAAGGTAGCCTCCGCGGGAGAACAACAGACATCCCTGCAAGGACCCGCCATGCGAAAAATCCTCGTTCCGGTCGACGCGTCCGAAAGTGCGAAGCACGCCGCGCGCTACGCCGCATCGCTGGCCAGCGACAATCCCGCCATCCAGCTCCATCTGCTAAACGTCCAGGAACCGTTCGAGGTCGGCGCGAATGCCTATTTGTCCCTGCAGGAAGCCAAGGCCATCCAGACCGCCGAGTCGCAACGCGTGTTGCAATCCGCAATGGAAATCCTCGACGATGCCGGCGTGGCTTACCGGGCGGACTGGCGCAGCGGGGCCATCGCTCCGGCGATTGCCGCCTACGCGGATGAAATCGGTTGCGAGGCGATCGTGATGGGGACGCGCGGCCTTGGCCCCGTTGGCAATCTGGTGATGGGTTCGGTAGCGAACAAGGTCGTCCATCTCGTGAACGTCCCTGTAACGCTCGTGAAATAAGGTTCTTCACGGATTTCCGGGAAATGCGGCCTTGATCTTAAGGAAGAAGTAGCTGCTGTCCCGGTAGCCGTAAGCCATGCGTTTCATGACCTTGATGCGGTTATTGATACCTTCGAGCTGGCCGGTATGCATCGGCCAG
>DASPMC010000046.1:0-127884 GCA_035627275.1 Noviherbaspirillum sp.
GTGCTCCAACTGGGCGCGCTGGCGCTCCAGTGCAATTGCGTCGGAACGCGTGGTCGCCAGTTCTGTCTTCGAACGCGACAAGTCGAGTTCGCCGACGTCGCCGAGATCGAAACGGCGCTGGTTGATGCGCACATTCTCTTCACGCAGACGAACGGTCTCGTTCAGGAATGCCAGTTCCGCGTCGGTTGCCCGCAGGCGGAAGTAGGTTTGCGCGACATCGGCCTGCAAGGAGAGCAGCACCGAGCGGTAGGTTGCTTCGCCGGCTTCCGCATCGGCCTGGGCGGCGCTGATGTTGTTGCCGATGCGGCCGAACAGGTCGACTTCGTAGCTTGCCGTCAGGCGTGCCTGCCACGAGGTCTGCGGCGCGACCGGCGTGCCTTCGGGCAGGCCGAGCGAGATGGCCGAGTTGCGCTGACGCGTCGGACCGACGCCGATATCGACGTTCGGAACACGCTCCGACTCGGTGATGCCCGCGATGGCGCGCGCCTGCTTCACGCGCGCCGCCGCTGCCGTCAGGTTGGGATTGGCGGCGGTGGCTTCGTCGATCAGCTTGTTCAGCGTGCTGTCGTTGAAGACCTTCCACCATTCTCCACGCGGTTGCGCTTCGGCCGGTTCTGCCGGCTTCCATTTGCCCGCATCCGCCGAGACTTCCTTGAAGCCGGACGGCACTTCGACTTTGGGATCCTGCAGCACCGGCGCCGCGCAACCAGCGAGCACCAGTGCAGCAACCATGGGCAGCAAAGAGGTTTGCAATGTGCGGATCATCATGCGACTCCCTCCGGCTTGGAAACATAGGCCGGGACTTGTTTTTCAAAACGCTTCGCAAAGGTGCGCAGCAAGACATAGAACACCGGCGTCAGGAACAGGCCGAAGAACGTCACGCCGAGCATGCCCCAGAACACCGCCACGCCCATCGCATGGCGCATCTCCGCACCCGCACCCGAGGAGAAAACCAGCGGCACCACACCCATGATGAAGGCGATCGAGGTCATCAGGATCGGGCGCAGACGCAGGCGGCAGGCTTCCAGAGCGGCCTGCACCACCGAGCGGCCATGGTCTTCCAGCTCGCGGGCGAACTCGACGATCAGGATCGCGTTCTTCGACGCGAGACCGACCAGCACGAACAGCGCGATCTGCGTGAAGATGTTGTTGTCGCCGCCAGTCAGCTTCACGCCCAGCAGTGCGCACAGGATGGACATCGGTACGATCAGGATCACCGCCAGCGGCAGCGTCCAGCTTTCGTACTGCGCGGCCAGTACAAGGAACACCAGCAGCACGCACAGCGGGAAGATGAAGACCATGGTGTTGCCGGCCAGGATTTCCTGGTAGGTCAGCTCGGTCCACTCATAGGTGATGCCCTTGGGCAGCACTTCCTTCGCAATGCGCTCCATCGCCGCCTGCGCCTGGCCGCTCGAGAAACCGGGGGCGGCTGCGCCGTTGATGTCGGCGGACACGTAGGCGTTGTAGCGCTGCACGCGGTCCGGGCCGTAGCTGTCCTTCACCTTCATCAGCGATGAAAGCGGGATCATCTCGCCCTTGTTGTTGCGTACCTTCAGTTGCGCGATGTCTTCGGCGTGCGAACGATAGGGCGCGTCCGCCTGCACCTTCACCTGGTAGGTGCGGCCGAACTGGTTGAAGTCGTTCACATACAGCGAGCCGAGGTTGATCTGCAGCGTCTGGTAGATGGTCGACAGCGGCACACCCAACTGCTTGGCCTTGGTGCGGTCTACATCGGCGAACAGCTGCGGCACGTTGATCTGGTAGCTGGAGAACACGCCCGCCAGCTCCGGCGTCTGCCATGCCTTCATCTGCAATGCCTGCACCGCTTCATACAGCTTGTCGTAGCCGAGGTTGCCGCGGTCCTCGATCATCAGCTTGAAGCCGCCGATGGTGCCCAGGCCGTTCACCGGCGGTGGCGGGAACATCATGATGAAGGCATCCTCGATGCCGCCCAGTTTCGCATTGACCTGCTGCGCGATCGCTTCGCCGGACAGCTCCGGCGATTTCCGCTCGCTGAAGGGCTTGAGAGTGACGAACACGATGCCGGCGTTCGGCGCATTGGTGAAACCGTTGATCGACAGGCCGGGGAAGGCCACCGAGTTTTCCACGCCGGGCACGGACTTCGCGATATCCGACATGCGACGGATCACCTCGTCGGTACGCTCCAGCGATGCCGCATCCGGCAGTTGGGCGAAGCCGACCAGGTATTCCTTGTCTTGGGCCGGCACGAAGCCGCTGGGCACCGCCTTGAACACGAAGACGGCGGCTATCGTCAGCACCGCGTACACCACCAGCGACACGCTCTTGTGCGCCAGAACCTGCTTCACACCCCCTTCATAGCGCTGCGAAGCGCGGCCGAAAGCGTTGTTGAACCAGTGAAAGAATCGACCGAACACCTTGTCCATGCCGCGGGTTAGCGCATCCTTCGGCGCATCGTGCGGCTTGAGCAGCGCGGCGGCGAGCGCAGGCGACAGCGTCAGCGAGTTGAAGGCCGAGATCACGGTCGAAATGGCGATCGTCAGCGCGAACTGGCGGTAGAACTGGCCGGACAGCCCGGATACGAAGGCGATCGGCACGAACACCGCGCACAGTACCAACGCGATCGCGACGATCGGGCCGGACACTTCCTTCATCGCCTGCACCGTCGCATTGCGCGGCGTCAGGCCGGACTGGATGTTGCGCTCGACATTTTCCACCACCACGATCGCATCGTCCACGACGATACCGATGGCCAGCACCAGTCCGAACAGCGACAAGGTGTTGATCGAGAAGCCGAACATCAGCAGCACCGCGAAGGTACCGACGATGGACACTGGCACGGCGACCAGCGGAATGATCGATGCGCGCCAGGTCTGCAGGAACACGATCACCACCAGCACCACCAGTGCGATTGCTTCGAGCAGGGTCTTGATCACTGCGCGGATCGATTCACGCACGAACTGCGTCGGGTCGTACACCACGCTGTAGTCGACACCTTCCGGGAAGTCCTGCTTCAGTTCTTCCATCTTGGCACGCACGTCGGACGACAGCTGCAGTGCGTTGGCGTTGGGCGCTTCGAAGACGGCGATGGCGGCGGCCGACTTGTTGTTCAGCAGCGAGCGCAGTGCGTAGTCGGTGGAGCCGAGCTCAACGCGTGCGATATCCTTGAGCAGCGTGACCGAACCGTCGGCGCCGGTGCGCACGATGATGTTGCCGAACTCTTCTTCCGACTGCAGCCGGCCCTGCGCGTTGACGACGAGTTGGAACTCGGCATCCTTGGACGGCGCTGCGCCGATCACGCCGGCGGCAACCTGCACGTTCTGTTCACGGATGGCCTGCACCACGTCGGAAGCAGTCATGTTGCGCTGGGCCACCTTCTGCGGATCGAGCCAGATGCGCATCGCGTAGTCGCCCGCGCCGAACAGCAGCACTTCACCCATGCCGGGGATGCGCGACAACTGATCCTTGATGTTGAGCACCGCGTAGTTGCGCAGGTAGACGTCGTCATAGCGGTCGTTGGGCGAGGACAGGTGCACCACCATGGTCAGGTTGGGCGAACTCTTGACGGTGGTCACGCCGATCTGGCGCACTTCCTCGGGCAGGCGCGGCAGTGCACGCTGCACGCGGTTCTGAACCTGGGTTTCCGCCTGCTCGACGTTGGTGCCGATCTTGAAGGTGACCGTCAGCGCCAGCGCGCCGTCGGAGGTCGCCTGCGAGGACATGTAGAGCATGTTCTCGACGCCGTTGATCTGCTCCTCAAGCGGGGCGGCGACGGTTTCTGCGATGACCTTCGGGTTCGCGCCGGGGTACATCGCACGTACCACCACCGAAGGCGGCACCACGTCCGGGTACTCGGAAATCGGCAGTTTGAACAGGGCCAGCACGCCGGCCACGAAAATGAGGATCGACAGCACGGCCGCGAAGATCGGGCGATCGATGAAGAATCTGGAGAAGTTCATGGTGTTCTCTCTGGGTATGTTTCGAAAGCGAAAGCAAGTCCGCTCCCTCCCCTTGTGGGGGAGGGAATCCATGTGTCAGGTGAGGGGTGTGTTTACCTTTCGGCGGTCAGGACTTCGCTTGGCTTTGTTCGGTCTTCGACGCGGCCTTCTCCTGCTGCTTGTTCGGATCCGCATCCATCGGGATCACCTGGGCGGTGACGGGCGAGCCGGGACGTACGCGCTGCAAGCCGTTGACCACGATCTTCTCGCCCGGCTGCAAGCCTTCCCGCACCACGCGCAGGCCATCGACGATCGGGCCGAGTTTGACCGGGCGATACTCTGCCTTGCCTTCGCCATTGACGACGAATACGAACTTGCGGTTCTGATCCGTACCCACCGCGCGGTCATTGATCAGCGCGGCCTTGGTCTCGCCGCCGGTCCCGTTGCCGCTTGCAAGCTGCACGCGTGCAAACAGGCCCGGAGCGAGTTGGCTGTCGGCGTTCTTGAACACCGCGCGCATGCGCACGCTGCCAGTCGCCGGGTCGACGCGGTTGTCGACGAATTCGAGCTTGCCTTCATGCGGGAAGCCGGTTTCGTTGGCCAAGCCGATGCGCACCGTCACCGGCGTGCCCTTGCGCGCCATCGCGCCGACACGCAGATAAGCTTCTTCGTCGCCGTCGAAGCTGGCGTAGATCGGGTCGTTCGACACCACCGAGGTCAGCACCGCTTCGGGATTGACCAGGTTGCCGACAGTGATTTCCGCCTTGCTAACCCGGCCATTGATCGGCGAATGCACCTTTGTGAAGCCGAGGTCCAGTTTTGCTGCTTCATAGGCAGCCTGTGCGGCGCGGGCGGTGGCTTCCAGCTCTTTCACGCTGGAGGCTTTTTCGTCAGCTTCGCGCTGGGCGATGGCCTTGTCGGCAAGCAGTTTCTCGGCGCGCGCCAGTTCCACTTTCGCGAGGTCTGCCCTGGCGCGTGCCGCATGCGCGGCGGCTTCGGCGCGGCTGGCTTCCGCTTCGTACGGACGCGGGTCGATGACGAACAGCACGTCGCCCTTCTTCACTTCCGCGCCCGGCTTGAAGTTGACCGAAGCGATGAAGCCCGACACGCGCGGACGCACTTCGACGCGCTCGACCGCTTCGAGGCGGCCGGAGAATTCCTGGGTTTCCAGAATCGATTTCTCAAGCACCTCGGCGGCCGAGATCGGCGGACCGCCTGCCGGCTGCTGCCCGAGTTCCTGCGCGTTCGGCTTGCCGCAGGCGGACAGCACCAGCGCGGCCAGGACGCTTGAGATGGTGGCGGCAGCCGCGGTGCGGGCTGCGGGGGAAAGTGTCGAAATGTGCCTCATTCTGTTTTCCTTTTGCTGTTGTTTCCTGATACCCGAAGCTTGAACCCTCCCATCACGGGAGGGTCAAGAAATTTTTTTAGAGACCTTTTCCGGGGACTTCCAACCCCGCAATGAACGTCGCGATCTCGTGCAGCACGGTCTCCTTCCGTGCGCAGCTGCATCGCGCATCCGGTTCTTCCAGTTCAATCGCCGACAGGCGCCGTACCGTGGTTCTGATGCCTGCCGTCGCCAGCTTGGCGCCGTATTGCTCGCCTTCATCGCGCAGCGGATCCTCGTCAGCCGACAGGATCAGTGCCGGCGGCAAGCCCTTCATGCGGCTTGATTGCATCGGGCAGGCGTACGGATGCGTCCGGTCCAGCGCCCGCGGCAGGTAGCCGCGATAACCGGCAGCACACGCGACCGCCGCGCGCGCTGCGCCGCCCTCAGGGGCCGTCGTGCGCATCGAGCAGGTCGTCAGGCCGGGATCCAGCATCGGCATGATCAATATCTGCGCGCTCAGGACCGGGCCGCCGCGGTCGCGTGCCATCAGGGCCGACACCGCCGCAAGATTGCCGCCGGCTTCGATGCCTGCGGTGATCAGCCGCTTGCCGTCCCAGCCGATGCGCGCGCGGTTGCGTATCGTCCATTTCAGTACGGCATGCGCATCTTCTACTGCTGCCGGGAACGGCCTCTCGGTGGCCGTCGTATAACTCGACGACAGCACCCGGCAGCCGGTGCGTGCCGCCAGGGCAATCGCGAAACCTTCTGCCTCTTCCACGTCGGCCGTGACGAAACTGCCATACGGGAAGAACACGATCAGTCCGGTCGGCTCTCCTTGCAGGGCGGCAGGTGTATACAGCCTTGCCTCCAGCTTGTCCTGTGCGCCTTGCGCGGTCAGCATCCGCACCTTGACGTCTTCTGCCGGTGCGGGGCAGGTTTGTTGCTTCCTAACGTTCATTGCAGTGCGATGCCTTGATGTCCTGCTTCGCACTATAGCTTTGTTCTAGAATATGAATAAACAGCAATAATTCGAATTGACTGTTCAGGGATTTGAACAATACTGGTGATATTCCCCTGCTCCGCTTCAAGGATGCACGGCGGGTCTGCCATTGGTCGTGCCTGGCAGGAGCCTGCACCAGCATTGCCCTGCGCACCGGTCACCAATATACGTGGGGGCTCCTGACAACCTATTGTCAGGAGTGTTCAGGAGCCTTCAGGAGAGATGTCGATGGACAAGCTTCAAGCCATGGAAGTATTCGTGCAGGTCGTCGATGCCGGCGGATTCACGCGTGCCGCCGAGAACCTGCAATTGCCCAAGGCCACGGTATCAACCTTGGTGCGCAACCTTGAGTCCACTCTGGCGGTCAAGCTGCTGAACCGTACCACGCGCCAGATCAGCCTGACGGCCGACGGCGCCGCTTATTACGAGCGCTGCCTGCGCATCCTCGCGGATGTGCGCGACGCGGAGGATTCGCTGTCGAAGACGCAGGCAAGTCCCGGCGGCAGGCTGCGCATCGATGTGCCGTCGGCGCTCGGGCGGCACCTGCTCATGCCGTCGCTGCCGCAGTTCCTCGCGCGCTATCCGGACATCCACCTTGAGGTCGGCTGCAGCGACCGGCCGGTGGACCTGATCGAAGAAGGCGTCGACCTCGCGGTGCGCGGCGGGACCCTGGCCGACTCGACGCTGATCGCTCGCCGTATCGGCCAGCTGCATTTCGTGACCTGCGCCGCGCCGTCCTACATCGCGCTGCACGGACGCCCGCAGCATCCCAACGACCTGCTGCAGCATGACTGCGTGAACTATTTCTCGGCCAAGACCGGCAAGATCATGGAGTGGGATTTTGCCAAGGATGGCGAGCGCATCCAGATGCGCGTGCCGGGGCGCATCGCCGTCAACGATGCGAACGCCTACATGACGGCGACCCTTGCGGGCATGGGCGTGTCGCAGATGGCGGCGTTCGTGATTTGCCCATTCCTGCAATCCGGCGAACTGGAGTTGCTGCTGGAGGACTGGACGATCGACCCGGTACCGCTGCACGTGGTCTACCCGCAGAACCGCCACTTGTCGGCCAAGGTGCGGGTATTCGTCGAATGGATTTCCGAACTGTTTGCCGACCTGCCCGCCCTGCATATCCGCGCCGGCCGGTGTCCGCTCACCGAAGAGGGGCTGGCACGGTCGGTAGCCGAGCAGGCGGTACAGAAGGCGTCCGATCCCGGCAGGACGGTCGCGTCGGCGATGCCGGGTTGATCCGGATCAGGGAATCCAGTGGTGGGTGGACCCGGCGCGCTGTGGTTTCTGTAATGTTGATCCTGATGCACTCCGGGAAGTTGTCTTGTTGTTACTTTTTGATGTTGCTTTTTGGTGGAATTGCTCTAACCGGCCGTCCCTTGCGAGTGCAGTTGTTGCCCATCCGAAACCGGGTCGGTACCATGCTTGGACAATAATTATATGAATCGGTGAGGAGATGAAACATCCCATTACGGCGCCCCTGCTGCAGCCGGGCAGCCGCATGACCCGCTCATGCCGCAGCATGGCGACCGGAGCCTGACACGCAATGGAATTCCCGGCGCACCTCAATCTCAACCAGCGCATGCAGCGCCTGCCGAGGCGCCGCGTAGGGGCGGCGCTTGGCCTGCTAGCAGGGGTGATTGCGCTGGCCGCGCCGCAACTGCCGTATTGGCTGGTGCTGCTGCTCGCGGCGGTGATCGCCGTCGCCGTCTGGCTCGCGGTCACCACGCCGGCCATGCAGACCGACGACGCTGCGCTGCGCGAGTCGGAGCGCAAGTTCCGCAATTTCGTCGAGCAGTCGCTGGTTGGTCTCTACGTGGTACAGGATGGCAGGATCGCCTATGCCAACAGCAAGACCGCCCAGCTCCTGGGGTATGACAGTCCTGAGGACCTGATCGGTACGCCCGTGGCCAACCTCACCCATCCGGACGACGTGCCCATCCTCGAGGAGAACCATCGTCTTCGCCTGAGCGGCGAGGTGAAGAGCATCCGCTACACCTACCGTGCAGTACGCCGCGATGGCCGCGTGGTTTGGGCCGACGTGCAAGGCAGCCGCTGCGTCTACGAAGGCCGGCCGGCTGTCATGGGCGTGGCGCTCGACGTCAGCCAGCAGGTCGCCTTCGAACACCAGTCGCGCCTGGCCAACCGTGTGTTCGATTCCGCCAGCGAAGGCATCGTGATCACCGATGCCGAATGCCGCATCGAAGCGGTCAATCCCGCGTTCACACGCATCACCGGCTACACTGCCGAGGAGGCGGTCGGAAGACTGTCGCGCATGATGACCGGCACCGGTGCCGAGCTCAACCAGGACATGCTCAAGCACCTCGCCAAGGACGGCCACTGGCAGGGCGAAATGCGCGATCGCCGCAAGAACGGCGACTGGTATCCAGCGTGGCTGTCGATCTCCACCGTGCGCGACGCCGAGCGCAACATCACCAACTACGTTGGCGTGTTCACCGACAACACCCGCCGCAAGGAAGACGAAACGCGCCTGCAGTTCCTCGCCAGCCACGACAGCCTGACCGGCATGTGGAACCGCAGCGGCATGATGAACAAATTCGCGCTCGAGATCGAACGCGCGCGTTCTTCCGGCAAGCAGCTCGCGGTGCTGTTCATCGACCTCGACCGCTTCAAGACAGTCAATGACACGCTCGGCCATCTCGCCGGCGATCAGCTGCTGGTGGCGGCCGCCGGCCGCATGCGCGCGCAGCTCAAGCAGGGCGATATCGCGGCCCGCCTCGGCGGCGATGAGTTCACCGTGCTGCTGGAGGACCCGCTTTCCTCCGGCGCGGCTGCCAACCTGGCGGAGCGCCTCATCAACGCGATGGCGCAGCCCTTCTCCATCGGCGGGCAGGAAATGTTCGTCACCGCCAGCATAGGCATCGCCTGCTACCCGGCCGACGGCCACGATGCTGCGACGCTGCTCAAGAATGCCGACGTCGCGATGTATCGCGCCAAGCAGCGCGGCAAGAACACATTCCAGTTCTTCACCAGCGACATGAACACCCAGGCTTTCGAGCAGCTGCTGCTCGAAAACAGCCTGCGCCGTGCGCTGGATCGCGGTGAGTTCGAGCTGTACTACCAGCCGCAGTTCTCGTCCGCCACCGGCACCGTCGCCGGCGTGGAGGCGCTGATCCGCTGGCGCCATCCGGAGCTGGGGCTGGTCCTGCCGGGCACCTTCATCTCACTGGCCGAGCAGAACGGCCTGATCGTGCCGATCGGCGCATGGGTATTGGGCGAAGCCTGTCGCCAAGGCAAGGCCTGGCTGGATGCGGGCTACGACTTCGGCCGCATTGCGGTCAACCTGTCGGCCAAGCAGTTCTCGTCCGGCGACCTGCTCGATACCGTACGCGCGGCGCTGGACGCGTCCGGCTTGCCGCCGTCGCGGCTGGAATTCGAGATCACCGAGAGCACCATCATGCACAACCCGCCGGAAGCGGTGATGCTGCTCGACCGCATCCGCGACATGGGCATCGCCCTGTCCATCGACGATTTCGGCACCGGCTATTCCTCGCTGGTCAGCCTCAAGCAGTACCCGCTCGACAGCCTGAAGATCGACCGCGGCTTCGTGAAAGGAATTCCGAGCGATGAGGACGACATCGCCATTACGGAAGCGATCATCGCGATTGCCAACAAGATGGAACTGACGGTGGTGGCCGAAGGCGTGGAGACGCGGGAGCAAGCGGATTTCCTCCGTGCGGCCGGCTGCGGCGTGCTGCAGGGCTTCCTGCTGGGCAGGCCGGCGCCGGCGGCGGATCTCGCTCGGCTGTTCGAGTCCCCGGTGACCGCCTGAGGCGCTGCTTCAGCGACTGACGATATCCTTCTTCATCGGCCGCAGCAGCTGCAGGAATTCTTCCTTGTCGCGCGCACCGATCTTGAGCTCATCGAGCGTCGTTTCGATATGGCCGATGGCCGTGTCAAACTCACCGGCCGTAATGTCCAGCCCCTTGTGCGCCCGCGCCATGCTCTCGCCCTCATACCGGCAAGGTCCGCCGGTTGCTTCGCATGCCTGCGACACGATGCTCGCCTTGAGCGTTTTCAGGTTCACCCCTTCGAAACTGCGCCGTGTGTGCGGATCGGCGGCATGGCGGTCGACCGACTTGTCAACCACGGCCGTGATGCCGGGCAGGCCGCCGAGGCGTTCGTAGAGATTGGCCGCGGACGGCCCGCCGGCGCAGCCCTGCAGCGCAAGCAACGACGCTAGAACCATCCGTCTGATCGCATCGGTATGCATGTTCATGTCCCTTGAATCGAGTAAACCATGGTCGCCGCCACAGGAAAAACTTTACATCGGAACAGGCTGCAGGGACGAAAAAAAAGCCCCGCTCGCGGCGGGGCTCGTTGCCGGTGCGTCCGGCCTTACTCTGCGTCGGCGGCGCGCTTGGCCTTCGTTGCTTCCGAGCGTACCAGGACACGTGACGGCGGCAGGCGGCGCAGGGTGCGCATTGCCGGCAGGTCGTGCAGCACGATCGCCCGCTGGTCGACCGAGATCAGGCCGATGGAGTCGAAGGCGGAGAGTGCACGGCTGACCGTCTCCAGTGAGACGCCAAGATAATTGCCGATCTCCTGGCGGGTCATGCGCAGGTTGAAATGCGTTCCGGAATAGCCCATCTCGACGAAGCGGTCCGACAGGAACACGAGGAAGCGTGCCACGCGCGCTTCGGCGGACAAGGCGCCGAGGGTGCTGACCACGCCCTGCTCGCGCACCAGTTCGCGGCTCATCACTGCATACAGGGACGGCTCCAGCTCCGGGTGGGAGCGGCCCAGGCCGGTCAGTACCTTGAACGGGATCAGGATCACGTCGCAGTTCGACAGCGCTACGGTCTCGGTCCCATACTGCTTGCGATGGATGCCGTCGATGCCGAACATGTCGCCCTTCATCGGGAAACCGAGCACTTGTTCGTTGCCCAGTTCGTCGATCATCACGGTCTTCAGGAAACCGGAATTGACCACATACAGCATCTCGAACGGCTGGCCGATGGTGTGGATGCGCTGGCGCGCACGGAACTGCATGTGCTGGAAGCGGATATCACCCACGTCATGCGGAGCAGGAACGCGCAGCAGGTCACAGACATCCTTGACGCTCGACCATAGCTTGCCGTACTGGCGCGGCCGCGGAGACTCGGGTTGCGGAGGCGTGGTGTCGGACGCTGGTACAGCGGTGGGCATGGTGGTGAGCATCGTTGTCCCTTGTCAAAATAAAAATGTTGCCAAGAGGATAATACACCAGAAACCTCGAAAAGTTGTCAAAATTTCCACGTTGAAACTTTTTCATCATTTCCAGGGTGCGGGTTGCGCCAGGCAAGAAAAAAAGCCCCGCGCTCGGCGGGGCTTTGTCGGGTCTTGCGAGGCTCTTTTATGCCGTCGCGATTCGCTGTTCGGCGGCGGCGCGCTTGGCTTTCGGCGCATCCGCCTTGGCGCGGACGCGAGACGGCGGCAGGCGGCGCAGCGTACGCAGCGATTGCAGGTCGTGGACCACGATCGCGCGTTGGTCGACCGAGATCAGGCCGATGGTGTTGAAGGCGGAGAAGGTGCGGCTGACTGTCTCCAATGTCAGGCCGAGGTAGTTGCCGATCTCCTGGCGGGTCATGCGCAGATTGAATTGGGTGCCGGAATAACCCATTTCGGTGAAACGCTCAGACAGGAACACGAGGAAGCGTGCCACGCGTGCTTCAGCGGACAGCGAGCCGAGCGTGCCGACCATCGCCTGCTCGCGCACCAGTTCGCGGCTCATCACGGCGTAGATCGATGCTTCCAGTTCCGGATGGCTGCGGCCGAGGCCGGCAAACACCTTGAACGGAACCAGGATCACGTCGCAATTGGACAGTGCTACAGTCTCCGTTGCGTACTGCTTGCGATGGATGCCGTCGATGCCGAACATGTCGCCCTTCATCGGGAAGCCGAGCACCTGCTCATTGCCCAGCTCGTCGATCATCACGGTCTTCAGGAAGCCGGAATTGACGATATAAAGCATGTCGAACGGTTGGCCGATGGTGTGGATGCGTTGGCCAGCCTTGAACTGCATGTGCTGGAACTGGAAATCGTCCACGGCGAGTTTCGCCGGGATGCGCAGTAGGTCGCAGACTTCCTTCAGGTTCGACCACAGCTTGGCCTGGCGCTGCCAGGATGCACCGGTTGGGGAGGGCGTCGCCAGCGATAGCGGGGAGGGACGGGCGTCAGTGAGTTGCGTAGTGAGCATTGCGAATCCTTGTTCGAAGAATAGTTGTTGTTCAGGCTTTCGTGCTTCTGAAAATTTATTTATTTCCGCCGTATGACATTTGCTTGGGCGACCGCAAAGTTTTTGCGAGACGGAAATCAGTGAGGAGAATTATGTCCGTGCGTTCGCTTTCTAGAAATCAGCGGACGGATGAAAACGGATGTCGGAGAAGGGAGAAAACTGTTCGGAATATTCCTACATAATTGCGGAATTGCAATTTTCAGGATTTGTTTCCGAATGTAATAAAACCGGGCGCGAGCGCCGTCGTACTGTCGGCGCGTGGGGTTGAAGAGCGGTTTTCAGCGGCGAGGACTGTAGGAATTTTCTGTGAGTGGCCATGCGGCAAATGCGACCGCATCGTTCCGGGTAGCATTTTGTTACACGAGCGATGGACAGACTTGCGGAAGAAATGGCGAGATTGGTGTGCAATGCCCGTCTGCGATTTGACTGCTTCCTGACGCGATTCGATGTTCGCCACTCGTGGCAATTGTCATACGGGATTGTTTTCGCTCGGCGCGCGATGCTGTTTGGCCAGCTTGATGATCGCTTTGCGGATGCTGCCAAGGACGTTGACCGCATTGAATGGCTTGACGATGAAGCCATGCACGCCGCGTTCCGCGGCGGTCTGCACAGTGGCAGCGTCGAACTTGGCGGAGACAAGGAAGACCACGGCCTTGGGCAGGTTGGAACGGATGGTGGCGAGCTTTTCGAAGGCTTCCTCGTCGGAGCCGCCCAGATCCATGCAGACCAGTTGCGGCTGCAGCTTGATCATCGCCGCCAAGCCCGCCGGGCTGGTGTTCGAATCGCCGACGACATCGAAGCCGCCGTTCACCAGGACGGACGTCAGCAGATTGCGCGAGATGGCATTGCCGTCGATGACGACTACTTTGAGCATTGGTGTCTTCCTTGTTGTCCCTGTGTCCATGCACAGGTGTCCCCTTGCCGCCTTTTCAGCATATTAGCAAACCCGCAAATGCCTGTCGGCAATCCTGTCGCATTTTTCGGCATTCGGCCGGGCTGGCGGTTTTTGACTAGAATGAAACGGTCTTGCCCGATCCGGAATTCCCATGCTGCCAGCCATCCTCCTGCCCGTCCTGCTCGCCGTCTCGCTGCCCGCTTCGGCGCAGAGCGCATCCTGCCCTTCCATCCTCAACCAGCGTTTCAACCGCCTGCAGGACGACACGCCGCAGAACCTTTGCCAGTACGCGGGCAAGGTGGTGCTGGTGGTGAATACCGCGAGTTACTGCGGCTTCACCGGCCAGTACGAGGGACTCGAAGCGCTGTACGCGAAGTATCGGCCGAAGGGCCTGGTGGTGCTGGGCTTCCCGTCCAACGACTTCGGCAACCAGGAGCCGGGCGACAGCAAGCAGATTGCCGATTTCTGCTTCAACACCTACGGCGTGAAATTCCCGATGTTCGCCAAGAGCTCGGTCAGTGGCAAGGAAGCCAATCCGCTGCACGCGGAACTGGCCAAGATCACCGGCACCGCACCGAAATGGAACTTCTACAAGTATCTGATCGACCGCAGCGGCAAGGTGGTGGGCAGTTATTCGAGCCGGGTCACGCCGGATGACGGCAAGCTGGTCGGCGACATCGAAAAGGCGCTGACCCAGTAGTCAATCCCTTGCTAGAAATCGATTGCCGAAAACTTTGCGCGATGTATGATGAAACAAGAAACGTTTCCTTTTCGCGCAACAGGAGGCAAGCATGTACAGCAAAATACTGGTCGCCTATAACGGTACGCCCGAAAGCCGCCACGCCTTGCAGGAGTGCATACGCCTCGCACCCGGCGCCTCGGCGGAAATCCACCTGCTCGTGGTCGTGACGCCGACGCCCATCGTGCTCGCTGGCGAGTTCGTCGCCGCGGTTCCGACCGTTGACGAAGAGCTGGCGGAGAAGGAAGCCATGGCGCAGGTGCTCGAAGCGGGACGCAAACTGCTCGAGGACGCCGACCTGCGGGTCACGCCGCATCTCGAAGTCGGCGAGCCGGTGAACGTCATTTCCGACCTGGTCAACAAATACGGCGTCGACCTCGTGATCGTCGGCCACTCGCGCAAGAAACCATTCGCGCTGCGCTGGTGGCGCGGCTCGATGGATGCGGTGCTGGTGGACAAGGTGCGCTGTAGCGTGCTGGTGGCGGCTGAACCGAAGATCGCCTGACATCCCTGCGCCCCGTGCCGGGGCGCTCATCCTCTAGTGTTTTTCCTGCAAGCGTGACAGAACGTACTGCGTCATCCCTTGCGCCAGCTCGTGTTCCCCAAAAAAGATCTTTCCGGCGTTCTCGCGACTCAGCAGGGTTGCCTCTTCCTCGCTGTGCGTGCGTACCACCGTGTCGATCCCGGGATTCAACGCGCGGGCAATTTCGATCATCGTCCTGACAAGGAAGGTGTCCGGCGTGGCGATGACGAGCACACTCGCATTGGCAATGTGGGCCTGGATCAGCACGGCTGGCTCCGCAGCATTACCGGCTACCGCCGGCACGCCGCTGTTGCGCAGCTCCTGCACCCGTTCGCGGTTCTGTTCCACAACGACGTAGTTGACGCCATACGCAGCGAGCGATGCGGCGATGCGGCGGCCGACGCGGCCGTAGCCGACCAGCACGACCTGTCCGTTCAGCTTCTCCTGGCTGACTGAAAAGGGAAGTTCGGACAGGGGATCGCTGCTGCGCTGGAATCGGCGCGCCAGCTCCGAGCGGGATTGCAGCCAGGTCTGCAGCGGTTCCAGCATCTTGAAGACAAAAGGATTGATGGCGATCGAGAAAATCGCGCCCGCCAGGATCATGCTCTGGGCGTCCTCAGGCAACAGCCCGAGGGACAGGCCCAGCCCCGCGAGGATGAAGGAGAACTCGCCGATCTGCGCCAGACTGGCCGAGACTGTCAGCGCGGTGCCGAGCGGGTAGCGCAGCGCCAGCACCAGGATGAATGCGGCGACCGACTTGCCGATGATGATGATGAGGACGACGGCCAGCACTTCCAGCGGCCGTTCCAGCACCACGGCGGGATTGAACAGCATCCCGACCGACACGAAGAACAGGACAGAGAACGCTTCGCGCAGCGGCAGCGATTCCTGCGCTGCGCGATGGCTCAGGTCGGATTCCCGCAGCACCATGCCGGCGAAGAATGCGCCGAGCGCGAACGATACGCCGAACAGCTTTGCAGAACCGAATGCGATGCCGACTGCGGCCGCGATCACGCACAGCGTAAACAGCTCGCGCGAATTGGTGCGTGCCACTTGCCACAACAGCCAGGGGAAAAGCTTGCGACCCACAACCAGCATCAGGCCGATGAACACGGCGACTTCGCTCAGTGTGATCGCGAGCGTGGACCACAGATTGCCGGATGCGCCGTCGGTCTTTCCGCCCAGCGGCCCGGCCAGCGCGGGCAGCAGTACCAGCACGACCACCATGACGAGATCTTCTACGATGAGCCAGCCGACCGCGATGCGGCCGTTCATCGAATCGAGGATGCCGCGATCTTCCAGTGCGCGCAGAAGTACCACTGTGCTGGCGACGGACAGCGCCAGGCCGAATACCAGGCCTGCGCCCATTCCCCAGCCGAGAAAGACCGCCATGCCCATGCCGAGTGCGGTTGCGGCGGCAATCTGCAGGATGGCACCGGGAAGTGCGATCTTCTTCACTTCCATCAGGTCGTCCAGAGAGAAGTGCAGGCCGACGCCGAACATCAGCAGCATCACGCCGATTTCCGCGAGTTGCGTTGCGAGTTCCGTGTCGGCAATGAAGCCCGGTGTGAACGGACCGATGACGACACCTGCGGCAAGATAGCCCACCAGCGCGGGCAGTCTGAGTTTTACAGCGATGAAGCCGAAGACAAGGGCAAGGCCGAGGGCCGAAGCGATGGTGGCAATCAGGCTGACGTTGTGGGGCATGCGTGTGCTGTTCCGTTTCGTGTAAAAGACACGACGTAAGGTAGCACATCCGGTATGGGCGAATGGCCGGCAGGAACAGCAGGGATCTGCCCGGCGGAAAATGTTTCGTTGCGCCGGGCAGCAGCTCAAATTGCGTCAGGAGGGACAGGGTTGCAGCATCGGCGCAATCGCTGCACGTGTGCCGATCGTCACCGGATTGTCATCCACGCCGCCAGTATTGCGCGTGAACGCACATCCATACGCTGGATTGGCCACAGTTGACGGAGTCAGTACATCGTCGCCCGCAGGTTTGATGCCCATTTCGGCCCACTTCACCATCGCATCGAAGGCCTCCACCTGCTCGCGCACGGTGAAGTCGCAATGGCTCGGCGCGCGAATCGCGCGTTGCACCAGCCAGTCGCCGCTGCCTTGCGCATCGGCACGCTTGCGATAGATCTGCTGCATGCTGAACGGCACGTAGAGATCTCCCAACGTGTGCATCGACACCACCGGAATCTTGAATTGCCCATTGACCTTCGGAATCCAGCGCAGGCCATCCTCACGCAGGCGGTTTGCATCCGGCGCTGCAGTCAGATCCTGGGTGCTTGCGTTCAGTGTCGCCTCATCCGCCGACAGTGCCGGATCGTTGTCCATCTGGTAGACGAAGCGGTTGGTGTCGAGCGTATTTTTCGTCAGGATGCCGTTGACCGTACCATCGCTGCCGAAGGTGCCCCAGACCACATTCTGCAAGGCGGTGTTGCCGAAGCCCTGCAGGAAGACCGGACGCTCGCCGCCGGTCAGGTTCTTCACGACCTGCATCAGCTTCAGTCCCTGCAGCGTAGGCCCCGTGCTGAAATTGACGAACAGCCTGGAGCGCACATCGGCAGCGATGGTGCCGAACTCGCTTGGCGGATGCGAAGCGTAGCCGGCCAGCGTCTGCGCTGCCAACTGGTATGCCGCGAAGTAATCGAACAGCTCGGTATCCCCCATCACGCCGCACATCGGCACGGCGCCATCGTACTTCTGTTTGTTGACGGCGGTCTTCCAGGTCTCTTCCTCGATGGCCGCGCCTGTGATGTGGCCGCCCATGGAGTGACCGATGATGTAGGCCTTGTGCGGCGAGCGCAGATGGCGGCCGCGTTCTGCGGCGATCTTCTTGAACCTGTCGGCCAGCGCGTTGGTGTCTTCCACGCCGGCGCGCACGTCGTAGTAATTCTTGCCGTAGCTCGAGGCAGCCCATGCATAGCCGTTCTCGATCAGGTGGCGGCGGATGGAGGGCATGGAGATGCGCAGCTGGGGCACCGGGCCGACATAGCCGTGTGCGTACATGACCAGCTTGCCGTTCCAGTTATGCGGCACTTCAATACGGTAGGCGGCGCCGTTCAGCTCGCCTGCCCAGCGGTCCGTTGCAACAGTTGCGCCGGGAAGCGCCATGAACCCGGGCGAGCCGTCGCTGGCGGCTTCGTAGTCGGCGGCCACTGTCGGATCGGGAACGATGAAGCTGCGTTCATCGTGGGGGCGGGTTTCCTCGGTAACGACTTTCTTGGCGGGCGCCATCAGCGCCATGGCACTCGATGCGCTGTCGGCCTGGTTGCCGCCGCAGCCGTTCAGCGCGAACAGGCTGCCCAGCAGCAACGCTCCGCCGCTGCAGATCTTCTTTGTCACGGTTTGTCTCCTCTGGCAATTGGTTTTGTTACGCACTGTTCTGCATCGCAGAATTTTGTTTTGAGATGCGTGCGTAAAAGTCAAAATACGTCAAAAGTCGAACCGAAAAGAACAGAAGCGAAGGAGGTTTGCGATGGCGCAATGGAGTGCGGCAAGTGTTGCCGCCGGGCATGAAGAGGTGCATCCGGCAGGGCAGGACGTTATTCTTAGCGAGAATGGCGTGTGTGCGGCTCACGCAACTTGGGCGCGGTATGCATGCTCCATACCATCGTAATCGCCAGCACGATCACTACGACGCCGAGCGATACCAGCGGCGGGATCTTCACGATGTCGGCCAGTAGCATTTTCCCGCCGATGAACAGCAGGATGACCGCCAGGCCGTAATTCAAAAGATGGAACTTGGCGGCGACCGCCGCGAGCAGGAAGAACATTGCCCGCAGGCCGAGTATCGCGAGGATGTTCGAGCTCAGCACGATGAAGGGATCGGTTGTGATCGCGAAGATCGCGGGTATCGAATCGACCGCGAAGATCACATCGGTAACGCCGACCATCGTCACGACCAGCAGGAGCGGCGTAGCGACGTATCGACCTCTCTGCACGATAAAGAATCGTTCGCCATCGAATTGATCGGAAACCGGCATCACCCGGCGCAGCCATTTCAGCACGGTGCTATCCTCGAGCGCGAACTCCTTGCCGGAAACTAACCACATCTTCACGCCGCTGAACACCAGGAAAGCGCCGAAGAGATACAGCACCCAGTGGAACTCTGCTATCAGCCAGCCGCCGATCAGGATCATCACGGTACGCAAGACAATTGCCCCGACGATTCCGATCATCAGGACGCGCTTCTGGTAAGCAGGCGGTACCGAGAAGTAGGTGAAGATCATCAGGAAGATGAAGATGTTATCGGCTGCGAGCGATTTTTCGATAAGGTAACCGGTGAGGAACTCCATCGCCCGTGCATTGGCCTGTTCGAGGTCGCCGGTGGTATCGAGGATCGCCCACCATAAGAGCGCGTTGAAGGCGAGGCTCAGGCCGATCCAGGCAAGGGACCAGTTCAATGCTTCCTTCACGGTAACGGCGTGTGCGCCTTGCCTGCGCAACAGAGCGAAATCGACAATGAGCGCGAGCAACACGCTCACGGCGAAAAAGACTTCAAGCCAGATGGGTACGATGGTAGTCATCGATTGATCGGGAAACTATCGATGCGACGCGGAAATTCAGCGCACAATCAGGACCGGTGTCGTGCAGTGGGCGAGCACTTTGGTGGCGACGGAGCCCATTACGAGATTGCCCAGCGCCGAATGGCCGTGCGACCCAATGACAATCAGGTCGAATTTGCCGCTGGTGGCGGTCTCTGCGATTACCTCGGCCGGATGACCGACTTGAAAGAATGCATTGACCTTGTAACCCTGCTCCGCGAAGAAAAGACGCACCGGCTTGAGCACCTTTTCGCCCTCGTCCTCGTAATACTCCTTCAGGATTTCCTTGCCGACCACTGATGCCGCGTGCGGCGGCACGCGCAGTACCACCGTAAGAACCGTGTATTCGTTGTCGGGATTGAACAACTCAGGATGGGCGGCCACGTAGGCCAGCATACGTTTGGAGAAGGGGCTGCCGTCTGCAGCAATCAGAATCTTCATGTCCGGGCCTCCTTCGGATGCGTGCCCGGGGACGATTGGGCGACGCGCCCACCGTCCCATAATCATCGGCTCCCCTTTTAAACAGCTTAGTGCAGCAGCGCCGCGAGATAAGGCGCTTCTGCAGGAGGATTACTTCGTGTTTTTCGAACGATGGGTGGAGAGTTGCCCCGGGGATGGTCCCCGGGCAACGATCAGAGGAAGCGGTCCAGCAATTTTCTGCTGTGCCTGTCGAGGGCACCTTGGTCACGGATCAGGTATTGCACGCCGTGACTGTCGGCAATGAGCAGGGCGGAACCGGCGATGCGGCGAATGTCTTCTTCGCCCTTGAGCACGAAGCTGGTCGTGCCGCGGTCGGTGTCGACATCCCAGGTGCTTGGCACCGCAAAGGTCGACACGTGACGGATGTGCTGGATCACGGGCAAGAATTCCCGGCTCTTGAGCTCTTCCTGAAGTAATACGCGGGCGCTTTCCGGCAGATCTTCCAAGCGGTTGATCCATGCCAACTCGTGGCCGTCGATGTCGACGATGGCGATGCCGGTATCCGGCGCGCCGATGGGGAAGGCGCGAACCGGCACCACGCCTTCATGCACGCCTTGCGCATCCGAGTACACCAGCTTGCCGAAGGCATTGCGGCTCAGTGTGAATTGGCTCATGCCGCATCCTCCTCGATGTCTGCCAGCGCTTCATTCTCGGCCTGGCGCAGTTGCGCCTGGTATAGGCGGAAGTAGTGGCCGCCGCGCGCGAGCAGTTCCTCATGCTTGCCGACCTCGACGATCTGGCCCTTGTCCAGCACCACCAGGCGGTCGGCTTGGCGCAGCGTGGACAGCCGGTGCGCGATCGCGATGGTAGTGCGGCCGCGCACGAGATTGTCGAGCGCCTTCTGGATTTCCTTCTCGGTCGTGGTGTCGACGGATGAGGTCGCTTCGTCGAGGATCAGCAGTTGCGGATCGATCAGCAGTGCGCGTGCGATCGAGATGCGCTGGCGCTCGCCGCCGGACAGGGTCTGGCCGCGTTCGCCGACCAGCGAATCGTAGCCATGCGGCAGGCGCAGGATGAACTCGTGCGCATTGGCGGCGCGGGCGGCGGCGATGATTTCCTCGCGCGTCGCATCGGGCTTGCCGTAGGCGATGTTGTCGGCAATGGTGCCGAAGAACAGGAAAGGCTCCTGCAGCACCAGCCCGACGTGGCGGCGGAACTCGGCGACCGGCAGCGAACGGATGTCCACGCCGTCGACCAGGATCGCGCCTTCGGACACATCGTAGAAGCGGCAGATCAGGTTGACCAGCGTGCTCTTGCCGGAACCGCTGTGACCGACCAGGCCGATCATTTCGCCCGGCTTGATCTGCAGGTCGACGCCGCGCAGCACCGCACGGTTGCCATAGCGGAAACCGACTTCGCGCAGGTCGATGCGGCCTTCGAGGCGCTGCAGGTGCACCGGATTCTGCGATTCCGGCACGCTCGACACATGGTCGAGGATATCGAAGATGCGCTTGGCGCCGGCAGCGGCCTTTTGCGTGACCGACACGATGCGGCTCATCGAATCGAGACGCGTGTAGAAGCGGCCGATGTAGGCGAGGAAGGCGGTCAGCACGCCGACGGTGATATGGCCGTGTGCGACCTGCCAGATGCCGACGCCCCATACGACCAGCAAGCCGATTTCGGTGAGGAAGGTGACGGTCGGGGAGAACAGCGACCACACCTTGTTGACGCGGTCGTTGATCAGCAGGTTGTGCCTGTTCGCCTCGCGGAAGCGGGCGGCTTCACGCTTCTCCTGCGCGAAGGCCTTCACCACGCGGATACCCGGAATGGTATCGGCCAGCACGTTGGTGACCTCGCCCCATACGCGGTCGATCTTCTCGAAGCCGTGCCGCAGCCGGTCGCGCACGATATGGATCATCCATGCGATGAAGGGCAGCGGCAGCAGCGTGACCAGCGCGAGCCAGGGGTTGATCGACACCAGGATCACGGCGGTCATCGTGATCATCAGGACATCGGTCGCAAAATCGAGCAGATGCAGCGACAGGAACACGCAGATGCGGTCCGTCTCCGAACCGATGCGCGCCATCAGGTCGCCGGTGCGCCGCCCGCCGAAGTATTCCAGCGACAGCCGCAGCAGGTGCTCGTAGGTGGTGGTGCGCAGGTCGGCGCCGATGCGTTCCGACACCAGCGCCAGGATGTAGGTGCGCGCCCAGCCCAGCACCCAGGCCAGCAGCGCCGCGCCGAACAGGCCACTGAGGTACATCGCGACCAGGCCCACGTCGATGTCCTGGCCGTTCTGGTAAGGAATCAGCACATTGTCCATCAGCGGCATCGACAGGTAGGGTGGCACCAGCGTCGCGGCCGTCGAGGCCAGCGTCAGCAGGAAGCCCGCCAGCAATTGCCCTTTGTACGGTTTGGCAAAACGCCACAGCCGGAATAGAGTCCACGTGGACGGCGGCGTGTGCATTTCGCGAGTGCAGATCTGGCATTCTTCCTGGTCGGCCGGAATCGGCGCCTTGCAGCTCGGGCAAGTGATCTGCTCCGGTTCCTGCAGCGGGCGGCCGGAGAGGAAGGCATCGCGTTGTTCGTCGAAATGCTTGATCAGGCGCAGCGCTTCCGGGTTGCGGCCAAGGGTGTAGCGCCAGCAGGCCAGGCGCGCCTGGCCGTCTTGGAGTTCGAGCGTGCCGACGCCGGCGTGGTCGTGGTGGCCAAGCTGCAGGCCAATGCGGTATGGCCATTCCTGCCAGTCGCCGGTTGCTGTCTTTGCCAGGATGCGGCGCTCGGTCGCAACCATGATGCCGGACGCATAGCGCAACTCGGCATCGAGGTCGAGCTCGACGCTCGCGACCGCGGTTTCACCAGCCTGAAGGCGCGACTGGACATCCTGTTGCCAGTGCGCGGGCACGGCTTGCCGCTGCGGCAACAGATTGGGGGATTCAGTATTCATCAAGACTCGGAAAGGGCAAACAAGGGTGCCGGAATGGCATGAATCGGCGTTGAATTGTTTGCAAAATGTAAATAACTTTGGTCGCGAGCGCGCTAAATGGCTCACTAATGTGGCGCTAAGTATACCGAGAGGCGATAATCTTGGATTCGGACTTGGGTTCCGCTCGATAATTTTTTTTCGTATTAAGTAAACTTACGCGCCTGAAAAGCGTTAATCCGGAACAGGCCGGCAAAACAGATATTCAAACCGCTCGATAATCGGCCCTTACCCCACTGCCCCTAGTATTAAATGAACAACAAAACCATTGAGATCATCAATGTGATGTCTCTGCGCGGTCCGAATATCTGGACGTACCGGCCCGCCATCGAGGCATGGGTAGACATTGGCGACCTCGAAGATTCGCCCTCCAATACCATCCCCGGCTTCTACGAGCGCCTGACCGCAATGCTGCCCGGCCTGGCCGAGCACCATTGCGGCGTCGGCGAGCGCGGCGGCTTCCTGCAGCGCCTGCGCGAAGGCACCTGGCCCGCGCACATCATGGAACACGTGATGATCGAGCTGCAGAACCTGGCCGGGGTGCAGACCGGTTTCGGCAAGGCGCGCGAGGTCAAGGGCAAGCGCGGCATCTACAAGCTGGTGGTGCGCGCCCGCTACGAAGAGGTTGCAAAGATCGCCCTCTACGCCGCCCGCGACATCGTGATGGCCGCGATCGAGGACAAGCCTTACGACATCGAGACCACGGTCAAGGACCTGACCGACCTGGCCGAGCGCATCGGCCTTGGTCCCAGCACCTACAACATCGTCGACGCCGCCACCGACCGCCGCATCCCGGCCCTGCGCCTGAACGAAGGTAACCTGGTACAGCTCGGCTATGGCGCCCGCTCGCGCCGCATCTGGACCGCCGAAACCGACCAGACCAGCGCGATTTCGGAAAGCATTTCCCGCGACAAGGACCTGACCAAGCGCCTGCTGCAGTCCTGCGGCGTGCCGATTCCGGAAGGCCGCATCGTCTCCAGCCCGGAAGACGCATGGGACGCGGCCCAGGACGTCGGCCTGCCGGTCGTGGTCAAACCGTCCGACGCCAACCACGGCCGTGGCGTGTCGATGGACCTGAATACCCAACCGGAAGTGGAAGCCGCCTACAAGCTGGCCGACGAAGAGGGCAGCGACGTGATGGTCGAGCGTTTCGTGCGCGGCGACGAGCATCGTCTCCTGATCGTCGGCGGCAAGCTGGTCGCCGCCACCAAGGGTGAAACCGCTTCCGTGACCGGCGATGGCAAGTCCACCATCACCGAACTCATCGAATCGCAGATCAACAGCGATCCGCGCCGTGGCGACCACGAGGATTTTCCGCTCAACCGCATCACCTACGAGGAAGACCCGACCGTGCTGCTGGTGCTGGAACGCCAGGGCTTGGGCCCGGATTCGGTGCTGCCGGAAGGCAAGACCGCGCTGATCCAGAGCCGCGGCAACCTCGCCTTCGATTGCACGGATGAAGTCCATCCGCGCGTTGCGGCCGCCGCTTCGCTGGCGGCGCGCATCGTCGGCCTGGACATCGCTGGCGTCGACATCGTTGCGCAAGACATTTCCCGTCCGCTGGAAGACCAGGGCGGCGCCATTGTCGAAGTCAATGCCGGCCCCGGGCTGCTGATGCACCTGAAGCCGGCCGTCGGCAAGCCGCGCCCCGTTGGCCAGGCGATCGTCGACCACCTGTTCCCCGAGAAGGACGACAACGGCCGTATTCCCATCGTGGGCATCACCGGCAGCCGCGGCAAGACCATGGTCGCGCGCCTGGTTGCACGCATGATGAAACTGCACGGCCCGTATGTCGGCACCGCCTGCAGCGACGGTATCTTCCTGCGCCAGCGCCAGATGGACGCGAAGGATAGCGCGAACTGGGCAGCCGCCCACCGCATCCTGATGAACCGCTCGGTCGAAGCAGCGGTGTTTGAAAACGGCTACCGTTCGATCGTGACCGAAGGCCTCGCCTACGACCGTTGCCTGGTTGGTGTCGTGACCAACATCGGCGCCGAGGACAAGCTCGCCGACTTGCATTTCCCCGACGCCGACGCACTGGCGACCGTGGCGCGCACCCAGGTCGACATCGTGCTGCCCGAAGGCGCCGCCGTCCTCAATGCGGCCGACGCGCGCGTAGCCGAAATGGCCGAGCTGTGTGATGGTAATGTGATCTTCTTCAGCCCGTCGCCGGAAGCGGCACCGCTGGCCAAGCATCGTGCCGAAGGCGGCCGCGCCCTGTTCGTGCGCGACGGACGCATCATGCTCGCGAACGGCAAGGATGAAACGCCGCTGGTCGAAACCGGCAAGCTGGTGATCCAGGACCTCGACAAGAATCCCTGGATGGTCGAGAACATTCTCGCCGCTGCCGGCGCCGCCTGGGCGCTCGGCATCAGCACGGACGTGATCCGGGCCGCGATCGAAACCTTCGACTACGGCCTGGGCGGAGCCAGGAAGGCGGCCTGAATCAGCTGAAGCAGACCCGCCGGTTTTCCGGGAATCGAATCAAGAACAGCAAGGCCGCCTGAAGGCGGGCGGCCGGATGGAAGCGCGGCTGCGGACAATTCGCAGCGACGATCGCGCAAACAAGGAACTATTGATGGAAATTTCGCGTATCCGCGCCTTGCGCGGCCCCAACCTGTGGAGTCGACATACGTCGATCGAAGCCATTGTGTCGTGCACCGAAGCCGAGCGCGACATCGCTGCCCTCCCGGAATTCGAGCCGCGCATGCGCGCGCGTTTTCCCGACATCAAATTCCTCGAGCCGGCCGCCGGCCAGCCGTTCTCGCTCGCGCACGCGCTCGAGTCGGCCGCGCTCTGCCTGCAAGCGCAGGCTGGCTGCCCGGTGACTTTCAGCCGTTCGGTCGCCACCGTTGAACCCGGCACCTACCAGGTCGTGGTCGAGTACACCGAAGAAGACGTCGGCCGCCTCGCCTTCGAGCGTGCCGAGCAGCTGATCGCCAGCGCCATCGACAATACCCCGTTCGACCTTGACGCCGCGCTCAAGGAGTTGCGCGACCTCGACGAAGACATCCGCCTCGGGCCCAGCACCGGTTCCATCGTGCAGGCAGCGGTTGCGCGCGGCATTCCCTATCGCCGCCTGACCGAGGGCAGCATGGTGCAATTCGGCTGGGGGCATCGCCAGCGCCGCATCCAGGCAGCCGAAACCGGCGAAACCAGCGCGATCGCCGAATCGATCGCGCAGGACAAGGAACTGACCAAGATGCTGTTGCACGCCGCCGGCGTACCCGTGCCCAACGGCCGCGCGGTCAACGACGCAGAGGATGCATGGAAGGCCGCAGAGGAGATCGGCGGCCCGGTCGTGGTCAAGCCGCGCGACGGCAATCAGGGCAAAGGCGTCGCGGTCAACATGAAGACGCGTGAAGACGTGCTGCGTGCCTATGCGGCAGCGCATGCGATCAGCGAAGACGTGATCGTCGAGCGCTACATCACCGGCCATGACTACCGCATTCTGGTGGTCGGCGACCAGATGGTGGCGGCCGCTCGCCGCGAACCGCCACAGGTTACCGGCGACGGCGAGCACAGCATTGCGCAGCTGATCGAGCAGGTGAACAAGGACCCGCGCCGCGGCGACGGCCATGCGACCTCGTTGACCAAGATTCGCGTCGACGACATCGCCCGCGCCGTGCTGGCCAAGCAGGGCTATACGATTGACAGTGTGCCGCCGAAGGGCACCCTGGTCGTGCTGCGCAACAACGCGAACCTCAGCACCGGCGGCACCGCTACCGACGTGACCGAAGACGTGCATCCCGAACTGGCAGCGCGCGCCGTCGAGGCTGCGCAGATGGTCGGCCTCGATATCTGCGGCGTGGACGTGGTCTGCGAAAGCGTGATCAAGTCGATGGAAGAGCAAGGCGGCGGCATCGTCGAAGTCAATGCCGCGCCCGGCCTGCGCATGCACCTGCAGCCCTCCTATGGCAAGGGCCGCCCCGTCGGCGAGGCGATCATCTCCACCATGTTCAAGGACGGCGATGACGGCCGCATTCCGGTCGTCGCGGTTGCCGGCACCAACGGCAAGACCACGACGGTCAAGCTGACTGCGCATATTCTCGCCACCGACAAGCACCGTGTCGGCATGACCGGCACCGACGGCGTGTACATCGGCAACGAGCGCATCGACACCGGCGACTGCAGCGGTCCGCGCAGCGCGCGTAATGTGTTGATGCATCCGGACGTCACCGCCGCCGTATTCGAAACCGCGCGCGGCGGCGTACTGCGCGAAGGCCTGGGCTTCGACCGCTGCAATGTCGCGGTCGTCACCAACATTGGCGAGGGCGACCACCTTGGCCTGAATTTCATCACCACCGTCGAAGACCTCGCGGTCGTCAAGCGCGTGATCGTGCAGAACGTTGCGCCCAACGGCATGGCTGTCCTCAACGCGGCCGACCCGATGGTCGCCAGCATGGCGTCGGTGTGCCCGGGCGCGGTCACCTTCTTTGCGAAGGATGTGCACCATCCGGTCATGACCATGCACCGCGCACAGGGGCGCCGAGTCGTCTTCGTCGAGAACAATGCGATTGTCGCTGCCGAGGGCAAGACCTCGCATCGTATCGAGCTGAAGGACATTCCGCTGACGCGCAACGGCACCATCGGCTTCCAGGTGGAGAACGCGATGGCAGCCATCGGTGCGGCATGGGGACTGGGTATTTCCTGGGACGTGATCCGCAAGGGTGTTCAGACCTTCGTCAACGATGCGCAAAGCGCGCCCGGCCGTTTCAACCTGTTCTCCTACAAGGGCGCGACGCTGATTGCCGACTATGGGCATAACCCGGATGCAATCCAGGCACTGGTCAATGCGATCGACAGCATGCCTGCCAAGGGGCGCTCGGTTGTGATCAGCGGTGCGGGTGATCGTCGCGATGTCGATATCCGCAGGCAGACCGAGATCCTCGGCGATGCGTTTGATAGCGTGGTGCTGTATGAAGATGCTTGCCAGCGTGGACGTGCCGAAGGGGAGGTTGTGGCGCTGCTGCGTGACGGCTTGAAGAATGCGAAGCGGACTCGCTCGGTCAGGGAGATCAAGGGGGAGTTTGTTGCGATTGATGCGGCGCTGGCGGAGCTTTCTGAAGGGGATCTTTGCTTGATCTTGATTGATCAGGTGGAGGAGGCGTTGGCTTATATTGCGGAGAAATGTAAGTAGTAGGTTTTTGGTTTTCTCTTCGGTGCCCCGATTCTGTAGCCACTCCGTGGATACTAGCCGGGACTGGCCCCGGCGGGCCACTCACTTTCTTTGCTTCGCCAAAGAAAGTAAGCAAAGAAAGGGGGCCGCCGAGGTGCGACCCTGGTCCGCAGCCCCCTTCGGGGGTACCCGAAAAAATGCAGGGGAAAGCGGGAAGCGCAGAACTCGCCTTCGGCTCAGACAACTGCGCTTCTTAATCCGCCTTCCCCTGCATTTTTTCGGCTGCGTACAAGGGACGAACGGCGGAAACCCATCCCCACCCTGGCCCTCCCCTTGAAGGGGCGGGAACTGGTCAGGTCTTGGCGACGTTAGTAGATGGAATGGCGTTCGCAATGTATGAGAATTCGATCATTCGGAGAGAATCAGGGTTTTGATTCCCTCCCCTTCAAGGGGAGGGCCAGGGTGGGGATGGGTTCCAAAAGATCCCTTGTGACGAGCCAAAAGAGCGAGGATCAAAACGGAAAAAGAAGCGCAGTTGTCTGAGCCGAAGGCGAGTTCTGCGCTTCCCGTTTTGATCCTCGCTCTTTTGGGCACCCCCGCAGGGGGCGAAGGCACCAGGGTCGCACCTCGGCGGCCCCCTTTCTTTGCTTACTTTCTTTGGCGAAGCAAAGAAAGTGAGTGGCCCGCCGGGGCCAGTCCCGGCAAGCATCCACGGAGTGGCTACCGTACCGGGTCACCGAAGAAAACCCCAGCATCATCACCGCGGCCGCAACCGCACCACCTTCCCATCCCCCTCATCCGTCAACAAATACAACAACCCATCCGGCCCTTCCCGGACATCCCGAATCCTCTTCCCAAATTCCTGCAACAGCTTTTCCTCCTTCACCACCTTCCCATCCCGCACCTCCAACCGCGCGAGATACCGAAACTTGAGCGCACCGACAAACAGGCTTCCCTTCCACTCCTTGCCATACTTGTCGCTCTTGAGAAAAGCCATGCCGGACGGCGCGATCGAAGGCGTCCAATCATGCAGCGGCTGTTCCATGCCGGGCTTGGAGCTGCCTTCCCCGACCTTGCCGCCGCCATAGTGCTCGCCATAGGAGATCACCGGCCAGCCGTAGTTCTTTCCGGCTTCGAGCCGGTTGATCTCGTCCCCGCCCTGCGGCCCATGCTCGTTCTCCCACAGCTTGCCGTCCGGTCCGAGCGTCGCGCCCTGCGCGTTGCGGTGGCCGTAGCTCCAGATCTCCGGCAGTGCGCCGCTGCGGCCGACGAAGGGATTGTCCTTCGGGATGGAACCGTCCTTGTTGATGCGCACGATCTTGCCGTGATGGTTGTCGAGCTTCTGTGCATCGTCCATGCGGCGGAAACGGTCACCGAGCGTAAGGAAGAGCGTGCCGTCGCCGTTTTCAACGATGCGGCAGCCGAAGTGCGCGTCGCTCCGGTACTTCGGCTTCTGGCTGAAGATGACCTTGACCTGTTCCAGCCGCTTCTCGTCGTCCGCCAGTCGGGCCGACGCAAGCGCAGTGGAATTGCCGCCGCCGGACGCAGCCGGTTCGGAGTAGCAGAAGTACACGGTGCGGTTGCGCGCGAAGCCGCTGTCAGCCTGCACGTCGAGCAGGCCGCCCTGGCCGCCGACATCCACTTTCGGCAGGCCTTCCAGCGGTGCGCCGAGATCGCCGTTCGGCTGCACCACGCGCATGCGGCCCGAGCGTTCGGTGACCAGCATGCGGCCGTTGCCGATGAAGGTGATGCCCCAGGGATGGTCGAGGTTTTTTGCGACCACTTCGGGTGTGGCCTGTGCATGCGCGGAGAGCGAAGTGCCGCATAGCAATGCGAGCGCTGCGGCAAGCAGCGGTTGGCGGGGAATGCGGGTGACGGGCGAACGGACGGCGCTCATGCCTCTCCTTTCCGGCGGGTTACAAGACCGCAACCATCATACCGCCGCGCGGAATCATTCGTTTGATCCGGAACTGCGAGCCTGCGCTTTCTCCTTGATGGATTCGACCTGCGGGTTGCTGTCGATACCGGTGATGATCGCGCCGTAGCTCGCCTTGCCGCGTTCGGTGCGGCCGCCCTGCGCGACTTCGAAGTCGACCGTGTAGCCGACGAAGATCCGGTCCGATTCGGGATCGGCGGTGATGATGTCGACCGACGTCACTTCGTAGCGGCGTTGCGGCCATTGCTTCACGTAGCGCTCGACATCGCGCACGATGTCGTCCCGGTTGACGTAGCCGTGTTCGTAATACTCTACGCGCGAGGTAAACAGCGCCGCCAGTTCCTCGGGTGTCTTGCCGACCTCGACAAAGCGGTCGAGGAAGTCGCGCACCTTGCGCTCGGTTTCGGGGGGCACCGGCATGCCGCCGCTCGGGCTGTCTTCCTCCTCGCTTTCCGCCTGTGCAACCGGAGGCACTTCGATCGCCTCCGACGTGACCGGAGCGAGCAGGCCGAGGACCGCGGCGAACAACCACGGCCGCATGATACGTGTTACCCGATGCGGCGGAATGCCTTGATGGAGATCGGGTTCAACCCGGATTCCAGGTACTTGCCCTCATCCATGTCGAACCATTGCTCGGGCTGCAGGCCGTCGATGCGCACCGTGCGGATCACCGTGCGCATCTCACGGCCGAAGGGCAGGCGACCGAAAGCGAGCTGGTAGGTCTTGCCGACGACCGGTTCGAAAGTCTCGTCGACCATCCAGCCGGTTTCATGCCCTTCTTCGCGGTCGGGATGGATGGGGGAATTTTCAATGCCAAGTTCGGCAAGGATGCCATGTAGTGTTGCCATGATGTGCTCCATCGAATGGGGGGACGATACGGCTTGCGCCTTTACTTCGCGCTCTTCTGCTCCGACCTCTTTCGGTTCTTGCGGTCGATGTCCTCCGTGGCGTCATCGATCTTCGGATCGACTGCCTTGCGTGGCGTCTTCACGATCTCTTCGGTGCCGGTGCGGGGCGGCACGACGACTGCACCGGGGTCCGAAGGCGTCTTGCCTGCAGCGGGTGGTGCCATGGATGGCTCCGCCTTGTCCGCCCCCCTGGTCTGCGATGCCGCGGCCTGCACGCATATGGCTGCGGCGAGCATCAGCGCGAGCCGCCTCATCGTGCTCCGGCAGGGATGGATCCGCTGCGCTGCGGCGGGAGTGGCGCAGCGGATTCTGTTTCATCGGAAACGGTTGCGCGCGGCTCGCCCAACCGCGTCAGGCTGGCCTGGCGCACCCGCATCTCATCGCCGAGCGCGACGCGCTGCGGCATGTCGAGCAGTTTGAGTACCGCCGGGAACAGGTGTTCCTCTTCTTCCCTGTGATGGTGCTCTGCCTGCTCCTTGAGCACCTTGAACTTTGCCTCAAAGGCTTTTTCCGACGGCTCCAGGTTGATCAGGTCGGCCAGCAGGCGCTTGAGCGACAGATGCTCTTCGAGCGCTTCCAGCAAATCATCTTCGGTACGCGCGCGATGCACGGCCGGATAGAAGATCTCTTCCTCGGCCTTGATGTGCACGGTCAGCAGATCGGCCGCCTGCACGAACAGCGATTTTTTCATCGCGTCGTCATCGGCGCCGGCGATCTGCCGAAGCAGGTCTTCCATTTCGCGATGCTGGTTGGTCAGAAATATCACTGCATCCAGTTCCTGTGGGGTCATCGTGTTGCGCTCCGGGATGGTTGTTCTGTCAAGGTTAGAGAAAGGTGCCGACAAGTGGTTCAGGCAAGCGGATGCTTTTCGACAGCGCGGGTGATCGGACGCAAAATTCGCATATGCAACGCGAAATTCTTTCCGCGCATACAATAGCCGCTCGATTCATTTTCTCGTCGCAACATGAACGCGCAACGCAAAGCCCTCGACAGCCTCGCCGTCATCATCATGCTTGTACTGTGCGTGCTCTGGGGGCTGCAGCAGGTGGTGGTGAAATTGGCTGCGCCGTCGATGGGACCGGTCCTGCAGATCGGCCTGCGTTCGGTGGCAGCGGCGGTGCTGGTGTATGCGGTGATCCTGTGGCGCGGCGAGAAGCTGTCGCTGAACGACCGCTTCTTTGTGCCGGGAATCGCCGCCGGCATCCTGTTCGCGCTCGAATTCCTCTGCGTTGCAGTCGGGCTGCAATACACGACCGCATCGCATATGTCGGTGTTCCTCTACACCGCGCCGATCTTTACCGTGCTCGGACTGCACTGGTTCATTCCCGGCGAGCGCCTCGGCCCCTCGCAATGGATGGGCGCGCTGGCCGCATTCGCCGGTATCGCTGTGGCCTTCTCCAACGGCCTCACCGATACGTCGCGCGACTGGGCATCGATGCTGGCCGGCGATGCACTGGGCGTTCTCGGCGGCTTGTTCTGGGCAGCGACCACTTTGCTGATCCGGCGCTCTGCCCTGTCGGAAGCGCCGCCGGCGATCACACTGTTCTACCAGCTCGCCAGCTGCGGCGTGATCCTGGTCGCGATTGCACTGCTTGCCGGACAGGGTAGTGCCACGATGACCGGCGTAGTCTGGGGCAGCCTGTTCTTCCAGGCGGTGATCGTGGCCTTCTTCAGCTACCTCGTATGGTTCTGGATGCTGCGCAAGTACCTTGCGTCACGGCTGTCGGTGTTTTCCTTCCTCACGCCGATGTTCGGCGTCGGCTTTGGCGTGCTGCTGCTCCACGATCCGCTCGACCCGCGCTTCGTTGCCGGTGCGCTGCTCGTGATGGTCGGGGTTGTCATGGTGAACATCCGCCGATAGCGGAAATTTTTCGAAGGATGCCTCAGGATTTCCGGGGGCACTTTTTGCTGTCAGTGTTGCCCAAGTCTGCTGTATTAACCTGAACGCTGGAGCCTGACATGTTTCTACGACTGGGTCGTTTGTTCCGCGCCGTCGGCCGCGACATCCTCGTGTTGTGGTACGCCTGCCGCAATCCGGCCACGCCGTTCCGCCTGAAGCTGGTGGCGATCCTGCTCGGGTTGTATGTGTTCAGCCCGGTCGACATCGTGCCGGACTGGCTGGCGCTGCTCGGCCTGGCGGACGACGTCACGCTGCTGGCGATCGGCATTCCGCTGCTGCTCAAGTTCATTCCCGACAGCGCCTTGCAGGATGCGCGCATCGCGGCGGATGGCTTGCTGTCGCGCATGCGTTTCGGCATGCACCGGTAATTTGCGCCAACGCAAATCAATCCCGTCTCCCTGCTCTTGTTTCGACGCGCCTGTCTACCATGATGGCAGGTGACGGCCGATTCCGGCCGCGCCTGGCCAACGAGGAGACCGTCATGTCACAACAGAATGTCGAAACGATACGCGGGCTGTACGATGCCTTCAGCAAGGGCGACGTGCCCGCGGTGCTGGGATGCATGGACGAGGGAATCGAGTGGATCGAGGCCGATAACTTCCCATACTCCGACCGCAATCCGTATGTCGGTCCGCAGGCGGTGCTCGAAGGCGTGTTTTCGCGCCTGGGGCATGACTGGGCAGAGTTCAATGTGAAGCCGGAGCAGATTCTCGATGCCGACAACAGCGTGGTGGTGATCGGCAAGCACCATGGACGCTACAAGGAAACCGGCAAGGAACTGCATGCGCAGTTCGCGCATGTGTGGGGGCTGAAGGACGGACGCGTCATCCGCTTCCAGGAGTTCACTGACACCAAGCAGTTTGCGGATGTCGTGACCTAGAGCAGTTTGCTGACCAGTGCACTGGGCCAATCTCGGGCCTGCGATGCTCACCGTACCTCACGTACGGTTGCGCTTCTCGACCCGACCTTGACTCCTGTGCACAGACCATCAAACCGCTCTGAGTCTCCATTTTCCTTCTACGCGCCGACCGGCGTGTATTTCTCCGCATTGTCCGCCAGCCAGCGGGACGACAATTCGCTCTCCTGTTGCGACGGATGAAAATCCTTGCGGAAGTATTCGCGCCACGGACGGTAGTTTTCACGGATGAGGCCGCGCTTGCCGAACAGGAAGATGGCCGCGCTCTTCCACGTACTCCATTTCCACAGCGTCCCGTCGCGGCGAAGGTTATTGAGCGTCTGGCGAATCGTGTCGCCGAGGAAGATCGTGGTCACGCGGCGCATCCAGGTGATCCGCCATTCATGCTCGCCGCCCAGTGCCTGAAACAGGTCGAAGGCCGTGCTCTTGTGCTCGGATTCCTCGGCGCTATGCCACAGCCACATCGTCTTGAGTCGCGGGTCGCCGTCAAGCAGGTCATGATTGCGCAGCAGCCATTCGGCGAGGATGGCGGTGAAATGTTCGTTGGCCGCGGTAATCGCCACCCAGTGACGGTAATCCACGCCCTCGAGCAGCTTCAGCCGCTTTTGCGCGCGTGGCGCCCAATCGTTGACCAGCCCCTGCTTTTCGAGGTGGCCATTGAACAGCGAATGCAGGCGGCGATGTGTGGCTTCCTGGCCGACGAAGCCTTGCACCTCCGCACGGAAGCGCTCCTGTTTGCCTTCAGGCAAGCACTTGAAGCCGTTGCGCACGGAATCGATGAAGAACTGTTCGCCGACGGGGAAACTCATCGACAGCGCGTTGAACAATGCGGTACGGAAAGCATCGCCGCCACACCAATGGCGGGGGAACGATTTTTCCAGGTCGATCAACAGGCGGCGGACAACAAGGTCGGTCATCGGAGCTCTCCGGATGTAATGGTGCAAAGGTTTCAGCGACATTGGTACTGAGCAGTACCAACCATATTGGTGTCAAAGCTTGGTACTGTCAAGTACCGCATGAGCCAAGCTGATAGAATCGCTGACATGACGCAAACCCCGCCCGACCTCGATTCCGCCACGCGCCACCGCCATCGCCTGCTGGAAGGCATGGCGCACGCGGTCGCGGCCAAGGGGTATGCAGAAACCACGATCGCCGACATCGTGCGCGAAGCCGCGGTATCCCGCCGCACCTTCTACGAGCATTTCGCCACCAAGGCCGAATGCCTGATCGCGCTGTACGAAGCGGCCAGCCACAACGCACTGAACGTGCTGCGCGACAGCCTCAACCCGGAGCGCGACTGGCAAGAGCAGGTGGAAAAGGCAATGAGCGCCTACTTCGGCTGCCTCGCGCAGAACCCGATGCTGGTGCGCACCCTCTTCATCGAAATCCTCGGCCTCGGCCCCGACGGTCTCGCCGCGCGGCGACGAGTCAACGATGAGATCACGGATTTCATGCTCACGGTCATCAACAGGGACCGCAAGCCGCCGCTCTCGCGCGACATGGCGATGGCGATCATCGGCGGCATTAATGAACTCGTTCTGCATGCAATCGAAACCGGGCGTGTTGAAAGCCTGGTTCGCCTCGTCAAGTCCGCCGTCGAACTGGTGCGCGCAGTGACGCAACAGCGCGGCTAATCCTTCCCTCTTGGCAACCACCGGCGATTCCGGAACTTCGGCGCCGGACACTTTTCAGAGTAATCGGATACCCCTCCAGGGCAGTGCTGCTATCCAGCAATGCGCGATTCCAGCGCACTCCGTCGTTCAGCCGCCGCCGGGCGCGTCATCGACTACCAACACAGACCAATATCCATGAAAGAGCAGGAAGCCGGGCCGCAGAGCGCGAACCGGACGGCGCCCGCCGCGAAGAAATCCGGATTTCTCCGGAGGAATGCCCACGCCATCCTCGTCTGGCCGGTCGTCGCGCTGTTGCTTGCCTGCATGCTGTGGGGGGCGGTGCTGACCGTCCTCGAACGCGACCGGGAAAAGGTACGCGAAGACGCGGTGCGGCGTGCCGAATCGCTTGCCGGCGCCTACGCCGTCCAGCTTCAGCGCGCGGTGGAGTACGTCGACCAGATCACCCTCAGGGTCAAGAACGACTGGGAGGATCCTTACGTCATCCTCAACCTTGAGCGCCAGCAGGAGCGCGGCCTGTATCCGGAGTCCGGCAAACTGTACGTATCCGTCTTCGACCGCGACGGCGAACTGGTGACCAGCACGTTGCCGGCCTCGCAACGGATCAGCCTCCACGACAACGTTCTGTTCCAGGAGCACAAGGCGGGAGAGCAAGACCTGCTGATCGCAGGCCCCGAACATTCCAGCCAGCTGAAAGTTCCCGTGGTTCGGTTCACGAGACGCTTGGAAGATGTGGACGGCGAATTTGCCGGCGTCGTCATGGTCGGAGTCAATCCTGGGCTTCTCGGAACGTTTTACGACGAGGCAGTCCTTGGGGCCGACGATTTCGTCTCCGTGCGCTATACCGACGGTCCCCTGGTTGTCGCCAGGAGCGGCGCGCAAGTCGACGAGCCGCAGAGCTTCTATCGCACCGACCCGGTGTTCCGAACGCCGTCCGGTACCGCTTTCGAGGGGCGCGAAACGTTCCGGGACGGCCTGCCGCGCATCGTTGCATGGAAAAAGATTGAGACATATCCAATGGTCGCGCTGACGGCGTTGTCCGAGAAACAGGTGTTCGCTGCCTATAACGCTACTGCCCGCCGCTACTTCATCCTCGCCACCGCCGGCAGCATTTTCCTGTTCCTGTTCGCGATGGCCGGGTCCGTCCTTTCCGCGCGCCTCGCATGGCGCCGGCAGAAGGAACAGGAAGTCAAGGAGACCTACCGACTCGCCGTCGACGCGGCACGGGAAGGGTTCTACATGCTGAGCCCGGTCTACGCCAAGAGCGGCGAGCTGGTCGATTTCCTGGTGCAGGATTGCAATGAACGGGCAGCACAGCTCGTGGGCATGAACAGGAAGGATTTCATCGGCAAGACGATAGCCGAACTACATCCCGCAGATTGCGGCGAGGCGACGATGGAGAAACTGCGTCACGCGATGGAGGTGGGCTTCTACGAGGATGAAGCGCGCGTATCGCCGAGCAGCATGCTGAAGGTCGCGTGGGCGCACCGCAAGCTGGTGCGGTCCGGTGCGGGACTGGCGATGACCATCCGTGACATCTCCGACATCAAGGCCCATGAGCAGGAGCTGTCGAACATGGCCAATGCCGATGCGCTGACCATGCTGCCCAACCGGCACTGGCTGATGAATTACCTACCGGTCGCCATCGATCATGCGCAAAGCAACGGCACCAAGCTGGCCGTGCTGTTCATCGACCTCGACGATTTCAAGAACATCAACGACACCCTCGGCCATGTCGCCGGCGACGAACTGCTGAAGGCGGCCGCTTCGCGCCTGCACGGCCTGATCCGCAGCAGCGACCATGTGATACGGCTGGGTGGCGATGAATTCACCATCGTGCTCGAGCAGGTCCATCGTGTCGACGATGTATCGCGGGTGGCAGAGGCGATCATCGAAGCGCTCGACGAGCCGTTCACTCTCGCTCATTCGAGCGGGCACCGCGTGCATGCCTCGGTAGGAATCAGCCTCTATCCGGAACATGGGCTGGATGGCGAAACACTCCTCAAGCACGCGGACATCGCGATGTACGCAGCAAAATCCGCCGGCAAGGGCCGCTTCCAGTTCTACCACGCGCACCTGTCGGACCGGCTGGTGCTGCGCATTAACCGCGAGCAGGCCTTGCGCCGCGCGATCGAACGCGACGAGTTCGTGCTGCATTACCAGCCGAGGGTGGACACCATCACCGGCAAGCTGCTCAGCATGGAAGCTCTGGTGCGCTGGCAGCATCCGGAGCGCGGCCTGGTGCCCCCGATCGAGTTCATCCAGGTGGCCGAGGATACCGGCCTGATCCTCCAGCTCGGCCGCATCGTCATCGAAAAGGCTTGCGCCCAGATCGCCCAGTGGAAGGTGCAGGGCCTGCCGGTAGTGCCGGTATCGATCAACGTATCCGCACTGCAATTCAACGAAGGCAAGGTGAGGGACAGCCTGGCCGCCTCGATGCGGCGCCACGGCGTGGAACCGAACCTGGTCGGCGTCGAACTGACCGAGTCATGCATGGCCGGTGAGGACGAAACCGTGTCCGGCGAACTGGACGGCCTGCGCAAGCTCGGCGTCAAGCTGCTGGTGGACGACTTCGGGACGGGCTATTCCTCCCTGTCGCAGCTGCAGCGCCTGAACGTCGATATACTCAAGGTGGACCGTGCTTTCACCATCACGCTCGACGGCGGCGGCGGCAAGGCGCTGTTCAAGGCCATCGTCTCCATGGCCGATGCGCTCGACATCTCGATCGTCGCCGAGGGCGTCGAGACCGCCGAGCAGCTGAATACGCTGCAGATGCTCGACTGTGACGAGGTGCAGGGGCACTACGTGTCGAAGCCGGTACCGGCGGCGGAAATGGCGGGGCTGATGCTCAAGCGCTTCCTGTTCCCAGGCCCGGTCGCGCAGGGACGCGGAAGCGTGCCGGCTTGACCGGCATCGCAGCTGCCTGGTTGCGGGATCGGCGCGCGTCCCTTTAGTGTTTCCGCCTGAATCTTGTTGTCGCGCAGAACCTGCGTTCGCGGCCGGCCTATCCTGTAACCATGGATTCCGACTATCTTGTCATCATCGCGCACTTGCTCGGCGCAGTTATCGCCGGCGGTATCATCGGCCTGGAACGAAGCTATCACGGACGCCCGGCCGGCTTCCGCACCCATACCTTGGTCTGCCTCGCTTCCAGCCTGTTGATGCTCGTCATGTTGTTCCAGTGGAAATGGTTGGGCACTACCGCAGGCACCATTCAAACCGACCCCACACGCATGGCGCAGGGAATCATGACCGGCATCGGCTTCCTTGGCGCGGGCGTGATCTTCAAGGAAGGATTCAGCGTCCGCGGCCTGACGACCGCGGCCTCGATCTGGATCACCTCCGCGATCGGCATCCTGTTCGGCATCGGCTTCTATTTCCCGGCGATCATCGCCACCATCCTCACCCTCGGCGTGCTCTCGGCGTTCCGGCGCATCGAGGCTGGTTTGCCTTCGCATTCCTACGCGCACTATTACATCCGCTTCGACCGCTACGACGCAATGTCTGAAGACCAGGTGCGGGCGCTGCTCGCACGCCATGGCTTCACTGTCGCCAACATGAGCTATCGCCTCACCGAGGACGGCACCTGCTTCGAATACCGCATGATCCTGCAAACCACCGACGAGAAGAATACATCCGTCCTCGCCGATTACCTGCGCAAGCTCACGCAGGTGAGGACATTCCAGATTTCGCCGACAGGGGATTGAGAGGCAAGGGCCGTTTTACCGTTGTTCCCTTGTCCTTCTTTTACTTCGTAGCAGCCGGCGTAGAGAGCCGGGAGCATGTGCAGAGTGACTATTGGCCGGCGCATAGTCGCTGGCACCTGCAGCGCAAGGCCATCGCCGCACAATCTGATCGAACGCAAACCGGGAACGCCGGTCACACGGGCATGTATCACATGTGGAGACAAGACATGCCCAATACCGTGGTCAGAGTCTATGACAACCTCGCCGCCGCGCAGCACGCGCGCGACCAGTTGCTCGCGTCCGGCTTTCCTCCCGATAACGTGCATCTCGACAGCACACTGGATGAAGCCGGCCCCGTCGAGGGCAACGTCATCCTGGATGCAAAGGACACCGGCAAGGGGCCGCGCAGCGGTCGTCTGTACAAGCTGTTCAATGTCGAAGAGCGCACCGACGCGTACAACAATACCGAACCGGTGTGGCGCAGCTGCTACCTGATGACGGTCGATGCGGAAGACGGCGTGCAGAGCGCCCGCGCCAGCGACATCATGGATCGCGCCGGCGCACGCAGTGTGGATGAGGTGCTTGCGCGGCGGCGCGAGAACAAATGAAAGGCGGGATGAACACCCTCTAGGCCGGCGATGCCCCCGGAAGGATGCCCATGCTCGGGCGGCACTTGGCGCGGCGGTCGCCCATCAGGCGGCGCAATTCCTCGATGCTGATGCCTGTCGCTTCATGCATCCACAGCAGCATCGAGCCGCAGATATGCTGCCGTCCGTTGCGGATGTCGCCGATCACGTCGCGCGCCACCTTCAGCTTGCGCGACAGCGCCCCATCGCTCTTGAGACCGAGCTTGGCGATGAGTGCATTGAGCAGTTGGTTGGGGTCGTATGAGGAGTGTGTTGCTGCCTGGGACATTTCTTTCCTTGATTCAAGCGTCAAAAGACATGGAGGTGCATTGACACACCGATAACGGCGAAGTTCCCTTCGCCGTCGATGTGCAGTCCGGCAATGCGGCTCACTGGATGGCCGACTGCTGCCGCCACTTGTTTGCCGCCATCAGTCCCGCGCCCACTACGGCGACGCCGACCAGCGTGCGCAGCGAGGGCCGCGGCAACAAACGCATCGCGCTGGTAACCAGCGCCGGCGGCGCCGCGCGTTGCGGATCGGAATGCATCGAATGTGCGGCGCTGCCGGTCACCGGCGCAACTTCCGCGAACAACTCGGTCATGGCCTTGATGAAGGGCTTGATGTCCTGCGGGCCGCGGCTCGTCACCCAATTGCCGTCGCGCACCACCGGCTGGTCCAGCCATACCGCACCCGCGTTCACCATGTCGTCGCGCACGCCCGGCCAAGAAGTTATCGCCCGCCCCTGCGTTAGCCCGGCCGACGCCAATACCCAAGGACCGTGGCACAGGCTGGCGATCGGCTTGCGCGCGATGTCGAAAGCCTGCACGAAGCTACGCGCTACCTCCGACTGGCGCAGCAGGTCGGGGCTGATGAAACCGCCTGGAATCAGCAAAGCGTCGTAATCTGCCGGATCGGCCTCGTTGAGCGTGCGCGTGACCCTGATCCGGCTTGCTGGCTCGTGCAGGTTCACGCCGCGGATGCTTCCAGGACGCAATGAGACGATCTCGACTTCCGCGCCCTTGGCTTCCAGCGCCTTGAGCGGAAGCGTGAGCTCGATTTTTTCGAAACCATCGGCGGCCAGTATTGCTACCCGGCGCCCTTCCAGTGAGGTTCGTGCAAACATGCGTGACTCCTTCAGGAAATAATCAACAATATGCGCAGGGTACAGAGCTTCGAATCGTCGTAATAGTTCGGATTGCCTGCTGTTAATCGAGTCCGAGTTTCTTCCGGATTGTCTTGCTGAGTACCTGACGTGTTTCCGCAAAGTCCTGCCATGGATTGCCTGCGAGTGAATCCAGACGCGACGGCAGCGAGGCGATTGTCCATGCCGCGGCACCCGGGATGCCATCCAGTTCTTCCCAGAAGATCGGAACGGAAACCGGCAAGCCAGGACGGGCGCGCACCGAGTAAGGTGCGATGGTGCTGGCCTGGCGCTTGTTGCGCAGGTAATCGACGAAGATTTTGCCGACGCGGTTTTTCTCGCCCATCTTTGCGCTGAAGTGTTTCGGCAGCGTGCGTGCGAGATGCTGCGCGATCGCCTGCGAGAACGACGACGCCTCATCCCAGTCGTGACGCCGAGCGAGCGGCACGACAAGATGCAGGCCCTTGCCGCCGCTGGTCTTCAGGAAGCTTGCCAGTCCGAGTTCGTCCAGCACCACGTTCACCAGCTGCGCGCCCTCGACGACCTTCTTCCATGGCAGCGACGGATCGGGATCGAGGTCGAAGACCATGCAGTCCGGTTTTTCGATCTTGTCGGCGGTCGCATTGGCGGTATGGAGTTCGATCGCACCCATCTGCGCGGCGCTGACCAGTGCGCTGGCGTCGTCGATCGCCATCAGCGGTTCGTGGCCAGGGTCTAATGCCGGATCGAGGGTGCGGATGCCGGGAATGGAGGTGCGGTTGATGTGCTTCTGGAAGAAGTGTTCACCAGTGACACCATCCGGGCAGCGCAGCAGGTAGACCGGCCGGTTCCTGAGCCAGGGCAGCAGGTGCGGCGCGATCTGTTCGTAGAAGCGCACGAGTGCGAGCTTGGTGGTGCCGCTGGCAGGATCGATCACACGCTCAGGATGCGTGATCCTGATGCCGGCGACCTGTTCGTTGCCTGCCGTCTTTCGTGTGGCCGGCCTGGCTGGCTTCTTGCCATTGACGGCGACGCTCTTCGCCTCCTCGCGCCGGATCTCCGACGCCGGCTTGTCCGCGCGCAGCCCGTGGAACACCGCTTGCCGCAACCTGCCGTCGTCGGTCCATTCGGCAAACGAGATCTCGGCAACCAGTTGCGGCTTCACCCAGTGGATGTCCGCCTTGCGCACGTCGGGCGGCGTCCGATCGAAGGGATTGGTTTTCTGCTTGAGCGCATGCAGTTGCCGGTGGGTCGCATGCAACACGTCGCGATCGAAGCCGGTGCCGACCTTGCCTGCATAGTGCAAGCTGCCGCCGTCGTACACGCCGAGCAGCAGTGCGCCGAAGAACTTGCGGCTGCCCTTCGGCTCGGTATAGCCGCCGACCACGAACTCCTGCCGGCGCCTGCACTTCAGCTTGATCCAGTACTCGGTGCGCTTGCCTTCGTAGACGGCGTCCGTGCGCTTGCCGATGATGCCCTCCATCGACAACTCGCAGGCGCTGTCGAGCAGCTTTTGCGGAGGCTCGGCGATCGGCGCGCTGTAGCGAAGCACGTCCGGCGGCACGCCGGTCATGATCTGTTCCAGCAGCACGCGCCGCTCACGCAGCGCGATCCCGCGCAGGTCGTAGCCGTTCAGGTAGGGCACGTCGAACAGAAAGTAGGCCAGTTCGTCGCTGCGATTGTCGTGTATCGCCTTCTGCAACAGTTGAAACGACGGCACGCCCTGCTTGTCGAGGAATACGATTTCGCCGTCCAGCCATGCGCTCTCCAGGCCGAGCGCGCGAATGGCTTCCGCCTGCACTGGCAGCTTCGCGGTCCAGTCCTTGCCGTCGCGGGTGAAGAGCTTCACGTCCTCGCCATCCACGCGCGCAAGCAGGCGGTAGCCGTCGAACTTGATTTCATACAGCCACTCGCCTTCGCGCGGGATCTCTTCAACAAGCGTTGCCAGCTGTGGCGCGAGAGTGTCAGGGAGGCGGCTCTTGCGATTGCCGGCCGGCGTTTCCGTCTTCGCTCGCACGGCCAGCGCGGCATCGTCGGTCTTGCGCCGCTTTCCCTTCCCGCTCAGGACGCTATCCGGCTCCGCCTCGGTGATGTCGTAGTCCTTCGCGCTGCGCGCCGTCTCGTCCTTTTCCTTGATCAGCAGCCATTGCTCCTTGCTCCCGCCGGGCAGGCGCGTGCGCACCAGCGTCCAGCCGCCCTGCAGCTTCTCGCCGTCGAGCCGGAACTTGAGCTTGCCCGCCTTGTACGCGGCCAGCGGGTCGCCCTGCGGTTCCCAATAACCGATGTCCCACACATCGACATGGCCGGCGCCGTATTGATGCTCGGGAATGTCGCCTTCGAAATCGATGTAACCGAGCGGATGATCTTCCACATGCACAGCCAGTCGCTTCTCGGACGGATCGAGGCTGGGCCCCTTCGGCACTGCCCAGCTCTTCAGCGTGCCGTCGAGCTCGAGGCGGAAGTCATAGTGCAGCTTGCGCGCATGATGCTTCTGCACCACGAAGCGCAGGCGCTCGGCCGGTGCAACGACCTCGCACCTGGGCTCGGGTGTGATGTGGAAATTGCGCTTGGCGTGGTAGGCGGAGAGCTTGCCGGGCATGCGTCGGCTCCCGCGTCAGTGCACCGTCTTGGAACCGCGTGCATTGGCGCGCTTGCGCGGTGGCGGCGGCGCCTTCTTTGCGGCCGCCTTGCGCGGTGCCGCCGGCGTGCGGCCCTGCAAGCTCTTGCGCAGCAGTTCCGTCAGGTCGACCACGTTGCTGGTTTCCTCAGGCTCTTCGATCTTCACATCCGTGATCTCTTCCGCCAGGCCCGCATCGAACTTCTTCTTCACCATCGCCATGATGTCATCGCGGAAGGTGTCCTTGAACTGCTCCGGCCGCCACTCCTCGGTCATGCTCTCGATGAGCTGCGTGGCCATCTGCAATTCCTTCGGCTTGATCGCGACGCCCTGCAGGCCTTCCTCGGGCAGGTCGAGGTCCTCGGCTCCGCGCACCTCGGTCGCCCAGCGCAGCATGTTGAGCACGATCGCCTGCGGCGTCGGGATCAGCGCCGCGAGATGCTGCTTGTTGTGCAGCACGACGAGCGCGATGCCGATCTTCCTGGTCTTCAGCAGGGCTTCGCGCAGCAGCGCATAGACTTTTTCGCCGCCCTTGGTCGGCGCAAGGTAGTAGGGCGTTTCGAAGAACAGGAAATTGATATCTTCTGCATTGGTGAAGCCGACGATGTCGATGGTGTGCGTGGACTTGACGTTAGCGGCCTTGATTTCCTCGTCCGACAGCACGACGTAGCGGTCATCGTACTTGACCGCCTTGACGATGTCGTCCTTGTCGACTTCCTCGCCGGTTTCCTTGACCACGCGCTTGTAGCCGACCGGCTTGAGCGATTCGCGATGCAGCCAGTCGAAATCGATTTCATCCTGTTTCGACGCGGGATACAGCCCGACCGGCGCGTGCAGCAGGCCGAAGCTGATCGCGCCTTTCCACATGACTCGCGACATGACAGCCTTTCTTCTTGGCTAGGCGTTAATTATTCGACATGGATCGGCTGCGCAAGTTCTTTATGCTGAATTTCCCGTTTTTACGAAAGAAACTTCATTATTTATTCGCTTTTTATAATAAGCAACCTCCCTTACCATTGCACGTTGTGAATGGCAGCAATGCCTTCGCACATTTATCAATCGTGGAGGAAACATGAAAAAATTCTTGGTCACCTTGATGGTCGCTGCCAGCGCACTGTCGGTTGTCGTGTCCGAAGCACAAGCAAAACGCATGGGCAGCGGCGGTTCGTTCGGCAAGCAGTCGCAAAGCGTGAGCCGCCAGCAAGCGGCCCCGATGCAGAACCAGCAGGCAGCCCCGGCCGCGGCCAAGCCGGCGGCACCTGCCCAGGCTCCAGCCCCGGTACAGAAACCCAGCATGTGGAAAGGCCTCCTCGGCGGCGCCCTGCTCGGCCTCGGCCTCGGCGCACTGCTCTCGCATCTGGGCATCGGCGGCGCACTGGCCGGCATGATCAGCACCATCCTGATGGTCGGCCTGCTCGCAGCCGCGGCTTACTTCATCTACCGCATGCTGACCCGCAAGCAGAACGGCGGCGCGATGGCGAAGAACGGCCTGCAACCGGCAGCGGCTGGCGGCGCCGGCTTCGCCACACCGGATATCGGTTCGCGCATCGAGCCGACAGCACTGCAGTCGCCGTCGTACTCGGCAGGCGCAGCTGAGATGAGCGACGCGCCGTGGGGCGTGCCGGCCGATTTCGACGTGAACGGCTTCCTGCGCCACGCGAAGACCTATTACATTCGCCTGCAAGCGGCATGGGACAAGGCCGACGTGAACGACCTGCGCGAATTCACCACGCCCGAGATGTTCGGCGAACTAAAGCAGCAGCTGCTCGAGCGCGGCGCATCGGCCAACCATACCGACGTGGTGTCGCTGGATGCGCAGCTGCTGGGCATCGAGACCATCGGCAATGAACACTTGGCGAGCGTGCGTTTCAGCGGCATGATCCGCGAAGCGGAAAATGCGCCGGCCGAAGCGTTCACCGAGGTGTGGAACCTGTCCAAGCCGGTCACCGGCGCGGGCGGCTGGGTGCTGGCGGGTATCCAGCAGGTGTCGTAATACCATGCGTAGTACCTCGGGCCGGGCGACCGGCCTGGTCATCGAGTCATCGAAGCGGCATTCGCCGTGATGGATCGACCAAAAACAAAAGCCACCGATTCTTCGGTGGCTTTTTTCTGCGCGCTCGTCAATCAATCAAGCACGCACTCGTTCGAATCGCTTGCGATACGCACTCGGTGACAATCCTACTCTTTCCCTGAACAAGCGTCGGAAGGAGTTGCTATCTTCATAGCCCACGCGTTGGGTAATCCGGTCAAACGATTCCTGACTACTCTCCAGCAGGAGCTTGGCTTTTTCTATGCGCAGGTTCTGCAGGTATTGGATGGGCGTCTGGCTGGTGGCTTCCTTGAAACGGCGAATGAAATTGCGCATGCTCAGGCCAAACTCGTCCGCCACCTGTTCCATCAGTATGTTGTCGGCGATCCGGCGCTCCATCCAGATCTGGATCTTGAGGATGTCGGCGTCGGCATGGTTCTTCTTGAACGTGGTGCTCGAATAAGGCGTTTGGCTGCGTGCCGAAATATCGACCAGCAGTTTCTTCGCGCACTCGGCCGCCAGCTGCGGCGATGAAAATTTGCGTATCAGGTGCAGCAGCAGATCGCTGCTGCTCGTGGAGCCGCCCGAGCACATGATCTGGCCGTCGTCAGTGACGGTGCGCTCGGTCTGCAATTTGACTTTGGGGAAGTGTCGCGCGAACTGCTCGCTGAAAGCCCAGTGGGTCGTCGCGCAACGTCCATCCAGTAATCCGGCCTGTGCAACCACAAATGCACCGGTGCAGATGCTCGCAATGTAGCTGCCTTGCTGATGCTGCGCCTGCAGCCACCGGATCATCCTCTCGAGATCCGGCAGCACGCCTAGGATATTGAACATGAATCCCGGCACGACGATCAGCTGCGGTCTGCGCACGTCGTCCAATGCCTTGTCCGGCGTCAGCCTCAGTCCTGCCGTGCAGATCACCTCGCTGCCATTCATCGAAGCGGTCTCCACCTTGAACAGGGGGCGGCCGTCTTTATCTGGACGCGCACCTTTCCTGGCTGCGTAGCGGTGCAGCACATTCGCGGTTTCGAGGAATTCCAGAGTGGCCCCGACGCTCGTGGATGAGCATTGGTCTGCCATCAATACGGTGACATTCATCGTTGTTCTCCCGCCGGAAGCTGTTTTCGCATGCGTGCAAAAATCGCATGTTCTTTGTCATTTTTGCCTATAGCGGCTGCAATGGTCAATCGCCAATACTTGTCATGCCGGGCCAACGACAAATAACGGACAGGAACTGCCAGCATGAAAAACACCGCATACCGACTCTTCAAGAAGCCGTTCTTTGGACGCTTTATGCGGCCGTGGCACTGGCCGGAGAACATCGATCAAAGCCAGTGGCGGCGCTTGGGTATCGAGAGCGAATCCGGCGCGCGGCTGTCGGCGCTTCTCGGACCGGCACACACGACGGAAGCCAAGGGGGCGGTGCTCATGTCCCATCCGATGGGAGCGTCGGCGAAAGGCTTCTGGATGAAATACGGCCATGCCGAAATGCTGCGCCATGCGGGGTACCACGCGATGGTGTTCGACTTGAACGGCTTCGGCGAAAGCACGTCCACGACGATGGATTTTCCGCTGGATATCCTATCCGCCGGACAATCCTTGCAGGCGCTGTATCCCGGCTTGCCCGTTGCCGTGTTGGGCGCATCCATGGGCGCGGCCATGAGTGTGTGCGCCATGGCGCATCCCGACCATCCTTTTAAAGCGGCGGTGCTGGAATCGGCGTTTCCGACCTTACTGCACTTCTGGTCGCGCTATCCCATTCCCAAGCTGGGCATACGGCTTTCCCAAATCGTTTATCCTGCGGGGGAGCGCCGTTTGCGCCCAACCCATGCAGCGGAAGCCCTGGCAGGCCGCCCTGCCATGCTGATGATTTACGGTGACGCCGATGAATACACGCCGGTCAAGGATGGCGAACTGCTATGGCAGGCATTAAGCCGCAAAACGCAAGCGGAGTTCTGGCAAGTGCCGGGCGCGAAACATACACATGCCTATGCTGCGCAACCCGGAGAATATGCGCGTAAAGTGATCGGGTTTCTCGACGAGCATCTGGTCGGTAAATCGGCGAGCCAGGAAAAGGCGATGGCCTATCGCTTCTCTTCGAATAATGGATGAAAACAAACCGAGGACGAATCATGAACTTTAACGATGCCATGTCAGCAGTACGCGAAAGCGCTTCGAATACGATCACCATTCCGGAAGCATGGGGCCAGGGACGAGCCACATTTGGCGGCATGGTCGCTGCTACCATGTTTGAAAGGATCATCCCGCATATCGCGCAAGACAGGCCGGTGCGCTCGGTCATGGTGTCGTTCGTGGCGCCTGTCGCCCCCGGCGAAACGGACGTCATTGTGAAAGTGCTGCGTGAAGGCAAAGCCGCAACACAGATACAAGCGACGGCCTACCAGAACGACCAGCCTTGCGCCGTGCTGCTGGCAAGCTTCGGTGGCGGCCGGGAATCCGCGGTCACCGTGGCACCCGGCGAGGCGCCGGCTTTCAAGGCCCCGGATGCGGCGTCCGCCTTTCCATATATTCCCGGGCTGACGCCGGAATTCACCCAGCATTTCGATTACCGCTACACCGTCGGCACGATACCCTTCATGGGATCGGACAAGACGGAGATGGGCGGCTGGATCAGATTGCGCGAAGGCTCGGGGCAGTCCGTCACCGTGCCGGAAATCCTGGCACTTCTGGATGCCTGGCCGCCGGCTGTGTTGAGCATGCTGAAAAAGCCCGCCATGGGCAGCTCGTTGACCTGGGCAGTCAGTTTTGTGAACACACCGGAAGACTGCAGTGCCGGCGATTGGTGGCAATACCTGGCCCGCATTCAAAGCTCCGCGGAGGGCTATAGTCACATTGAGTCCACCCTGTGGGACAAGAATGGCAAGGTCGCCGTATTCAGCCAGCAGACCGTCAGCGTATTCGGGTAAGCGGGTCGTTCTCCCGTCGGCCTTGGCCCGGCATGAATAACGCGGCGTTGCTAGAATGTCCGTTGTTCGCCGGGCGGCCGGCAGCCGGATTCCGATCGGCGCCTTCGGGAGTAACAAGGGAGTAACAAAGAAATGAGCATGCATACCTGGTGGCTGTTTGTCGTGATGACGTTTGTCGTGTCGGCGACGCCTGGGCCCAACATGCTCCTGGTGATGAGCCATAGCGCGCGTTTCGGGTTTCGTGCCGCACTTTCCACCATGGCGGGATGCATGACCGCATTGCTGGCGATGATGAGCCTTTCGGCAGCAGGCCTGGGCGCATTGTTGCAAGCCTTTCCATCTGTGTTCGACGCATTGCGCTGGATAGGTGCCGCCTATCTCGCCTATCTTGGCATCAAGAGCTGGCGCTCGCCGGTGCATGAAGAACTGAAACCGGTTCCCGCGGAAGAAGCCGGCCTGCAACAAAATGGCAGCAGGCTGTATCGCCAGGGTTTGCTCGTCGCTGCCAGCAATCCGAAAGCGATCCTGTTCGCCGCCGCATTCTTTCCCCAGTTCATTCGTCCGGAATTGCCGCAGCTGCCGCAGTTCGGCATCCTGCTGGCGACCTTCGCGGTCATCGAGGTGGCGTGGTATGTCGTCTACGCCCTCAGCGGGCAGCGCTTGGCGGTGTACCTGCGCCGCGCGGCGGTGCTCAAGGCATTCAACCGGATTACCGGCGGCGCGTTCGTCGGCTTTGCCGGGCTGATGGCTGCGGCACGCAACTGAAGGTCTTGCCAAAGGCGTGCCACAAGACCTGAATCCAGGTCGGCACTGCGCCTCTTGCAACAACCGCAAGCAATCACAATTGCTCCATCGATTCCATTGCATTTCGCAAAAGCGCCTCCATATGCAGGGAACTTGACGGAGGATCAAATCTTGGCAAACGAATCAACACATCGCACCAAGGTAACACCAGGAACCTGGAGTACCGATGAATACATCCGCCGCTGGGCTCGCAGCCACGGCATGGCGACGGGGGAATGTATTGTTCCCTTGCAAAGCTTGCATGACCAGTGGATCGCGCGAATCGATTTCGACAAGCAGGGCGAACCGGTGGAGCGCCTGCCCACACCGGCGCTTTGTCCCGCGTAGCGAAACCTTGCCCCGCCAATCATGGCGGGACATCATCGGATCGTTTGAACAATCAGGAGAATCGCGATGGGACTGTTCGACGGCATGCTGGGGAACGCCTCAAAGATTGACGCCGCAAAAATTCAACAGGAATTCGGCCAGATCCTCGCTCCGGGCGAGCAGGTGGAGCACGCATACCAGCTGATCCGCGATTATTTCGTATTCACGGACAAGCGCCTCGTCCTGGTCGACAAGCAAGGCCTGACCGGCAGCAAGGTGGAATACCATTCCATTCCGTACCGGAGCATCACCCACTTCAGCGTCGAAACGGCAGGGCATTTCGATCTCGAGGCCGAGCTGAAAATCTGGATCTCCGGCATACCCGCTCCTGTGCTGAAGCAGTTCAACAAGCGGCTGAGCATTTACGAAGTGCAGTCGGTACTGGCGAGTTACGTGCTCCGGTAGCGGCCGCGCATGCCGGGAACCATTGCTGAATGAACACGTATTTTCCCAAAGCGCCCGAACTGCAGGTGAGCGCATGGTTCAATACCGACGCGCAGATTAGTCTCGCCTCCCTGAAGGGACGGATCGTCCTGCTTCACGCATTCCAGATGCTCTGTCCCGCTTGCGTATCGCATGGCGTTCCACAAGCGCAACGGGCTTGGGAAACTTTCGCGCAAAGCGACGTCGCGATCGTCGGCCTGCACACCGTGTTCGAACAGCACGACGCCATGACCCTGCCGGCATTGCAGGCATTCATGCGGGAACACCGCTTGTCCTTCCCGGTCGGCGTCGACCAGGCGCGCCCCGGCGAAAGCATTCCCGCCACGATGCATGCTTTTCAACTGCAGGGAACACCGAGTGTCGTGCTCATCGATCGCCTCGGCCGCATCAGGCTGCATCATCTTGGATACATTGAAGACTTGCGTCTTGGGACGATGATCGGACGCCTGCTCGCCGAGTCTCAAACTTGACACCTTGACATGGTTGCGCGCCCATGTCGAAAGCAACCGGCCGTCGGGAACTGCAAGGTACTCGTTGCGATCAATGATGCAAATCGGCGAAGTTCGTTATAATCCCGATCCCTTTTGCCTTTAGGCAAACCAGTTACTTCCCCGCCAAATACACTCTCACGAAGTGCGCTTTCCCGTTGCCCGGCCTAAGGCAAGGAGCCGGAACGCGCTTTGGCGGTTGCAGTTAATCGTTTTGCCATTCCCCTCGCGGGCAGTGTCAATTGCGCAAGTCGCGCCTATTGTCCCCGCGCTGCAAGGGATGCATGGCTGGCCAGATGTGTTTTGATGAGCAAGAATGTGAAGACTTTGACCTTGTCGGCCCGCGCACCGCGGCCGACGACTGCTGCAGATAGTTCGTTGACCGCGTCCGGCCCAGTGCCTGACGCACCGGTGGAGGCCGGTGAAGGCCGCGCCCCGACCGTCGTGGTACGCCGCTCCCGCCTGACGGTGCAGACGGTGCAGCCTGCGCCCACGAAGCCGGATGAGACGGCCGCTGCCCCTGCCGAAGATACCGCAGAGTCCGGCGCGGGCAGCGGCCTGCCTGCGCCTGCGCCCGTCGTCGTTGTCCGGAAACGTTCGCGCGTTTTCACTGCATCGCAGACGGAACCTGCGGCAGCCGCGAACCCGCAAGCGGCGCCGCAACCCGAAAGTGCTCCGGAGCCCGCACCGGCGGCTGTATCCCCGGTCGACACTGCCGCTGAGACGCCCAGCGCGGTGCCTGCCCAGCCGGCTCCTTCCGCGGAGCCCAAAGGCAAGGTGCGCGTGGTGGTCAGGAAGGCTGCAAAGGCCGTTTCTCCTGCGCCTGCACCTGCGCTGCAAGCCAGGGAAGAGGCCATTGCGCCCGCGCCTGTGACGGAAAGCGCGGCTGCCGTGCCCGCCAGCCGCGCGGGCCGCAAGCCGGCGTCGCTTGTCCTGGAAAGCGAAGAAGTCGCCGAATGGAATGCCGCCGAATACGCGGAGCAGCGCGTGGCGAAGGTCCGCCGTTCAAAAACCGTCATCGCCAGCAAGCCGAGCGACGAAGGCCTGGACAAGCACCGCAAGCAACTCGCCGCCATGATCAAGCTCGGCAAGGAACGGGGTTACCTGACCCAGGCCGAGATCCATGACCATCTTCCCGACGACGTGGTCGACAGCGACACCATCGCCGAGATCCTGCAGACCATCGGCGACATGGGCATTTCCGTGGTCGACCAGGCGCCAGACGACGCACTGCTCCTCTTGTCCGACCGCGTCGTGTCCGGAGCGAGCGACGACGAGGTGGAAGCGGTCGCGGCGACGGCGCTGTCCGGTGACGAGGATTACGGCCGCAGCACCGACCCGGTGCGCATGTACATGCGTGAAATGGCCACGACCGAGCTGCTGACCCGCGAAGGCGAAGTCGCGATCGCGCGGCGCATCGAAGACGGCCGCCAGGAAATGATCGGCGCCATCTCGGCCAGCCCGGCCGCGGTGGCAGAACTCCTTGCCATGGCGACAAAGATCGAGAAGGAGCAACTGGCGGTAGACGATGTCGTCGACGGCCTGGTTGAGCTCGAGGATGCGACGCCGGCCGCGGCGGGCGCCAACGACGAGGGCGACATCGATGACCTCGACGACGAAGACGACGACCTCCTGCCGGAGGCGGGCGACGCCGGCCAGTCGGCCGAGCAGCTCGCCCAGCTGCGGACGCTTTCCCTCGCCAAGTTCGCGTTGATTGCGCAACAGGCGGCGACCATGCAAGACGGCTCAAGCGACCGCAGCGCGGCACAACAGGCGATCACGCAAGCCATGCTCGGCATCCGCTTCACGCCGAAGACCGTCGACAAGCTGTGCGCCATCGTCCGCAAGCAGATGGACGAAGTCAGGACCATCGAGCGCCAAGTCGCGGCCATCGTGGTCGATCAGTGCGGCATGCCGCGCGAGCGCTTCGTTCGGACGTTTGCCGACAGCCAGACCGACCTCGGATGGGTCCAGCGCGAAGTCGACAATGCGTATCCCTACAGCGCCGCGCTTGCGCGCCGCATGCCGGCAGTGCATGAATTGCAGGCCAAGCTGGCCGACATCGAAACCCGCGCCGGGCTGCCGTTGCACGAACTGCGCGACGTCAGCAAGCACATGCTCGCCGGCGAACGCCGCACCATGGAAGCCAAGCGCGAACTGACGCAGGCCAACCTGCGCCTGGTGATCTCGATCGCGAAGAAGTACGTCAATCGCGGCCTGCAGTTCCTCGACCTGATCCAGGAAGGCAATATCGGCCTGCTGCGCGCGGTGGAGAAGTACGAATACCGCCGCGGCTTCAAGTTCTCCACCTATGCAACCTGGTGGGTGCGCCAGAGCATTTCGCGCGCGATTGCCGACCAGGCTCGCACCATCCGCGTCCCGGTCCACATGATCGAAACGATCAACAAGATGAACCGGATCATCCGCCAGACGATGGTCGCCACCGGCGAAGAGCCGGACGCGGCGACGCTGGCGGAGAAAATGGGCATCAGCGTGGAACGCGTGCAGGAAGTGCTGCGGATCGCGAAGGAACCGGCGTCGCTGGACGCGCCGGCGGGTGAGGACGGCGACGCGATGCTGGGCGACTTCATCAGCGACGACATCACGCTGTCGCCGGAAGCGTCCGCGATGAACGCCGGCATGCAGCGCGCCATCTCCGAGGTGCTCGAAGACCTGTCGCCCAAGGAACAGAAGGTGCTGCGCATGCGCTTCGGCCTCGACACCGTCAGCGACCACACGCTGGAAGAGATCGGCAAACAGCTCGAAGTTACGCGCGAGCGCGTGCGCCAGATTGAAATGAAAGCCATGGCGAAGCTGCGTCATCCCACCCGCGCGGAGAAACTGCGCGCTTTCCTCGACGGGCGTTAACCCGCCTGCACAGTCCGCCTGCATACCGTCTCTCGCGGCATCATCGCCGCGGGAGACGCGCTCCTCCCAGCCACCGTCACTGGCGCAGAGGTTTCCAGAAAGGCATAATCCCCGGGGCAGTTTCCCGTCTTGCCCCGACTTCTGGAGACCTTCATGCTTCGCACAACCTGCGCCCTGGCTGTCCTTTCCTTTTCGATTTCCCAAGCATTTGCGTCCGATGCGCCGATCAGCAGCGTCGTGCTGTATCCGGGCAGCGCCACCGTCGAGCGAACCGCACAGGTGACGCCGGGAATGACGCAGCTTGAGATCAAGGGCCTGCCGTCCAACTTCGACACGCAGACGATTCGGGTCCAGGGCGATGCCGGCATCCAGATCGGACAGGTCGTTACACGCGACATGGGCCGCACGGAGAGCGTCAACGCGCGCGAGGCAGAGCTCGAAGCGCGGATCCAGGCATTGAGAGACAAGCTCGAACTGGCCGACGTCGAAGCCAAATCCGCCGGGCTGGTGCAAAAGTACCTGGAAAACCTGGGCAGCGCCGGCGCGTCGACCGACAAGCAGCCGCCGCTGGTGGACGCACGTTCCATGGCGGCGATGCTCGAGGCGATCCGCCGCGGCGGCACCGATGCGTTCGAGCGGATCCACCGTGCAGACATCCAGAAACGCGAGTTGTCGAAGCAGATCGAGGCACTGGAGCGCGATCTCGCCAAACTGCGCAGCGGTTCGCGCGACGGCCGCAACCTCACCGTGCAGATCGCCGTGCGCCAGGTGGGCACGGTGAAAATTTCATACCAGGTCAACAACGCAGGCTGGAAGCCGACTTACCGCGCCTTCCTCGATTCCTCGTCATCGACCGTCGAGCTGGAACGGCTGGCAACGGTTTCGCAGAAAACCGGCGAGGATTGGAGCGGTGTGAAGTTGAAGCTTTCTACCGGCCAGCCGCGCCTGTCGCCAGCGGCACCGGAGCCACGGCCGTGGATCATCGGATATCGGAAGCCGGTACCTGCACAGGTGGAGAGCCGAGCAGCCGCGCCGGCTGCAATGCCTGCACCTGCGCCGATGCCATTCCGCGCTGCCAAGCTCGCCGGCGAGGCAATGGACGACTACATCCCGCCGGTCATGGAAACCCAAGGAAGTTTCTCAACCGAATTCGACGCCCCGACCCGCGTGAACTTGCCTGCGGACGGGCGGGAGATTTCAGTCGCTCTGGCCAAACAGAACATGCCGGTCAGGCAGCGCATCAGGACGACGCCGCGCATGGAAAAATCCGCCGTGGTCACAGCGGAAGCTGCCCGTCCCGCCGGCGTATGGTTGCCCGGCACGGTCCAGCTCTATCGTGACGGCAGTTACGTCGGCAATACGCACTGGAATGCGCAGTCATCGGACAAGTTCATGTTTGCATTCGGCCGTGACGACCTTATCCGCGTCTCTGTCGACCGGGCAAACGAACAATCCGGCTCGACGGGACTGTTCAGTCAGAACGAGCGCAAGGTGGCGGACGTCTACACCATCACCAGCTTCCACAAGACGCCGGTCGACCTGCTGGTGCTGGAAGCCTCGCCGGTCAGCGCTGCCGAGGAAGTGAAGGTCCAGGCAAGCTTCCAGCCCAAGCCGACGATCGAATCGTGGGAGCAGCGGCGCGGCATCGTTGGGTGGGAGTCGGTGATTGCACCAAACCAGGCGTTGAAGTTCAGCGTCGACTATGGCGTTGTTTATCCCAAAGAGGGAACGGTTACCGGCTTGCCTTGACCGGCAGAGTTCGAATCAAGCCAGTCATCGAACCTTCGATGAATTCCCGGAGCGCCGCTGTCCTGACGGCTGCTTCTTCACATGCCCGCCAATCGCTCCAGCGGCGGTCAAGCCCAAAATGCGACGGAACTTCGGACATTCCATGTGGCTTGGTGCCGGGCATACGGCCGCATGCCGCAAGCCGTCGCGCATGGCGCTCAACTTGCGGATCGTCCTGTCAAGCTCGTCCGCTTTGTCGGCGAGCAGTTGCCGGTCGATCTGGAGGATTCCGCCGGGCGCGAACATATGCGCGATCTCGTCCAATGAAAAGCCCGCGGAACGCCCCAACGCGATCAACGCTAATTGCTCCAGCACATTAGGGCCGAACAGGCGGCGCAGCCCGCGCCGGCCGACAGAGGTGATCAGCCCCATTTCCTCGTAATAACGCAGCGTCGAGGCGGGAACGCCTGACAGTTGCGCCACTTCTGAAATGTCCATATTACCCCCTTGACTTCAAGTTGACTTGAAGTTGTACGCTACCACCACTGCCTGATGAAGGCAAACACGTGGAGAGGATTATGGACACCCTGGTATGCACCCTTGTCATTGGCGTTGGTGCGACGGCGGTCATGGACTTGTGGGGGATTGCCCGCAAACCCTTGCTCGGCATTGCTGCTCCCGACTACGGCCTAGTTGGCCGCTGGTTCGGCCACATGGCGCGCGGACGCTTTCGACACGATACCATCGCAGCGTCGCCGTCCGTGCGCGGTGAGCGCTTCATCGGATGGGCCGCCCATTACCTGACCGGTATTGCGTTTGCAGCCTTGCTGGTTGGCATCTGGGGGCTTGCATGGGTTCGGCAGCCGACGATAGGTCCGGCATTGATTGTCGGGATCGGGACGGTTGCTGCGCCCTTTTTGCTGATGCAGCCGGGCATGGGAGCCGGAATCGCTGCCTCCCGCATGCCACGTCCTGCTGCTGCCCGGCTTCAGAGCCTCATCACCCACGCTGTTTTCGGTCTCGGTCTTTATGCAGCCGGCTGGGCCGCACACTTCTTGTACCTGTCCTGAAGATTTGGAAACCACATAGGAGAATGAAATGCGTATTCCTGCCCGTTTTGCACCGATCCTTTTCAGTGCCTTGCTCTCGGCCATCATGGTCTGCATTGTTTCCGGGTTCGTCCTCGTCACGTCCCAAGGAGTTTATCCGGGGCTTATTGAGCAATGGCTCAAAAGCTTCGTAACGACGTGGCCCGTTGCTTTTCCGACGGTCGCAATTGTGGCTCCGTGGGTGCGGCGGATTGTTGGCAGCATGACGGCTTGACCGTCGAAAGTCGCGCGGGGATGGCTCCGCGCGAGAATACTCAACCAAACATCATTTCTTGCAGAGGTACAGGTAATGGATCACAGCTTTTGGCATGCAAAATGGGAAAAGAACGAGATTGCTTTCCACGAACGGGAAGCCAATCCGCTTTTGGTGAGAAACTTCAACGCCTTGTCACTGGAAAAAGGCAGCCGCGTTTTCCTGCCCCTGTGTGGAAAGACGCTCGATATTCCCTGGCTGCTGTCGAAGGGTTTTCGCGTTGCCGGCGCGGAACTGAGCGAAATCGCGGTCCGGCAGTTGTTCGAGGAGATGGGCGTCAAGCCAACCGTTTCCCGTCTCGGCCCTCTCGTACACTACGCCGCGGACGGCGTCGATCTCTATGCGGGCGACATCTTCGACCTGACCGGAGGGGTGCTGGGGCGGGTCGATGCGGTCTATGACCGTGCCGCCCTGGTGGCAATGCCCGCGGAGATGCGCGCGAAGTATGCGGCCCATCTTGCCGCAATGACGGACAAGGCGCCGCAACTGCTCATTTGTTACGAGTACGACCAGGCGTTGCAGCCCGGGCCGCCCTTTTCAGTCACGAGCGAGGAGGTGCGGCGGCTTTATTCGTCCCTGTTCGAATTGAGCGACCTCGTGTCGGTCGTGGTTCCCGGCGGCTTGCGGGGGAAGTGCCCGGCGACGGAGCGCGTGTGGCTGCTCCGAAAACCTTGATCCGGGAAGTGCCTAAACCGGACGGGCGCCCTTTCGATAAGCGGTCGGAGTGCTGCCCGTCCAATCCTTGAAGGCGCGGCAAAAGGCAGCGGGGCTGGTGAATCCGAGGTCGAAAGCGAGACTCGCGACCGGCACTTCCGAATGCGTCAATCGATGGACGGCGACGTCACGGCGCAGCGCATCCTTGACCAGCTGGAAGTTCGTTCCTTCTTCCGCAAACTTCCTGTTCAGCGTCCTCACCGAAAGATGGAAGGCGTCGGCGAGATGGCGAATGGTCAGCGGCTGGTCGAGCCGCTGCTCGAGATACTCGCGTGCCCTGGCGCTCATGGAGCCGCGGTGGAAGGAACTGAAGGTCCAGTCTTCCGGCGCGCGCTTGAGGAACGACCATAACTGGTGCCGTTCGCGCTTGAAGGGAGATACGCAATCCGCGCCCGCAAGAAAGATGCTGCTTTCGTGCGCGTCGAAACATACCTCGCCTGGATAAAGGAACACATAGTCGTCCGCATGCCTGGGTTTGGCGAATGCAAGCTCGACACGCAGGATGGCGACTTCCCGCGCGAGCAGCCAGGAGGCCACGCCGTGGACAAGCTTCATCATGAGTTCATGGCCGAGTTGCCTGACGGCGGCATCCGGCTTCCTTTTCACCAATGCAATCCTGACCCATTCGTTCCTGCGCGACATGTGCAGCCGGTAATCGTCGAGCAGCAGATTCCAGAACCGGACGAAACGATTCAGTGCGATCAGCACCGTCGGCGCATCGAGGAGACTGAGCATCAGGTATTTCAAGGTCCCGCCCCGGATCGGCCTGGACCAGAGACCCAGCATTTCATCGTCCAGCGCGGCCGAGACGCTCTTGTAGAGGGCAACAAACTGGGGGCGGGTGATGCGCGCGTCGGGCTGCGCAAGCAGGGATGAGGGGATGCCGGCATCCGCCAGTACCGCGTCGACGGCGCCCATGCCGCGTTCGCGCTGGATGAAGGCCAGCATTTCCGTCATGAAATGCGCGGAGACGGTTGCCGATGCCTGGGAGGATGTTTTCATCGTGCTGCAAATTATGGCGCAGTTTGCAAACTGTTTGGCGTGATGCGCGAATTCGCAGCATGCATGCGGCCTAAACTCCCTTTCACAAGACGTTGCCTTGTTTTCCGGCCGGAGCCAGGCGTTGGCGTGCTTTGCACACTCATCAATTCACATCGAGGAACGAAACATGGCTTTTGAGACGATTGAAACGCGGATGGAAGGTGCGGTTGCCGTTGTGACCCTGAACCGGGCCGAGCGCCGGAATGCGCTGGACGAGCGCGCCGTCGCCGAAATCGAGACGTACTTCGCACATCCGCCGGCCGAGACGCGCGCCATTGTGCTCGCCGCAAAAGGGCCGCATTTCTGCGCCGGGCTCGACCTGAAGGAGCACTACACCAAGGAACGCTCGCCGGCGGAGTTCATGCGGGTGTGCCAGGGATGGCACCGCGCATTCGACCGGATACAGCATGGCGGCATTCCGGTCGTCGCCGCCCTGCAGGGCGCGGTGGTCGGCGGCGGTCTGGAGCTGGCCAGCGCCGCGCATGTACGCGTCGGCGACCGGACCACTTACTTTGCCCTGCCGGAGGGGCAATGGGGCATCTTCACCGGCGGCGGTGCAACGGTCAGGGTGGCAAGGATCATCACGCCCAACCGGATGATCGAATTGATGCTCACCGGGCGCGTCATGCAGTGCGACGAAGGCATGCAGATCGGGCTGCTGAACTACCTGACGGAGCCGGGCGATGCGTTCGAGCAGGCAATGTCGCTGGCGCACAAGATCGCCGGGAATGCGGCGCTGTCGAATTACTCCATCGTCTCCGGCATCAACAAGGTCTGGGATATGTCGGCGACGGATGGGCTTTTCACCGAGTCTCTCCTGGCTGCTCTCGTTCAAACGGCCCCGGAAGTGCAACACCGGCTGCGCGAGTTCGTGGAAAAGCGTGCTGCGAAGGTCGCCGCCTAGCCCATAGTCCGATGTCACGCGAAACGCCTGCGCGGTCCGAATCGGCCGGAAGGTTCGGACCGCGCACATTGGGAATATTGTGCCTGGTGGTGACCTCGGTCGGCTGGGGGCTCAACTGGCCTGCGATGAAGGTGCTGCTCAACGAATGGCCTCCCCTGTTCGCGCGCGGCACATCGGGACTGGCATCGGCAATCGTCATCGGGCTGGCCGCAATCGCTGCAGGACAAAGCTTGCGCATCCCGGCTGGCCAAGCCGGGCGCCTGGTCATGGGCGCATTCATCAATGTGTTCGTCTGGATGGGCTTTTCCACCCTCGCCATGCGCTGGCTGAAGGCGGGACAGGGGGCGCTGCTGGTGTACACGATGCCTGGGTGGGTCATCCTGCTTGCATGGCCGGTCCTCGGCAAGCGGCCTTCGCGCAATGGAATCATCGGGCTGGTCCTTTGCTTTGCCGGCCTCGGCCTGCTCTTCAGCGGGACGGACATGTCGATCGGCAAAGCGCAGCTGCCCGGCGTCCTGTTTGCCCTCGCTGCGGCGATCCTGTTCGCGCTGGGGACGATTGCGCTGAAGCCGCCGGCGCTTCCTCCGTTGACATCCGTCGCATGGCAACTCTTCATCGGCTGCCTGCCGATGGCATTGATCGGCTGGCTGGCTGAACAGCCGGACGTTCACGCGCTCTCTGGCGGCGGCTGGGCGATCATGGCCTACATGACCGCAGTGCCGATGGGACTTTGCTATATCACCTGGTTCGCCGCCATCCGGCGGCTTCCGCCCGATGCCGCGGCCATGTCTACCCTGCTGACGCCTTTTGTCGGCATCTCTGCCGCGGCCATTGCCCTGGGCGATCCGTTCGGCGGGAAAGACACGGTCGCCATCGCCTTGGCCTTGGTCGGGATTGGATTGTCCTCAAGAGGCAAACGGACAGAGTGATTCGCGAACCGGGCTACCCGAGGCTGCCCGCGAAGCGTCGCGCCAACTGTCCGGTTTCGAATGCCTCACGCACAAAGTCGATGAACACCCGCGTCTTGGCCGGCAATAGCGCGCGGCTGGCGTAGTAGAGCGAAATGGCGCCGGCGTCCGCATACCAGCCCGGCAGCAGCCGTTTCAATTCACCCCGTTCCAGCCACGGCAGCACATCGGGTACGGCCAGCAATGCCACGCCAAGCCCGAGCAAGGCGGCTTCGCGCATGGCTGCGGGATCGCTCAGGATGAGCGACGGCTGGAGGCGGGTAGTGTGTTCCCTGCCGTCGGCACTGCGCATTACCCATTCCCGCACCCGTCCGCTTTGCAATGAGCGCATGGCGATGCCGCTGAAATCGGCAAGGCCGCCGGGATCGGTGGGAAGCACGCGGCCGGCGAGATAACCGGGTGCTGCCACGGCAATGATGTGCGCGGGTGCCAGCGGGCGGGCGACAATGCCGGGACTCAGTTCGAAACCGCCGCCGATGGCGGCATCGTAACCCTCCGCGATCAGGTCCACCTGCCGGTTCTCGAAATGCCAGTCCGGTTTGACCCGCGGATAACGCGCAAGGAAAGCCGGCAGCAGCGGCATGACATGCATGAGGCCGAAGGTGGGCGCCATGCTGACCTTGAGCACGCCCGCCGGTTGGCCGGACTCGGTCGAGACTGCCGCAATCGCCGCTTGCAAGGCATCGAGGTTCTCCCCGATCCCCTGCAGGAACTGCTCGCCGGCTTCCGTCAGGATCAGGCGCCGCGTCGAGCGCTGGAACAGTCGCACGCCGATGTTCCTCTCGAGCATCGCCACATTGCGGCTGACCGCCGCAGGCGTCAGGCCGAGGCGACGGGCGGCGGCTGAGAAGCTGCCGGCTTCTGCGGTACGGACAAAGCATTCCAGGTTGGCCAGTGTTTCCATGCTTGCATTTTATAGCAACGATTGAAAATGATTAAAGGTATTCGGCACTAATCAAGAAGGAATGAATGGGCGATAGTGACTCCACCAACAACCACATCGCAAAGGAGCACCAAATGTCCAGCAACAACCTTCCCCTGCACGGCAAGACGGCTCTCGTCACCGGCGGCTCGCGCTCGATCGGCGCCGCCATTGCCAAACTCCTTGCTGCCGATGGCGCCTCTGTGGCGCTGACCTACGGCGCTTCGCCGGACAAGGCGGCGCAAGTCGTGCGAGAGATCGAAGCGGCGGGCGGCCGCGCGCTCGCGATCAAGGCCGATGCCGGCGATCCGCAAGCCGTACGCGCTGCCGTCGCTGCCACAGTCGAGCATTTCGGGACGCTCGACATCCTCGTGAACAATGCCGGCATTGCGCTCGGCGGCCCCATCGGCGACATCTCGTTCGACGACTACCAGCGCATGATTGCGGTCAACGTCACCGGCGTCTTCATCGCCACGCAAGAAGCCGTGCGCCACATGGGCACCGGCGGGCGCATCATCCATATCGGATCTTCGATGACCCGCTACGCGGCCTTCCCCGGCGCGTCGCTGTACACCTTGACCAAGGGCGCGATCACCGGATTCAACCGCAGCCTGGTCCGTGATCTCGGACCGCACGGCATCACCGTCAACACTATCCATCCCGGCCCGACCGACACCGACATGAACCCCGACGGCGGCCCGGTCAGCAAGATCGTCGGCCCCGGCATGGCCATCGGCCGCTACGGCAGGCCGCAGGAAATCGCCGCAGTGGCAGCCTTCCTTGCCAGCCCCGAAGCAGCCTTCGTAACTGGCGCCGATATCGTCGCCGACGGCGGCTTTACCGCCTGATCCGGATTTCACATTGCAAGGAGATTCAGCATGAATACCATCGACACAATCGGCATCATCGGCGCCGGCGCGATCGGCTCCGCATTCGCGAAGGCGCTTGCGGCAAAAGGCATCGAGGCCGTCATCGCCAACAGCCGCGGACCGGAATCGCTGCAGTTACTGGTGCGCGAACTCGGTCCCTCGATCAAGGCGGGCACCCGCGCGCAGGCTGCCGCGCAGGACATCGTGCTGGTCGCGGTGAATTGGTCGAAACTGCCTGCTGCGCTGTCCGGCTTGCCGGATTTCGCCGGGCGCATTGTCATCGATGCCAACAATCCGATCGAAGCGCCGCTATTCAAACCGGCGCTGACAGACGGCCGGCTGTCGACCGGCGTCTTCGCGGGTATGGTGCCGGGCGCGCGGGTGGTGAAAGCCTTCAACCATCTGCAGCCGCACCTGCTGTCGGGCGATCCGGCAGCGGAGGGCGGGCAGCGCGTGCTGTTCTACTCGGGCGATGATGTACAGGCACGTGCCACTGTGGGCTCTCTCATCGAACAGCTCGGGTTCTTTGGCATCGACCTTGGTCCGCTTGCGGCCGGCGGGAGCTTGATGCAGTTTCCCGGTGGACCGCTGCCGGCACTCAATCTCGTCCGGTTCGCCTGACCCGGCGGTTCCTCGACGAACCGGCGATTGAGGTGTTGAGCGAGAATCTCACATTACGTCACGCAGCCGATCGCTCGCGTACCGCCTCCGCGGCAACCAATTCCCGGTAGCAGGCAGCCGCATCGTCAGTCTCGAGGCAGGCTTCCGCATGCGCTTCCTGCAGCACACCGTGGTTGACCAGCGTGTGAATCTTGGCGGTTCGGTCCGCCAGACGCAGCGTCTCGGCCAGCGCATCGCTTGCCGCCGCATCCCGTTCCATCGCAGCCACAGCCGGTTCGGGAAATTCCCAGTGCGTGCCGGCCAGGCGGGCAAGGCGTCGTGTGTAATGGATGAAGGACGCATGGAAGGCCATCGAGCGCAATTCTCCCGGCGCCGCGCCGCCGGCCTGGTCCACCAGGCGCAGCGCGATGATGACGCCGACGTTCTGCAACATGCTCGCGAGAAAAACCTCGAACCCGTCCACATGCCGCCGCTGCGCAAAGAAGCGGCAGGCGATGCCTTGCGGTTCCGCCAGTTCCCAGACGCGCGGCGCCCCGAGCGCCGTGAAATGTCCGAGGCCGGCGTTGAACAGCGGCTTGAATGCCACGCTGGCGACCAGCATGCGCAGGCCGTTCTGGCCGATCACCGCAATCGCTTCCTCGATCGTATTCACTTCGCTGGCGCGGCGGTAGTAGGAGCTGTTGACCTGCTTCAGCACCGCGGCGACCAGGACCGGGTCTTGCGCGATCTGTCCGGCCAGCTGGGTATTGGAGACGTTGCGGTCGCGCAGGCTGCGCAGCAGCAGGGGAATGACAGAGGGGATGCGGGGCACGAGGTCCGCGGTCGACGGGTTGTCGGCGTCGGCTTCGCGCTTCAGCGCACGCAGGATGCGGTTTTCCGCGTCGTTCATGTCCGCTGCGATGGCGGCGCCGTTCCCGAGCAGCCAGGGAAAGAAGAGGTTGTCGACGTCGATCATCTCGGCCGGCCGGGGCTGCAAATCAACGTCCATGACCGCCATGACTGTCAGCGGGCTCAGCGCCTGCTCTTCGGGTTCTTCCACCTTTTCCTCGCGCCCGAGGACGCGGTTAAGCAACTTCTTCAGCATGGTGATCGGGTACGGAAATCTACGGGAATGAAGGCGGGCGAGCCTGCGCCGGAATGGACAGTGTATCGCGCCGCGCCCGCTTCAGGGACGGCGGCACCAATTGCCGAAGGGTAAGATGCAGCAGGTGGTTGAAAGGGTATCGAAAGCTTGGCCGCGCATACTCGTCGCACCAGAATCGCGGCCGGCAGCGCGGCCAGCCGGATAGTGGCAATAACGAACATCACCTGGAGAAGCGGAGGCGTGACCCTGGCACGCGAGTGCGCGGGAGACGCTGCCTGATTTTGCCGATATCGGAACGGTGTCTCCTGGGGTTGCCTTCCGCAACTCTTTTTTCCCCGCCGCGTGCGGGGAATTTTTTTCCCGTCAATGGGTGGGCTGGCCCCCCTGCATCAGCAGGCGTTCGAGTTCATTCGGTGGCGCCGGCGCAGCGTAGAGAAACCCTTGCCCGAAGTCGCAGCCGGCGTCGCGCAGCAGTTCAAACTGTTCCTGCGTCTCGATGCCTTCCGCAATGACTTTCAGGCCGAGGCGGTGCGCCATGACGATCATCGACTCCGCGATCGCGCGATCGCTTTCGTCGACGGCGATGTCGTGCACGAAGGACTGGTCGATCTTCAGGTAGTCGATGTCGAATTTCTTCAGGTACGCAAGCGAGGAATAGCCGGTGCCGAAATCGTCGAGCGCGAGCTCGATGCCAGCGTTGCGATATTCGATCAACCTGTCGGAGACGTTGGCGGATGCGTTCAGCAGCAGTCCTTCGGTGATTTCGACCGTGATGTTGGAGCCGGGCAGGCCGAGGTGTTTCAGGTACGCGAGCCAGCCGTCGTCCCTGCTCTGGGAGAGGAATTGCACCGCCGACTTGTTGACACCGATCGGGAAGGTCGCGCCGGTCTTTTCGCTCCAGCGCCGCGAGCATTCCGCCGCCTGCCGGAACACCCAGTCGCCGATCTCGTTGATGAGTCCGGATTCTTCCGCGAGCGGAATGAACTCGGTCGGTTCGACCGTGCCAAGGACCGGATGCAGCCAGCGCAGCAGGGCCTCTGCCTTGACGATGCGGCCGTTGCGCAGGTCAATCACGGGCTGGAAGTACACGCACAACTGACCCAGGCCCAGCGCGTTGCGCAATTCGCCGCCCAGGCGCAACCGCGCGTGCGCATGCTCCTGCATCGAGCGGGTGAAGAAACTGAACTGTGCGCGGCCGCTGGCCTTGGCAGCGTACATCGCCTGGTCGGCATTGCGGATCAGTTCCTCGGGACTCGAGGCATCGGACGGGTAGACCGTGATGCCGATGCTGCCAGACACATAAGCCACCTCATTGCCAAGGTGGAAGGGTTCTCCCAGCGCGCTGAGGATCTTTTCGGCGATGTACTCGACATGGCCCAAGCCGTCGAGCTCGGTCAGGATGATCGTGAACTCGTCGCCGCCCAGGCGCGCGACCGTATCCGACTCGCGCACACAGTCGCACAGCCTGCGCGCCGCCTGGGTCAGCAGCAGGTCGCCGGCATCGTGGCCGAGCAGGTCGTTGACTTCCTTGAAGCGGTCGAGGTCGATGAACAGCAATGCCGCCTGCACGCCGGTGCGGTGCGCTTTGCGCACTTCCTGGTCGAGGCGGTCGCGGAACAGGCGCCGGTTGGGCAGCCCGGTGAGCGGGTCGAAATTGGCGTGGCGCCAGATACGCTCGTCCGATTCCTTCTTGGCCGAGATGTCGGTTGTGGTGCCGGTCAGTCGCAGCGGCCGCCGCCGCTCGTCGCGCGCGACCACCACGGCACGCGCCATCACCCATTTCCAGCTGCCATCCTTGCACCGCAGGCGGTGTTCGCTCTTGAAGGACGTTTGTTTGCCGGCGATGCATTCTTGCAGCAATGCCAGTGCCGCCGGCGCATCGTCCGGATGCAGGCGGCTGCGCCATTCATCGAGCGAATTGCCGATTTCGGATTCCTCGTAGCCGAGCATGGCTTTCCAGCGCGCCGAGTAGGCCACTTCATTGGCCTGCATGTCCCAGTCCCAGACGCCGTCGCCCGTGCCTTCGATCGCCAGTTTCCAACGCTCGTTGCTGATACGCAAATCATCTTCGGCACGTTTCTGGGGGGTGATGTCGTGCCCCTGGACAAACAGGCCTGATACGGACCCGTCTGCTGCCGTGATCGGCTGCACCACCAGGTCAATGTAGATGTCCGCCTTGGCATTACCCGGACCGCGCTGGACCACTGCCTTCAACCCGCGCCCGACGAACGCACGGCCGGTGCGCAACACTTCATCCATGATCTCGATGAAGCCCTGGCCTTCCAGTTCGGGCAGGATCTGACGAAACGGCTTGCCGATCAGGTCATGGTGGCCGACCATCTGACAGTAGGCTTCGTTCGCGATTTCGAAGATGAATTCCGGACCGCGCACCACGGCGACGAAACCCGGCGCCTGATCGAACAGCCGGCGCAGGTCGTTGAGCTGCGCGTCGAGAGCGCGGTTGGCTTCTTCCAGCTCTTGCGAGCGGATGAAGATGTGGCCTTCGGTGCGGAAGCGTGCATCGCGCACCTGTTCAGCGGCATGCAGGGCCTTTTTCAGCAGCACCAGTTCGGTGACGTCGATCGGGCATTGGACCAGGCAGGTAACGTCGCCGTGCTCGTCCAGCAGCGGGGTGTGCGTGATGCTCCAGTAGCGGTCCACCATGCCGGTCGCGCCAGGCGCGGGATCCGGGATTGGATATTTGACGAGCGAAATCACATCGGGTTTGCGGTTCGCCAGCACCCGCGCGAACGATTCCCGGAAGCGATCTGCGCCTGCGGGATCGTTGGGGTCCGGTGGAAAGGCATCGAACACATTGCGCTCGAGCAGCTGATCGCGCGCCTTGCCACTCATGCGCACATACGTGTCGTTGGCGCCGACAATGGTCAGGTCGGGCGCGAGGAGCATATACGGGTACGGTGAGGCGTTGAATACGGCGGCGAAGTCCGGCGCTTCGTGCATAACGTGTGCTCCTGGGATACTGACTGGCGGGCAAATGGCTGGCTTGCCGGTTGGTTCGCATTCTTCCTGGCATGCATCCGCGGGGAATGGAACAACCATTAGTTATCTGACTTCAGCTACTCCGGAATACAAATAAGATAGCCAGGCCGTATATGCAGTTCCCGCCGTGGGGCTATTGAATCACCGGCTTTTGATCCCAAGATAGGAAGCGAACCGGCAGGCACCGCGTTTTTGCCTGCGCCCGGTTTTTCAATCGGATTCCTCGATGAGAATACGTATTTCGACACTGGTCATCCTCGGCATACTCGCATTGCTGCATACCTATATCGGCTCGCGCATCCTTCCTGACCTGCAGGCAGGAGCGGTCTTTACCGTGTTCGGCATCGCTTGGCTGACTGCTTCCTTCATCCTGGTGCCTGCGGGCTTGCTGTCGCACGCAATCCGGCGCCAGCCTCTGGCCGACCGCGTGCATTGGGCCGGGATGCTCGCGCTGGGCATGTTCTCCTCTCTGCTGGTACTCACTTTCGTGCGCGACCTGGCGCTGGGGGCGGCGGCACTGGCCGGAGCCGGCGATGCGGCGCCGGTACGCTGGAGCGCGATCGCCGTGCCCGTGCTGGCGGCGCTGGCAACGCTGGTCGGCTTTCTCAATGCGCGCCGGACGGCCGCGGTAGTCGACGTCGACGTCCCCATCGCGGGCCTGCCGGACGGACTGCATGGCTTCATCATCGCCCAGATCAGCGATATCCACGTCGGACCCACCATCAAGCGCGGCTACCTCGACCCGATTGTCGATGCGGTCAATGCGCTCGAGGCCGACGTCATTGCCGTGACCGGCGACCTGGTCGACGGCAGCGTACGCCGGCTGGCGCAGCACACGGCGCCGCTGGCCCGGTTGCGCGCACGGCATGGCGCCTATTTCGTCACCGGCAACCATGACTACTATTCGAATGCGCATGAATGGATTCCCGAGGTGCGCCGTCTCGGCCTGAAGGTTTTGCTCAACGAACACGTGGTGCTGGAGCACCGCGGTTCGTCACTGCTGCTGGCCGGCGTGACCGACTACAGCGCGCATCATTTTGTCGAGTCGCATCGCAGCGATCCGCATGCCGCGATGGCGGGAGCGCCGGGCAGCGTCGGCGCGAAGGTCCTGCTGGCCCACCAGCCGCGTTCCGCCCATGCGGCAGCAGATGCGGGCTTCGACCTCCAGCTCTCCGGTCATACGCACGGCGGCCAATTCCTGCCCTGGAATTTCTTCGTGACGATGCAGCAGCCCTACGTCGCGGGGCTCAAGCGCCTGCGCAACATGTGGATCTACATCAGCCGCGGCACCGGGTACTGGGGGCCGCCGAAGCGCTTCGGCGCGCCGTCGGAAATCACGCGTGTGCGTCTCGTGCGTGCCTGAACGCAACAGTTCGCCGCCGCGCATTTGTAACCGTGGCGCCCCGATTCTTACCGAATGCAGCAGCGCTTTGCGCTGGCGCGGCCCTTTCTACATCCAGAAACAAAATCGCCCCCAAGATGTCCTTACGGTATCGAACCCGCTGCTGCAACGCGGGTCGAATGGGGCGAACGAGGCAATTGCCTCCATCCCGTCCACGGCATCGCAGGTGAGTGGAAACTTTGAAGGTTTGAAGGAGATCGACGTGGGCATACTCGGCACCCTGCTCGGAAAGCGCGAGCCTGTGGTGGCATACCGTACGGTCGACGGCGGGCATCCGGCGCCGTTCCCGGACATGACCGACGAGCAGCTGTACAACTACGAAGTGACATTCAATGTTCCGAACAGGACATTCAAGGAACCGCCGCGCTCCGTACGTCCTCCGGACAAACGGCAACCGAGGAAGGAGCCGCCATTGAAAAGGGAACCGCTCACCGAGACCGTCACGCAGAAAACGCGGGAACACATGGACGACACCGTCTTCGATACCGCGCACAACACGGCGACCGCGCGCCGCCCCACGCAGTCGATGCGTACCGAGCCTGGCATGCCCGGCATGCATGCGCCGCCGGTGGAACAGAAGAACCTGCCGCCGCTCGACCTGAGCAAGCCGGTACGCCTGGTCACCACCAAGCAGCCGGTGGAAATCATCACCACGCGCGCCCGGCACCCGGTTTACAAAGTGCATGCTTACATCGGCAGCGACGACGTGGTGACGGTATTTACGCTCGACGGCCGGCTGTCGGAAAATGGTCCGCGCTATCTCGAAAACATTCCGCAGCGGCGTCAGCTCTTCCTGAACATTTATCCGAATCCGGATGTGCTCGCCAGGGATAAGTATGTGATCACGCAGCACGATTCGCTGGAGCAGGCGAATTCGGCGGCCCGCCAGGACAGGCTTGCCTGTGTGCCGCTGCAGTTCGATGTCTGAATCCGACGCGAACCGTCGACGCCCCGCTTCGACTGGACAAATTTTGTCAGTTGATGGCCGGAAATTGGCAGTTCCGCTCCAATAAATCCCGAAAACACGGTGGCATGCCGATTGCAGAACCATCTCCCGTATCCGTCCGCCGGAGAGCGGACGCCGCCCACACTGCGTATGTGCAGCGTGGGCGCAGTGTGCGAGACCGGGAGGAACGCATGAAATCACCGACCATCGGCATCCTTGCCGGAACCGCGCCGGGCTCCACCGCCGCCTTCATCGACCTTGTCGTCGGCGAGTGCCGGTCGCAGTACGGAGCGCAGCACGACAGCGACTTCCCCAGGATGCTTGTCTGCCCGCAGCCCGCGCCGCCTGCGGACGGGCAGGCAGTCATGGAGCAATCGATCCTCGTCGGCCTGCGGGAGCTGGAGCACGCCGGCGCGGATTTCCTCGCGATCGCCGGCGATCCGGCACACGCCTTCCATCCGCGGCTGGCGGAGTCGGTCGGGGTGCGGTTGCTGGACATTGTCGAACTGATGCTGGATGCGATTCCGGAATCGGGGCGGAGGCTGGCGCTGGTTGCACCGCGTTCCACGGTGGAATCGCAGATCTTCCATCGCGCGCTACGGCGCAACGGTCACAGGCTGATCGACCTGGAGTGGCAGGAAGAGGTGGATGATCTGATCGCCGCGACCCGCATACCGGACGATGAGCAGCTGTGCGCGCAACGCTGGACGCACCTGGTTGCGCGCGCCGAACGGGCATGCATCGATACCCTGCTGGTTGCCAGCCTTGACCTGAGCGACGTCACGCAATCTGCAGGCACGGCATTGCATGTGGTCGACGCCGCGCAATGCCTCGCGCATGGTGTGGTTGCTGAATGGCTGGCCCGGCGCGTCGAGGAGTGAACGGGGCCAACCCCTACCGCTTAATCGATCGGCGACATGAAGCTGTCGATGGCTCTCCTGGCCGACTTGTCTTTGCTGGAGAACCTTTGCGAAATCTGCCCATCTACGTGCCGGCAGCATTCCCGTCGTAGGCCATGCGTTCGGTCCGGGTCAGGCGATTGCGCACATGCACCGAGGTCTCGGCGAACGCTGCATCGAGATAATTTCCGGCTTCCCTGACGAGAAAATCCTTGAACGCCGCCGTCGCGGGCGACAGATGCTTGTTGCGCAGATGCGCCGCATACCAGGTACGCATCATCGGCATCCCTTTGACGTCGAGCACCGTCAGTTCTCCTGCTTTCAACTCGAGTGCGATGGTGTGCAGGGAAATGAAACCCAAGCCGAGCCCCGCAATCACCGCTTGCTTGATCGTCTCGTTGCTCCCCATCACCATGCCGCGCCTGGGTTCGACATGCTCGGTTTCGAAAAAACTCTCCATCGCCAGCCGCGTGCCCGATCCTTCCTCGCGGATGAGGAAAGTCTCCTGATTGAGTTCTTCCGGCTTGATCTTGCGGCGCGGTGCAAGCGCATGATCGGGGGCGGCGATGATGACATGTGGATGGCGTGCGAGAGGATACGACGCGGCGTCGATCTCCTGCGGCGGACGGCCCATGATCGCGAGGTCGACCTCGTTGTTCTGGAGGAGCTGGATCAGCGCCTCCCGGTTGCTGATGACGATGCGCAGCTCGATCTCCGGATGGCTCTGGCGGAACAAGGCGATGAGCCTGGGCACGAAGTACTTCGCCGTGCTGACCAGCGCCACCGTCACCAACCCTGCACGTAATCCTCCTAGTGCCGCAAGGCTGTCCTGCGCATTCTTGATCGCGCCGAGCACTTCATGCGCGGTGCGTTCGATCTGCCGCCCCGCTTCGGTGAGGTAGAGCTTCTTGCCGATCTTGTCGAACAGCGGCATGCCCACCGTTTCTTCCAGCTGGCGGATCTGCATCGATACCGCTGGCTGTGTCAGGAAGAGTTCCTCCGACGCGCGCACGAAGCTGAGGTGACGCGCCGCAATGCTGAAGATCTGCAACTGGCGGATCGTGATGTTTTTCATGATGTTTCCAGTCGCCATTGATGATAAGTAAAAGCTTAAGTTGAGGCTAATTATTATTGAATTTTCCTTATGCCTCAAGCTGCCTACACTGCAGTCATCCGTTACCGCGCCCACTCAACAGTTCGAGGAGAAAAGATGACCGCAAAGAAGTACAACGCAGGGGTCAAGGAATACCGGAGCACCTACTGGGAGCCGTTCTACACCGTCAAGGACACCGACATCCTTGCCTGTTTCAAGATCACCCCGCAGCCAGGCGTCGATCGTGAAGAAGCCGCCGCCGCGGTTGCCGCTGAATCATCGACTGGTACCTGGACCACGGTGTGGACCGACTTGCTCACCGATCTGGATTACTACAAGGGCCGCGCCTACCGCATCGAAGACGTGCCGGGGGACGATACCTGCTTCTATGCATTCATTGCCTACCCGATCGACCTGTTCGAGGAAGGCTCGGTCGTCAACGTGTTCACCTCGCTGGTGGGCAACGTGTTCGGCTTCAAGGCCATCCGCGCATTGCGCCTGGAAGACGTGCGCTTCCCGATTGCCTACGTCAAGACCTGCGGTGGCCCGCCGCACGGCATCCAGGTCGAACGCGACAAGCTCAACAAGTACGGCCGTCCGCTGCTCGGCTGCACCATCAAGCCCAAGCTCGGCCTGTCTGCCAAGAACTACGGCCGCGCCGTCTACGAATGCCTGCGCGGCGGCCTCGACTTCACCAAGGACGACGAGAACGTCAACAGCCAGCCCTTCATGCGCTGGCGCGACCGCTTCGACTTCGTAACCGAAGCCATCGACAAGGCCGAACGCGAAACAGGCGAGCGCAAGGGCCACTACCTGAACGTCACCGCCCCGACGCCGGAAGAGATGTACAAGCGCGCCGAACACGCGAAATCGCTCGGCGCGCGCATCATCATGCACGACTACATCACTGGCGGCTTCTGCGCCAATACCGGCTTGGCCAACTGGTGCCGCGACAACGGCTTGCTGCTACACATCCACCGCGCGATGCACGCCGTGCTCGACCGCAATCCGCACCACGGCATCCACTTCCGCGTGCTGGCCAAGATCCTGCGCCTGTCCGGCGGCGACCACCTGCACTCCGGCACCGTGGTCGGCAAGCTGGAAGGCGACCGCCAGGCGACACTGGGCTGGATCGACATCATGCGCGAACGCTTCATCGAGGAAGACCGCAGCCGGGGCATTTTCTTCGACCAGGACTGGGGTTCGATGCCGGGCATCATGCCGGTCGCCTCGGGCGGTATTCACGTATGGCACATGCCGGCGCTGGTCTCCATCTTCGGCGACGACTCCGTCCTGCAGTTTGGCGGCGGCACGCTGGGCCATCCCTGGGGCAACGCCGCCGGCGCGGCAGCCAACCGCGTTGCACTGGAAGCCTGCGTGGAGGCGCGCAACCAGGGGCGCGAAGTCGAGAAAGAGGGCAAGGACATCCTGGTCGCCGCCTCCAAGCATTCGCCGGAACTCGGGGCCGCGATGGAAACCTGGAAGGAAATCAAGTTCGAGTTCGACACCGTCGACAAGCTGGACGTGGTGCACAAGTAATTACAGGGAGACATCGAATGAGTGAGATGCAAGACTACAAATCGCGCCTGTCCGACCCGGCCAGCCGCAAGTTCGAAACCTTTTCCTACCTGCCGCCGATGGACGCGGATCGCATCCGCAAGCAGGTCGCCTACCTTGTCAACAAGGGATGGAACCCGGCCATCGAACACACCGAACCGGCAAACGCCTTCGACCACTACTGGTACATGTGGAAACTGCCGATGTTCGGCGAAACCGATGTCGGCCGCATCCTCGACGAAGCCGCAGCCTGCCATCGCGCCAATCCGGACAACCATGTGCGCCTGGTCGGCTACGACAACTTCAAGCAGAGCCAGGGTACCGCGATGGTGATCTACCGGGGCAAGCCGGCGTAATCGGAAACGCATCATGAACGATCCCATCGCCCAATACCGCTTCCGGGAGGAACCCTACTACCGCCCGACCGGCAACGAAATCGCGTTGTACGAAGCCGCTTATGCGGCGCGCATGCCGCTGATGCTCAAGGGGCCGACCGGTTGCGGCAAGACGCGCTTCATCGAGCACATGGCATGGCGGCTCGGCCGCCCGCTGATCACGATCGCGTGCAACGAAGACATGACCGCATCCGACCTCGTCGGGCGCTTCCTGCTTGATGCGCAGGGCACGCACTGGCAGGACGGTCCGCTCGCGCTGGCCGCACGGCACGGCGCGATCTGCTACCTCGATGAAGTGGTGGAGGCGCGGCAGGACACAACGGTCGTCATCCATCCGCTGACCGATAGCCGGCGCGTGCTGCCGCTGGAAAAGAAGGGCGAACTGGTGCACGCGCATCCGGATTTTCAGCTGGTGATTTCCTACAACCCCGGTTACCAAAGCCTGACCAAGGACCTCAAGCAATCCACGAAGCAGCGCTTCTGCGCGCTCGACTTCGACTATCCGGACAGGGACGTGGAACGCGAAGTGGTCGTGCACGAAACCGGCGTCGACGAAGACGTTGCCGCACGGCTGGTCGGTATCGCCGAGCGCGGCCGCAACCTGAAAGGCCACGGACTGGACGAAGGCATTTCGACGCGCATGCTGGTCTATGCCGGTTCGCTGGTCGCTAGGGGCATTTCCGCCATCGATGCCTGCCGCATGGCGCTGGTGCGGCCGCTGACGGACGATCCCGACATGCGTGATGCGCTGGACGCCGCTGTGGCCACCTATTTCTGACCGTCATCATGCTTGCCGAGCGAACCGACACCAGCGATCTGCCTGCCGTGCTGCGCGAGGCAGTCGACGCCGTCACGCCGCAGGCCGAAAGGACGTTGTCGCCGCGCGGCATGGCCTCCTACCATGCCGGAGTCGCGGCGTTCGCACGGCTTGGGCGTGGCGATGGTGTGCCATTGGCATTCATTCACGCAGCGCCGGCGATTGCACAGGAACTGGGCGAGGATGTGCTCGACGAACTGGTGCAGGTGTCGATGCGCCTGGCATCGAAGACCAGCGGTGCCGTGATCGAGCGGATGATCGCAGCCGCGCCATTGGCCGCTACCCGCCTGGGTGACGCCACCGTGTTTCACGGCTACCTTTCCCTGGTCGAACATGTCGCCGCACAGGCGCCGCGCGGATTGCGGCCTATGCTCGAACGCATGGAAATCCTGCTGAACCAGTTGACGCTCGGCGGCTTGCGCCGCTGGGCGCAATGGGGTATCCACGCGTATCGCACGCAGTTCGAGGAGCAGGCACGTTATTTCGGTATCGAAAGCGCCACGTCCCAGGCCATCCTGCAGCAGGAAAGGCGAGGCACGCTGTTCGTCGATGTGCAGCGGCGCATCGGCATGTACCTGCGCGCGCTGTTCGGTGGCGAGTTTGCACTCCGTCCGACGGCAGGCGATGTCGAGACAAGGGCTGGCTATCGTCCTTTCATTGAGGAATGCATCATCCATGTTCCCGATGCGTATGACGATGCAGCCGAGGTCAACGGCCTCGATATCTACCGTGCGGCCGCTGTACATGCTGCCGCGCATATCGTCCATACGACAGACCGGCTGCCGACTGAAGGACTGACACCGTTGCAAATCGCCGCGATCAATGTGATCGAAGATGCTCGCATCGAGGCGCTGGCAATACAAGATTTTCCCAAGCTGCAGCACTTGTGGTCCCGCCTGCACACCGTGACACCGCATCTGGATGCATCAGTCGGAAACTATCTTGACCGTGTGGCGCGCGCTCTGCTCGATCCCGAGTATGCCGATCCGCATCCCATTGTCGTTGACCTGCGCGAGCACTTTGCGAGGGCAGCCGATTTGCGCGACAACACGCTGTCGCGCGAGCTGGGCCTGCTTCTGGCGCGCCAGCTGGCAGAACTGCCTCTCGCCTTTCATGCGGCAAGTGACGTCCTCACCACACCATACCGCGACGACAACCGGCATACCTGGGAATTCCGCGGCTATGACATTCGGGCCGCGATGCAGGAGCGTTACCGCTTCTCACGGCAGCAGCGCCGCAACGTGAGCCTCATGGAGTTCGTCAACGAGATCGACACCGAGATCGACACCGAGACCGCCGGCGACGATGCACAGGAAATCTGGGTATTGCAGAGCGAGCTGTTCCCGTACGAAGACACCGGGGTTTCCTTCAACCAGAGCGAAGGCAACCTGCCGCAGTCCGAACCCCTGCCTTATCCCGAATGGGACTACCGGATCCAGATGCTGCGCCCGGCGTGGACGCAGGTGATCGAGACGCAGCAGAAGCACGGCGAGCCGGAGCGCGCCGCTGCCATCCTGGCGCGCCACAAGCGACTGCTGGGTCGCCTGCGGCGCGTCGTGGAAGCGCTGCAGCCGCAAGGCGTGCAGCGCCTGCGCAAGCAGGAGGAGGGCGACGAGATCGACCTCAACGCCATGCTCGACGCGTGGACCGACATGCGCCGCGGACAGGCGCCCGACAGCCGCTGCATGCTGCGCCATAGGCGCACGGTGCGCGACATCGCGGTGCTGATCCTGCTCGACCTGTCGGAGTCGGCCAACGAACTGATTCCCGGCAGCACGCAACGCTTGATCGATCTAGCGTGCGAGGCAGCGGTGCTGACCGGCGAGACGCTGGCGCGAATCGGCGACCCGTTCGCGATCCACGGTTTCCAGTCCGATGGCCGGCATGCGGTTCGCTACAGGCGGTTCAAGGATTTCGGCCAGCCCTACGACATGCAAGCGAAAGGCAGGCTGTGCGGCATGCATGCCGGACTGTCCACCCGCATGGGCGCGGCGCTGCGGCACGCCACGCATTTGCTCCGGCAGCAACCGCAGCATCAAAAGCTGATTCTCGTACTGACGGACGGCGCTCCGGCCGATATCGACGAACGCGATCCGCAGTACCTGCGCCACGATGCGAAGAAGGCCGTGGAGGAGGCGCGGCGCGTGGGTGTCACGAGCTTCTGCCTGAGCCTCGACGCGCAGGCCGGAAGCTATGCGGAACGAATTTTCGGTGTGGGCCGCGCGATGGTGCTGGACAAGGTGGAGCGCCTGCCGGAGAAGTTGCCCATGCTCTATGCGGCTTTAACAAAATGAATTTGACGCTGCGAGCCGGAATGAATAAAGCAAGACTTTCCTTAAAACTGAAAGCAACGGGCTGCTTATTATTTTTGCGCAACTAATCAAATTTATATAAAAAATATCCATATGGAGACACTATGCCTAACGGCCGCACCACACTCAGCAAGTTCCTCATCGAACAGCAGCACCGACGACCGGAAGCCGACACCGATCTAACGGCCCTGCTCAACGATGTCCAGACCGCGTGCAAGTACATCGCCTCCGCGATTTCGCGCGGCGCCCTCAAGGGGCAGCTCGGCGGCACGGCGCAGGGCAATGTGCAAAAGGAACTCGATATCCTCGCCAACGAAATCTTCCTCGAAAGCTGCGCCTTGGGCGGTCAGCTCGCCGGGCTGCTCTCCGAGGAGATGGAAGATGTCTACCCGGTGCCGTCAGAGGCCAGGCGCGGTCGCTTCCTGCTGGCCTTCGATCCGCTCGACGGTTCATCCAACATAGACGTCAATGTATCCGTCGGCTCGATCTTTTCCATCCTGAAAGCCCCGGAGGGCGTAGCGGCGGCGGGTGCACAGGATTTCCTGCAGCCGGGCGTGCGCCAGGTCGCCGCGGGCTACGCAATCTATGGACCGGTCGCAATGATCGTGCTGACCATGGGTGACGGCGTGCACGGCTTCACGCTGGACCGCGAGATCGGCGCCTACATCCTCACCCATCCCAACCTGCGCATCCCCGAAGACACGCGCGAGTTCGCGATCAACACCTCCAATGCGCGTTTCTGGGAGCCGCCGGTGCGCCGCTATGTAGAGGAGTGCGTGGCCGGCCGCTCCGGCCCGCGCGAGGCCGATTTCACCATGCGCTGGATCGCGTCGATGGTGGCGGAAGTGCATCGCATACTGATGCGCGGCGGCCTCTTCATGTACCCGCGCGACACCAAGGACCCGGACCGGGCCGGACGCTTCCGCCTGATATACGAGGCCAATCCGATGAGCATGATCGTCGAACAAGCCGGCGGTGCCGCGTCGAGCGGTTACCAGCGCATCCTCGACGTGCAACCGGAAGAACTGCATCAACGCATTCCGGTGATCCTGGGTTCGCGCAACGAAGTGCTGCGCCTCGAGCGCTACCACGTCGAGCATGCGGAAGGGAAGGACCAGCCGTTCGAGTCCCCGCTCTTCAACACGCGCAGCCTGTACATGCAACCCGGATAAACCGCTCATTGGAAACCGCCATGTCGAAGAAACACCCGATCATTGCCATCACCGGTTCCTCCGGTGCGGGCACCACCACCGTCACCAAGACCTTCGAACACATCTTCCGCCGCGAAGGCTTGAAGGCAGCCATCGTGGAAGGCGATTCCTTCCACCGGTACGACCGCAAGACGATGAAGGAGAAGATGGCCGAACAGCTCGCGGCCGGCAACCAGCACTTCAGCCACTTCGGCCCAGACTCCAACTTGTTCGAGGAACTCGAGAACCTGTTCCGGCGCTATGGCGAAACAGGAACCGGCCGGGTGCGTAAATACCTGCACGACGAGGTGGAAGCCACGCCCTACAAGCAGGAACCCGGCACCTTCACCGAGTGGGAAGAGCTTGAGCCCGATACCGACCTGCTCTTCTACGAGGGCCTGCATGGCGCTGTCGTCGACGGCAAGGTTGATGTCGCGCGCCATGTCGACCTGCTGGTAGGCGTGGTCCCGTCCATCAACCTCGAATGGATCCAGAAGCTGGTCCGCGACAAGAGTCAGCGCGGCTACTCGCAGGAAGCCGTGGTCGACACCATCCTGCGCCGCATGCCGGATTACGTGAACTACATCTGCCCGCAGTTCTCGCGCACGCACGTCAATTTCCAGCGCGTGCCCATGGTCGATACGTCCAATCCGTTCATCACGCGCGACATCCCGACGGCGGACGAAAGCATGCTGGTGATCCGCTTCGCCAATCCGAAGGGCATCGACTTTCCCTATCTGCTGTCGATGCTGCACAACTCCTGGATGTCGCGGCCGAACATCATCGTCGTACCGGGCGGGAAGATGGGGCTGGCGATGCAGCTGATCTTTACGCCGATGATTTTGCGGTTGATGGAGTTGAAGAAGAAGTAAACCGGGCCCTGCCCATGGCGCTGCTGCATTCTCATCAGAGAAATGCAGCTGGCGGCACTCACACCTTCACCGGAAACAGGAGCCTTCGCATGACGATGCACAATCAACTCGCCAACGCCCTGCGCGTCCTCGCTATCGATGCAGTGGCGGTCGCGAACTCAGGCCACCCCGGCATGCCCATGGGCATGGCAGACATCGCCGAAGTCCTCTGGAACAAGCACCTGCGTCACAACCCGGCCAACCCGCACTGGATCGACCGCGACCGTTTCGTCGTCTCCAACGGCCATGGCTCGATGCTGCTGTACGCGCTGCTTCACCTGAGCGGCTACGACCTGCCGCTTGAGGAGCTGAAGAAATTCCGTCAGCTGCATTCGAAAACACCGGGCCATCCCGAGTACGGCGTCACGCCGGGCGTCGAAACGACCACCGGCCCGCTCGGCCAGGGCATCACCAATGCCGTCGGCATGGCTCTGGCGGAAAGACTGCTCTCCGAGGAATTCAATCGCCCCGGCCACATCGTCATCGACCATTACACCTATGTCTTCCTCGGCGACGGCTGCCTGATGGAGGGCATCTCGCATGAAGCCTGTTCGCTGGCCGGCACGCTCAAGCTGGGCAAGCTGGTCTGTTTCTACGACGATAACGGTATTTCCATCGACGGCCATGTCGAGCACTGGTTTGCCGACGACACGCCGAAACGCTTCCAGGCCTACGGCTGGCATGTCATTCCGGATGTCGACGGCCACGACGCCGGCGCCGTCGACGCGGCCATCGGGAAGGCGCGCGCGCAGACGGACAAGCCGACACTCATCTGCTGCAAGACCGTGATCGGCAAGGGCAGCCCCAACAAGGCGGGTACGCACGACGTGCACGGCGCCCCGCTGGGCGAGAAGGAAATTGCCGCCACCCGGCTGGCGCTCGACTGGCCGCATGCACCGTTCGAAATTCCCGAGCGCGTGCGCGCCGCCTGGGATGCACGAGAACGCGGCATGATGCTGGAACGCGCGTGGAACGAGCGCTACCATGCCTACGCTGCCGAGTACCCGGAACAAGCCAGCGAGCTGATGCGCAGGATGGCGGGCAACCTGCCGCAAGACTGGACGGTGCGCTCGCTCGAAGCACTGCATGCCATCTGCCGCAAAGCGGAATCTGTTGCCACGCGCAAGGCCTCGCAGAATGCGATCGAGGCGCTGGCACCTACGCTGCCGGAACTGCTCGGCGGCTCGGCCGACCTCACCGGTTCCAACCTGACCAACTGGAGCGGTTCGGTTGCCGTGCGCGCCGAACAGTGCGGCAACCACATCAACTACGGCGTGCGCGAGTTCGGCATGGCCGCGATCATGAACGGCCTCGCCCTGCATGGCGGTTTCATTCCATACGGCGGCACCTTCCTGACCTTTTCCGACTACGCCCGCAATGCCCTGCGGATGGCGGCGCTGATGAAGATCCGCTCCATCTTTGTGTTCACGCACGACTCCATCGGCCTCGGCGAGGATGGCCCCACGCACCAGCCGGTGGAACATGTCGCCAGCCTGCGTCTCATCCCCAACATGAGCGTCTGGCGACCTTGCGACAGCAGCGAGACGGTCACAACGTGGAGAACGGCTATCGAGCGCAAGCACGGACCGACCGCACTGATCCTGTCGCGGCAGAACCTGCCGTCCATGCCGCGCACGCCGGAACAATTGATCGCGATCCGGCGCGGCGGCTACGTGCTTTCGGAAGCGGCGCAGAGTCCGCAGGCGGTCCTGGTTGCCACCGGCTCCGAAGTGGCGATCGCTATGGACGCACAGCGCAGGCTGGCCGGCGAGGGCGTCCATGTACGCGTGGTCTCGATGCCGTCCACTACCGAATTCGATCAGCAGCCGGCGACTTGGCAGCAGGCGGTGCTGCCGTCTGAGCTGCCAAAGATCGCCATCGAAGCCGGCGTGACAGATGGCTGGCACAAGTATGTCGCAGGTAACGGCCGCGTGATCGGCATCGACAGCTTCGGCGAATCGGCACCGGCCGCAGAGTTGTACAAACATTTCGGACTGACCGCCGAGACCGTGTGCGCGGCAGTGACATCGTTACTGGGAGAAAAAGCATGACAGTCACCACCTGGGTTCATCCCATCAATGCTGTGCTGTTCGACTTCGACGGCACGCTCCTGCATACCGCGCCGGACATCGCTGCAGCGGTGAACCGGATGCTGGCCGCGCGCGGCCTGCCGGCACTGGCCGAAGAGCAGATCACGAAAATGATCGGCCGCGGAAGCCCCATCCTGATCGAGCGCGTGTTCCATGCGCTTGGCATCGCCGCGACGCCGGGCGACAGGTCGGCCGCATTGCAGGCTTTTCAGGAATACTACGAAGATATCTCCGGCACCCGCGCCAGACCCTATCCCGACACCACCGGGGCGCTCGAGACCCTGCGCCGGATGGACCTGAAGCTGGCGGTCGTGACCAACAAGTACCACCGCTTTGCGGTCCGCCTGCTCCAGCAGTTCCATCTGTCGCCCCTGTTCGACCTCGTGGTCGGCGGCGACACGCTGGAAGCGCGCAAGCCTGACCCGCAGCCCATCCTGCATGCCTGCGACTGCCTCGGGGTTTCCGTCAGCCAGTCGCTGTACATCGGCGATTCGCCGATCGATGTCGAGGCAGCGCGGGCCGCCGGCATGCCGGTCTTTTGCGTGACCCACGGTTACCGCGAGGGACAGCCGGCGAGCGCACTTGACTGTGACGGTCTGCTCGATTCGCTCGCCGACGTCCCGGCAATGATCACCGGCCGTCTCGGCATGCTGGAAACCGGCGGCGTGACCATGAACCTCGAGGGCGGTTTGTGCAGGCTTTGATCTTCGATGTCGACGGCACTCTCGCCGATACCGAGCGCGACTTGCACCGCGTGGCCTTCAACCGCGCATTCCGCTCCGCCGGCCTCGACTGGTGCTGGGACGTGTCGACCTACGGGCTTCTGCTGAAGGTCGCGGGCGGCAAGGAGCGGATCCGTCACTACATCGATACCATCCACCCGGAACTCGTAGCGCGCGGCGGTGTTGACCGCCTCGTGCGCGAGCTGCATGTCCGCAAGACGGATATCTATCTCAGCTTGCTGCGCGACGGCGAGATACGCTTGCGCCCCGGCGTCGAAAGGCTGTTGCGCGAAGCCCGGCGCTGTGGCTTGCGGCTTGCCATCGCCACCACGACCACGCCGGAGAATGTGACGTCCCTGCTGGCGTCGGCGCTTGGCGATGGAGCGGTTCAGTGGTTCGACGTGATTGGGGCAGGCGATATCGTGGCGACCAAGAAGCCGTCGCCCGACATTTACCGGTATGTTCTGGACAGGCTGGACCTGCCTGCAGCATCCTGCTTCGCGTTTGAAGATTCGGCGAACGGATTGCGGGCGGCTGCCGGTGCGGGCCTGCGCACGATCGTGACGCCGACTGCATATACCCTGGATGAGGATTTCACCGGCGCCTGTTCCGTGGTCTCTGACCTGGGCGAGCCCCACGCGCATTGCGAACATCTCGGTGGCCATGCGCCGGGGCGCGGGCTGATCGATATCGCGCAGCTCGAGGCCTGGCAGGCGGCTTAACGCTTGTCCAGATGGAACAAATCCTTCGCCTCGCGTGGCTGCGAACGCCAGTATTGCGGGGGTGCATCTACCTGCGCTCCCAGCTTCGCCGCCGCGTGCCACGACCAGCGCGGGTTATACAGCATGGCGCGCGCCAGCGCGACCATGTCCGCCATGCCTGAGGAAACGATCTTGTCGGCCTGTTCTGCCTCAGTGATCAGGCCAACCGCGATCGTCGGCATGCCAGACTCGCGCTTGATGCGCTCCGCGAACGGGACCTGGTAACCCGGACCGAGCGTGATCTTTTGCAGCGGCGACAATCCACCGCTCGAGACATCGATGAACGCGCAGCCGCGCTTCTTCAATTCCTGCGCGAAGACCACAGTCTGCTCGACATCCCAGCCGCCCTCCACCCAGTCGGTCGCCGACACGCGGACGCCCACCGGCTTGGCTGGATCGAAATTCTCACGAATCGCGTCGAACACTTCCAGCGGAAACCGCATGCGGTTCTCGAGCGAACCGCCGTACGCATCCTCGCGCAGGTTCGACAGCGGCGACAGGAATTCATGCAGCAGGTAACCATGCGCCGCATGCAGCTCGATGGCATCCAGACCAAGCCGGCCCGCGCGGCGTGCAGCAGCGGCGAAGCCGTCGCGTATGCGGTGCAGACCGCCTGCGTCGAGCGCGATCGGCGCCTCGTCGCTTTCGGAATACGGGGCCGCCGAAGGGGCAAACGTGCGCCATCCGCCGGCATGGGAGGGAATCTGCTTGCCGCCTTCCCACGGGACTTGCGTCGACGCCTTGCGCCCGGCGTGCGCGAACTGGATCGCCACGGGCATGGACGAGTGCTTGCGTACGGCATGCAACACCTTGCCCAGCGCGGCTTCGGTTTCGTCCGACCACAGGCCGAGGTCCGCCGGTGAAATGCGGCCTTCGGGTTCGACCGCCGTCGCCTCGATGATCATCAGGCCCGCACCGGACAGGGAAAGGTGTCCCAGGTGGATCATGTGCCAGTCGGTGGCCGCGCCATTTGCCGCGGAATACTGGCACATCGGTGCAATCACGATGCGGTTCTTCAGGGACAGACCGCCCAGGGAAATCGGTGAAAAGAGTGCGCTCATGGAATCGGTGATGGGTAAGGTTGGAAGAAAGCAGTTCGGCAGTGTCCGAGCGGATTCATTTAACCATCATTGCGACTTGCCTGCTGGTGGACAGCCAGGAGGTGTCAGGGCAGCAAGGAGATCGCGACACGCGCAGCGGCGAGATCCCAGGCGGCGTGGCCGACCGTCTTCAGCACAGGGGTCGAGACACCGGTATGCGCGCGGCCCGATGCGGCGGCGGCCAGATCCTGCACCTTGCTCCAATCGATTTGCGCACGCAGCAAATCGCCGGCTTCGTGCTTTGCTCCGGCGAGGTGGTCGACAACGACGCGGCGGGCATGCAGCAACTCCGCCGGCAGTTCGGCCATTTCCGGTTTGAACGCGCCTACACCGATGGCCATCGTCCGCAACGGAAGCTGCGCTGGAATCACTGGCGAGGTCGAGGTGGTGAGCGCAATGACCAGATCGACGTCCTGACAAGCAGAAGCGAGATGGGCAATCGCAACGGCGTCGGCCGAGATTCCGGAATGGCGTGCCACAAGCGCCGAGCAGAATGCTTTCGCCGATTCTTCATTGCGGCTGGCGATGCGAAACCGCCTGATGCCGAAGAAGGATGCCAACGCATCCGCATGCGCCGCCGCCTGCACGCCGGTGCCGATCAGCAGCGCGGACGTTGGTGCAGCAGGTGCGAGCAGTTCGATACCGCGCAGGGTGACGGCAGCGGTACGCCGTGCTGTGACGGTCGGGCCATCGAGCAGTGCGAGACGCCTGCCGCTTCCTGTGTCGAACACGATGACCTCGCCCTGTATCGCGGGCAAGCCGTGACGTGCGTTGTCGCCATGGACCGTGATCAGCTTGGTCACGCTCACATCGTTCGCGATGGCCGGCATGCACAGCAGGACGCCGCCGCCCTCCATCCCCACCACCAGTCTCTCCGGCGCGCGGATCTCGCCGCTTGCCAGTTGTTGCGCCGCCTGCGCGACGGCAGGCACGAGTTTGTCGTAGGGAAGGACGCGTGCGGTTTGTTCGGCGTTCAGTATCTGCATGGTGTGGTTTTCGTATCAGTCCAGCTGCACCGTCCGGTAACGGTTCACCTGCTGCCCCGTTACCATTGATGCGCGATTACCCCAATTGTTGCGAATGAAGGAAACTACCGTAGCCGCTTCCTCGTCGCTGAGCACATTGCCGAACGGCGGCATGCCGAAGGGGCGCGGATTGCCACCGGTGCTGGGCGGGTAGCCGCCGTGCATGACGGCGCGGATCGGATTGACGGGTGAATCGAGCAGGATGGCGCGATTGCCGGCCAGCGGCGGGAAATGCGGCGGTTCGCCGGTGCCGGTGTCCTTGTGGCATTCGACACAATGCTTTTCGTAGAGCGCTGCACCCTGCTTGATCCTGCGCTCGTCTTCCGGCGTCAGCGCGGCGGTGTTACTGACGTATGGCTCGCCGTGCGGCAGCGACTTCAGGTACACAGCCATCGCGCGCAAGTCCTGGTCCGACAGGTGCTGCAGGCTTTCTCGCACCACTTCGGACATCGGCCCGGACACCACGCCGCGCGCGGAAATGCCGGTCTTCATCAGGTCGACGAGGTGCTGCACTTCCCAGTTGCCCAGGCCGGCTTCGCTCTCGCCGGTCAGCGAAGCCGCATACCAGTCCAGCATCGGGATCATGCCGCCGCCGAGGTCGCGCTTGTCGGCCGTCGCACCCAGGATATTGCGCGGCGTATGGCAGGCGCTGCAATGGCCGAGGCCTTGCACAAGATAGGCGCCGCGGTTCCATTCGGCATTCTGCTGTGCTTGTTCCGTGTAGATGTCCGGACGGAAGTAGAGCGCGCGCCATGCGACCAGCAGCATCCGCTGGTTGAACGGGAAGCGCAGCTCGGGTTCCTTGTTGGCTTGCCGCACCGGCGGCAACGACATGAAGTAGGCATGCAGCGCGTCCGAATCCGCGCGAGTGACCTTCGTGTAGTTCGGATACGGGAAGGCGGGATACAGCAGCTTGCCGTCCTTGCCCTTGCCGTTGTGAAGCGCCCGCCAGAAGTCGTCCGCGCTCCAGCTGCCGATACCGGTTTCCTTGTCGGGCGTGATGTTGGGTGCGTGGATCGTGCCGAACGGTGTGCGGATCGCGCGTCCTCCGGCGAACGGCGTGCCGCCGCGCGCGGTGTGGCAAGCTTGGCAGTCACCTGCGCGAGCGAGATAAGCGCCGCGGGCAATGGCATCGGCGCCTGCCAGCGTGGCAGGCGGCCCCGTGTCTTCACGCAGGCCGAGGTAGGCAGTCAGTGCGGCCAGTACGGCAAGCAGGCCAAGGATGAAGAGCGCGATCCGTTTCATCCGGGCCTCACTGGGGGAAGCTCCCGCAGGCGACCGGAAGCTTGCCGGGAAGCGATGCAGCAGGCTTGGTATCGGGAGGCATCGGTTGCGCGGCCAGCCAGGAGGACACGGCGTTGATGTCCTCAAGCGACAGCCGGTTGGTGATCTCGCCCATGCAGTCGGGCGCAGCGGCACGGCGAGCGCCTTCGCGCCAGGCGCCGAACTGGCCGAGCAGGTAATCGCGCGGCAGGCCGAGCAGGCCCGGCAACGATGGCGCGACGCCGGTTAGGGCCTTGCCATGGCATGCCATACAGGCGGGGATGTTCTTCGATGCGTCGCCGTTGGCCGCCAGCGCCCTGCCGCGCTCCAGCACGGCAGGCGAAGCAGCCGCCGGCTGCGGCGGCGGATAGGGTAAGTCCTGCGCGGCGAAGTACTCAGCCATTTCCTTCAGATAGTCGTCGGACAGGTGCTGCACGAGGTAGGTCATCAGCGGATACTGTTCGCGCCGGCCGTCGCGGAAATTGCGCAGCTGGTTGAACAGGTAGCCGGCAGGTTTGCCGGCGATGCGCGGGTAGTAGCCGTCGTTGGTCGCCCGCCCTTCCTTGCCGTGGCAGGTCATGCACGGGGCTGCGCGCTTGGCGATGTCGCTGTCGGCCCCGGCAGTGCCGGGTGCCAGCATTGCTGCGAGCAAGAGTGCGACGGCGGCAAAACCGGGGAAAGAGTCGAATGCCTTGGGCATGTATTGTGTTCTTGTTGATGTACCCGGTTGGAACTGCAAAGTGGTACCGCAGTTCCGGGAATGACGCTTACTTCAAGCGCCTGGGCAAGACATCGCGCAGCAGCGCATCGGCCTCGCGCAACATTTTTTCCGTCGTTTCCCAGCCGACGCAGCCGTCGGTTACCGAGCAGCCATAGACCAGCTTGGACAGGTCCTCCGGAATCGACTGCTTGCCGCCCACGATATTCGACTCGATCATCACGCCGACCAGCGACTTGTTGCCGCAGCGAACCTGGTTGACCACATCCGCCATCACCAGCGGTTGCAGGTCGGGGTTCTTGAAACTGTTCGCATGCGAACAATCGACGACGATGCTCGCCGGCAGCTTGGCCTTCACCAGCGCCTGCTCGGCCATCGCGACCGATACCGTGTCGTAGTTCGGACGGCCGTCGCCGCCGCGCAGCACCACGTGGCCGTAGCGGTTGCCGCTGGTGCGCACGATGGACACCTTGCCCTGGCCGTTGATGCCGAGGAAGGAGTGCGGATGCGACGCCGACAGGATCGCATTGATCGCGATGCCGATGTCGCCGTCGGTGCCGTTCTTGAAGCCGACCGGCGTCGACAGGCCGGAGGACATTTCGCGGTGGGTCTGTGATTCGGTGGTGCGCGCGCCGATCGCGGTCCAGGCGATCAGATCGCCGAGGTATTGCGGCGAGATCGGATCAAGTGCCTCGGTCGCGGTCGGCAGGCCGAGTTCGCACACGTCGAGCAGGAACTTGCGCGCATTGGCCATGCCGCGCTCGATGTGGAAGGAATCATCCATGTCCGGATCGTTGATGTAACCCTTCCAGCCGGTCGTGGTGCGCGGCTTTTCGAAGTAGACGCGCATCACCAGCAGCAGCGTGTCCTTCACCTCTTCCTGCAGTTTCTTCAAGCGACGCGCATAGTCGAGGCCGGCAACCGGGTCATGGATGGAGCACGGCCCGACCACGACGAACATGCGATGGTCCTTGCGGTCGAGAATGTTGCGCAGTGCCTCCCGGCTCTGCATCACGGCGTTGCCCGCCGCATCGGAGAGCGGCAGCTGCGCATGCAGAGCCTCAGGCGTGGGCATGGTTTCGAAGGAAGTAACGTTGACATTCTCGATGTTGAAGGTGGTCATGGCGGGCTCGTCGCGCAATGAAAATAAAACAGCTAGTTTACCGTGAGCCCGGCGATCGGGCCGAAACGAGCTCAAGCGTGCTTGTGTTTCCGGCCATCCTGCAGCGGCGGCGGGAACGCGCTATCCTTGTTCCGCTCCAACTTTCCGCTTATCCATTGCCCCCATGTCCGTCCACGTCTTCACCTACGGCTCCCTGATGTTTCCCCAGGTCTGGCAACGCGTCGTGCGAGGCGAATATCGATCTTCCGCCGCCCGGCTGGACGGCCATGCGCGCTTCGAGATCGCCGGTGAAACCTATCCGGGGATGATCGTGCGGCCGGGCGCCAGTGTGGAAGGCGTGCTGTATTTCGACGTTTCGCCGGCCGATGTCGCCGCGCTGGACGCGTTCGAGGGGGAGGAATACCGGCGTGACACCGTCCGCGTGGCACTGCCGTCCGGGGAACTCGTGGATGCCGGCACCTACCTCTACCTGCTGCCGCAAAAGTTGTCGGATTCGCCATGGCGGCCGGAGGCTTTCCAGATGGCGCGCTTCATCGGTTCCTACTGCCGTGAGAAATTGGGCGAATAAGTCCCCAACGGGCAAGGCCGGGGCCGGGAGCCGGTATAATTCCACCCATCCTCAAATTCACTGAAAAACGGCTCCCGCCGTTGCCTTTCATCCCATGCTTGCTTCACAAAAACAACAGATCATCGACCTGTTCCAGGCCGCCCTTACCCCCATCGTCGCGGGGACCGAACTGCAACCCAACGTTGCGCTGGAGCGCCCGCGCGATCCCTCGCACGGCGACATCGCCTGCAACATCGCGATGCAGCTGGCCAAGCCGCTGAAGAAGAACCCGCGCGAAGTAGCGCAAGCCATCGTCACCTACCTGCTCGCCAACAAGGGCGACCTAATCGAAACCGCCGAAATCGCCGGCCCCGGCTTCATCAACCTGCGCGTGGCCGCGACTGCCAAGCAGGCGGTGGTAGGCGCCATCCTGAAAGAAGGCGCCGAATACGGCAAAGGCAAGTCCGGCGCCGGCAAGAAGGTGATGGTCGAATTCGTTTCCGCCAACCCGACCGGTCCGCTGCACGTCGGCCACGGCCGGCAGGGCGCGCTCGGCGACGCGCTGTCCTCGCTGCTGGAAGCGCAGGGCTACGAGGTCACGCGCGAGTTCTATTACAACGACGCCGGTGCCCAGATCGGCAACCTGGCCTACTCGGTGCAGGCGCGCGCGCGCGGCCTCAAGCCGGGCGATGCTCACTGGCCGGAATCGGCCTACAACGGCGACTACATCGCCGACATCGCCGCCGACTTCCTCGCGAAAAAGACCGTGGGCGCCAAGGATGGCGTACCGGTGACCGCCAGCGGCGACGCCAATGACCTGGAATCGATCCGCATGTTCGCGGTCGCCTACCTGCGTCACGAACAGGACCTCGACCTGCAGGCCTTCGGCGTCAAGTTCGACAACTATTACCTGGAATCCTCGCTGTACCACGACGGCAAGGTGGAAGCCGCAGTGCAGGCGCTCATCAATGCCGGCAAGACCTACGAACTCGACGGCGCACTGTGGCTGCGTACCACCGACTACGGCGACGACAAGGACCGCGTGATGAAGAAGTCCGACGGCTCCTACACCTACTTCGTGCCGGACGTTGCCTACCACATCACGAAGTGGCAACGCGGCTACGGCAAGGTCATCAATGTGCAGGGCAGCGACCACCACGGCACCATCGCGCGCGTGCGCGCCGGCCTGCAGGCGGTCGGCCTCGGCATCCCGCAGGGCTATCCCGACTATGTGCTGCACAAGATGGTCACCGTGATGAAGAACGGCGAGGAAGTGAAGATCTCCAAGCGCGCCGGTTCCTACGTGACCGTGCGCGACCTGATCGAATGGTCGGCCGGCGACGCCACCAACGAGGTAGGCGAACGCGACCTAGGTCGTGATTTAACCCGCGGCCGCGACGCGGTGCGTTTCTTCCTCATCTCGCGCAAGGCCGATACCGAATTCACCTTCGACGTCGACCTCGCGCTGTCGCAGTCCGACGAGAACCCGGTGTACTACGTGCAGTACGCGCATGCGCGCATCTGCTCGGTACTCGCACAGTGGGGCGGTGACGAATCGACAATCGACGGCGCCGACCTGTCGCCGCTGACTTCGCCGCGCGAAGCGGCGCTGTTGCAGAAGCTCGCCGAGTATCCGGAAATGTTACAAAAAGCCCTCGACGAACTCGGCCCGCATCAGGTAGCGTTCTACCTGCGCGATCTGGCGGGCGAGCTGCACAGCTACTACAACGCCGAGCGCGTCCTGGTCGACGACGTGTCCACGAAAATGGCCCGTCTGGCGTTATTGGTCGCAACGCGCCAGGTTTTGCGAAACGGCCTGGCGTTGATCGGCGTATCGGCGCCAGCGAGGATGTAACGAGATGTAATCCGGAGAAGTATGCATAACTACAACAGGCAGCAGGGCGGAACGATTTTAGGCATCATCATCGGCTTGATCATCGGCCTCGGCATCGCGTTGGGCGTGGCCATGACGATCAACAAGACGCCGATGCCATTCACGGACAAGTCGGGCAAGGTGAAGGCAGGTGAGCCGACGCCGAACCAGAGTTCGGACCCGAACCGTCCGCTGTACGGCAACAGGGCGGCGTCGAAGGATGCGGCGCGAGATTTCGCCAAGGAGCCGGTGCCGCCTGAAAACACGGCCGCCCCGCAGCCGGACAAGAAGCCGGAAGTGGTGAAGGTCGACCCCAAGGCCGAAGCCAAGGCGGAAGCGAAGCAGGACGGCAAGGCACCGGTGGTCGAGCAGTCGACGACGGCGAAGAAGACCGACAAGGCCGATGGTGCCGAAGCGAAGACGGAAAACCCGGACGACAAGTGGAGCTACTTCCTGCAGGCCGGCGCTTTCCGCGAGCAGTCCGATGCCGAAGGCATGCGTGCCAAGCTGGCATTGATGGGCGTGGAAGCGAAGGTCTCCGAACGCCAGGCCGAAACCGGCGTGCTGTACCGTGTGCGCGTCGGCCCCTTCAGCCAGATGGAAGCAATGAACAAGGTCCGCGGCAAGCTGTCTGACAATGGCGTCGATGCCGCGGTGGTTCGTATCGCGAAATAATTAACAACGAGCAAAGGAAGCATATGCGTTTTCTTCAGCGTTTTCTGGCAGCACTGAGCATCAGTTTCATCGCCTTCGGCGCGAACGCCGCACCGAACAACCCGCAGAACGGTGTCGACTACCGCACACTGGACAAGCCGCAGCAAACCGAGGCCGGCAAGAAGGTCGAGGTCATCGAATTCTTCTGGTATTCCTGCCCGCACTGCAATGCCCTGGAGCACGACCTCGTCGCCTGGGTGAAGAAGCAGGGCGACAACATCGTCTTCAAGCGCGTGCCGGTCGCCTTCCGCGATTCCATGGTGCCGCAGCAGAAGCTGTTCTACACGCTGGAAGCGATGGGTAAGTTCGATGAATTGCACCAGAAGATGTTCAACGCGATCCACGTTGAAAAGCGCCGCGTCGATACCGATGCCGAAATCCTGGATTTCGTGACCAAGAACGGCATCGACAAGCAGAAATTCCTCGAGGTATACAACTCCTTCGGCGTCCAGAGCAAGGCCAAGCGTGCTGCCCAGCTGATGCAAGCCTTCCAGGTCGACGGTGTGCCGCTGCTGGCTGTCGATGGCCGTTACCTGACTTCGCCGAGCATCGTCAGCGCCAGTGTCGGCAACAAGCCGGAACCCATCCTGCACCAGGCCACCTTCCAGGTGCTGGACTGGCTGGTCAACAAGGCAAAGCAAGGCAAGTAATCCTGCCCCGTATTACACTGAAGTCCGCCTCTCGAAAGAGGGCGGACTTTTTTTATTGCCTGTTTTTCGCCTGCCAACGGATAGAACAAGAATGAAACGCGTATTCATCACCGGCGCCTCAAGCGGTCTCGGCGCCGCGCTCGCGAAGCGCTACGCACAGCAGGGCGCAGTCCTCGGCCTGCTCGCGCGCCGCGGCGAACTGCTGGAACAGCTGGTGCAAGCGCTGCCGCCAACTCCACACGGCCGGCAGCACCGCATCTATGCGGTCGACGTGACCGACCACGCCGCAGTGGCTCGGGCCGCGGGGGATTTCCTCCACGCGCATGGCGGCGCGGATGTCGTGATCGCCAATGCCGGCATCTCTGCAGGGACGCTGACCGAGCACGCCGAAGACCTCGCTGTCTTCGAACGCATCCTCGCGACCAACGTCACCGCGACGGTCGCCACCTTCACGCCCTTCATCGCGGCCATGAAGCAGCAGGCGCAGGCGGGCAGCCGTGACTGCCGCCTGGTCGGCATCGCCAGCGTCGCCGGCATTCGCGGCCTGCCCGGGGCGGAAGCGTACAGCGCGTCGAAGGCGGCCGTGATCAGCTACTGCGAGTCGCTGCGGGTGGAGTTGGGGGAGAGCGGCATCAGGGTTGTCACGATTGCGCCCGGCTATATCGATACGCCGATGACGAAAAAGAATCCGTACCCGATGCCCTTCCTGAAGCATCCCGATGTGTTCGCCGAAAAGGCGGTTGCCGCCATCGATGCGGGGACTAGTTACCGCGTCATACCTTGGCAGATGGGTATTGTCGCCAAACTGCTGCGCCTGCTGCCCAACTGGCTGTACGACGCGGCATTCTCGAAGGCGCCGCACAAGCCGCGCCACGCCAAGCCATGAAACTGGTGGACGCTGTCGGCCATGAGCATCACCCTGCCTCGGACGAGGTGCGTATCGTATCGCTCGTGCCCTCGATCACCGAACTGCTGTGCGACCTGGGTCTCGCGTCCTCGGTGGCCGGGCGCACCGGGTTCTGCATCCATCCGGCCGACATCGTGCGCGCCATCCCGAAAGTCGGCGGCACCAAGGATGTGAACATCGAGAAGATCCGCAAGCTGGCGCCGACCCACCTGATCGTCAATATCGACGAGAACGAGAAGTCGACGGTGGACGCGCTCGCTGAATTTGTTCCCCACGTCATCGTCACCCATCCGCTGGCGCCGCGCGACAATCTTGCGCTCTATCGGCTGCTTGGTGGGATCTTCCATGCGGAGGAGAAAGCCGCCGGCCTGTGCGACGCCTTCGAGCGCGAATACGCACTGCTGCAGGCTGCGCCGAAAGGGCCGCCGCAAGTCATGCTGTATTGCATCTGGAAAGACCCATGGATGACGATATCGCCTGATACGTACATCGCGAGGATGATGGGGGAAATCGGATGGCGCTGCTGGGTTCCGCGCGTGGCTGGCGTGGAGGCTGGCTTGCGGTATCCGGTATTCAAATGGTCGGATGAACTGGCGGATTCAATAGACGGCGTGTTGTTGTCATCCGAACCCTACCGTTTCGCCGAAGCACATGTGGACGCGCTGGAGAAACAGGTTGGCAAACCGGTGCGTTTGCTCGACGGGGAAATGATGTCCTGGTATGGCAGCCGTGCAATTGGCGGATTGCGTTACCTTCGAGAAATTCTTATTTCTGACGGTTGAGACGGACGAGCATGCGGATGAATTCCCGGGCGATAGCCTGATGGTGCTCATCCAGGCGTTGCAAATCTGCAACTAGTTTGACATCGGCGGACTCGAATTTGGCCGGCGCGTTGATGCCATCACCCCCTGCATAACCATCCGTACCGCCGAAGCGCAACCATTCCGCAGGGACCCCGAGCCATTGCGCAAGCGTGCGGAGCTTTTCCTGAGTGGGAATTGCCTCGCCCACGAGCCATTTCCTTGCGGCATGCACAGTGATCGGACGGCCCTCAAACCGGATATTGAACTCCCTGGCCAGTTGGGTCGGGCTATCCGGGGAGTACTCCGCGTTGCGAAGCGCCTGTTGCAAGCGCTCACTAAAGCTTTCTCGTTCGATAGATGGATTCATGACCGCGCACTATTCCATGTCGAGCCTTGACAGTCAGTCAATAGAGGGGAGGAACTGATTGTGACCTAACGTGTTAAGGAAATGTAACACGCAATGACAGGCAGACACTGATTTTTTACGTCAAGGGACTGAAGCCGGTACGTGATAGATCAATGAATGCGTGAAAAGAGACCAACCGCAGCGATCACCAGGATGGCAACCGGTGCGGTTGGTTTTCTTAATGGAAAGTATAGATGGAATTGCCTATGGGGTGTTTAATTTTTGGTCACTTGGAAACGGAAGACCCGGTCGTCGTCCATTTTGCGCTCCAGCGATCCGTCAAACCACAGCTTGTGCAGATGGGCCAGCGCCTCACCCAAGGCAAAGGTGAGCTGGTGTGCGTCCAGCGCACGGCGGAACATCACCGGCACAATGTCAGACGCTGATTGCGGCGTTGCGCATGCCGCCAGAACTTCGGCCAGACGTTCGCGATGATGCGCGCACAGCTGCTCGATCCGGACGCGCAAGCCACGGAAGGGCTTGCCGTGCGAGGGGAGTACCAGGGTGTCTTCCGGCAGGCCGGCGAACTTGGCAAGCGAATCGAGGTAGAGCTGGACCGGATTCGCTTCCGGCTCGACGGCGAATACCGATACATTGGTCGAAATACGCGGCAGCACCATGTCGCCTGAAATCAGCACCTTCAGGTCTTCGCAGAACAGGGAAACGTGTTCGGGCGAATGGCCGAAACCGGTGATCACGCGCCACTGGTGCTTGCCGATGCGCAATATCTGCCCGTCCTGCAGGCGATGGTAGGCCGCGGGGACGGCGGGCACCAGCGTCGGGTAATAGTTCTTGCGCCCCGCCAGCTTTTCCAGCATCGCTTCATCCATCAGCCCGTGGCGCTGGAAGTGCGGCACCGTCGCCGTCCCGTCGACGCCAGGCAGCGAAGCCGACATCATCTGCGCAAACCCGAATTCACCGGCGCTCATCCACAGCGACGCGTTCCAGCGGCGGCACAGCCAATCGGCGAGGCCGACGTGGTCCGGATGGCTGTGGGTCGCCATCACCCGCACCACCGGCAGCCCGTCCAGGCCGTCGGCAAAAATTCTTTCCCAGGCATCGCGCGTCGCATCCGTCGCGATGCCGCAGTCGACGATGGTCCAGCCCTCGCCGTCGTGCAACAGCCAAAGGTTGATGTGATCGAGCGCAAATGGCAGGCCCATGCGCAGCCAGAACACGCCCGGGGCGACTTCATGGCGCGTGCCCGGCGCCGGGAGGGTGTCGCCGAAGGCGTAGCTGAGCTGGGATTCGAGTGGATTCATCGACAAAGTATCCTGTATTTAATTTCCATGCCTGCGTGTTCACATTTCGCATCGCCGCGTCTACAATGCGCTTTACGTTAACGTAAACTGCAACCGTTTCCAGCGATTCTAAAACCAAACCGTTTTTGTTGCTGAAACCAGCCAGATTCCGCCATGCCGACCTATACCATCACCGAACTTGCGCGCGAATTCGATATCACGCCGCGAGCCATCCGCTTCTATGAAGACCAGGGCCTGCTCAGCCCCAAGCGCGAAGGCGCCGGCGGACGCACGCGTGTCTACAGCGCGCGCGAGCGCACCCGCCTGAAGCTGACGCTGCGCGGCAAGCGCCTCGGCCTGAGCCTGCAGGAAATCAAGGCGCTGGTCGACATGTATGAATCCCCTAAGGACACGACGGCCCAGCTCAAGCGCTTCCTCACGGTACTGGCCCAGCACCGCGAAACGCTGGAGCGCCAACGAGAAGACCTCGAGGTGACGCTGGCCGAAATTGCCGCGCATGAAGAGGAATGCTTGCGCCTGCTGGAGGCGGAAAAGACCGGCAAGCCTGCTGCCGCCAAGAAACCGGCTGCGCGCAAGCTGAAGGACGCAGCCTGAGCGGGCCAGTTACCGTATTTTCACCGTATCTGCTTTACGTTTACGTAAACGTAAATTGGAAGTATGATTTTGCATCATCGGCAATCGGCCGTTGTTAGTGCGGTTGCCACAACTCCAACATTGCGAGGACGACATGATCCACTTGCCCGGCTTGACCTTTGACCATGGCGAAGACATCGCCGCGCTGCGCGAGACCGTGCAGCAGTTTGCGCAGGCGGAGATCGCCCCGCGTGCCGCCGAGATTGACCGTACCGACCAGTTCCCGATGGATTTGTGGAAGAAGATGGGCGAACTCGGCCTGCTCGGCATCACCGTCAGCGAAGAATACGGCGGTACCGACATGGGCTACCTCGCGCATATCGTCGCGATGGAAGAAATCTCCCGCGCATCCGCTTCGGTCGGCCTGTCCTACGGCGCCCACTCCAACCTGTGCGTGAACCAGATCAAGCGCAACGGCACCGAAGAACAGAAGAAGAAATACCTGCCCAAGCTGATCTCCGGCGAACACGTCGGCGCGCTCGCGATGTCCGAGCCGAATGCCGGCTCCGACGTGGTCAGCATGAAGCTGCGCGCCGATTTCAAGGGCGACCGCTGGGTGCTCAACGGCACCAAGATGTGGATCACCAACGGCCCGGATGCCGACGTGCTGGTGGTCTATGCGAAGAACGACATCGAAGCCGGTCCGCGCGGCATGACCGCCTTTCTGATCGAGAAGGGCTTCAAGGGCTTCTCCGTCGCGCAGAAACTCGACAAGCTTGGCATGCGCGGCTCGCACACCGGCGAGCTCGTCTTTGAAAACTGTGAAGTCCCGGCGGAAAACGTGCTCGGCGGTCTCGGCAAGGGCGTCAACGTGTTGATGTCCGGCCTCGACTTCGAGCGCACCGTGCTGTCCGGCGGACCGCTGGGCATCATGCAGGCCTGCATGGACGCCGTCGTTCCCTACGTCCACGACCGCAAGCAGTTCGGCCAGCCGATCGGCGAGTTCCAGCTGATGCAGGGCAAGCTCGCCGACATGTACTCGACCATGATGGCCTGCAAGGCGTACGTGTATGCGGTCGGCCAGGCCTGCGACCGCGCGAAATCACCGGAACAGGTGCGTGCGCTGCGCAAGGATGCGGCTGGCGCGATTCTTTACTCCGCCGAGAAAGCGACATGGATGGCCGGCGAGGCGATCCAGGCGCTGGGCGGCAACGGTTATATCAATGAATACCCGGTCGGCCGCCTGTGGCGCGATGCGAAGCTGTACGAGATCGGCGCGGGGACGAGCGAGATTCGCCGGATGCTGATCGGGCGCGAGTTGTTTGCAGAGACGAAGTAACGCAATAAAAAAACCACAGGGCGGTTCCCTCCCCCTGCAAGGGGGAAGGAGTCCGCAGTCAAATGCATTGTTGGCGGAGACACTCCATGCACGCTCCCGATCCCAACTACCGCAAAGTTGTCGAAGCCGGCTTCGCCGAAGCCGCCTTCCTCTCCGAACTCGGCATCAAGCTCGTCGAGTGCGGCCCCGGCTGGTGCGAATCATCCCTGCGCATCGAGCCGCGTCACCTGCAGCACACCGGCGTCATCCACGCCGGTGTGCAGGCGACTATCGCGGACCACACGGCGGGCGGGGCGGCCATGACAGTGACGGGCGCGGAAGACTTTATCCTGACCACCGAATTCAAGATCCACCTGCTGCGCGCGGGCGCGGGCGATGTGCTGCTGTGCCGCGCGCAGGTCCTCAAGCCGGGCAAGGCCTTCCACGTCGTCGAATCGGAAGTGTTTGCGCTGGCCGGCGACAAGAAGACGCTGATCAGCAAACTGACCGCCACCTTGGCGGTCCTGCCGAGGAGCAAGGCATGAGCATCGAGACCTATCGCGGCTTCGTCTATCCCTGGTCCATGGACCACATCGGCCACATGAACGTGCAGTTCTACACCGCGCGCTTCGACGAGGCGACCTGGCACTTCTTTGCGCATCTCGGCATCACGCCCGGCTTCCTGAAGGAGAACAAGCGCGGCATGGTGGCGCTCGACCAGCGCACGCAATACAAGCAGGAAGTGCTCGCCGGTTCACTGCTGCACGTCAATACCGAACTGCTGGAGATCAAGCGCAAGACCGTGCGCTTCCTGCATCGCATGATCAACAGCGAAACCGGCCAGGAAGTGGCGACCACCGAACTGGTCGGTGCCTTTCTCGACGCGGAAGCGCGCAAGACGACGGAATTTCCGCAATCCGTCATGGACGCCGCTCAGGCGATGATGAACCAATAGCACCTGTACCGGAATATGGCCGCACTCCACATCACGACTCCTCTGCTCCGTCACGGCCCCCTGTCGGCCGCGCTGGGCAAGAACGTCGTGCTGAAGATGGAAAACCTCCAGCCTTCAGGCTCCTTCAAGCTGCGCGGCATCGGCACCATGTGCCAGCGCGCGGCGGAAAGCGGCGCGGCACATTTCGTCTGCCCGTCCGGCGGTAACGCCGGATTCGCTGCTGCCGTCGCCGGTGCGGCACTCGGCGTGCGCACCACCATCCTCGTGCCGCAGACCACGCACGAATCGGTGCGCCAGAAGATCCGCGACATCGGCGCGGAATGCCTCGTCCACGGCAGCGTGTGGGACGAAACCAACGAAGAAGCGCTGCGCCTGTGCCGGCAGCCCGATACAGTCTACATCCCGCCCTTCGACCATCCCGACATCTGGGACGGCAACGCCACGCTCATCGACGAAGCTGTCGCACAAGCCCACGAGGCCGGATTCGACTTCGACGCGGTGATCTGCTCGGTCGGTGGCGGCGGGCTGCTGTGCGGCGTTTTGGAAGGGCTGCATCGCAATGGCAAGGCCCATGTGGCGGTGGTCGCGCTCGAAACGGAGGGCGCAGCCTCGCTGCATGCCTCGATCCACGCGGGCAAACTGGCCACCCTGCCGGCGATCACGTCGATCGCCACCACGCTGGGAGCCAAACGCGTGGCGCAGCAGGCGTTCGAATGGACGCGCAGGCACGATGTGCGCAGTTTCACGGTTACAGACGCGCAAGCGGTGGATGCCTGCCTGCGCTTTGCCGACGATATGCGCACCCTGGTGGAGCCGGCCTGCGGCGCGGCGCTTGCCGTTGCATACCAGCAATTGCCACTCTTGAAAGAATTTCATGCTCCCTTGATCGTTGTCTGCGGCGGCATCGGGGTGGATTTGGCTAAACTGGAGGCTTGGAAGAACCACTTCAAGCTATAGACCATGCCCCAGACCGCCTTTCCCAAACTCCTCCGTTCCCAGATCGCGTTCGACATCGCGCGCACCATCCTGGACGGCTTCGACAAGCACTACCGGCTGTTCCGCGCGGAGAGCCTGGCGGCCAAGCGCTATTTCGAGAAGGCGGACTGGAAAACCGCGCAGATCCGGGCGCGCGAACGCATCGCGTTCTACGACACCCGGGTACAGGAATGCGTGCAGACCCTGGAGGACGAATACGACCAGGAAGAGATCGATGACGAAGTCTGGCGCGAGGTCAAGCTGCACTACATCGGCCTGCTGATCAACCACAAGCAGCCGGAACTGGCGGAGACCTTCTTCAACTCGGTGTGCTGCAACATGCTGCACCGTTCGTACTACCACAACGATTTCATCTTCGTGCGCCCGGCGGTATCCACCGAGTACATCGAGACGGAAGAACTTCTGCCGACCTACCGCGTGTACTACCCGGCCAAGGACGGCTTGCGCTACACGCTCAAACGCATCGTCACCAACTTCCAGCTGTCGCCGCCCTTCGCCGACCTCGACCGCGACGTCGGCTTCGTCGAGGCGCGCATGCGCGCGATGTTCGGCAATGACTTGCTGGAACCGAACCACCAAATCCAGGTGCTGGCCAGCCTGTTCTATCGCAACAAGGGCGCCTACATCGTCGGCAAGGGCATCAACGGCAACCGCATCTATCCCTTCGTCGTGCCCATCCTGTACAACCGCAAAGGCCAGCTGGTGCTGGACACGGTCCTGTTCGACCCGACGCTGATCACGGTGCTGTTCTCGTTCACGCGCGCCTACTTCATGGTGGACATGGAAGTGCCGTCGGCCTATGTGCATTTCCTGCGCTCGCTCATGCCCTACAAGCCGCGCAGCGAGATCTACACCATTCTCGGCTTGCAGAAGCAGGGCAAGGCGGCCTTCTACCGCGACTTCCTGCATCACCTGCGGCATTCGTCCGATTGCTTCGAGGCCGCGCCGGGTATTCGCGGCCTGGTGATGGTGGTGTTCGCGCTGCCGTCCTTTCCTTACGTGTTCAAGGTGATCAAGGATCATTTCCCGCCGCCGAAGGAAACCACACGCGCCATCGTCAAGGAAAAGTACCTGCTGGTGAAAAACCACGACCGCGTCGGCCGCATGGCGGACACGCTGGAGTATTCGAACGTCGCCTTTCCCCGCGCTCGCTTCTCATCCGAGCTGTTGGCCGAGCTGAAGGAAGTGGCGCCGTCCATCGTCGAGGAAGAGGGCGACGAGATCATCATCAAGCACCTCTACATCGAGCGCCGCATGACCCCGCTCAACATCTGGCTGGCCGAGGCGGAGAAACGCGGCGACCATGCGGCGGTCGAACATGGCGTGGTCGAGTACGGCAATGTGATCAAGGAACTGGTCGGGGTCAACATCTTCCCCGGCGACATGCTGTACAAGAATTTCGGCGTGACCAAGCACGGCCGCGTGGTGTTCTACGACTACGACGAGATCGAGTACATCACCGACTGCAATTTCCGCCAGATCCCGGCGCCGCGCAACGAAGAGGACGAGATGGCAAGCGAGCCGTGGTACCCGGTCGCGAAGAATGACGTATTCCCCGAGCAGTTCGGCACCTTCCTGCTCGGCAACACGGAAGTGAGGAAGTACTTCCTGAAGCACCATGCCGACCTGCTGACGGCGCAGTACTGGCAGCGTGCCAAGCAGCGCATCCTCGACGGCCACATCGAAGACGTATTCCCGTATCCGCAGGAACTGCGCTTCAGCTACAAACCCCTTACCCCCGCGGCGCAGGCCGCCTAGCCATCTACTGGAGACATACCATGAGCGATCCTATTGTTATCGTCGGCGCAGCACGTACCCCGATGGGCGCCTTCCAGGGCGACTTTTCCGCGCTGTCCGCCAGCGACCTCGGCGCTGTCGCGATCCGCGCCGCAGTCGAGCGTGCCGGCCTGGAACCGAAGTTCGTCAACGAAGTCCTGTTCGGCAACTGCCTGATGGCAGGCCAGGGCCAGGCGCCCGCACGCCAGGCTGCAATCAAGGCGGGCATCCCGGTTTCCGCCGGCGCCGTCACGCTGTCGAAGATGTGCGGCTCCGCGATGAAGGCCGCGATGATCGCTTATGACTCGCTGCTGGCCGGCAGCAACGAAGTGGTGATCGCAGGCGGCATGGAGTCCATGACCAACGCGCCCTACCTGATCCCGAAGGCGCGCGGCGGCTACCGCATTGGCCACGCGATGATGTACGACCATATGATGCTCGACGGTCTCGAAGACGCCTACGAGAAGGGCCGCTCCATGGGCACTTTCGGTGAGGACTGCGCGGCCAAGTACGAGTTCACCCGCGAGGCGCAGGATGCCTACGCGATTGAGTCCGTGAAGCGCGCGCAGGCTGCGACCAACGACGGCTCCTTCAAATGGGAAATCGCGCCGGTCACGATCGCAGGCAAGACCGGCGATGTTGTCATCGACAAGGATGAAGGCCCGCTGAAGGCCAAGCTCGACAAGATCCCGTCGCTCAAGCCGGCATTCAAGAAGGACGGCACGATCACCGCCGCCTCTTCGTCCTCGATCAACGACGGCGCTGCCGCGCTCGTGATGATGCGCGAATCGACCGCGCAAAAACTGGGCTGCAAGCCGATCGCCCGCGTGCTCGGCCACACCACCCATGCACAGGAACCGAACTGGTTCAGCACGGCGCCCGTCGGCGCCATCGAAAAGCTGTACAAGAAGTTGAACCTGACAACCAAGGATGTGGATCTGTTCGAGATCAACGAGGCGTTCGCGGTTGTGCCGATGGCGGCAATGCGCGACCACGGCATTGCGCACGGCAAGATCAACATCCATGGCGGTGCCTGCGCGCTCGGCCACCCGATCGGTGCATCGGGTGCGCGCATCATCGTCACGCTGATCGGCGCGCTGAAGAAGACCGGCGGCAAGTTGGGTGTGGCTTCGCTGTGTATCGGTGGCGGTGAAGGTACCGCGATGGCGATCGAGCTCGTCTGACGGTTAGTTCCTCCCCCTTCAAGGGGGAGGTTAGGTGAGGGATAGGTTTCGGCAATAAGAGAAACCCATCCCCATCCCAACCCTCTCCTTGAAGGGGAGGAGGACTCAAACCAATACGGTCATTCAAATGCCCACCGCCCTCATCCTCGGCGCCTCCCGCGGCATCGGCCGCGAGTTCGTGCGCCAACTACTTGCAGCGAACTGGCGAGTCATCGCCACCGCGCGCGACGACGCCTCGCTCACCGAGTTGCGCAACGCAGGCGCCGAACCGTTCAAGCTTGACGTCGCCAATCCCGACTCGCTGGCAGGCCTTGGCTGGCAGCTCGACGGCGAAAAGCTCGACCTCGCCGTCTACGTCGCCGGTGTCTACGGCCCGCAAGCGCAGAGCGCCAAATCGCCGCCGACCGCGCAGGACTTCGACAAGGTGATGCACACCAACGTCCTCGGCTCAATGCAGGCGATCCCGACGCTGGCGCCGATGGTGGAAGCGGGGCAGGGCAAGTTCGCATTCATCAGCAGCGGCATGGGCAGCATCGGCGAAACCGATACCACCTACGGCTGGCTGTACCGCACATCGAAAGCCGCGCTCAACATGGCGGTCAAGAGCGCCTCGCTCGATTACCCGTCCGCCACCTTCGTCGTCATGTGTCCGGGCTGGGTGCGTACCGACATGGGCGGACCGAATGCCACGCTCGCCGTCGAAGACAGCGTGAGCGGGTTGCTGAACGTAATCAGCGGATTGAAACAGGAAGACAGCGGCACCTACCGCAACTACGCCGGACGCACGCTGTCCTGGTAAAGGGGAAAACAACATGGTTCTGTCAGAACAACACGAAATGATCCGCGACGCACTGCGCGCATTTGCGCAGGAACGCCTCGCACCGAATGCAGCACGCTGGGACAAGGAACACCACTTCCCCAAGGATGAACTGAAAGGTCTCGCCGAACTCGGTGCCTTCGGTGTAGCGGTGCCGGAAGAGCTCGGCGGCGCCGGACTCGATTACCTGTCGCTGTCGCTCGTGCTGGAAGAGATCGCGGCCGGCGACGGCGGCACCTCGACCGTCATTTCGGTGAACAACTGCCCGGTGTGCAGCATCGCAATGATGTACGCCAACGATGCGCAGAAGGAACAATGGCTCAAACCGCTCGCACGCGGAGAAATGCTGGGCGCATTCTGTCTGACCGAACCGCATGTCGGGAGCGACGCTTCCGCATTGCGCACGACAGCGACGCGTGATGGCGACCATTACGTGCTCAACGGCGTCAAGCAGTTTATCACCAGCGGCAAGTACGCCGACGTCGCCATCGTGATGGCAGTAACCGACAAGGGCGCCGGCAAGAAGGGCATCAGCGCCTTCTGGGTGCCGACCAATACGCCCGGCTACATCGTCGCCCGTCTGGAGGAAAAGATGGGGCAGCACTCGTCGGACACCGCGCAGATCCTGTTCGAGAACTGCCGCATCCCGGCGCAAAACCTGATCGGCGAGGAAGGCCAGGGCTACAAGATTGCGTTGTCCGGCCTGGAAGGTGGCCGTATCGGCATCGCCTCGCAGTCGGTGGGCATGGCGCGCGCCGCATTCGAAGCTGCACTGTCCTATGCGAAGGAACGCACCAGCTTCGGCAAGACCCTGTTCGAACACCAGGCAGTGCAGTTCAAGTTGTCCGAGATGGCGACGCAAATCGAAGCCGCGCGCCAGCTCATCTGGCACGCTGCCAGCCTGAAGGACGCCGGCAAGCCCTGTCTGAAGGAAGCGGCGATGGCCAAGATGTTTGCCAGCGAGATGGCCGAGCGTGTCTGTTCGGATGCAATCCAGATCCACGGCGGCTACGGTTATGTGAGCGACTTCCCAGTAGAGCGTATCTATCGCGATGTGCGCGTGTGCCAGATCTACGAAGGCACCAGCGAGATCCAGAAGATCCTGATCAGCCGGGCGCTGGCCTGAACGTACAAGGAGGAACCGTCATGCCGATGCAGAAGGGATACAAGGCGCTCGTCGATGAAGCGATGGCGCAGGTCAAGACCTACAGTGTGGAAGAAGCGAAGGCAAAGCTGGACAACCCGAACGTGCAGTTTGTCGATGTGCGCGACGTGCGCGAGCTGGAGCGCGAAGGCATCATCCCCGGCGCCTTCCCGGCGCCACGCGGCATGATCGAATTCTGGGTCGATCCTGATTCGCCCTATTTCAAACCCGTATTCGGCGAGAAGAAGGAATTCATCTTCTTCTGTGCCGCCGGCTGGCGCAGTGCGTTGACGACCAAGACCGTACAGGACATGGGGCTGGAAAACGTCGCCCACATAGAAGGCGGCTTCCGCGCATGGAAGGCCGCCGGCGCGCCCGTGGCAGAGAAGGCAAAGAAGGCGTAATGGCAAAAAAGGACATGCAGCCTTGCCCCTGCGGCGGTGCAAGCTATGCGAGCTGTTGCGGGCGATTCATCGAGAGCGACGAGCCGGCGCAGACCGCCGAGCAATTGATGCGTTCCAGATACAGCGCCTACGTGCTGCGCAAGGAGGCCTACCTGAAGGCGACGTGGCATCCAAGCACGCGTCCACCGGAAGCGGTCGCGCAGGACGACGACACGAAATGGTTGGGCCTGGAAGTACGCAAACACATACCCGCGGGTGACGAGGCAACGGTGGAGTTCGTTGCCCGTTACAAGATCGGCGGACGCGCACATCGCCTGCACGAGATCAGCCGTTTCGTGCGCGAGGACGGGCGATGGTTCTACGTCGATGGAAGTTTTCCCGAAACAAAATGAGTGGAGAGATTGGAATGGCGCAGTTAGTTACAAGCTACGACCAGGGCAGTCGCGAAACGCCGTTGATCGAACAGACGATAGGCGATTTCTTCGATGCCATGGCCAGCCGTTTTCCCGATAACGAAGCGCTGGTGTCATGCCACCAGCAGGCCCGTTACACCTACCGCCAGTTGCAGCAGGAATCGAACCGGCTGGCGAGCGCGCTGCTCGAACTCGGCCTGCGTCCCGGCGATCGGGTCGGTATCTGGTCGCACAACAATGCGCAATGGCTGCTGACCCAGATCGCCACCGCGAAGGCCGGCATCATCCTGGTCAACATCAATCCGGCATACCGCCTCGCGGAGCTCGAATACGCCTTGAACAAGGTCGGCTGCAAGGCGCTGATCACGATGACCACGTTCAAGACCAGCAACTACATAGAGATGGTGCAAGCCATTGCACCCGAACTGGCAGGCGGCAAGCCGGGCGCATTGAATGCCGCCAAGCTGCCGTCGTTGAAGACCGTGATCCAGCTGGGTGAAGACAGCGTGCCTGGCATGATGCGCTTTGCGGACCTGATGGCGATGGGCAACAGCGACGATAGCCGCTTGTCGCAACTTGGCGCATCACTGAAGAACACCGATCCGATCAACATCCAGTTCACCAGCGGCACGACCGGCTTCCCGAAGGGCGCGACGCTCACCCACCGCAACGTGCTGAACAACGGCTTCTTCATCGGCGAGGCGATGCGGCTGACACCGCAGGACAAGCTGTGCATCCCGGTGCCGCTCTATCACTGCTTCGGCATGGTGCTCGGCAACCTCGCCTGCCTGACGCATGGCGCGACCATCGTCTACCCGAACGAAGCCTTTGATCCGCTTTCCGTGCTGCAAGCGGTGCAGGACGAGCGATGCACCGGCTTGCACGGCGTACCGACCATGTTCATTGCTGAGCTCGATCATCCGCGTTTCAAGGAATTCGACCTGTCGGCCCTGCGCACCGGCATCATGGCCGGCTCGCCGTGCCCGATCGAGGTGATGAAGCGCGTGGTCAGCGACATGCACATGACCGAAGTGACGATCGCCTACGGCATGACCGAAACCAGCCCGGTCAGTTGCCAGAGCACGGTCGACACGCCGCTCGAGAAGCGCGTATCCACCGTCGGCAAGACCCAGCCACACCTCGAAGTGAAGATCGTCAATCCAGATACCGGCGAAAAGGTGCCGGTCGGCACCTCCGGTGAACTCTGCACGCGCGGCTACTCCGTGATGCACGGCTACTGGGAAGATCCGCAGAAAACCGCCGAGGCAATCGATGCCGAAGGCTGGATGCATACCGGCGATCTCGCGATCATGGATGCCGAGGGCTACGTGAACATCGCCGGCCGCATCAAGGACATGGTGATCCGCGGCGGCGAAAACATCTATCCGCGCGAGATCGAGGAATTCCTGTACCGCCATCCCGCCGTCCAGGACGTGCAGGTGGTCGGCGTGCCGGACAAGAAGTATGGCGAGGAATTGTGCGCCTGGATCATCCTGCGTTCGGGCGCCACGCTCGATGAGGAAGGCGTGCGCGAATTCTGCCGCGGGCAGATCGCGCATTACAAGGTGCCGCGCTACATCCGCTTCGTCAGTGCCTTCCCGATGACGGTGACCGGCAAGGTGCAGAAATTCCGGATGCGCGAGCTGATGAAGGAAGAACTCAAGCTCGAAGAAGACAAGACTGCCTGACCGGCAGGCGGACACATAAAACAAAAGGACCGGACATGGCTCACATTGAAAGCAAGATCAACACCCGCAGCGAAGACTTCAAGAACAACGCTGCCGCCATGCAGCGCGTGGTCGACGACCTGAAGGAAAAGATCGCGAAGATTTCCCAGGGTGGCGGCGAAGAAGCGCGCAAGAAACATACCGCGCGCGGCAAGCTGTTGCCGCGCGACCGCGTGCAGATGCTGCTCGATCCGGGCACGCCCTTCCTCGAACTGTCGCAGCTGGCCGCCTACGACATGTACGACAATGCCGCGCCGTCGGCCGGCATCATCACCGGCATCGGCCGCGTCGCGGGGCAGGAATGCATGATCGTCTGCAATGACGCGACCGTGAAGGGTGGCACCTACTACCCGATGACGGTGAAGAAGCACCTGCGTGCACAGGAAATCGCCGACCAGAACAATCTCCCCTGCATTTACCTGGTCGACTCCGGCGGCGCCAACCTGCCGAACCAGGATGACGTGTTCCCGGACCGCGACCACTTCGGCCGCATCTTCTACAACCAGGCCAACCTGTCGGCCAAGGGCATCCCGCAGATCGCGGTAGTGATGGGCTCCTGCACTGCGGGCGGCGCGTATGTGCCGGCGATGAGCGACGAATCCATCATCGTGAAGGAACAGGGCACGATCTTCCTCGGCGGTCCCCCGCTGGTGAAGGCAGCGACCGGCGAGGTGGTAAGCGCCGAAGACCTCGGTGGCGGCGATGTGCACACCCGCCTGTCCGGCGTGGTCGACCATCTCGCGATGAACGACATGCATGCGCTGTCGCTGGCGCGCACCATCGTGTCCAACCTCAACCGCCAGAAGCCGCAGCAGCTCGTGCTGCGCGAACCGGTGGCGCCGAAGTACGACGCGCATGAACTGTACGGCGTCATCCCGACTGACACCCGCAAACCATTCGACGTGCGCGAGGTGATCGCGCGCATCGTCGACGGCAGCGAATTCGACGAGTTCAAGGCGCGTTACGGCACCACGCTGGTGTGCGGCTTCGCGCACATCTTCGGCATGCCGGTGGGCATCATCGCCAACAACGGCATCCTGTTCTCGGAATCCGCGCTCAAGGGTACGCACTTCATCGAGCTGTGCTGCCAGCGCAAGATCCCGCTGGTCTTCCTGCAGAACATCACCGGCTTCATGGTCGGCCGCAAGTACGAGAATGAAGGCATCGCGCGCAATGGCGCGAAGATGGTGACTGCGGTGTCGACCGCAGCAGTGCCGAAGTTCACCGTGATCATCGGCGGCAGCTTCGGCGCCGGCAACTACGGTATGTGCGGCCGCGGTTTTTCCCCGCGCATGCTGTGGATGTGGCCGAACGCGCGCATCTCGGTGATGGGCGGCGAGCAGGCCGCGAGCGTGCTGGCCACCGTCAAGCGCGACGGTATCGAAGCCAAGGGTGGCTCCTGGTCGAAGGAGGAAGAGGAAGCCTTCAAGGCGCCGATCCGCGATCAGTACGAACACCAGGGCCATCCGTATTACGCATCCGCCCGCCTGTGGGACGACGGCGTGATCGACCCGGCGGACACCCGCATGGTGCTGGGACTGGGATTGAGTGCAGCGCTGAATGCGCCGATTCCGGACACGAAGTTCGGCGTCTTCAGGATGTGATCATGGATTATCAAACCCTCATCGTTGCGATCGACGGCAAGGTAGCGACTGTCACCCTGAACCGTCCGGACGTGCGCAATGCGTTCAACGAAACGACGATCGCAGAAATTACCCAGGCGTTTCGTGCCCTCGGGCAACACCCGGACGTGCGAACGATCGTGCTCGCTGCAAACGGCCCGGCCTTTTGCGCCGGCGCCGACCTCAACTGGATGAAAAAGATGGCCGGCTACACGCACGAGGAAAACCGTGCGGATGCGGCCCAGCTGGCGGAGATGCTGCACACCATCTATACCTGCCCGAAACCGGTGGTCGCCAAGGTCCAGGGCGATTGCTACGCCGGCGGCATGGGATTGGTCGCTGCCTGCGATATCGCTATTGCAAATGAGGCAACTAATTTTTGTCTCAGCGAGGTCAAACTGGGCCTGATTCCTGCGACAATCTCGCCTTACGTCATTCTCGCGATGGGCGAAAACGCCGCCCGCCGCTATTTCCTCACAGCGGAGCGTTTCTCCGCACAGGAAGCACACCGGATCGGTTTCGTGCATCAGGTCGTGGCAGCTGATGCATTGGATGCGACGGTTGCCGAGATCGTGAAGGCGCTCGTGACCAACAGCCCGAACGCCGTGAAGGAAGCCAAGCGCCTCGTGCAGGATGTCGCCGGCCAGCCGCTGACCGCGGAACTGATCGCCGACACCGCCGAACGTATCGCCGACATCCGCAGTTCTGAGGAGGGCAAGGAAGGTGTGCGTTCGTTCCTGGAGAAGCGCAAGCCGAACTGGCTGGGATAGCGAAGGCGGCAAGGAATTATTGGAGCAGTCTTGAACGCAAGTCTTAAATCCGACTGGGTCGCGCGCAGTTTGAAAAGCGTCTGGCACCCGTGCACGCAGATGCAGCACCATGAAACGGTGCCGCTGGTGCCGGTCAGCCATGGTCGCGGCGCGTGGCTGTACGATGCCGACGGCCAGCGCTACCTGGATGCAATCAGTTCCTGGTGGGTCAACCTGTTCGGTCATGCCAATCCGCGCATCAACGGGGCCTTGAAGGAACAGCTCGACCTGCTGGAGCACGCGATGCTCGCCGGCTTCACGCACGAGCCGGTGATTACCCTGTCGGAAAAGCTGTCGGCACTGACCGGCGGCGTGCTCGGCCACTGCTTCTATGCGTCGGACGGCGCATCGGCGACGGAAATCGCGCTCAAGATGAGCTTCCATTACTGGCGCAACAGCGGCAAGGACAGCAAGCGCGAGTTCGTATGCCTGAAGGGCAGCTATCACGGCGAGACCGTCGGTGCGCTCGCCGTCACCGACGTCGCGATTTTCCGCGACGCCTACGGTCCGTTGCTTCAGCAGGCGTACATCGTCGCTTCTCCCGATGCACGCGGCGCGCGCGAGGGCGAAAGCGCCGCCGATGTCGCACGCCGCGCTGCCAGTGACCTCGGGAAACTGCTGCAGGAACGCGGCGACAAGATCGCCGCCGTCATCCTCGAACCACTGGTGCAATGTGCAGCCGGCATGGCGATGCACGATCCGGCCTACCTGAAGGAAGTGCGCGCGCTATGCGACCGTTTCCAGGTACATCTGATCGCCGACGAGATCGCCGTCGGCTGCGGACGCACCGGCACCTTCTTCGCCTGCGAACAGGCATCGATCTGGCCCGACTTCGTCTGCCTGTCCAAGGGTATCAGCGGCGGCTACCTGCCGCTCTCCCTGGTGATGACGCGCGACGAGATCTACCGCGCCTTCTACCACAGCGACGTCACGCGCGGATTCCTGCACTCGCATTCGTACACTGGCAATCCGCTCGCCTGTCGCGCTGCATTGGCGACCCTCGCCATCTTCGAGGAAGACGACGTGCTGAACCGCAATCGTGAACGTGCCGCGAAAATCACCGCAGCACTTGCGCCGATTGCGCGGCATCCCAAGGTAAAGAACTTCCGCCAGCGCGGCATGATCTGGGCATTCGACGCCGTGGTCGACGATCCGGCGAAGGCAAGCACCTTCTCGCGCCGTTTCTTCACCGAGGCCTTGCAGCAGGAACTGCTGCTGCGCCCGATCGGCCGCACGGTGTACCTGATGCCGCCCTACATCCTCGACGACGAGGAGATCGCCCTGCTCGCATCGCGCACGCTGGGGGTATTCGACAAAGTGGTGGAGGCATGACGATGGAACTGATCTCCGCCCTCGAACGCGAACTGCAGCAACTCGACAGGCAAAGCCTGCGCCGCCGCCTGCGCATTGCCGAAACACCGTGCGCGCCGCGCATGAAAGTCGACGGCCGCGACATGCTGGCCTTCTGCAGCAATGACTATCTCGGCCTGGCTTCGCATCCGCGCCTGGTCCAGGCGCTGCAGGAGGGCGCGTCGCTTTACGGCGTCGGCAGCGGTGCCTCCCATCTGATCAGCGGGCATTCGCGCGCGCATGTGTTGCTTGAAGAGCGCTTCGCCGAATTCCTCTCGCCGTACATCGAATCGCCGCGCGCGCTGTATTTCTGCACCGGCTACATGGCCAACCTGGCGGTGCTCTCCGCGCTTGCCGGCCGCGAAGCCGATATTTTTTCCGAAGAGCTGAACCACGCATCGCTGATCGACGGCGCACGGCTTGCGCGCGCCAACGTCAAGGTCTATCCGCATGGAGACGTCGACGCGCTGGAACAGTTGCTCAAGGCGAGCACGGCGAAGACAAAACTCGTCGTCACCGACAGCGTGTTCAGCATGGACGGCGACCTCGCGCCGCTGCCAGCCCTCGTGAAGCTGTGCGAACAGCACGGTGCCTGGCTGGTCATCGATGACGCGCACGGCTTCGGCGTGCTCGGGCAGAACGGGCGCGGCGCGCTCGAACACTTCAACCTGCGCTCGCCCTATATCGTCTACATGGGAACGCTGGGCAAGGCCGCCGGTGTCGGCGGAGCCTTTGTCGCCGCGCATGCGACGGTAATCGAGTGGCTGGTGCAGCGTGCCCGTCCCTACATCTATACGACCGCTGCCGCTCCCGCGCTGGCGCATGCGTTGATGGCAAGCATGGACATCATCGCCGGCCAGGAGGGAACCCAACGTCGTGCGCAACTCAAGACCCTGATTGCGCAGTTCCACAGCGAACTCAACCTGCAGCGCTGGAAACTGTTCCCGTCTACGACAGCCATTCAGCCGGTGATCATTGGTCCGAACGACGAAACAATGCGGGCCGGCGCCGCGCTGTACGAACAAGGCTTCTGGGTGCCGGGCATCCGCCCGCCGACCGTACCGCCGGGCACCGCGCGCCTTCGCGTGACCTTGTCAGCCTCGCACACCGGGCAGGATGTTTCGCAACTGGCCAGCGCGTTCAATTTGCTGGAGGCATTCGCATGAGTATCAGCTATTTCGTGACCGGCACCGATACCGAGATCGGCAAGACGCTGGTGTCCTGCACGCTGCTCCACGCACTCGCGGAAGCGGGCGTCCGGGCCGCAGCGATGAAACCGGTGGCCGCCGGCGCCGAGCAACGCGGCGGTGTATGGCACAACGAAGATGTCGACCTGCTCGCCGATGCCGCGAGTGTCAAGCTGCCGGTCGATCTCACTACGCCTTACCTGCTGCGCGATGCTGCCGCCCCGCATATTGCCGCCGCACAGGAAGGTGTGCGCATCGACCTCGCGCATATCAAGTCCTGTTATGCACGGGTAGCTGCCGCGGCGGATGCCGTCGTGGTCGAAGGCGTCGGAGGCTTCCGTGTGCCGGTGTCGGACACGGAGGACACCGCCGATCTCGCGCAGCAACTCGGCCTGCCGGTCGTGCTCGTGGTCGGCATGCGCCTTGGCTGCCTGAACCACGCCTTGCTGACCGCCGACGCGATCGCCGCGCGTGGATTGAAGCTGGCGGGCTGGGTCGCCAATGTCGTCGATCCCGGCATGCGCTACGGCGTGGAAAACGTCGTAGCGCTGACCGAGCGCCTCGCCGCGCCGATGCTGGGCACCGTTCCACGCCTGCCGACGCCGGAGCCGTCGTTGGCGGCGCCTCATCTCGATTTCACAAGTTTGCCGGGCTGGCCCAACACACCGCCCTCCCGGCCCGTTTCTCTCTGATGCAAAGGAAGCAGTTCATGTCGTCGCAACCGATCACATTCCAGCAAGTTCCGACTCCTGCCAAGCTGCGCGAGATCGCCGCCCAACGTTGGCCGGTCGAAAAGATCGTGGATCTGTTCAACCTGCCATTTAGCGAGCTGCTGTTCCGCGCGCAGCAGGTGCACCGTGAAAACTTCGATCCGCAGGAAGTGGAGCTGGCCACACTGCTGTCGATCAAGACCGGTGGTTGCCCGGAGGATTGCGGCTACTGCCCGCAGGCCGCGCGCTACGACACCGGCGTGAAGGCACAGAAGATCCTGGAACTGGAAACCGTTCTGGATGCCGCCCGCCGCGCGAAAGAACACGGCGCAACCCGCTTCTGCATGGGCGCGGCATGGCGCGAGCCGAAGGACCGCGACCTCGATCACGTCGAAGCCATGGTGCGCGGCGTGAAGGACTTGGGCATGGAGGCCTGCGTAACGCTCGGCATGCTGGCGGAAGGCCAGGCCGAGCGCCTGAAGGCGGCGGGCCTGGACTACTACAACCACAACCTCGATACCGCGCCCGAGTTCTACAACAACGTCATCACCACCCGTGACTACCAGAATCGCCTCGATACGCTGGAGCGCGTGCGCAACGCCGGCATCAAGGTTTGCTGCGGCGGCATCGTCGGCATGGGCGAATCGCGCCGCCAGCGCGCCGGCCTGATCGCGCAGCTCGCGAACATGGATCCGTACCCGGAATCGGTACCGGTCAACAACCTGGTGCAGGTCGAAGGCACGCCTTTGCACGGCACCGAGAAGATCGATCCGCTGGAATTCGTGCGCACCATCGCGGTTGCACGCATCACGATGCCGAAGGCGCGCGTGCGCCTGTCCGCCGGCCGCCGCGAGATGGGCGATGCGGTGCAGGCGATGTGCTTCCTCGCCGGTGCGAATTCGATTTTCTACGGCGACAAGCTGCTGACGACCGGGAATCCGGATGTCGAGGCGGACAAGGTGTTGCTGGAGAAGCTGGGCATGCATGCGAAGCACACGCAGCATGAGCCGAAGTGTGAAGTGACGCAGTAAAGGAAAGGTTCCTTCCCCCTTGCAGGGGGAAGGCCAGGATGGGGGTAGTGCGCTCGATTTATCACATCCGATTATTCAAGCGACTTACCCCCATCCCAACCTTCCCCCTGCAAGGGGGAAGGCGCTCTACCGAGATTTGAATCAGCACCAATAACAACTACCCGCATCCCTCGACACAATCGAGAGACAGCACCGAAGGAGTCAGCGTGTTCACCAAGATCCTGATTGCAAACCGCGGCGAGATTGCCTGCCGTGTTGCCGCTACCGCCCATCGCATGGGCATCAAGACCGTCGCCGTGTATTCGGAGGCGGATGCCAATGCCAAGCATGTCGCCGTCTGCGACGAATCCGTCCTGATCGGCCCCGCTCCCGCCAAGGAAAGCTACCTGCGCGCGGACAAGATCATCGAGGTTGCGCTCGCCACCGGCGCACAGGCGATCCATCCTGGCTACGGCTTCCTGTCCGAGAACGAGGATTTCGCCGAAGCCTGCGCCAAGGCCGGTCTCGCCTTCATCGGCCCGCCGGCTTCTGCGATCAGCGCGATGGGTTCGAAGTCCGCCGCGAAGGCGCTGATGGAAAAGGCCAACGTGCCGCTGGTGCCCGGCTACCACGGCGACACGCAGGACGCCGACTTCCTGCAGGCGCAAGCCGACAAGATCGGCTACCCGGTGCTGCTCAAGGCGAGCGCGGGCGGCGGCGGCAAGGGCATGCGCATCGTCGAGAAGAGCGCCGACTTCAAGGCCGCGCTCGAATCCTGCAAGCGCGAGGCGATCAACAGCTTCGGCGACGACAAGGTGCTGGTCGAGAAATACCTGACCCGGCCGCGCCATATCGAGATCCAGGTCTTTGCCGACACCAAGGGCAACTGTGTCTACCTGTTCGAGCGCGACTGCTCGGTGCAGCGCCGCCACCAGAAGGTGCTGGAAGAAGCGCCCGCACCGGGCATGACGGAAGAGCGCCGCCGCGCGATGGGCGAAGCGGCCGTTGCCGCTGCGAAGGCGGTCGGCTATGTCGGCGCCGGCACGGTGGAATTCATTGCCAACCAGGACGGCTCGTTCTACTTCATGGAGATGAACACCCGCCTGCAGGTGGAACACCCGGTCACCGAAATGATCACCGGCCTCGACCTGGTCGAATGGCAATTGCGCGTAGCCTTTGGCGAGGCGTTGCCGAAGAAACAGGAAGAACTGTCCATCCACGGCCATGCGCTGGAAGCGCGTATCTACGCCGAGAATCCGGAGAAAGGCTTCCTGCCCTCCATCGGCACGCTCCGTCACATGCGTACGCCTGCTGCCGTGAGCTTCGAATTGGGTAAGGGCAGCGTGGGCAACGATCCTGCAGCGATCCGCATCGATTCCGGCGTGCGCGAAGGCGATGCGATCTCCCCGTTCTACGACCCGATGATCGCCAAGCTGATCGTCTGGGGCAAGGATCGCGAGGAAGCGCTGGCGCACATGGCGCAGGCGCTGTCGGAATACCAGATCGTCGGTCTTGCTACCAACGTCGCCTTCCTCAAGCGCCTGGTGGAGAGCAAGCCGTTTGCCGGCGCCGACCTCGACACCGGCCTGATCGAGCGCAACCACACCGAACTGTTTCCGCCGCTGCCGCAGACCGCGTTGCCGGTGCTGGCACTGGCCGCCGCTTCGCTGCTGGTTTCCGAACAGACTGCCGGCGCTGCTGCAAACGACCCATGGGCTAGCACCAGCGGCTGGCGCATGAACAGCACGCTGCTGCGCACGCTCGATTATTCGGATGAGTCCGGCGCGTATCCGGTCACCATCGGCTACAAGGACGCCGGCTGGTCGATTTCGCAAGGCGCGACGACTGCAACGATGACGCTCGTTGAGCGCCAGGGCAAGCAGCTCGTGATCAAACTCGACGGCGCGACCGTCCGCGGCACCGTGGTGCGCGATGGCGAGATGTTCCATGTATTCACCGGCGGCGCACACTTCCCGTTGCACTACAACGACCCGCTGGCGCATGCCGGCGAATCGGAAGCGGAAGGCGGCCGCCTGACCGCGCCGATGCCGGGCAAGATCGTGGCCGTGCTGGTGGACAAGGGCAAGGAAGTGGAGAAGGGCGCGCCGCTCTTGATCATGGAGGCAATGAAGATGGAGCATACGATTGCCGCGCCGGCCAACGGTACCGTGGAAGACCTGTTGTATGCGGTTGGCGACCAGGTGACGGAAGGTGCGCAGTTGTTGGCGTTTAAGGCGGCGTAAGAGCGAAACAGTGTTCGATGGCGGGTAATTGCAGTTGATGCACCATCATCTCTATCCCCGTCATTCCCGCGAAGGCGGGAATCCATAGGCCGGTCGATCGAAGAAGCTCACTATGGATTCCCGCCTTCGCGGGAATGACGGGGAAGGAAAGCGCGGCGGCAACGGCAAGTGCCCGCCTTTAAACGCAAGTAACGAACCAAACGAAAGGGACACCATGACCCTCCCGAGCAAAGTCAAAATCGTCGAAGTCGGCCCGCGCGACGGCCTGCAGAACGAAAAGGAAACCATCCCCGTCGAGGTCAAGATCGAGCTGGTCAACCGCCTGACGGACGCCGGCTTCCCCAACATCGAAGCCGCCTCCTTCGTGTCACCGAAATGGGTGCCGCAGATGGCCACCTCGACCGAAGTCATGGCCGGCATCAAGCGCAAGCCGGGCGTGATCTATTCTGCGCTGACGCCGAACATGAAGGGCTTCGAGGCCGCACTCGCGGCCAAAGCCGATGAGGTTGTGATCTTCGGCGCCGCCTCCGAGGCCTTCTCGCAAAAAAACATCAACTGCTCCATCGCCGAGTCGATCGAGCGTTTCCGCGATGTCGCGCAAGCCGTGAAGCAGCACAACATCCGCCTGCGCGGCAGCATCAGCTGCGCCTTCGGCTGTCCCTATCAGGGCGAGGTATCGCCGGAAAGCGTGGCCGACGTGGTGCGCCGCCTGCGCGACCTGGGATGCGATGAGATCGACATCGCTGACACCATCGGCGTCGGTACGCCGCGCCATGTGCAGAAAGTGATGGAGCGCGCGGCGAAGGAATTCCCGATCGCGCAACTGTCCGGCCATTTCCATGACACCTACGGCCAGGCGCTGGCGAACATTTATGCGGCGATGGAAGTCGGCGTGGCTATCTTCCACTCTTCGGTGGCCGGCCTGGGGGGCTGCCCATACGCAAAAGGGGCCACCGGCAATGTGTCGACCGAAGACGTGCTGTACATGATGACGGGACTGGGCGTCGAAACCGGCATCGACCTCGACAAGGTGGTCGACGCCGGCCAGTTCATTTCGCAGCATCTCGGCCGCAAGGCGGTCAGCCGCGCAGGAAACGCGATCGCCGCCAAGCGCGCAGCGTGACTATTTGCTGCGCGCGTCGAGCGCCGTGATATTTTCCTGCACGCTCTTGAACATGGAAGGTGCCACCTGCAACTCGCCGCGGAACGGCCAGTCGAAGGCGATGACGAGAACCAGCACCAGCATGGTGGCGGCCGTGAAGCCGTCGGTGAGCAGCATGTGCATGCGCAGGCTCGGCATGCCGAGCAGGAAGGTAAAACCGACGGTCAACGCGGTGCCGATCAGCACGATGATCCACACCACCGGCTCGACCCCGCTTTCCGCCGCGGCCAGCCGATCGCGCCGCGCATCCCGCAGCTCGTTGAGCTGATGCAGCACTTCCTGCATGTAGGCGGCCTGCCCGCCATGTTGCGGCCGGTAAGCTACCATCAGGTCCTGGATGTCCTCGAGCGGTTTCCAGCCCGCGCGCGGCGTTTCGGTGCGGGCCATCGCCGGCCATTCTTCTTCGATGACGATCGTGACATAGTTGCGCAGGTGTTCCCGGATCGGCCCCGCGACCGGATCTCCCAATCCTCGTGCATCGCGGAAGATATCGCCGACCAGTTCCGCTTCCTTGCTGGCGACATCCGTCGCCTTGTCGAACGAACCCCATACGGCGACTGCGATGAAGGCGACCAACACCGCATAGTTGATGCCGATTGCGGAAATGGTGAAGGAGGTGTGTTCGTTGTGCGCTTCTCGCGCAGAGTGCGGAACCATGCGATGGAACACGCGCAGCGCCGCGCACACGAGGATGACCGGAACGATGACGACGAGGCTGCCGACCAGCCAGAGCGGGTTGTTGTAGATGAGGTCCTGGATCATGGCGCTTCTGTCTCCTCGTTTGATGCCATAGGGGGCTGCTTTGGCAGCATTTCTCGTAAGCATCGAGATCATTACGCAGCATGTCGAAAAATGCAATGAAGGAAAAACTGGGGAAAATCGCGCTGCAAGGCTTGCTGAAGCAAGTCCGCGCCTGCGACATCTGCGCTTCGCACCTGCCGCATGGCCCGCGTCCGGTCGTGCAGGCGGGAACGGAAGCTCGGCTGCTGATTGTCGGCCAGGCACCGGGACGCATCGTCCATGAGACTGGCATTCCGTGGAACGACGCGTCGGGCGATCGCCTGCGCCAATGGCTGAACCTGCCGCGCGAGGTCTTTTACGATGAGTCGCAGGTCGCGATCGTACCCACCGCATTCTGCTACCCGGGCAAGGGCAAGAGCGGCGACCTGCCGCCGCGTCCCGAGTGCGCACCTGCATGGCATCCGCGCCTGCTCGCCGCGTTGCCGCAGGTACGGCTTACGTTGCTGATCGGCCGTTATGCGCAAGAATGGTATTTGCGCGAGAATTGCAAGTCGACACTGACGGAAACCGTCGCCGCCTATTCGGAGTACCTGCCGGCGTATTTCCCGCTGCCGCATCCGAGCCCGCGCAACCAGGCATGGTGGAAAGCCAATCCCTGGTTCGAGCGGGAGGTGCTGCCGGAATTGCGGCGCCGTGTCGCTTCGACTTTAGCTGCCACGTTCAAGTAATAAACAGGAAACATGCTCGACAATACCCAGGAAAAACTGCCCGACACCGCGCAACGCGTCGCCGACCTGCTTGCCTCGATCGGCCATGACAAGCCGGTCGTGATGCTGCCTGAAACCGGCAAGACCTCGGCGGAAGCCGCGGCCGGCCTTGGCTGCAGCGTGGCCGAGATCGCCAAATCCATCGTCTTCCGCCGCCTTTCCGACGACGCGGCGGTAATGGTGGTTGCCAGCGGCATCAATCGCGTCGACGAGCACAAGGTCGCCGCCATCGTCGGCCCGCTCGGCCGCGCCGATGCCAAGTTCGTGAAGGCGCGCATCGGCTATGCGATCGGCGGCGTGTGCCCGATCGGCCATCTCGAAAAGACGGTGATGCTGATCGACCAGGACCTGATGCAATACAACAGCGTCTGGGCAGCCGCAGGGCATCCGCATGCGGTGTTCAACCTGACACCGCAGCAACTGGTGGCAATGACAGGTGCGCCGGTAGTGGATGTTGCGCTGCGGGCGGCATAGTCCAACCACAACAGGAGAATTGCATGGCAGCATTCGCAACACGCAGGACATTACTGATCGCCGGCGGCATCGTCGCCGGCGCCGGTACTGCGGGGCTGCTCTGGGTTCGCGCCGGGAATGACGGTGCAATCCTCACGGTCGACGCCGCGCTGCAAAAGATCGATGCGCTGGCAAAGGGCACCGTAACAAGCACCGGCAAATGGAATCCGCACCAGGTCTTCACCCATTGTGCGCAGAGCATCGAGTATTCGATGTCAGGCTACCCCGCGCCGAAACCGAAGCTGTTCCAGGACACGGCAGGCGCCGCCGCCTTCGCGCTCTTCTCGGCAAAGGGCAAGATGAGGCACGGCCTCGCCGAACAGATAGACGGCGCGCCGGCGCTCGAGGCAAAGACTGACACAGCCGAAGCGCTCGCCCGCCTGCGCCAGGCCTTCCTGGCCTTCCGCCAGTTCGGCGGCGCATTCGCTCCGCATTTCGCCTACGGTCCGCTGGACAAGCAGCAGTACGAACAGGCGCATGTCATGCACTTCTACAACCACCTCGACGAGATCAAGGCACAAGGATGAGTCCCGACCTCAAACCCGGCGTTACATTCGAATGGACTTACGTGGTGCCGGAGCGCTCCACCGTTCCGCAGCTGTACCACGATACCCGCTTCTGCCTCGACATGCCGGATGTGCTGGCGACCGGCTACATGGTGGGCATGATGGAGCTGGCTTGCGTGAACGGCATCATGCCTTTCGTCGACTGGCCGCGCGAACAGAGCGTGGGCGTGCATGTGAATTTTTCGCACACTGCCGCGACGCTGCCCGGGATGACCTTGCACATCAAGGGCGAAGTGATCGAGGTGGAAGGCCGGCGCGTGAAATTTCGCCTCGAAGCCTGGGATGGCGTCGACAAGATCACCGAAGGCGTGCATGAACGCATGATCATCGATCCCGCGAAATTCAACGCCAGGATGGCGGAGAAGAAGGCGAAGCTGGCAGCGTGAGTACGATGATCGATTACGACCCAGCCACCGAAACCGGCAAGGTGCCATCTCCCTGCATCAGCATCTGCAAGATGAACCCGCAGACTGGCTTGTGCGAAGGATGCTTCCGCACGATCGAAGAGATTGCGCAGTGGAGCACGGCGACCGAGGAGGCGAAGCGGCGAGTGTGGACGGAGATAAAGCGGCGGCAGGAAAACCTGTTCTGAGGTAGCACAACAAAAAGGAAAAGGGCGTACGGTATGAAGCAGCTTGACTGGTATTTCGATTTCATTTCCCCCTTCTCTTACCTGCAGGGTGAACTGCTGCATACCCTGCCGCCGGACGTGAAGATCAATTACAGACCCGTACTGTTCGCCGGCCTGTTGACCCACTGGGAGAACAAGGGCCCGGCCGAGATCGCGCCCAAGCGCACCTGGACCTTCGAGCATTGCGCCTGGCTCGCGTACAAGCACGGCATCCCGATGACGATGCCGCCGCATCACCCCTTCAATCCCCTGCCGCTGCTCAGGCTGTCCATCGCGCTCGGCAACGGCGAGGATGTCGTGCGGCGCCTGTTCCGCTTCGTATGGCGCGAGGGGCGGGTTCCGACCGATGAAGCAGCTTGGCACGCTCTGTTGAAAGAAGTCGGGGCGACGCCGGAAATGCTCGACGCTCCCGAAGTCAAACAACAGCTGCGCACCAACGGCGAGAATGCAGTTGCCGCCAATGTGTTTGGCGTGCCGACCGCCGTCGTGGATAATCGTTGCTTCTGGGGACTGGATTCCACCGACATGCTGATTGCCTGGCTGCGCGGCGATCCCTTCTTCAGTTCCGAACTGCTTAGGCAGGCGCAAACCCTGCCGCAAGGCATCCACCGCAAGACATAAGAGAAACAGACAATGAGATTCGAGTTCTACAAGCCGGAGAAGACGGTTACCGGGCCCGCCTATAGCGGTATGTTCAAGGTGCTGGCAACCGTGGTCACGATCGTGCTCGCCGGTTATGGCGTCAATATCGCGCTACGCTTTCCGCTGCTGCAGTACGGCTTCGGCGTCAAGGCGCTACTGCTGTGCGCGGCGCTGATGCTTGCGATCAGCTATTACTGGTTCCTGCGTTCAACCATCACCATCGACGATAAGGGCATTACCCAGACCTGGATGTACAACCGCAAGGTCGAATGGCACGACATCCGCAGCGCAAAGATGATCGGCATTCCGTACATGAGCTGGATTTTCCCTCCGCGCCTCATCGTGCGCACAGGAACGGCCTACGCGACCTTCAACGGCGGGTCGAAGGATGTGCTGATCGAATTCGCAAAGATTTCCCTCGCTTACCAGATGAAGAAATGAAATTGCCTGCATCTATGCGTGTGTTCGAGCGCGGCTGGCTGTCGTCGAACAACATCCTGTTCACCGGAAGCACGGAAACCGTGCTGGTCGATACCGGCTATGCGACGCATGCGGAGCAGACCGTGGCGCTGGTGGCACATGCACTGCAGGGGCGCAGGCTCGACCGCATCGTGAACACGCATTTGCATTCGGATCATTGCGGCGGCAACGCGGCGCTGCAGCGCGCCTATGCATGCCGGACATCCATCCCGGTGGCGGAAGCGGACAAGGTACGCGCCTGGGACGAGGATGCGCTGACCTACAAGGCGACGGGACAGCAATGCCTACGCTTCACTTTCGACGACACGGTCTCGCCCGGCGACGTGCTCATTCTTGGCGACATGACCTGGCAGGCGCTTGCGGCGCCAGGCCATGATCCCCATTCGCTCATCTACTATTGCGCGGACGAGCGCATCCTGATCTCGGCCGATGCGTTGTGGGAGAACGGGTTCGGCGTGGTGTTTCCCGAACTGGAAGGCGAGCCGGGATTTGGCGAAGTCCGCGCGACGCTTGAGCTGATCGCAACGCTCGACGTGAAGCTCGTCATTCCCGGGCACGGCGCACCGTTTACCGAGGTGGGCAAGGCGCTGGAAACAGCGTTTTCGCGGGTGGAGTATTTCATGGGCGATCCTGCGCGCAATGCGCAGAACGCGGTGAAGGTACTGCTGAAATTCCTGCTGCTGGAGCGGCAGCAGATCCCGCTGGAGGAGTTGCAGCCGCTTCTGTCGCGCATGAGGCTGTTTGGTGAATCGAACCGACGTTATCTCAACAAGCCGCCGGAGGAACTGGCGCAATGGGCGGCAGCGCAACTGGTGCGTGCAGGCGCTGCTGAAGTTGCCGGTGGGGTGCTGCGCAACAAGGATTGATCCAGTGGGGATCTGTTCCTGAGTTCATCACACTGTCCGGACCGTACGCTGATCCCGGTCCTTTTTGTTCCGCGTTTCGATCCCGTCGTGCGCTGATGCGCACGCAGGACGGCGCCGCTCTAATCTACCCTCTGTTCATCGCTGCTCACCACGACAAGCACTTCTGCCTGCACGGCACCCACACTCCTTATGCGATGGGGAATAAGAGCATTGAAATAGATCGAGTCGCCCGTCTTCAGCGGTACGGTTTCATTGGGAAACTCGATTTCGATACGGCCTTTGTGCACAAATAGAAACTCTTCTCCTTCATGTTCCTTGAAGGCCGACGCCACAAAGTCGGCCGGGGGATACACGATGAAAGGAAGGAGTTTCTTGGGCGCGACATCGGCGGCAATACTTTCCACCATGCGCGGCTGTTTACTCGAGGGGGCACCCATCGGGGTGCGCTCCGAAGCCCGGGTGATCGCAATCGCAGCCCGATCATGGACATCAGAAAACAACTGCTCAACGTCCACCTGAAGCGCCTTTGACAGCTTCAATGCTACGGCTATCGACGGCACGCTGACCCCGCGTTCGATCTTCGAGAGGTAACTCTTGGTCAGGCCCGCTTGTTCCGCCAAGACATCAAGTGTCCAACCTTTTTGTTTTCTAAGTAATTTCAGGCGAATTGTCATGGAACAGAAAGCGGATAAAAAACGGATTCTACTATAGGACACAATGTGTCATTTCGTGTACTATGTGTCCTGCGCTGTCGGTTAACCCCTGGCGTTTTCCAGTAACTTGCCTGTCTACGTATGGAGGTCATATGGCTGAAACACTGACATTGTCCAAAGCGGAGCTCGTTTCGATTGCCGAAGAACGCCTGGACAAGGACTTGAAAGAGAGCGGCTGGTCCGCACGCCAGAAACTGGCATTGACTTGCCGCATCCTGTTCGATGCGGGGCATGATTCCGGGCTGGCCGGACAAATAACCTGCAGGGCAGAAGAGCCGAATACCTTTCTCACACAGAAACTGGGGCTTGGATTCGACGAGATCTCCGAATCCAACCTCATCCATGTGAACGAAGATCTCGCTGTCATTTCCGGCAAAGGCATTCCTAATCCCGCCAATCGTTTCCATACCTGGATTTACCGTCAGCGGCCCGACGTCAACTGCATCATCCACACGCATCCGACGCATGTTGCGGCCCTCTCCATGCTGGAGGAGCCCTTGGTCGTTTCCCATATGGATACCTGTCCCCTGTTCGACGACTGCGCTTTCCTGTCTTCGTGGCCCGGAGTTCCGGTGGGGAATGAGGAAGGCGAGATCATTTCAAAGGCACTGGGCAACAAGCGGGCGATTCTTCTGGCGCATCACGGCCAACTGGTAGTGGGATCGACGATCGAAGAGGCGTGCATGCTGGCGATTCTCATCGAACGGGCAGCGAAGCTGCAGCTGCTCGCGATGGCAGCCGGAAAAATCAAGCCGATTCCAGAGGCACTTGCAAGAGAAGCGCATGACTGGATATCCACCACCAAACGCAACGCGGTGACGTTTGGGTACTACGCTCGCCGCGCCCTGCGAAACCACCCGGACTGCATCGGCTAATCCGTCTTTCCATCTTCCATTCATCGCTGATTAACAACCCATATCATGAGCACACAATTTCACGGCATCATTGCCTATCCCATTACGCCTTTTTCATCCCGTGATGGGAGCGTAGACCTGGCGACACTCGAAAAACTGATCGATCGCCTGCTCGCCGGCGGCGTTCATGCCATTGCGCCTTTAGGCAGCGCGGGAGAAAGCGCCTACCTTTCCGATGAGGAGTGGGAGGCTGTGGCATCCACCTCGATCAAAGCGGTGGAAAAGCGTGTTCCCACGGTTGTCGGCATCTCCGACCTGACCACGGAGAATGCGATTCGAAAAGCACGGTTTGCAGAACGAGCAGGCGCCGATGCCGTGATGGTTCTCCCGGTGTCGTACTGGAAGTTGAACGACGAAGAGATCGTCCTCCATTATGCCGCCATCGGCAATGCCATCGGTATTCCGATCATGCTCTACAACAATCCGGCAACTAGCGGCATCGACATGTCGCCGGCATTGATCGCCCGGATATGCCGTGAAGTGGACAACGTTACGATGGTCAAAGAGAGCACCGGCGATATCCAGCGCATGCATCGCCTCAGCCAGCTTACCGACGGCGCCGTCCCCTTTTACAACGGCAGCAATCCCTTGGCCCTTGCAGCGCTTGCCGCGGGGGCGACGGGATGGTGCACTGCTGCGCCCAATCTCAACGCGGCGCTGCCGATCGCTTTGTATGACGCGATGCGAAAAGGTGACCTTGAAAGCGCCAGGACTGTTTTTTACAAGCAGCTTCCGCTGCTGCAGTTAATCGTGAAAAGCGGATTGCCGACGACGGTCAAGGCCGGCCTGCGTCTCCTGGATTTTGATGCCGGCTCTCCGCGCGCTCCGCTGCAACCCTTGAGTGCAGATGCGACGAAGGAGCTCTCTGCAATTCTGAGCGCCTTGTCCGCTTAGCCGGACCGGCCGCCGGCGAAGTCAGGGATTGACGTACATGGCCGGCGCCCATTTCCTCGCCAACATCGCATGGAGCGGTTCCCATTCTTCAGAATAAGGATTGATCATGAAAAGCAAGGCGGTTTTCTATCACGACGGATGCAATCTTTGCCTTGGCATGGCAGCGATATTCGGTACTGCGTTGAACCCCGGTTTGTACGATACGGAAGTTGTTGACCTGTCGCGTTTTCCCGAGCGAATGGAGGAAGCTGGCAAGGCCGGCGTGAAAGTTCTTCCCTCTCTTTGCATGTCGGGGCAGGTGTTCGCCATCAACGCTCATTCCGACCTGTACGCCCAGCATTGCTGAACGGCCTGCGTGCGGGTTCCTGGTCCGCACGCGTGGCGCGTTGTTCGGCATTCGTCGAGTTGGAAATCAATAGCGAAAGTCCATGCAAGCAATCGTTCACACACTTCTTGTCGGCCCGGCCCAGCCCTTGGCAGGAACGCGTCACAGCAGCGCGATCGGTAAACGAGCCGTGAGCGAGCGGCTCTGGCTGGGGCCGCTCGGGCTGGCGGGGGACGAGCAGGCAGACCGTCGGCATCACGGCGGCCCGGACAAGGCGGTCCATCATTATGCATTTGATCACTATGCCTACTGGATTGGACGAATTGGATTCCGCGATGTCCTTACCCAGCCCGGTGCATTCGGGGAAAACCTGTCCACCCAGGGCGTCACCGAGAATGACGTGTGCATTGGGGACATTTTTCGGTTTGGCGCGGCGACCATGCAGGTGTCGCAGGCGCGCCAGCCATGCTGGAAGCTCAATGCGCGATTCGGCGATTCGGCAATGGCATTGCTGGTGCAGCAGAGCGGAAACGCAGGCTGGTATTACCGGGTGCTGGAACCGGGCTGGGTCTCTCCGGGAGACACGATGCTGTTGCTGGAACGTCCCCACCCCGAATGGCCACTTTCCGACATCCTGGACATCCTTTACCGGCGCCCGCTGGACAGGCCGGCACTCGCGGCGCTGTCGACACTGGAGATGCTTCCCGCATCATGGCGCAAGCTGTTCGAACGCCGTCTGCTGGCATGTGAAGTCGAGGACTGGACAGCGCGCCTCTCCGGTCATGGCCGGTAACGAACGGGGACGATTCGTGCCAGTGGGCGGTACAACGTTCCCGCATGCGGTACTTCCGCCTTTTTCGGGCGCCATCCAAGATACGGATAAGCGAGCGCGAATGTCCTCTGGCAAGCGGGATCAAACAGATCGCTGTTCCCTGTCTTTCTTGTTCTGCGCCTCGATCCGGTCGCGCGCTTCCTTCCACTGATCCGCCGACCACGAGCGCAGTTCATAGAAATTGCCGCCCGTCGCCAGATGGTGCCCGCCATCCATCATGATCGCCTGACCGGTCAGCCAGTCGCAGCCGTCGGCCATCAGGAAGGTGGCGAGGTTCTGTAGTTCCTCCATCCTGCCGGCGCGTCCCATCGGATTGGTTTTCGCGGAACGCGCGCCAGGCTCCTCGCCGGGGTTCAGGCGCTTGCTCATGCCTTCGGTCGGGATCTCGCCCGGGCCGATCGCGTTCAGACGGATACCGTACTGCGCCCATTCCGTGGCGAGCGACATCGTCATCGCGTGGATCGCTGATTTGCTCATCGCCGAGGGCACGACGAAGGGGCCGCCATTCAGCACCCAGGTGACGATGATCGAGATCACGCTGCGGTAACCATCTTCCGGTTTCCACTGGCCCTTGGCCGCCATATCCACCCAGCGCTTGCCGACCGAGTGCGTGACGTAGAAGGTGCCGTGCATGACGATATTGGCGACGGCGTCGAAGCCGCGCGGCGACAGGGCGGCGGTCGGCGAGATGAAATTGCCGGCGGCATTGTTCACCAGGCCGGTCAATGGGCCTTCGGCGAAGATCTGCTCAACCATGTCGTCGACTGCCGCCGCGTCGCGGATGTCTAGGCCGAAAGTCTTCACGCTGCCGCCGTGCGTAGCCATCAGTTCCTTCGCGGTCTCGTCACAGACCTGCTTGCGGCGGCCGCAGATGTAGATGTCGGCGCCGAGCGAAAGGTATTTCTCCGCCATCGCACGGCCGAGGCCGGTGCCGCCGCCGGTGACGAGGATGCGTTTGCCTTGCATGAGTTTGGGTTGGAACATGGCCGTCTCCTTGTTGATTTCCGATCTTGTTCGAATCGCGCTGCTTACTGTTTGCGCCTGCTCACTTCAACTCGTACTTGCCGTCCGAAAACGACTTCAGCGGCGGCAGGTCGTCGAACTCGGGCGCGCGGCCCTGCTGCTTCGCCAGGAAGGCTTCGACGAGGTTGCCCGTGCGCCAAATTCCCGATTGCAACCACCCCATCTGCTGCAGGGCATCGTGCGTCGAATGGTCGCGCGCGTAATGGATCGCCTGCTTGCTGCCCCAGATTGCCACCGGTGGCTTGGTCGCGATTTCGCGCGCTATCTGCAGCGCCGCTTCGACCATGCCTTCCTGCGAGTCGAATACTTCATTGACCAAGCCGATCGCGAGCGCGCGCTGTGCAGGCAGGCGGCGTCCGGTGTAGGCGAGCTCATGCACGATGCCCTCCGGGATCAGTTTGGGCAGGCGCTGCAGCGTGCCAAGGTCGGCAGTCATGCCGATGTTGATTTCCTGGATGCAGAAGAAGGCATCCGCAGTCGCCAGGCGGATGTCGCAGGCACTCACCATGTCGACGCCGCCGCCAATGCAGCCACCCTGGATCGCGGCGATCACCGGCATGCGCAGCTGTTCGATCAGGTTGAACGCCTGCTGCATGTCAGCCAGCTGCGGCGCGATATTGGCGCGGCCACCGGCGCTGCCGTCGTTGAGCGAGATGCCGGCGTCCGCGCCGAACACGTCCAGCGCCATGCCGGCAGTGAAATGCTTGCCGGTGGAGGAGATCACCAGGGCGCGCGCGGGCGCGTCACGCTGCACGGTCTGCAGGATCTCGGTGAGTTCGCGCCACATCACCGGCTGCATCGTGTTCAGTGCAGCGGGACGATTCAGTACGAGATGCGCGACCTTGTCGGTGATGCTGAGGGTGAAGCACTGGTAAGTCATGGGATCTCCTTGGCGTTATCGTTATCGGGTTATTTCACTTCCTTCTTCCCCATCTTCAGCGAGAGCAGGACGGCATTGACGGCGGCATCGAACAACTCGTCGGCACGCTCGGTCTTCAGGTAGTAGCCCTTCAGTTCGAGGCTCACCGCACCGTGCATTGCCGCCCAAAGCAAGCGCGCGGCAGCAGTCGGATTCGAGGGTGGGAGCGCGCCGCTCTTCATGCAGGCATCGCAGGTGTCGATCAGCACGGCAAGCGATTCCCAAGCCTGTTTGCGCGATTCCACAGGCGGCACGAAACCGGCGATGGCATCGCCGAACATCACCATGTAGTAGCTGGGATTGCGGCGTGCATATTGGTGGTAGACGCGCGCATGCAGCTTAAGCGGCTCGAGGCCGCTCATGTCTTCCTTGCCTTCCTTGCGACTTGTGGCCTGCTCGGAAGCGGCGCGGAATTCATCCTTCAAACGGGCGAATCCTTCCAGGTAAAGCTCGTTGGCCAGTCCGTCCTTGCCACCGAACAGCGAGTACAGCAGCGTGGTCGAGCAGTTCACTGCCTCCGCCACGCGGCGAACGGTCATTGCCGACGGCCCTTCCTCGGTCAGCAGGCGGGTGGCGGCGTCGAGCATGCCCTGGCGCAATGTGGCGCGCAGCTCTTCCTGCGCCTGGCGGAAATCGATCGGAGGCTTTTCGGCTGTGGATTTTCTGGCTGATTTTCTGTTTTCCATGCGCTTGACAAAAACATTGTTTTTTCTGATAACATCATAAACAGAATACGGAAAAACGCAATGCAAACCGCAATTGCGCATTAAAAAACTGGCAACGGTGCCATGGACGGCCCGTTACGACCAAAGGAGTTTTCATGAGCAACAAGCATCTCCCGCCGGTGCTGCAGAACCTCAGCCTGCCGGTCATCGCTTCCCCGATGTTCATCGCCAGCGGCCCGGCCCTGGTCAAGGCACAGTGCAAGGCCGGCATCGTCGGCTCCTTCCCCGCGCTGAATGCGCGTCCGGCGGAGCTGCTGGACACCTGGCTGACCGAAATCCAGGAAGACCTGGAAGCCTACAAGCAGGCCAATCCCGGCGCCAAGATCGGCCCGATCGCTGTCAACCAGATCGTGCACCAGTCCAACGACCGCCTCGAGCACGACGTCGCGGTCTGCGTGAAGCACCAGATCCCGATCATCATTTCCAGCCTGCGCGCGCCGCCAAAGGAGATGCTGGATGCGGTGCACAGCTACGGCGGCATCGTGCTGCATGACGTGATTTCGATTCGCCATGCGCAGAAGGCATTGGAAGCCGGCGTGGATGGCCTGATCCTCGTTGCTGCGGGTGCTGGCGGCCACGCAGGCGCGTTGTCGCCGTTCGCGCTGGTCGGTGAAGTACGCAAGTTCTTCAATGGCCCGATTGCCTTGTCAGGCTCGATTGCTACCGGCGATGCGGTTCTGTCGGCGCAAGCGATGGGGGCAGACTTTGCCTATATCGGCTCGCGCTGGCTGGCGACCAAGGAAGCGAATGTCGATGACGCATATCGCGAGGCGATCGTTGAGTCGACGGCGGCTGATGTGATTTACACCAACCTGTTTACCGGGGTGCATGGCAACTATCTGCGCAAGTCGATTGTTGCTGCCGGACTGGATCCGGATAACCTGCCTGTGGCTGACAAGTCGAAAATGAATTTTGGCTCTGGCGGCAGCAGCAAGGCCAAGGCTTGGCGGGATATCTGGGGGGCTGGCCAGGGGGTGGGGTTGATGGATTCTGTGTTGAGTGTGGCGGAGGTGATGGAGAAGTTGAAGGCGGAGTATGTGGCTGCTCGTAGGCGGCTGGCTCTTTGATTTTTTCTTCTCTTCGGTGACCCGATTCGGTTTGTTCTCCGTGGATGCTAGCCGGGACTGGCCCCGGCGGGCCACCTACCTTTTTGCTTCGCCAAAAAGGTAGGCCAAAAAGGCGACCCTGGTCCGCAGCCCCCTTCGGGGGTACCCGAAAAAATGCAGGGGAAGGCGGGAAGCGCA
>DASPMC010000047.1:0-30959 GCA_035627275.1 Noviherbaspirillum sp.
CACCACGGTCGACGAAGTGAACCAGATCATGAAGGACGCCGCTGGCAGCGGTGCATTGAAGGGCATCCTGACCTACAACACCGAACCGCTGGTATCTGTGGACTTCAACCACAACCCGGCGTCGAGCAACTTCGATGCGACGCTGACCAAGGTGTCGGGCCGTCTGGTGAAGGTGTCGTCCTGGTACGACAACGAGTGGGGTTTCTCCAACCGCATGCTCGATACCACCGTGGCATTGATGAACGCTAAGTAATCGGCTTCTCACCACAATGCAAAACGCCCCGCTTGCCGGGGCGTTTTGCTATATTGGTCGCCACATTATCCGGGAGGTGGCGGCATGAAAGGCGTGACAGGTGCGAAGCGTTTGATTGCGAGCAACAAGGGCTTTCTGTTCTTTCTCATGGGCATGCTGCTGGTACGCAGCGCTATTGCCGATTGGTACGATGTGCCATCCGGCTCCATGTACCCCACACTGGTGATCGGTGATCGGGTCGTCGCGGACCGGCTGGCCTACGATGTCAAGCTTCCCTTTACCGATGTCATCGTCAAGCATCTTGCCGACCCTCAGCGCGGCGACATTGTCACATTCACCTCGCCTGAAGACGACACGCGCCTGATCAAGCGCATCGTCGGCTTGCCCGGCGACATGGTCGAAATGCGCGGCGAGGAACTGATCGTCAACGGCGAGAAGGCATCGTATAGCCTTGCCGAAGGCGACATAGCCAGGGAGCTCGTTCCCGACTACATCGGCCAGCAGCTTGTCCTCACCGAAAGCGTCCTCGGCAGTCAACGCCACATCGTCGTCATGCCGGAGCGGATGGCCATGCGTTCCTTCGGTCCCGTCACCGTGCCCGAGGGGCAGTACCTCATGCTTGGAGACAATCGCGATGCCAGCAAGGATTCGCGCTACATCGGCTTCGTCCGGCGCGAGCTGATTACTGGCCAGGCGAAGCGTGTCGCTTTCTCGCTCGACAAGGAACAGTACTACCTGCCGCGCACGGATCGATTCGGCACGCCTCTCGTTACCAGCGCGGCCACTGCGAAATGAGCTCTTCGGCCGCCGCCTTGTCCACCGGCGGCGAGAAATAGTAGCCCTGCGCGTATTCCACGTTCAGCTTGCGCAGTTGCGCGAGCTGAGATGCGGTTTCCACACCCTCGGCGATTACGTCCATGCTCAGCGTATGCGCTAGCGTCACGATGGTCTGGACGATTTCGGCATCGCGACTGCTTTCATCCATGCGCCGGATGAACGAGGCGTCGATCTTGAGTGTGTTGACCGGGAAGCGGTGCAGGTAGGACAGCGATGAATACCCGGTGCCGAAGTCGTCCATCAGGAGCTTGATGCCCTTGCCGCGCAGTTTCACCAGCACGGCAGCAGCCTCGTCGGCGTGTTCCATGATGACCGTCTCGGTAACCTCGAGCTTCAGGCTGTCGGTATCCAGGCCGGTTTCGTCCAGGACCTGCTCGATCTGCTGCATCAGGTTGGGCTGGGCGAATTGGCGGCCGGCAAGGTTGACGCTCATCTCCAGCGGGGGGTATTCGGGAAAATTCAGTTGCCACGCACGCATCTGCCGACAGGCTTCGCGCAATACCCAGCGGCCGATGTGCACGATCAGCCCGGTTTCTTCCGTGATCCCGATGAATTCGCCTGGCAGGACGAGGGTTCCGTCCTCACGCCTCATGCGCACCAGCGCCTCGAATCCGGACAGCCTTCCGGTGCCGAGGGCGACGATAGGCTGGTAGTGGACTTCGAATTCGCGTCCCTTGAGCACTGCCTGCCGCAGCTTGGTTTCCATGTCGAGCAGGGCGACGGCGCGTTCGCGCAGGTTCGATTCGAACACTTCGGTGCACGCGCCGCCGCGCGCGACGGCACGATGGTTTGCCGTTTCAGCATCGCGCAGGATATCTTCCGGGTCGGTATAGGCAGGGCGGGCCAGCGCGATGCCGATGCTGGCCGTCGTGTACACCTCGTAGGTTTCCAATGTGTACGCGGTAAGCAGTGCCGCCTGCAACTGTTCGGCGAAGCGTTCCGCCTCGCTCGCGTCGTGCACGTCGTTAAGCAAAAGCGCGAAGTCGTCTCCGCCAATGTGCGCAACCGTATCGCCCAGGCGCAGGCCGTCGCTCAGGCGCCGCGCCACGTTGATCAGCAACTGGTCGCCGACATGGCGCCCGAGGCTGTCGGTAATCACGCGGAAGCGGTCCAGCGAGAGAAACAGTACCGCGAAGCTGTGGTCGTTGCTAGTTTTCGCCTGTTCCATCGCGTCATTCAGGCGATCCAGCATCAGCGAGCGGTTGGGAAGCCGGGTCAGGCTGTCTCGCAGCGGCTCCTTCTCGATCACGGATGCAATCATGATTCGGGCAGAGGCTGCGCCGATCACCCCGGCAAGCTGGGACTCCGACACGCTGACCAGTTCCGCGTCGGCTTCCCGCGGCCAATCCATGCCGTGCCGCTTCGCGTAGTTGGAAAACGTCGTGAATGCACGTTCCGGTCCCAGGAAGCGCGACAGCACGGCATGCAGATCCGGCAAAGATCCGCGAGGGCGCCAGTCTTGTTCCGGCGTTACACGCTCATGTTTGAACACGTCCACGAAAAGTGCCGCCTGCGTCTGTTCGATGGCAGTCTGTCCGGTCATGACCGATACGCCGATGAATGCGCCCACATTGGCCAGCATGCTCCACACCATTGCATGCGTGATTTCATCAAGCCCGGACAGCCCGAACAATTCCAGCGGGCGCAGCAGCGGGATACCGAACGGCCCGTCGGAAAGCAGGCCCATGGGCAGCCAGCCCGAGCGCGCGAATGCAGGCAGCATCAGGGTATACATCCAGACCAGGAAACCCGCCGCCAGACCGGCCAGCGCCCCGGGGCGCGTCGCGCCTTTCCAGTAGATGCCGCCCAGCACGGCGGGAGCAAACTGCGCGACCGCGGCAAACGAGATGAGACCGATCGACACCAGCGCATAGGCCTCGCTCGCCAGCCTGAAGTAGGCATAGCCGAGCAGCATGCCGAGCACGATGGTGGTACGGCGGATGGCGAGCAACAGGCCGGAGAGGTTTTCGCGTTCGGTCAGCTTCAGCCGCTTGATGCGCAGCAGCGCGGGCATCACAAGGTCGTTGCACACCATGGTCGAGAGCGCGATGCTCTCGACGATCACCATCCCGGTTGCCGCGGAGAAGCCGCCGATGAACACGAGCAGTGCCAGCGCTGGCTGCCGCTCGGACAAAGGCAGCGTGAGGACAAATGTATCGGGATTGACGTTCTGCCCGGAAAAGTGGAGCAGGCCGCCGAATGCGATCGGCAGGACGAAGATATTGAACAGCAGTAGGTAAAGCGGGAAAAGCCATGTCGCCTTGTTCACGTGCGATTCGTCGACGTTCTCGACCACCGCGACCTGGAACTGACGCGGCAGGAAGATGATGGCCAGAGCGGAAATGAATGCAACCGAAAACAGCGACGCCCAGCTATGGTAGACATCGATCCGGTCGTTGCCGATGGTGAACGCCGCCTTGGCCTGCGGGAGCTGCGCGGCCTTGCCGAACAGGTCGCCGAGCCCGTTGTACATCCCCCAGGTGACAAAGACGCCGACGCACAGGAAGGCCACCAGCTTGACCAGCGACTCGAACGCGATCGCGGCAACCATGCCTTCATGGCGTTCGGCGGCATCGATGTGCCGTGTGCCGAACACGATGGTAAAGGCGGCCAGTATCAGCGCGACATAGAAGGCTGTGTCGCGCCAGACCGGGATTTGCGCCGCCTGATCGACGGCGAGGATGGTCGGATAATCGAGCAGCACATTGAAACTGGCGGAGATCGCCTTGAGCTGCAGCGAGATGTAGGGCGTGACGCCGAGCACCGCGATCGTGGTCACCAGCCCGGCCAGCAGGCCGCTCTTGCCGTAGCGCGAAGATACGAAGTCGGCCAGCGAGGTGATGTGGTTATCCTTGGCAATCCGGATGATCTTGCGCAGCACCAGCCACCACACGGTCGCCATGACGGTCGGTCCGAGATAGACAGGCAGGAAGCCAATGCCGCTGGCCGATGCGCGGCCTACACTGCCATAAAAGGTCCAGGCGGTTGCGTAGACGGCCAGCGACAGCGAATAGACATAGGCGTTGGCGATGATGCTTTTGCCGCGGGATGCGGCCTTGTCACCGTAGTAGGCGACCGCGAACAGAATTCCGAGGTAGGCGAAGGCCACTAGCGCGATCAGTGGGCCGGGAATCATTCAGCACCCGCTGCGGCACGAAGTGGCGGCACGCATTGCTCAACTCTTTTCGGCGACACGCGCCAGCAATGCGATGAGCAATGCCCACGCGCCGAACACATACACATACAAGACAGGGACGCCCAGCAAGGCCTCGGCCCGGTTGAAAAGGGCCAGCAGGGGGTAGTTGAATAAGAGGTTTCCGAGAAGGAACAATGCGACGAGGCGTTGCCCCTTCACGTTTGGCTTGTTCATGTTGCGCTCCGTAGCGCGGGCGGCGTAGTACGACGCCCGCGCTTCCATGCACGCTCACAGTTACCAAGATAGTATTTTATGGAGCGATTGCAACTCTTCGCGAAATGATGCCAAAAGGAAACTGCGCTTAGTCAGTGGTCTCCACATGGAGAATGGCAGACCACAGGCGCTTGACCTGAGATACTTGCGGCGCAACACGCTCCAGTTCCACACGCGCCCGGTCGTTGCCCTGCAAACGAATCTGGTGCTGCAGCTTGCGGAGCATTCGGTACGCGTCGGCAACATCAACCGACAGTTCCTTGTCGATCAGCCCCAGTTCTCCACATAGTTTCAGCAATGCAATATTGCCGATGTCCGCTGTCAGCTGCGGGTATTTCGACGCGTGCAGCAGCACCAGGTACTGGACGATGAACTCGATGTCGATCATGCCGCCGGCATCGTGCTTCAAGTCGAACTGTGTCGAGCGGTTGGGGTGCGCATCATGCATCTTCTTGCGCATGGCGCGTACCTCCTCGCGCAGCTTGCCTTCCTCCCGCGACTGACGCAGGACCGCTTCGCGGATGGCCTCGAAACGCGCACCGATGGATGCATCGCCTGCACAAAAGCGCGCACGCGTCAGCGCCTGGTGTTCCCAGACCCATGCGGATTCCATCTGGTACTTCTCGAAGGCCGTCAGCCGCGAGACCAGAAGGCCGCTCGCGCCGTCCGGACGCAACGCGATGTCGATGTCGAACAAGATGCCGGCCGGCGTATGGCTGGTCATCCAGGTGATGAAACGCTGTGCCAGTTTCGCGTACAGCCCCGGCGCCTCCTGGTCTTCGTCGTCGTACAGGAAGATCACGTCGAGGTCCGACGCGTAGCCGAGTTCCTTGCCGCCCAGCTTGCCGTAGGCGATGACGGCGAATTTCGGTGCTTCACGATGGCGATTGTGAATGGTGTTCCAGACCGCCTTGATCGTAACATCGACCAGGATGTCGGCAAGCGCCGACAGGTGGTCGGCCAGCCGTTCCACCGTGAGCGCGCCTTCCAGGTCCTGCGCGAGCAGACGGAACAGCTGTGCATGGTGCAGGTCGCGCAGCACGTTCATCTGGTGCTCGGTATCGCCATGGGCCGCGTCGAGCTGGCGCTGCACTTCCGCGGCAAAAGCCGGCCAGTCGGGGGCGGCCTTGAGCGTGCGGTCTTCCAGCAACTCGTCGAGGAGGATGGGGTGGCGCGTCAGGTACTTCGCTGCCCAGTCGCTGGCGCTCATCATGCGGATGACCCGGCCCAGTGTATGCGGATATTCGGTCAGCAGGGCGAGATAAGCGGCGCGGCGCGCGATCGCTTCGAAGAAGTCCAGCAGGCGCCCCAGCGTCGCCCGCCGCGCTTCCGTTATTTCGGCGATGAGCGGCAGCGATGCGTTGACCAGTGCCTGCAGCTTGCTGCGGCTGGTTTCCGGCAGCGACGACAGTTTGGGCGATTGCCAGGTCGCGAGCAGGCGATGCGCCGCGGAGTGGACATCGTCGAAGCCGAGTGCCATCAGCCGCGCTTCGATTGCTTCGCTGCCATCGTCGTGGGACAGCTCCATTTGCGGCGAGCCTTCCGATTCCGCCGGTTGGGCCTGGCCGTTGCGCTTGTCGGCGAAGATGGCATCGAACTGCGCGGCGACGACGGCACGGTGGGCGTCGAGTTCTTCGAGCATGGCCTCGACGTCGGTGAAGCCCATCATCTTCGCGACCGTCAGCCGGTCGTCCGGATTGGAGGGCAGGGTGTGGGTCTGCGCATCGTCGAGGTACTGCAGGCGGTGTTCGAGGTTGCGCAGGAAGGTGTAGGCGTCCTGCAGCTGCGTCACTTCTTCGGTGGTTAGCAGGTTTTTCTCGGCGAGCGTGACCAGTGTCCTGCGTGTCGAGCGGTCGCGCAGGGATGCGTCGCGGCCACCGCGGATCAGTTGGAACACCTGGGCGAGGAACTCGACCTCGCGGATGCCGCCGCGGCCGAGCTTGACGTTGTTGGTCCGGCCCGGATGGCGCGCCTCCTGGCGGACGACCTCGGCTCGGATCTGCGCATGCATGTTGCGCAAGGCTTCAATGGCGCCAAAATCGAGATAGCGCCGATAGACGAAGGGGCGCACGATTTGCTCAAGGGCGGCGATGTCGGACGGGCGTCCGGTAACCGCACGCGCCTTCACCCATGCGTAGCGTTCCCACTCGCGGCCTTGCACGATCAGGTATTCCTCCACCATGCCGAAGCTGGCGGCAAGCGGCCCGGACGCGCCGTTCGGCCGCAAGGCCATGTCGACGCGGAAGGTGAAGCCGTCCTCGGTGATCTCGGACAGTGCGCCGATCAACTTCTTCCCGAGGCGGACGAAAAATTCATGGTTTGACAAGGGGCGCTGCTCTGGCGATGTGGTCTGTGTTTCACCGTTTTCCGGATAGACGAAGATCAAGTCGATATCCGAGGAGACGTTCAACTCCCCGCCTCCCAGCTTGCCCATGCCGAGCACAATCATTTCCTGCGGCTCGCCGGATTCAGCGCCGATGGGCGTGCCGTGCGCCTCCACCATTTCGGCCGTGAGCGCCGAGAGGTGCGTCTGCACTGCGAAGTCGGCAAAGCTGCTGATCGTACGCAGTACCTCGTCCAGGTCGGCCCGCCCGCTCAGGTCGCGCTCGATGAGCGTGGCCATGACAAGATTGCGCACCCTGCGGACGGCCCGCTGCAGAGGCATGCCCGCCTCTGTTTCTTTTTGTAAAAGCTGGGCAAAATCGGCAGGTGTCATGGATAATTCGACAAGATCCGCCACCATGCCCGCGCGAGCCGGGTCAGCATTCAGCCAGCGTGCGTAGAACCGGGATGCAATGTTACTGGTCAAATAGGATTGGGTCACAATATCAATGGGAGTGTCGATGAGGGGAGCCTTTGGCGGCGAAGCATGGTCGTTCTATCAACGCTCGCGGTTCCAAGTCGTTGATATCCGTGCGAACATGTGGGTTGTAGTGTTTGCAATGCATGCTTGACCTTATTTTACGCTGCCTGTTTTTCCGCTGTCCTTATTGATGTCCATTGCCAAGCTCATTCCGCACAAAATCGCTGCCGGCGCCGTCGCATGCTGGTATGCGACGCGGGGCTGTTATCGATTCGCCAACGCGGCGACCTTCCGTGCTCTGGGCGTGCTGTTCAAGCTCGCCATTGTCGTCTACTTCATCTTTTGCGCGCTGGTGCTTGCATTGCGCTATGCGGTGCTGCCGAATATCGACAGCTACAAACCCAATGTGGAACAACTGGCCAGCCAGGCTATCGGCAACCGGGTGACCATCGGCGACATTGAGGCGTCCTGGTCGGGACTGCGTCCGCGCCTGACACTGGATACGGTGGTCATCCATGACAAATCCGGCAACGCGGCGCTGACGCTTCCGAGCGTTTCGGCCACCCTGTCCTGGCTGACAGCCGTAGTAGGCGAACTGCGGCTGCAGCAGATCGAGATCGTCCGGCCCGATATGGATGTCCGGCGGGACCCGGACGGCAAGCTGTACGTGGCCGGTATCTTTGTGGATCTTGGCAAGGGCGGGGATGGCAAGGGGGCGGACTGGGCGCTGTCGCAACGGGAGATCGTCATACGCGATGGACGCCTGCGCTGGAACGACAAGATGCGGGGCGCGCCCGAGCTTGTGCTGGACAATGTCAATTTCCTCCTGCATAACCAGTGGCGGCAGCACCGGTTCGCACTCAAGGCCACGCCGCCGGCGGAATTCGCCGCGCCACTCGACATCCGTGCGTCATTCGAACATCCGCACTTCGCCAGCACTATCTCGGACGTCAAGCGCTGGAAGGGCGAACTCTACGCCGACTTCCGGGACACCGACCTGACGGTGTGGCGCGCCTATTACGATTACCCGATCGATATGCAGAGCGGCAAGGGATCGGTGCGTGCCTGGCTGAGCTTCGACAATGCGAAGGTGGCGGACTTCACGGCCGACCTGACGCTGTCTAATGTCTCCGCGCGCCTGCGCAAGGACCTCGACCTGATGAACCTGACCGAGGTCAGCGGGCGCGTTTCCGTGCGCGAGGAATTCGACCGCGACAGCGAAGACGGCACGCCCGCTTTCGGTGAACACGGACATGCCATTTCGCTCACCGACTTCACCCTGCAGACCGATGACGGCCGGTTCCTGCCCCGTACCACGATCAGCGAAAGCTTTACACCCGCCAAGGCAGGTAAGCCGGCGAGGACGGAGATCCGCGCGCGCCTGCTCGACCTCGAGACGATCGCCAATTTCGCCGAACGCCTGCCCATACCGGCGGAACAGCGCCAGATGCTGGAAGACTTTGCGCCGCGCGGCGCGCTGAAGGATTTCTCGGCGCAATGGCATGGCACCTATCCCAATATTTCCGCGTACAGCGTCAAGGGCCAGTTCATCGGCCTTTCGCTCAAACCGCAAGCAGCCCGCCCGGCGAGGCCAAAGACGGCGAATGCTCCTGCGCAGGCTGCGGTGCCCGCCATCCCCGGTTTTGAAAACCTGACAGGCCGGGTCGATGCCAGCGACCGCGGCGGTTCATTCAACCTTGCCTCCAGCAAGCTCGTCCTCCAGTTTCCGGGCTACTTCGACGATCCGGTGATGCCGTTCGAATCGCTGAACATGCAGGCAACCTGGGCTTTCCAGGAGAACGACCAATTGCTGCTCGATGTGCAGAAGATGGATTTCGTGCACGAACACCTCGCCGGCGCGTTTTCGGGCAAGCACCTGATGCCCTTGAAGCGTGTGCCCGGCGGGCCGCAGGGCACGATTGATATCCAGGGCAAACTCAACCGGCTCGAACTGCAGAAGGTGGAACGTTACCTGCCGGTGCAGACGCCGGAAACCCTGCGCCACTGGTTGGCCGGTGCCTTGCTCGGTGGCGCCGTGAAGGATGTGAAACTCCGAATGAAGGGCGAGCTGTCGCAGTTTCCCTATCATGCGCAGCACGACAGGTCGAAAGGCGAATTCAGCATCGTTGGCAAGATCGAGAACGGCAAGCTGAACTATGCACCCGACATGATTGCCAAGGACGGCAAGTCTCCGTACTGGCCGGTGATCGATCAGATCAACGGCACCATTGCATTCGACCGAGCAAGGATGGAAATCCTTGCCGATAGCGCAAGGACGTCCGGAACGACGCTGTCGCGTGTCAAGGTGGTCATTCCCGACCTCGCCGACCATGACTCGGTGCTCGACGTCGACGGCGAAGCTGCCGGCCCCTTGCAAAACTTTGTCCGTTTCACCAACGACAGCCCGGTAGGCGAGTGGATCGGTCACTTCACGGAGGAGACAAAGGCCGGCGGCAACGCGAAGCTTGCGCTGAAACTGCTGTTGCCCTTGAATCACGTGCAGGATGCCAAGGTGCTCGGCAGCCTGCAATTCCTTGGCAACACAGTCACCCTGAACAATCTCATGCCTCCGTTATCGGCGGCGAACGGAAAGCTCGACTTCAACGAGAAGGGTTTCACCATCGGTGCGATCAAGTCGAACTTCCTCGGCGGTCCGGTCACCATTTCCGGCGGCACACAGCGCGACGGCACGATCCTTGTCAAAGCGGACGGCAGCCTGTCCGCAGACGGCGTGCGCAAGACGTACTCCACGCCCGCCACGCAACGGCCGCTGGAGCGCATCACCGGCAGCGCGCGATATACCACGGCCATTCGCGTGAAGAATGGACAGCCTGAAATCACCGTTGAATCGAATCTCGCCGGCATCGCCCTCGATTTTCCCGCGCCCTTGCGCAAGGCAGCCAACGAGAGCATGCCGCTCAAGTTCGAGCTAGCCGGGCTGCCGAGCGGCGATCCGACCATATTGCGCGACGAGATGAAGATTTCGCTGGGATCGGCGATCTCCTCGCGGTACGAGCGGCAAAAGACACACGACAAGGATGCGGAATGGAAGGTGGTGCGCGGCGGTATCGGCGTCAATGTCCCTCCGCCGCAGCCCGACAGCGGCGTGATCGCCAACGTCAGCATGAAGTCGTTGGACATCGACGCGTGGCGCCGCGCGCTGAGCTCCGTCACCTCATCCGGCAGGCCGGCCGATAACGGCAGGCAGCAGGATGCGCTTTCGATCGCACAGTACATCGAACCGGAAGTGCTCGCCGCCCGTGCAACCGAGCTGGTGATCATGGATCGCAAGCTCGACAACGTGGTTGTTGGCGCCTCGCACAGCAAGGGGACCTGGCAGGCCAACATCGATTCCGAGCAGGCATCGGGCTACCTCACCTGGGTCGAGTCGCGGTCCGGGCAGGGGCTGGGCAGGGTGACCGCACGCCTTGCATCGCTGGTGATTCCGAAGTCCGCGGCAACCGACGTGACTGACCTGCTCGAGGGCAAGAACACGACGACGCAGATGCCGGCGGTGGATATCATCGCCGAGAATTTCGAACTGTTCGGGAAGAAGTTCGGCCAGCTTGAACTTGCGGCGCACAACGCGCGCGGCTTCAGCGGGCGCGAATGGCGGATCAGCAAGCTCGCGATAACGAATGCCGATGCAGAGCTGAAGGCCACGGGGAAATGGACATCGCGCGACGGGGAAAACCTGTCCAGCCTCGACTACACGCTCAACATCGCCGATGCCGGCAAGCTGCTGGAGCGCTTCGGGTTTGCGCATGTACTGCGCGGCGGCAAGGGCAAGATGGATGGTGAGATCAACTGGAAAGGGCTTCCGTTCTCACTCGACATTCCAAGTCTCAACGGCCGGATTAATCTCGATCTTGCGAGCGGGCAGTTCCTCAAGGTCGATCCGGCAGCGGCCAAGCTTCTCGGTGTACTGAGCCTGCAATCGCTGCCGCGCCGCCTCACGCTGGATTTCCGTGACGTGTTCTCCGAGGGGTTCGCGTTCGACGGCGTAACCGCTACCGCGAGCATTGCCAACGGCGTCGCGAAGACCGACAACTTCAAGATGCGCGGCGTGGCGGCAACGGTGTTGATGGACGGTACGGCGGATATTGGCAAGGAAGCGCAAAACCTGCACGTCGTCGTCATACCCGAGATCAATGTGGGTGCTGCTTCCGTCGTGTATGGTCTTGCAGTGAACCCCGTGATCGGTGTAGGCACCTTCCTTGCTCAGTTGTTCCTGCGCGACCCGCTGATGAAGGCATTTACCTTCGAGTACCAAGTCACGGGGCCGTGGAAGGAGCCGGTGGTAAACAAGCTGGTACGCAAGTCGCAGGAGCAGTCCGGAGAAATTGCGAACAATTCCAGGGACAACAGTTGAGGAATGACATGCTTGCCGAATCCGTCAAAGTCGCCGCGATACAAATGGTGTCGACACCTGTGGTGGAGGAGAACATCGCTGCCGCACGCCGTCTCATTGCCGACGCCGCGCGACAGGGCGCACGCCTGGTCCTGCTGCCGGAATACTGGTCGATCATGGGGATGAAGGAATCGGACAAGGTCGCGCACGCCGAGCAGCTCGATGCGGGGCCGATACAGAAATGCATGTCGGAAATCGCGCGCGAACACGGCGTCTGGCTGATTGGCGGAACCTTGCTGATGGCTTCGTCCGATGCGGGCAAGGTTCTGAACACCACGATGGTGTACAACCCGCAGGGCGAGCACGTGGTCCGCTACGACAAGATCCATCTGTTCAGCTTCACCAAGGGGGAGGAGTCGTACGACGAGGCGCGCACCATCGTGCACGGTACCGCGGTCGGTACAGTTGATTCGCCCTTCGGCAGGGTGGGGCTGTCGGTGTGCTACGACCTGCGCTTTCCCGAACTCTATCGGGCGATGGGCGACTGCACCCTGATCGTGGTGCCGGCAGCATTTACCTATACGACCGGACGCGCACACTGGGAAATCCTGCTGCGTGCCCGCGCGATCGAGAACCAGTGCTATGTGCTCGCCGCCGCGCAGGGCGGGCAGCATCCGAACGGCCGCCGTACCTGGGGCCACAGCATGCTGATCGATCCCTGGGGCGAAGTGAAGGCCGGGCTGGCGGAAGGAGAAGGCGTCGTCATCGGCGACATAGATCCATCGCACCTGCAGCGCGTGCGTGAGAGCTTGCCGGCATTGAAGCATCGCAAGCTTTAGGGAGTGGAGAATACTTCCCGGCAGGCATTGAACCGGGAGTTTCGAACGGTTACCGGGCAGATGTTCTACAATCTATCCATCTTTTGAATTCGTCAAGCCGTGCGTACAGCGCACGCGACAAGAAACCATGAATCTATTCGAACCGAATCTCCAGACACTCGCCGTCGCACGCGACATCCTGCTCGCTCCCTTCGGGCTCGATGAATCGAAACTGAGCAAGGCGCTTGGCGAGATCTTCACGCACAAGGTCGACTATGCCGACCTGTACTTCCAGTTCACGCGCAACGAAGGCTGGAGCCTGGAAGAAGGCATCGTCAAGACCGGCAGCTTCTCGATCGATCAGGGCGTAGGTGTGCGTGCCGTTTCAGGCGACAAGACCGCGTTTTCCTACTCGGATGAAATCTCCGAACAGGCGCTGCTCGAGGCAGCCGCGGCAACGCGCACGATCGCGCGCCAAGGCGCGGGCAAGATCAAGGTCGCTTCCTCGATCCAGGCTGTCGGCGGCCGTTCACTCTACCTGCCGCACGATCCGCTCGCATCGCTCGATGCCACCGGCAAGGTCAAGCTGCTGGAAAAGATCGAGAAGATTGCACGCGCCAAGGACCCGCGTGTGGTGCAGGTCATGGCCGGCCTGGCAGGCGAGTATGACGTGGTGCTCGTTGTGCGCAGCGATGGCGTGCTGGCAGCCGATATCCGCCCGCTGGTGCGCGTGTCGGTGACCGTGATCGCCGAACAGAACGGCCGGCGCGAAGTGGGCTCCAGCGGCGGCGGCGGCCGTTACGACTACGGCTATTTCAGCGACGAGCTTCTCGAGAAGTATGCGTCCGAAGCGGTGGAGTCGGCCATCGTCAACCTCGATGCGCGCCCCGCGCCTGCAGGCCCGATGACCGTCGTCCTTGGCCCCGGCTGGCCCGGCGTGCTGCTGCATGAAGCGGTCGGTCACGGCCTCGAAGGTGACTTCAACCGCAAGGGCTCGAGTACCTTCTCCGGTCGTATTGGCGAACGCGTCGCGGCCAAGGGCGTGACTGTGGTCGACGACGGTACGATCAAGGATCGCCGCGGTTCGCTCAACATCGACGACGAAGGCAACCCGACGCAATGCACGACGCTCATCGAAGACGGCATCCTGCGAGGCTACATCCAGGACACAATGAATGCGCGCCTGATGAAGATGGACGTCACCGGCAATGCGCGCCGCGAGTCGTATGCGCACCTTCCGATGCCGCGCATGACCAACACCTACATGCTGGCCGGAGACAAGGATCCGCAGGAAATCATCGCGTCGGTGAAGAACGGCCTGTATGCGGTGAACTTCGGCGGCGGCCAGGTGGATATCACCAACGGCAAGTTCGTGTTTTCCGCCAGCGAGGCGTACATGATCGAGGACGGCAAGGTCACCTATCCGGTGAAGGGCGCGACTTTGATCGGCAACGGCCCCGACGTGCTCAACCGCGTCTCCATGATCGGCAACGACATGCAGCTCGACAGCGGCATCGGCGTTTGCGGCAAGGAAGGGCAGAGTGTGCCGGTCGGAGTGGGCCAGCCGACGCTCAGGATCGATGGCGTGACGGTGGGTGGAACGGCTTGATCGGGTGATAACCGGAGATTTGGGGGAATTTCAAACGATTTATCCCCCAAGTCTTGCCAAATCCATGGAATTACTGCACTATTAATCGAAATTTTTCCGCAAAACCTTGGAAAACATGACTTTCGCGCGCTTTTACTTTTATTTTTTCTTTAGCTTGTCCAGCCCCAAGGCGGTGGAAAAGCGGTAAGCGCACGAATAAAAGAGCCCGAACCGAATCCTGAAAAAACCGCCAGAAATGGCGGTTTTTTCGTTTATACAGACTTGAACCTGACTGGAGAGATCAACATGCCACGCACCGACGACTTGCGCATCCGGGAGATGAAGGAGCTCGCTCCGCCCTCGCACCTGATTCGCGAATATTCCTGCACCGAGAAGGCCTCCAACACGGTCGCCAACGCGCGTATCGCGTTGCACCGCATCCTGCACGGCCAGGACGACCGCGTGATGGTAGTGATCGGCCCCTGCTCGATCCACGATACCAAGGCCGCTATGGACTATGCGCGCCGCCTGGTCGAGCAGCGCGAGCGCTTCAAGGATGACCTGGAAATCGTCATGCGCGTGTATTTCGAAAAGCCGCGTACCACGGTGGGCTGGAAGGGCCTGATCAACGACCCGTACATGGATAACAGCTTCCGCATCAACGACGGCCTGCGCATGGCGCGTGAATTGTTGCTCAACGTCAATCAACTCGGTCTGCCTGCCGGTACCGAATTCCTCGACGTGATCAGCCCGCAGTATGTCGCCGACCTGATCAGCTGGGGCGCCATCGGCGCGCGCACGACGGAATCGCAGGTGCACCGCGAACTGGCATCCGGCCTGTCCTGCCCGGTCGGATTCAAGAACGGCACGGATGGTAATGTCAAGATCGCCGTCGATGCGATCAAGGCGGCGTCTCAACCGCACCATTTCCTATCGGTAACAAAGGGCGGCCACTCGGCGATCGTTTCCACCAGCGGTAACGAGGATTGCCACATCATCCTGCGTGGTGGCAAGGCCCCGAACTACGACGCTGCCAGCGTTGAAGCCGCGTGCAAGGACATCGCCGCCAACGGCCTCGCTTCGCGCCTGATGATCGATGCGTCGCATGCGAACAGCTCCAAGAAGCCGGAGAACCAGGTGCCGGTCTGTGCCGACATCGGGAAGCAGATTGCCGGCGGCGATACCCGTATCGTCGGCGTGATGGTGGAATCCCACCTGGTTGCCGGCCGCCAGGATCTGGTTCCGGGCAAGGAGCTCACGTATGGCCAGTCGATTACCGACGGCTGCATCGATTGGGATACCAGTGTGAAGGTCCTGGAAGGCTTGGCAGAAGCAGTGCGCCAGCGCCGTCTCGCGAACGACGAGTAAGCCGTTATTAACGCAAAAAGGCACGGCATTGGCCGTGCCTTTTTTGTATCTGCGTCGCATAAATGAACGAAGATCGGCCTTTGTGCAGCCTGTCTCGTTTGCTATAAATAAAGCAGATGCTACCTTTCACAGGAGGCTATCATGCGCCGCAGACTCTATTTCATGCTGCCCGACGTGCCCAGCGCACGCGCGTTGCTCGACGAGTTGCTGCTTGCCCGTATCGAGGAACGCCACATGCACTTCTGGGCCAAAGACGGCACACCGCTGCCGGACATGCCGGAAGCGAGCTTCATCCAGAAAACCGACCTTGTGCATGGCGTCGAGTCGGGCATGATGACCGGAGGGGCGATCGGCGTGATTGTCGGCGCCTTGCTCGTGCAGTTTCCGCCGGAGGGCATCCACCTGCCCATGGTGGCGGTCCTGTTCGCAGGCATCATCGGTGTCTTGTTCGGTGCCTGGGCTTCCGGCATGGTCGCGGCTGCAATCCCGAATTCCCGCCTGACGGCCTTCCAGAAAGGCATTGAGAGCGGGCAGGTGCTGCTGATGGTCGACGTGCCGTTCCGCCGCGTGAGGGAAATCGAGGAGCTGGTGGAAAAACGCCATCCGGAAATCAAGTTCGGAGGCGTGGAACCGCACATTCCCGCATTCCCGTAACGGGTAGGGCGCTCAGAAGCGTTTGGTGAGGACCATCTGCGCGCCGTCGCGGCGCATTTCGGTGCGATTGAGGAAGGACATGCCGAGCAGGATGAGGGGGAGGCCCTGCTCCTGCACCAGCGCGTCCACCTGGTTGATCTCGATGTCGCCCACGCGGACCGTGTTCAGCTTGACCTTGTAAGCGGGCGCAACGCCATTGGCGGTATTCACATAGCCGGGTGAGCCCTTCTTGTAGTCGATGCCCAGCCGCACCGCCTCTGAAGCCGGCAGGGCGATCAGCGTTGCCCCCGTATCGAGCAGCATGCGCACGCTTCCGCCGTTGATCTGACCATTCACCATGTAATGACCCTGGCCATCGGCCTGCAGTGTGACGCTCTGCTTTCCGTCCGAGGAAGGTGCACGGTTGACATGCTCGCCCATGGCGATGGTTTGCCGCTTGCCGTTGACCTCGATGGTCGCTCCGGATTCATTCGACGCCACCAGCTTGATGCCGTCAACGATGGTTGCGCCCACCGAATAGGTTTTCGGCGTGCCGCCGTCGACCACCAGCACCGCCTTGTTCGGGAAGAGCCCGACAACGCTGATGTCCGCAGCGAGGGTGGCGTGGGATAGCAGCAGTCCGGCGGCGAGAGCGAGGAGGCGCATGGGCGTCGAGGCGTTTAGTCGCGGAAGTTGTTGAATTCGAGCGGCAGGTCGGTGACTTCCTTGCGCAGCAGCGCGATTGCCGATTGCAGGTCGTCGCGCTTGGCGCCGGAAACGCGCACCGCGTCGCCCTGGATGCTGGCCTGTACCTTGATCTTGCTTTCCTTGACGATCTTCACGATCTTCTTCGCGGTGTCGGAGTCGATGCCGTTCTTGACCTTGATGACTTGCTTGACCATGTCGCCGCCGATCTTCTCGATCTTGCCGATGTCGAGGAAGCGTACGTCGACACTGCGCTTGACCATCTTCCCGGTCAGCACGTCGCGCACCTGGTTGAGCTGGAATTCGCTGTCGGCATAGGCGGTCAGTTCGCGCTCCTTCTGCTCGACGCGGGCATCGCTGCCCTTGAAGTCGAAGCGGGTGGTGATTTCCTTGTTCGACTGGTCGACGGCATTGCGCACTTCGACGATATTGGCTTCGGAGACGACATCAAAAGACGGCATGGCTGATTTTCCTGTATCACGTTGGTGGGAACCGGCCTGATTGTGGTTGTTCTGGCAGGCCGCATTGCGAGTTGGTCAACGCCGATTCTAGCCGACAAAAAAACGGGTGGCTAGACGCGGCCCTCTATATAATGGCCTGCGCTATGGCTACTGTTCTTCCCGTTCAATACGACTTTTCGCTCCAGCGCTTCAATACCTTCGGTATCGACGCCAAAGCGAAGGCTTATCTTCCTGTCACGTCGGTCGACATGTTGACACATGTTAAAAACGACCCGTTCCTGGCGCGCCTACCGCGCCTGGTGCTGGGAGGCGGCAGCAACCTCCTGCTGACCGGCGATTTCCCCGGCCTGGTGCTCCATATGCAGCTGACAGGCGTGCAAATCGTCAGCGAAGATGCCGATGCGGTGTATGTGAAGGCCGCAGCAGGGGAGAACTGGCACGGCTTCGTCGAATGGACGCTGCAGCAAGGCCTGGGCGGACTGGAAAATCTCTCACTCATTCCCGGCAATGTCGGTGCCTCGCCGATCCAGAATATCGGTGCCTACGGCATCGAACTGAAAGACCGGTTCCATTCGCTGACTGCATTCGATTTTGATAGCGGCGAAACGTTCACGCTCGACAATGCGGGTTGCCGATTCGGTTACCGGGACAGCGTCTTCAAGCACGAGTTGCGCGAGAGCGCAGCGATTCTGGATGTGACCTTTGCGCTGCCAAAGGCGTGGCAGCCGAATACGCAATATGCCGATGTGGTGAAGGAGTTGGATGCGCGCGGCATCGGTGCCCCGACACCCGTGCAGATCAGCGAGGCGGTGGTCGCCATTCGCACACGCAAACTGCCTGACCCTGCGGTGATCGGCAACGCGGGCAGTTTCTTCAAGAACCCTATCGTAAGCAGAGAGCAACGCGGTGCGCTGCTGGAACGTTATCCGCAACTGGTGAGCTACCCGCAAGCGGACGATAGCTACAAACTTGCCGCCGGATGGCTGATCGACCAGAGCGGCTGGAAGGGAAAGAGCCTGGGCGCGGCTGGCGTGTATGAGAAGCAGGCGCTGGTGCTGGTCAACCGCGGCGGTGCGACGGGCAAGGAGATTGCGGACCTCGCCGCGGCGATCCAGGAGGATGTCTTGGCGCGCTTTGGTGTCAGGCTGGAGCCGGAGCCGATTTTTATCTGACGAAAAAAAGGCGATCACTCGATCGCCTTTTTTACTGGTACTTGCCTGCTTACGCTGCGACGAAATGGCATACGTAATCCAGCGTTTCCAGCGTTTCGATATCGAAGCTGGAGTTGCCCGGGACGTTGAAACTCTGGCCGCCTTCGTAGCCCTTCCATTCGGTTTCGCCCTTCAGGCGGATGCGGCATTTGCCGGCATTCAGTTCCATGATTTCCGGCGCGCCGGTATTGAAGGTCAGCGACGACGGGAAGATCACGCCGATGGTCTTCTTGGTGCCGTCGGCGAACAGTACGGTGTGCGAAACGCACTTGCCGTCGAAGTAGATGTTGGCCTTCTTGACGACGGAAACGTTGTCGAATTGAGTGGTCATGTTGTCTCTTGATGTTGGTTGTTTTCGTTACTTGTCGCTCTTGCCGAGGCGAGGCAGTGCCACCGACGAACCGGCAGACAGCAGGCCAGCCTTGCTGTAGATGCCCAGCTTGTCGCGCGTGTCGGTGATGTCCAGGTTGCGCATGGTCAGCTGGCCGATGCGGTCCTGCGGCGTGAAGGCTCCCTCGCCCTTTTCCATCGTCAGGCGTTCCGGCTGGTAGGTCAGGTTCGGCGATTCGGTGTTCAGGATCGAGTAGTCGTTGCCGCGGCGCAGTTCCAGCGTGACTTCACCGGTGATGGCGCGCGCCACCCAGCGTTGGGATGCTTCACGCAGCATGATCGCCTGCGGATCGAACCAGCGGCCCTGGTAAAGCAGGCGGCCGAGCTTGCGACCGTTTTCACGGTACTGTTCGATAGTGTCTTCGTTGTGGATGCCGGTGACCAGGCGCTCGTAAGCGATGAACAGCAGCGCCAGGCCGGGGGCTTCGTAGATGCCGCGGCTCTTCGCTTCGATGATGCGGTTTTCGATCTGGTCGCTCATGCCGAGGCCGTGACGGCCGCCGATGCGGTTCGCTTCCATCATCAGGTCGACCGCGTTGGCGAAGGTGATGCCATTCAGCGCGACCGGGCGGCCTTCTTCGAAGCGGACGGTGACTTCTTCCTTCTTGACTTCAACGTCGTCGCGCCAGAAGGCCACGCCCATGATCGGCTCGACGATCTTCATGCCGCTGTTCAGGTGCTCGAGGTCTTTCGCCTCGTGCGTTGCGCCGAGCATGTTGGAGTCGGTGGAGTAGGCCTTCTCGACCGACATCTTGTAGTCGAAACCGGACTTGATCAGGAACTCCGACATCTCCTTGCGGCCGCCGAGTTCGCGGATGAAGGTGTCGTCCAGCCAGGGCTTGTAGATGCGCAGCGCCGGGTTCACCAGCAGGCCGTAGCGGTAGAAACGCTCGATGTCGTTGCCCTTGAAGGTGGAGCCGTCACCCCAGATGTCGACCTGGTCTTCCTGCATCGCGGCGACCAGCATGGTGCCGGTGACAGCGCGGCCCAGCGGCGTGGTGTTGAAGTAGGTGACGCCGGCGGTCGAGATGTGGAAGGCGCCGCTTTGCAGCGCGGCGATGCCTTCGGCGACCAGCTGCTCGCGGCAATCGATCAGGCGTGCCTGCTCGGCGCCGTACTGCTTTGCCTTCTTCGGGATTGCGTCATAGTCGGGTTCGTCGGGCTGGCCCAGGTTTGCGGTATAGGCGTACGGGATTGCGCCTTTCTGACGCATCCAGTGCAGCGCGGCGCTGGTATCGAGGCCGCCGGAAAAGGCGATGCCCACTTTCTGATTGACGGGTACGGACTGGAGAATGGTCGACATGATTTCTGCTTCGCTTGCTGGGATGATGATTGGGATATGCGGAACCGGGCAGGATTAACTGAGCTTGCCTAGGACCAGGTATTCGAGCAATGCCTTCTGGACGTGCAGGCGGTTCTCCGCCTCGTCCCACACCACGGACTGCGGGCCGTCGATTACTTCGGCGGCTACTTCCTCGCCGCGATGCGCCGGCAGGCAGTGCATGAAGAGGGCGTCGGGACGAGCACGCTTCATCTTTTCGCCGTCCACGATCCAGCCGGCAAAGGCTTTCAGGCGCGCGGCGTTCTCTTCCTCGTAGCCCATGCTGGTCCAGACATCGGTGGTGACGAGGTCTGCGTTCACGCAAGCATCCGAGGGGTTGGCAAAGACGGTGTAGTTCTTGTTGTCCGGCGAGACCAGGGACGGATCGATTTCGTAGCGCTTGGGCGTCGACACGTTGACATGGAAGCCGAACACCTGTGCTGCCTGCAGCCAGGAGTAGAGCATGTTGTTGGCATCGCCGATCCATGCGACCGTCTTGCCTGCAATGGAGCCGCGGTGCTCGATGTAGGTGAACACATCGGCCAGCACCTGACAGGGATGGTGCTCGTTGGTCAGGCCGTTGATCACCGGCACGCGCGAATGCTTCGCAAATCGGTCGATGATGTCCTGGCCGAAGGTGCGGATCATGATGATGTCGCACATGCGGGACATGACCTGGGCTGCATCCTCGACCGGCTCGCCGCGGCCGAGTTGGCTGTCGCGGGTGTTCAGGTAGATCGCTGCGCCGCCGAGCTGGTGCATGCCGGCCTCGAAGGACAAGCGGGTACGGGTCGAGTTCTTTTCGAAGACCATCACCAGCGTGCGGTCGAGCAGCGTGTGGTGAGGTTCGTAATTCTTGAATTTGCGCTTGATGATTCGCGAGCGTTCGATGATGTACTCGAACTCATCAAGCGTAAAGTCAGAAAACTGGAGGAAGTGTTTGATCGCCATAAATGAAAACGGCGGCCAGTGGCGCCTGCCGCCGTAGAGGTTGTAAGCTGTTCAATTATAAGGGTTTTGTACTCGGAAAGACAGTCCGCTAGGTATTGCGGAGGCGTGCAATGACCGCAGGCATTCGTCTGGTTCTGGGCTGCCTTGGCGGATTGTGCTTGTATGGTTGCAATGTCACTCGAAAATGTTTTTCAGTAATTTCAGTCTTGACAGAAATTACTGACGGGACTAAGCTGAATCCATGGAACTCACACCCGTCGCACAAAAATTCATTCTCCACTGGGGCGAAATGGGCACCCGTTGGGGCGTGAACAGGACCGTCAGCCAGATTCATGCACTGCTGTACATGGCTGGGCGACCGATGGACGCGGAGGAAATCGCCGATACCCTGGGTGTCGCCCGCTCGAATGTGTCGACCAGTCTCAAGGAGTTGCAAAGCTGGAAGCTGGTCAAGGTCGCTCACATCATGGGCGAACGCCGTGACCACTTCGAGACTTCTTTGGACGTATGGGAACTGTTCCGGACTGTCGTTCGGGGGCGCAAGGAGCGCGAGTTCGATCCGACCATCGCGGCGCTGCGCGAATGCCTGGCCAATCCCGACCTTGCCTTGGAAGACAAGGCGGCGCAACAGCGTATAGCGGAAACCTTGGCGTTGATGGAAACGCTGACGACATGGGCTGACGAGATGCTGCGGTTGGAACCGGCGACTCTGATGAAATTGCTGAAGATGGGTGCATCAGTCCAGAAATTCGTGCGTGGCGGAAGTGGAAGGGATGCTGGCACCAAGAACGGGCAGAAGGACGACGAACACCCGATGGCGCCGTCACCTTAACCATAGGTCAAAATTTTTTGCTCCAATATTTCTGTTTTGACTGAAATTACCGAATATTTTGAAGTCATGCAAAAGGAGGCAGTCATGATTACCTATCCGCTGACGCTGCTGTACGAAGAAGCTTGTCCGTTGTGCAAATTGGAGATCGACAACCTGAAGGCGCGAAATAACGAAGGCTTGCTGCGATTTGTCGACGTCTCCGCGCCGGGTTTCGATCCGACGCCCTATGGCGTTCCGCTCACCGACATGCTGGAAGCGATTCATGCAGTGAAGGCGGACGGATCGCTTGCACGAGGAGTGGAAGTATTCAGGCTCGCGTATGGCGCGGTGGGATTGGGCTGGATCACCAGGCCGACAGGATGGCCGCTGCTCAAACCCTTGTTCGATCGCGCCTACGTGCACCTTGCGCGCAATAGGCATCGCGTGTCGGAGAAGTTCGCCTGGCTTCTGTTCGGCATTGCTGCGAGAAGGGCTGCACGGCGCAGCCGCGCCTGCAAGGAAGGTGTTTGCGAACGTTGACCACTTTTCCATGTGCTAACTAACCGGAGATCACCATGAACGCCATGCTTTTTGCCGCAGCCCTGGGTTTGCCGATCGCCTTCACGCTCGCCTCGATGGCTTACCTGCGGCCGATCCTGCTCAATGTACTGACCGAGATTTGCGGCACTTCCGAACGCGCCGAATTCTGGATCCGTTCCGTCACGATGCTGTCTTTGTTCGGGGCTCTCATGCTGGTGCTTGCGTTCGGGCCGCGTGGAGACGGACGAGATATCTACGAAAGCCTGCGCTGGATTCTAGTGCTGACGCTGGGTGGAGGCTTTGTCGGGATTGCCTGGGTAGCGCGCACCATCTGGAACAGCTTGATGAGATGTCCGGAGACGCAGACCCGGTTCTTTGCTGAAGAGGCGATCGCGCCTACAGCACGCAGTACAACTGCTTGAACACCCGGGAGCACGTCATGAACATTCTCGTCTGTGGCGCAAACGGTTTCATCGGCCGTCACATTTGCGATGCATTTACCGCAGCCGGACATTCTGTCCGGCGGGGCGTACGCCGGGCCGTTACGCCGTCCGACATGGAAATCGACTTCATGCATGACGTGCATGCCGACGATTGGCTTTCGCGTCTGCAGGGTATCGATGTCGTCGTCAATGCCGTGGGCATCCTTTGCGAACGAGCCGATTCGACGTTCGCCTCTATTCACCGAGATGCGCCGATGGCCCTGATCGATGCGTGCGAGCGGGCCGGCGTTAGGCAATTCGTGCAAATCTCCGCGCTCGGTAATGACTCGACGACGACACCATACATGCGCACCAAGCGAGAGGCGGATGCATACCTGATGGCGTCTAGGCCGGAATGGACGATTCTGAGGCCATCTCTGGTCGTGGGCATGGATGGGGCCAGCAGCCGGTTTTTCCGGATGCTGGCGAGCCTGCCTGTCGTGGGTTTGCCCGGGCGAGGCGATCAGCGGCTGCAGCCTGTGCATGTCGATGACCTTTGCGAGGCGGTCGTCCGCTGCCTGGACGCGCCACCAAGACAGGTCGTGAACGTCGTGGGGCCGGAACCGATGACCTATCGCACAATGCTCGAGGTCTATCGCGCTGCAATGAACATGCGGCCAGCGTTCTGGCTTTCCGTGCCAATGGGCGTCATGAGAGTATCGGCGGCAGTGGCTGCGAGGCTTCCTCAACGCGTTTTTTCTCCAGATACTCTGCGCATGCTGGAAGACGGCAATTTGGCCGACAGCGATGGCGTGACGAGGCTGCTGGGGCATCCTCTGAAAGGCGCAACAGAATGGTTTGCGGACATCGACGCACAAGCCATTCGATGGCAGGCGATGGCATCTTGGGCGGTATCTCTGCTCCGCGTCGTACTGGCAATGGTCTGGATTGCGACGGGCATCGTGTCGCTCTGGCTGTATCCAACCAACGACAGTCTTGCGTTGATCGAGCGGGTCGGATTGCAGGGAAGTTCTGCGCAGTTGGTCCTCTATGGCGCCGCTGTCGCCGACTGCGTTATCGGGTTCGCAACGCTCATTTTCTCCGGCTGGTTTCTCTGGAGGCTGCAGATCGCACTGATCCTTGCCTATACCGCGATCATCACCGTTTTCCTTCCCGAGTTCTGGCTCCACCCCTTCGGCCCGGTTCTAAAGAACCTGCCGATCCTCGCAATACTCGTTGTCCTGGAGTCCGCTGAAACTCATTGAGCTGCCATGTCTTCCTATCTGTTTCTCAAGACGCTGCACATCATCTCGTCCGTCGTTCTTGTCGGGACGGGATTCGGCTCGGCGTTCTATCTCTTCTGTGCCAATCGCAGCAAGAATCTCGAGGCGCAGGCAGTGGTTGCCCGCTTCGTGGTGTTGGCCGACTGGATTTTCACCACGCCTGCAGTGATCGTTCAGCCGATCACTGGCATGATGCTTTTGTCGATGGCCGGTTGGTCGCTTGATACTCCATGGGTTCTCTGGTCGATTGCCCTGTACATGTTCGCGGGCGCATGCTGGCTGCCGGTCGTTTGGCTCCAGATTCGCATGAAGAGAATGGCCGACGAGGCGCTGAAGAGTGGGTGCGCGCTGCCGTCGGCCTACTGGCGGTATGCACGCTGGTGGGAAGGGCTGGGCTACCCCGCTTTCATCGCCATGATCGCCGTGTACTTCCTGATGGTGAACAAGCCGGGGTTCAACTGATCAGTAACCGATTGTCTGCGACGATTCGTGGACCAACTGCCGATAAAGAGCATGCCGGATCGGGCTGATCTTGCCGTCGTTGACCGAGCCGAGAATCCCGCAACCTGGTTCGTTCAGGTGGTGGCAATTGTAGAAGCGGCAATGGCCCAGGTAAGGCTGGAACTCGCGAAAGGCCCGCTCCAGCATACCCTCGGTCAGATGGTACAGGCCGAATTCCTGAAAACCAGGCGAATCGATGATGGCCGTGTCGTTCTCCACGGCATACAGGCGGGTGAATGTCGTTGTGTGTTTCCCGGTGTCGAGCGCGGTCGAAATTTCACGAGTGGCAATATCGGCATCCGGGACAAGCAGGTTGATCAGCGATGACTTGCCCATACCCGACTGTCCGATCAGGATGGTCGACTGCCCCTTGAGTAAAGGCATGAGCATGTCGCGCGTCGCATCGGGCGCGCTCTTGGCCGATACTTCGTGTACCGGGTAGCCCAGTCCTGAATAGAGCGCAACGCGCTCGCGCGCTTTCGGCAAAAGCTCGGCGACATCGGTCTTGTTGAGTACGATATGGGCATGGATGCCTCCAGCCTCCGCGGCAATCAATGCCCGTGACACCAAGTCATCCGAAAAGCTCGGCTCCGTCGCCACGACGATGAACAACTGCGTCAGGTTGGCCGCCAGCAGCTTCGACTTGTACTGGTCGGAACGGTACAGCAGCGTCTTGCGCTCTTCGATCTTTTCAATCACACCCTGGTCGGGTGAGGTCTGCTTCAATTGCACGATGTCGCCGACGGCAACATCGCTTTTCTTGCCTCTGGTTACGCAGTGAAGACGTGTGTCACCGGCTTGCACCAGGTAGTGCCGGCCGTGTGCGGCGATGACGATCCCCTTGTCGACTCCCATTTACTGCGCTGCCTGCCGGAAGATCGCGTCCACCTTGGCTGCGCAGATGAAATCGTTCTCGGAAATGCCACCTTTGCCGCTGTTGACCGAGTGAGTATCGAACTTGACTACGCAGCGGTTGTAGGTCACGACCAGTTCCGGATGGTGGTCGTCGGCGTGGATCACCCAGGCGATCGCGTTCACGAATGCCAGGGTTTCGTAGTAATTCTTGAATACGAAGGTCTTGACGATCTTCCCGTCCTGCATCGCCCAGTTGTCGACGGCGGCGAGGTGTTCCTTGATTTCCGCATCGGTCAGTGCGGTTTCGAGATGGCGGCCCTTTTTCTGGACCAGTTCGGCAGCGGTTACCATGGTTGTCCTCTTGTATTTATCGCCCGGCAAGCAAATGATGGATGCGCACGCTTGCCGGCGGGTGCGAGTCGTAGAAGGCCGAATGCAGCGGATCCGGCGTCAGTGTCGACGCGTTGTCTTCGTACAGTTTGACGAGGGCGGATACCAGGTCCTGCGCATCGGTGTGTTTTGCCGCAAAGGCATCGGCCTCGAACTCATGCTTGCGCGAGGTCAGCGATACCAGCGGCGAGAACAGGAACGTAAATACGGGGAGCACCAGCGTGAACAGGATCAGTGCCATCGCATCGTTGTTGGTGAGCAGCATCGGATCCACGCCGAGTCCCGTAAAGAACCAGGTTTGCGTCTTGAGATAGCCGAGCAGGGCGAGGAAGCCTAGCGACAGCAGGAACATGACGGCGATGCGCTTGACCACGTGCTTGAGCTTGAAATGGCCGAGTTCATGCGCCAGCACCGCTTCGATTTCCTGCGGGCCGAGGCGGGCGAGCAGGGTGTCGAAAAAGACGATGCGCTTGGCGGCGCCGAAGCCGGAGAAGTAGGCATTTCCGTGTGCGCTGCGCTTGGAGCCGTCCATCACGAACAACCCTTTCGAGGCAAAGCCGACGCGCTGCATCAGGCTCTCGATGCGCGACTTGAGACTTTCGTCCTGCAGCGGCGTGAACTTGTTGAACATCGGGGCGATGACGGTCGGGTAGAGCACCAGCATCAGGAGCTGGAATCCGCTCCAGACGAACCAGGCATACAGCCACCACAGGTCACCAGACTTGTCCATCAGCGTGAGGATCACCCATACCAGCGGGACACCGATGATGATGCCGATGAAAATATTCTTGACCAGGTCGCTGATGAACAGGCCCAGCGTCATTTTGTTGAACCCGAAACGGGCTTCCAGGACGAACTGCCGGTAATAATCGAAGGGCAGTTCGATCAATCCTGAAATGAAACCGAAGGCGGCGATCAGCGAAAGCTGGTAGAGCATGCCTGGGCCGGTGAGCTTGAACAGCGTGACAGAAAGCCATTGCAGGCCGCCCAGCAGAGTAAAGCCGATCAGTACGCCGGTATTCACCAGCAGCATCAGCAAGCCCAACTTGGTCTTGGCGACGGTATAGTCGGCGGCCTTCTGATGGGCGTAAAGCGGGATTTTTTCGGCAAATTCAGCCGGAACGGCTTCGCGGTGGGCGAGCACGTGGCGGATATGTCGCGATCCCAGCCAGAAGCGCACCGCAAGGGTAATAACCAGGAAACTGACGAACAATACCGAAAACGCAAGTGAAGACATGCCCTGCCTGTGAGAAAATGACGGATTACCGAGGAAAACAAATTATGTCACAAGCGACCGAATCTCAAGCCCCCCAGAACGCCCCCGCGCGTCCGAATGAATTCAACCTTGTCTGGGTTGACATGGAGATGACCGGCCTTGATCCGGACAACGACCGCATCATCGAGGTTGCGGTCATCGTCACGGACTCGCAGCTCAACGTGCTGGCCGAAGGACCGGTGTTTGCGATCCACCAACCGGACGAGGTGCTGGACCGCATGGACGCCTGGAACAAGGGCACGCATGGCCGCTCGGGCCTGATCGACCGCGTGAAGGCGTCCACGGTCACGGAGGCGGATGCGGAGAAGGCGCTGATCGACTTCCTGAAGAACTTTGTACCCTCGGGCAAGTCTCCAATGTGCGGCAACAGCATTTGCCAGGACCGCCGCTTCATGGCGCGCGGGATGCCGAAGCTGGAAGCGTTTTTTCATTATCGCAACCTTGATGTCTCGACATTGAAGGAACTGTGCAAGCGCTGGAAGCCGGAAGTCGCTGGCGGATTCAAGAAGCACCAGAAGCACACCGCACTGGCCGACATCATCGAATCGATCGAAGAACTCCGCTATTATCGCGAGAACTTCATCAAGCTGTGATTTATGTATTGCCGTGCCGGTTTCCCCGCGGGTGCCGGCACTTTTATTTTTTGTACGCATGACCTCCGAAAACAACCTGCCGCCGTCCGAAACACTCGACGCAGCCTCTGAAAGCAACCGCAAGGTTCCCACCGAACTGATCGCACGCGAGGTAGCGCGGCGCCGTACGTTCGGCATCATTTCCCACCCGGACGCCGGTAAAACCACTTTGACCGAGAAGCTGCTGCTGTTCTCAGGCGCGATCCAGCTCGCCGGCACGGTGAAGGCACGCAAGAGCGGACGCCATGCAACCTCCGACTGGATGGAAATCGAAAAGCAGCGTGGCATTTCGGTGGCCAGCTCGGTAATGCAGTTCGAATACCGTGACCATGTGGTCAACCTGCTCGACACGCCGGGCCACCAGGACTTTTCGGAAGACACCTACCGCGTGCTGACCGCGGTCGATTCTGCACTGATGGTGATCGACGCCGCTAAGGGTGTGGAAGAGCAGACCATCAAGTTGCTTAACGTCTGCCGCATGCGCGACACGCCCATCCTGACCTTCATGAACAAGCTGGACCGCGAGACGCGCGATCCGCTGGAACTGCTGGATGAAGTGGAATCGGTGCTGAAGATCCAGTGCGCCCCCGTCACTTGGCCGATCGGCATGGGCAAGAATTTCCGCGGCGTCTACCACCTGCTGCGCGACGAGATCCTGCTGTTCAAGGCTGGCGAAGAGCGGGCGGACCAGGAGTTCGAGGTTGTCAAGGGTATCGACAATCCGCGCCTTGCCGAAATGTTCCCGCTCGAGATCGAGCAGCTCAAGATGGAAGTGGAGCTGGTGCACGGCGCTTCGCATCCGTTCAACCTGGAAGAATTCCTTGCGGGCAAGCAGACGCCGGTGTTCTTCGGCTCGGCGATCAACAATTTCGGCGTGCGCGAAATTCTCAACGCGCTGCTGGACTGGGCGCCGGCGCCGCGCAATCGCGATGCCACCGTTCGTGCGGTGGAACCGACCGAGGCGCCATTCTCCGGCTTCGTGTTCAAGATCCAGGCCAACATGGATCCGGCGCACCGCGACCGCATTGCCTTCCTGCGCGTCTGTTCCGGCCGTTTCGAACGTGGCATGAAGATCAAGCACCTACGGCTCGGGCGTGAGATCAAAGTGTCGAGCGTCGTCACCTTCATGGCTTCCAGCCGCGAGCAGGTGGAAGAGGCCTATGCAGGCGACATCATCGGCTTGCCGAATCACGGCAACATGCAGATCGGTGACAGTTTTTCCGAAGGGGAAATGTTGCAGTTTACGGGTATTCCATATTTCGCCCCGGACTTTTTCCGCTCGGTACGCATCCGCAATCCGCTCAAGATCAAGCAACTGCACAAGGGCTTGCAGCAGCTGGGCGAGGAGGGGGCGGTGCAAGTGTTCAAACCGGTGCACGGCGGTGACCTCATCCTCGGTGCGGTCGGCGTGCTGCAGTTTGAAGTCGTCGCGAGCCGCTTGATGAACGAGTACGGCGTCGATGCCGTGTTCGAAGGTACGAGCATCAGCAGTGCGCGCTGGATTTCAAGTGACGACAAGAAGGCACTGGCCGACTTCGAGAAATCATCGGCCGGCGCCAATATTGCCTTCGACGCTTCGGGCAACATGGCCTACCTCGCTACATCCGGCGTCAACCTCAAGCTGACGCAGGAACGCTGGCCCCAGCTCACGTTCCATGCGACAAGGGAACATGCCGCGAAACTAAGCTGAGCTCCTGTCGGTCTGGAAGGATGGTCGCCGGGCAGCGCCCGGCGATTTTTTTTCTATTGAACATTTTCATGCGTGAAGCTGCCATCGTTCGATGGAGTTGCGGAATGCCGGAAGTAGCCGGCCTTTTGTCGCCAAAATGGCTACGGGTTAAGCGATTTTCCGGCCCCAATTGAGCAAGCTCAAATGCGGTCGGAAGCGTGCGCCTATACTTTGCCAACGCGTTTTCCTCAACCTCATACTCTCCCCTTTTTTATTGTGCAGCGACCGGATTCGATGGATCCTGGATTGATCTCACGCAGTTACAGAATCAAGGAGCAACAATGCTAACTGCCACGTATTCCCTAGTCGCAATTGCGGCCGAGCAAGACAAGACTCGTGCAATGCTGTCCCGCCTCCAGCAATATCTCCAGACGACCTGGAGGGGACTGCAAAACATTGATTTCGCGTTCCTTGAGACGGCCTTCGGGAAACTGATGCAGTTCGATACGTTCCTTGGCGCCCGCAAACTGGAACGCTATCTGATGCCTGCCTTGCGTCACGCCGGCAGGGAGGCCGAGTCGCTCGTGGCCGAACTGGATACCATGCGCGCGAAGGGCGCGAACATTCTCCGTTCGATCGGCGAGCAACTGGCGGAGGCGTTTGAAGCGAGCTCCGTGAAAATCAACCAGATTTGCCACGCGATGGAGAGCTACTGCGGCTGCATGCTCATCCGCCTGGAGCGTGAAGAGCGCGAACTCATTCCACTGGCGCGACGCCTGTTCTCGATCGAAGACTGGTTTACCATTGCCGCGCAATTCCTGTCCGACGACGGCGACGCCGATGCGCGTGGTATCAAGGACGAGCGGCAGCGCGGCTCTCGCACTGCCCGGCGCCCGACCATATACGTGCGTTCCTGACCATTACTTGGGCGCAGGCTGGGATGCCTGGAGCGCGCACGTACCCGCCTGTCTGAACTGGCTTGCGCGCCGGCCCGTTTCTTGGCATGGTGTGGTCCATGATTTCCCATGGGCCACGCATGCCGAAAATTCTCCGGTTTACGCGCTTTTCACTGCGCGACTTTCTGGTCGCATCAGGACCGGCCGTCATCGCGGTCGTGATTACCTGCCTGCTGGCCTACTGGCTGGTCGACCCCTCGCCGCCGCGCGTGGTGACGCTGTCGACTGGGCAGGACAATAGCGCGTACGAGGCAATCGGCAAGAAGTATGCTGCGGCGCTTGCGCGCAACGGTATACGGGTGGAGCTGAAACCGTCGCAAGGTTCTCAGGAAAATCTCCTTCGTCTGAAGGACGAGGCATCCGGAGTCGATATCGCCTTCGTGCAGAGCGGTTCGACGCGTGAGGAGGAGATCGAAGACAAAGGCCTGGTTTCGCTCGGCAGCCTGTTCGCGGAACCTGTCTGGCTGTTCGTGCGCGAGTCACGCAATGTGACGCGACTCAGCCAGCTCAAGGGACTCAGGGTCA
>DASPMC010000048.1:0-9517 GCA_035627275.1 Noviherbaspirillum sp.
CGCGCGACGCCCGTTGCGCAAGGGTGAAAAACTCAAAGACAAGATTGCGGAGCAGCTTGGCGAAATTCAGAATCAACCCGACCTCGTGCGCTCATTTTTCGATGCGCCTTCTGTCGACTATGTTCGCGACTCCTGAGTAAACCAAGAAGGGCCAATACGACAACCAGTCCTCTCGTTTTTCTTGACATGCAGGCAAGTCGCAGTAACCGCGGCAACCCAATCCCACAGGCATGACGCCAGCCGTGCTTCCCCACGCCAACGACGAGGGCGGTCTGCAGCGCGCAACTTCTCCATCGGCGGCCAGACGCCGGCACGCCGAAACCGCACGGCCCAAAAATTGTTCTTTCGAACGATGCCGGATGCGCCCCCGTTCACGAGAATGCAAGCACGTACCGCCTTCACAGGAAAAAACTCATGAATCGCAAAGTGCACGTCGCCGGCGTCGGCATGATCCCGTTCACCAAACCCGGTGCCAGCGATCCCTATCACCTGATGGGTGCCAGGGCCGCAAAGGAAGCGCTGCGTGACGCCGGGCTGGACTACGGACTGGTGGAACAGGCCTATGTCGGCTACGTATATGGCGACTCCACCTGCGGGCAGGCCGCGGTCTATGGCGTGGGCCTGTCCGGCATCCCGGTCATCAACGTGAACAACAATTGCGCCACCGGTTCGACAGCGCTGTTCCTGGCAAGGCAGGCGGTCGAAAGCGGCATGGTCGAATGTGCGCTCGCGCTCGGCTTCGAGCAGATGACCCCCGGCGCGCTGAAATCCGCCTATACCGATCGCCCGGCGCCGATGGCGAACTTCATCAAGGCAATGACAGACATCCAGGGCTATGACGAAGCATTGCCGCGCGCCGCCCAATTGTTCGGTGGGGCAGGGCGGACGCACATGATGGAGTTCGGCACCCGGCCAGAGACCTTCGCCAAGATTGCGGTCAAGGCGCGCCGTCACGCGGCAAAGAACCCGTTTGCCCTGTTCAGGGAAGAACTGAGCGAAGAACAGATTCTCGCATCGCCGATGATTTTCGATCCGCTCACGCGCTACCAATGCTGCCCGCCGACCTGCGGCGCCGCCGCGGCCATCGTCTGTTCCGCCCAATTTGCCGAGAAACATGGCCTCGATATGCGGGTACGGATCGTCGCGCAGGCGATGACGACCGACCGCAACAGCAGCTTCGACGAGCGCGACATGCGCAAGGTGGTCGGCTACGACATGACGCGCGAAGCCGCGCGCCGGGTGTACGAGGCGGCCGGCGTCGGCCCTGAAGACATCGACGTGGTCGAGCTGCATGACTGCTTCACTGCGAACGAACTGATCACTTACGAAGGCCTCGGCCTGACGCCGGAGGGCACGGCCGAGAAGTTCATCCTCGATGGCGACAACACCTATGGTGGAAAGGTCGTCACCAACCCGTCCGGCGGCTTGTTGTCGAAAGGACATCCGCTCGGCGCGACCGGTTTGGCGCAGTGCGCTGAACTGGTCTGGCATCTGCGCGGCCAGGCCGGTGCGCGCCAGGTCGAAGGCGCTCGTCTGGCGCTGCAGCACAACCTCGGTCTGGGCGGCGCCTGCGTGGTCACCATGTACCAGGCGGCTTGACAACCCACGCTAAAGCATTCAACAAGAATCATCAGGAGAACCGATCATGGCATTACCCGTACAACTGCAAGGCAAGCTGGAACTTCCCGTCGTCGCATCGCCGCTCTTCATCGTCTCCAGTCCCGAGCTGGTGATCGCCCAGTGCTGTGCGGGCATCGTCGGCTCCTTCCCGGCGCTCAATGCCCGTCCGCAGGAAGACTTCGAGAAATGGGTCGTGCGCATCAAGCGCGAACTGGCCGACTACCAGGCGGCGCATCCGGAGCGCAAGGTCGCGCCATTTGCGGTGAACCAGATCGTGCACCATTCGAATGCCCGCCTGGAACAGGACATGGAAGTCTGCATCCGGCACGAAGTACCGATCATCATCACTTCGCTGAAACTGCCGGACACCATCGTCAAGCAGGTCCACAGCTACGGCGGCATCGTGCTGCACGATGTGATCAGTGTCCGCCATGCGGAGAAGGCGTTGGAAGCCGGAGTGGACGGCTTGATCCTGGTGTGCGCCGGCGCCGGCGGCCATGCGGGCACGCTCAGCCCGTTCGCACTGGTCAACGAAGTGCGCCGTTTCTACAACGGCACGCTGGCTCTGTCCGGAAGCATCACCAACGGCAGTGCGATCCTTGCTGCGCAGGCCATGGGATGCGACCTCGCCTACATCGGAACGCGCTTCATCGCCACGCATGAAGCAAATGCGGCCGCTGAGTACAAGCAGATGATCATCGACTCCAGTGCCGCCGACATCGTCCATACCCCGTATTTCTCGGGCGTGCATGCCAATTACCTGAAGCCGAGCATCGTGCGCAACGGGCTGGATCCGGACAACCTGCCGCACGCTGACGCGTCCAAGATGAACTTCGACAGCCAGAAGGCCAAGCCGAAAGCCTGGAAGGAAATCTGGGGCGCCGGGCAGGGCGTCGGCAACATCAACGACAACCTGCCGACTGCCGAAGTGGTCGCGCGGCTCAAGGAGGAATACCAGCGCGCAAAACGTCTGGTAGCCTGACACGATACCGACCTCCAGGAGAACAACCATGTCCTTGACACAAGGATTGCACCGGGCCGTGCAGCAGCATCCGCACGCAACGGCCACGGTTTTCGGAGAAAGACGGCAGACCTTTGCCCAGTACATCGACCGCGTGGCGCGCTTGGCCGGCGCGCTGCGAAAGCAGGGCGTGCGCCCCGGCGACCGCGTCGGCATCCTGGCGCTGAATTCCGACCGCTACGCCGAAAGCTTCTACGCCATCTGGTGGCTGGGCGCTGTCGCCAACCCGATCAACACGCGCTGGAGCGTTCCGGAAGTCATCTATTCCATGAACGATTGCGATACGTCGGTGCTGATCGTCGACGACACCTTCGTCGCGCTGTCCGGGCAGATTCGCCAGAAGGCGAAGGCGTTGCACACGGTCATCCACTTCGGCGACAAGGAAACACCGGCCAAGGTGCTGGACTACGAAGCGCTGCTGGCAGCATCAGAACCGGTGGAGGACATGCGCTGCGACGACAGCGACCTGGCGGTGATCTGCTACACCGGCGGCACGACCGGTTTCCCCAAGGGCGTGATGCTGACCCACCTGAACCTGTGGGCATCGGCGGTCGCCCGTATGGCGGAGCAGACGATTCCCGGCAACGCGGTCACCCTGCATGTGGCGCCGATGTTTCACGTCGCCGGGCTCGGCGGACTGGTGACCCACGGCATCGTCGGCGGCACCAATGTCTTCCTGCCGTCCTTCAATCCCCAGGCGGTCCTGGCATGCATCGAGCAAAACCGCATCAGCCACATGATGCTGGTGCCGACCATGGTCCAGATGCTGCTGGATCATCCGTCGTTCAAGCAATTCCGCCTGGACAGCCTGAAACGCATCGTGTACGGCGCGTCGCCAATCCCCGAGGCGGTGCTGGACCGCGCACTCGACATGCTGCCGGGCGTGGAATTCATGCAGTCTTACGGCATGACGGAGGCCGCGCCCGTGGTGGCCATGAACCTGCCCGAAAACCACACCGCAGAAGGACGCAAGCGAGGCAAGCTGCGCGCCGCCGGGAGGGCGTCATACAGCGTCGAGATCCGCATCGTCGACGAGAACGGCCGCGAGGTGCCGCGCAACACGGTCGGCGAGATCACGGTGCGCGGCCCGAACATCACGCAGGGATACTGGAACAAGCCGAAGGAAACGGCCGCCGCCTTGCGCGACGGCTGGTTCTACACCGGAGACGGCGCCTGGATGGACGAGGACGGCTACATCTACGTCGTCGATCGCATGAAGGACATGATCATCAGCGGCGGCGAGAACGTCTATTCGGCGGAAGTCGAGAACGCGATCGGGCAGCACCCCGCTGTCGCCGCCTGTGCGGTGGTGGGCATACCCAGCGAGGAATGGGGTGAAAGCGTGCATGCGGTGATCGTGTTGAAGCCGGGCATGAGCGCGACTGCAGAGGGAATCCGCGACCACTGTCGCACCCTGATCGCTGGTTACAAATGTCCCAAGAGCGTGCAGTTCCAGGCCGAACTGCCGTTGTCGGCAGCCGGCAAGGTCCTCAAGACGGTGCTGCGCGAGCCCTTCTGGCAAGGACGGGAGCGTGCGGTCAACTGATTGCGGGCAGCTGGCTGCATACAGAGGCAGCCTTAAGCCATGTCTAACCCCGGCTTCGGGAATAGTGAATTGCCAACTGGAGCCGGAGCGGACAATCTATCGTCAAGCGCATTTCATTCGTCGCGCGTCCAAAAAAAATTAACGAAGGAGACAGGAATGAAGATCGATGTGCGCCGGTGCGTCCGGTCGGGGCTTGCTGCGTCCGTTCTACTGGCGGCCGTGTTCCCAACGCCTTTCGCTTTCGCCGAGACCGTGAAGATCGCCGTGATCGAACCATTGTCCGGCTCCGCCGCTGCTTCTGGACAGGCGATGTTCAAGCATTTCCAGACTGTTGCCGATATCGCCAACCGCGGCAAATGGGCAGGCGAGCATACATTCCAGGTCGACGCGCTCGACAACAAGGGCAGTCCGCAGGAAGCGCTGGTCCAGCTCAAGACCGCAATCGATCACGGCTACCGCTACATCGGCCAAGGTGTGGGCTCCGGGGTCGCGCTGGCGCTGCTGGATGCGATCAACAAGTACAACGAGCGCAATCCGGGCAAGGAAGTGATTTTCCTGAACTACGCCGCGCAGGACCCGGACATGACCAACAGCAAGTGCAGCTTCTGGCATTTCCGCTTCGACGCCAACACCGACATGCGGCTGGAGGCGCTGACCACCTTCATGGAAAAGGACAGCAACCTCAAGAAGCTGTACCTGATCCACCAGAACTATGCCTACGGCCACCAGAACCAGCGGGCGATGAAGGAGTACATCAAGCGCAAGCGGCCGGACGTGCAGATCGTCGGCGACGACCTCCATCCACTCGCCCAGGTCAAGGACTTCACACCCTACGTCGCCAAGATCAAGGCATCGGGCGCGGACACGATCTACACCGGCAACTGGGGCAACGACTTCGCATTGCTGGTCAGGGCGCTCAAGGAATCCGGCGTGGCGGTGAACATCTACAACGGTTGGGTGTCGTCCATCGGGATCTCGACAGTGATGGGCGAGAGCGGCGTGGACCGCGTGAAAAGCATCTCCTCGTGGCATGTGAACAACGAGACCTTTTCCGGCAAGGACATCGTCGAAACACACAAGAAGAAATTCAATGAAGACTACATCGTGCCGGGCATCTACAACACGGTCGCGGTGCTGGGCCAGGCCATCCGGAATGCGAAAACCGCCGAACCGAGCAAGGTCGCCGGCGCGATGGAAGGCATGAAGATCAAGGGCCTGAACGGCGAGATCGAGATGCGCGCCGCCGACCACCAGATGCAGCAGCCGCTGTACGTCATGGGCTGGGTCAAGACCAACGGCAAGGACGTGAAGTACGACCAGGAAAACACCGGCTTCGGCTGGAAAACCAACCAGAAATTCGACACCTGGGTGGCGAGCCAGCCGACTTCCTGCCAGATGAAGCGGCCGGGCAAATAAGGCCCGTCCGCTGGCGAGGCAACGATCAAATCAAGGAGATTCAATTGAACAAGACGGACATGGAAGCGATTACCTATGAGGTCGCGGAAGGCATCGGCACCCTCACGCTGAACCGGCCGGCGCAGAAGAATGCGCTGGACGCCGTCATGCGCAACGAGATCGCCGACGTCGTGTCCTCGGTGCGCAAGGACCGTGGCATCCAGGCCCTGGTGATCGCAGGGGCAGGCGGGGCCTTCTGCTCCGGCGGCGATCTGCGCACCATGGATACCGGCGGCAATGCCGAAGTTGCGCGGGCGCGCATGGCGGACCTGCACCTGTGGCTGGAGGGACTGCTGACGCTCGACCGGCCGGTGATCGCCGCCGTCGACGGCCCGGCCTACGGCGCGGGCTTCGGCCTGGCGCTGGCAGCCGACATCATCCTGGCCACGCCTCGCGCGCGGTTCTGCCTGGCCTTCCTGCGCATGGGCGTCATCCCGGACTGCGGGGTGTTCTATACGCTGCCGCGGATCGTCGGCCTGCAGCGCGCCAAGGAACTCGCTTTTTCCACACGCGAGATCGACGCGGAAGAGGCGAAGCAGATGGGCATCGTCATGGAAATCCATCCCGAAGACCGGCTTGCCGACCGCGCGCGTGCCATGGCGCGGAGCTTTACCCAGGCATCGCCGACCGCACTCAGCCTGATCAAGCGCGGAATGAATGCATCCCTCGACAGCAACCTGTCCACCATGCTCGAACTGGAAGCAACCGGGCAGGGCCTGGCCCGGTCGACGGACTACCACCGCGAAGCCGTCAAGCGTTTCATTGACAAGCAGCCGCCGCTGTTCCAGTGGCCGAGGCCGGAAAAGTAAGGCTCACATCGCACCCTGCCGAAACCAGCGGCAGGCGATGCATAAATAACATCCGATTGGAGACATCGCTGTGGAATTCACCCTTGTCACCCTGCTCAACGGCTTGAGCTACGGGCTCCTGCTGTTCATGCTGTCATCCGGGCTGACGCTCATCTTTTCCATGATGGGCGTGCTCAACTTTGCGCACGCCAGCTTCTACATGCTCGGCGCGTACTTCGCCTATACCATCAGCCTGAAAATCGGCTTCTGGCCGGCGCTCATCATCGCGCCTCTGCTCGTCGGCCTGCTCGGCGCGGCCGTGGAGCGCTTCGGCCTGCGCGCGGTGCACAAGTTCGGCCACATCCCGGAATTGCTGTTTACCTTTGGCTTGTCCTTCGTCATCGTCGAAATGGTGCAGATGATCTGGGGCCGGGCAGCGGTGCCGTATCCCATTCCAGCGGTGCTGGACGGCCCGCTGTTTACGCTGTTCACCACCCACTTCCCGATGTACCGCGGTTTCATGATGCTGATCGCCGTGCTGATGCTGGCGTCCATCTTCCTGGTACTGACCAGGACACGCATCGGCCTGGTGATCCAGGCGGCGCTGACCCATCCCGACATGGTAGAAGCGCTCGGCCACAACGTGCCGCGGGTGTTCATGCTGGTGTTCGGCGGCGGCTGCGCATTGGCCGGCCTGGCGGGCGTAATCGGCGGTAACGCCTTCGTCACCGAGCCCGGCATGGCAGCTACCGTCGGCAGCATCATCTTCGTGGTCGTGGTCGTCGGCGGCATGGGCTCGCTGGCTGGCGCCTTGCTGGCGTCGCTGCTGATCGGCGTACTGCAGACCTTCGCGGTAGCGCTCGACTATTCGATCGCCACCCTGTTTTCCAGCATTGGGGCCATGGTTACGCCGCAAACCTTCGGCTACCCCGTCCTGAAACTGACCATTTCCCAGATCGCACCGATCATGCCCTACCTGCTGCTGGTGCTGATCCTTATCTTCCGTCCGCGTGGCCTGATGGGCGTGCGGGAAGGATAATGACCATGACAACAACGACTGCAACCATCAAGTTCGCTCCCGTATTACCCCTCCGCTGGCTGGCCTGGTTCGGGTTTGCGCTTCTCCTGTGCATCGCGCCGCTGGTGTTCAACAAGGGCGCGTCGCTGTCGCTCCTGTCGCAGATGGGCACGGTAATGATCTTCGCGCTGTCCTACAACATGCTGCTGGGGCAGGGCGGGATGCTGTCCTTCGGCCACGCGGTGTATGCCGGCCTCGGCGGATTTTTCGCGATTCATGCGATGAACCTCGCTGCAGCCGGCAAGATCTGGCTGCCGATCACACTGGCTCCGCTCGTCGGCGGACTGGCCGGCATGCTGTTCGGCGTGCTGTTCGGCTACGTGACGACCAAGAAAGCCGGCACCCCGTTCGCCATGATCACGCTCGGCATCGGCGAGCTGGTGTTTTCCTGTTCGCTGATGTTTCCGGAATTCTTCGGCGGCGAGGGCGGCGTTTCGACCAACCGGGTGTACGGCGAGAAGTTCCTCGGCATCAGCTACGGCCCGCAGATCGAGGTGTATTACCTGATCGCGTTCTGGCTGTTCGTCAGCGCGATCGGCATGTATGCATTCACGCAGACGCCCCTGGGCCGCATCATCAACGCCGTCCGAGACAATCCCGAACGGGCGGAATTCATCGGCTACGACACGCAATGGGTGCGCTACATGACGCTGATCCTGTCTGGCTTCTTCGCCGGCATTTCTGGCGGCCTGTCTGCAATCAACTTCGAAATCGTCACCGCCGAAAACGTCGGTGCGCATGCGTCCGGCGCGATCCTCTTCTTCACCTTCATCGGCGGTGCAGGCTACTTTTTCGGGCCGATGATCGGCGCCATCATCGGCGTGTTCATGACCGTGATGCTGTCGGATTTCACCAAGGCATGGCATCTGTATCTCGGCCTGTTCTTCATCATCATCGTGATGTATGCCCCCGGCGGCGTGGCGCGGGTCATCATGCAAAACCTGCGGGTGGTGGAATACGGCAAGTTCGGCCGGGTGTGGCGGAGCATGACAGCCGTGTCCGCGTCGACGCTGCTGGCCTTCTTCGGTGCCGTCATCGGCATCGAGATGTTGTACCACCTGACGCTGGAGTCGGCCAACGGCACGACGAGAAAGTTGTTCGGCATCATGGTGGATACGGCTGCTGCGCCTGGATGGCTGGTGGCAGGGACATTGCTGGCAATTGGTGCAATCGGATTCCGGCTTGCATTGCCAGGCTTCAGGCGTGCGTGGGGTGAAGTGAACGCCGAAATCGAAGAACAGATCCGGAGGGCAGCGTGAGCAATTTATCCGTCGAACTGCAAGACGTACGCAAGAGCTTCGGCAAGTCCGAGATCATCCGCGGCGCCAACCTGAAGGTGCCGAAGGGCGAACGCTTTGCGATCATCGGCCCGAACGGCGCCGGCAAGTCGACGCTGTTCAACCTGATCTCCGGGCGTTTCCCGGTGTCGTCGGGCGACATCAAGCTCAACGGTAAGAGCATCCTCGGCCTGAAGCCCTTCGAGATCAACCGCCGTGGCCTGTCGCGCAGCTTCCAGATCACCAACATCTTCCACCGGCTGTCGGTGTACGAAAACCTCCGCTGCGCGGTGCTGTGGTCGCTCGGCTACAAGTATTCCTTCTGGCATCGCCTGAACGGCCTGAAGGATACGCACGAGCGCGCCGAGCAGGTGCTGGAGCAGATCGGCCTGCGCCGCCGGCGCGACACGCTGGCCGGCTTGCTGACCTATGCGGAGCAACGTGCGCTGGAAATCGGCATCACCATCGCCGGCGGCGCCGACGTAATCCTGCTGGACGAACCGACTGCGGGCATGAGCCGTTCGGAATCGGATGCGGCGGTCGAACTGATCCGCAAGGTGACGGTCGGCAAGACGCTCTTGATGGTGGAGCACGACATGAGCGTGGTGTTTGGTCTCGCCGACAAGATCGCGGTGGTGGTGTACGGCGAAGTGATCGCCTGCGATACGCCGGCCAATATCCGCAATAACGCAAAGGTGCAGGAAGCCTACCTCGGCGGCCATGCACCGGTGG
>DASPMC010000049.1:0-22403 GCA_035627275.1 Noviherbaspirillum sp.
GCCTGAACAGCGGACGCACTATCGCCAGCTGTTCCGCAACCTGGTCTACGCGGCGCTAGAATGACCTTGCCGGCGGAGGCCGGCATCATCAATGCGGGAGGATGGCATGAACGGACAGGATGCCCTCGCAAGCCAGCGCGAACTGATCGCCGCGCTGGCCAAATCGCTGGGCGATACCTGTACCTTGCACGAGACCCACATCTCCTGGGTGCTTGTTGCCGGACGCTTTGCCTGGAAGTTCAAGAAGGCCGTCCGCTTCGATTTCCTCGATTTCTCCACGCTCGAACAGCGCCGCTTCTTTTGTGAAGAGGAAGTGCGGCTGAACCGGCGTTTTGCGCCCGGCATTTACCTTGACGTCGTGCCCGTCACCGGAAGTACCGCACAACCGGTTATGGGCGGCGCAGGCCAGGCAATCGAATACGCAGTGCGAATGCAGGCATTCGACCAGAACGCGCTCTGGAGCCGGCGCGCGCAGCAAGGCCTGCTTACCGGTACGGAAATCGATCGCTTTGCGCTGCGGCTTGCGCAATTCCATGAGCGGGCAGAAGTGTCTCCCGCCGAAAGCCCTTGGTGCTTGCCGTCCGCACTCCAGAAGATCGCAGACGACACGCTCGACACGATCATTGCCTTGCTGCCGCCCGGCCAGGCGCGGCGAGATACGGAAATGCTGCAGGACTGGGAATGGCAGCAGCGCGAACTGCTGCACGACGCTTTCATGCAGCGCAAGGCAAGCGGCCGCATACGCGAATGCCACGGCGACCTCCATTGCGGCAACGTCCTGACGCTCGACGACTCCGTCGGGGCTTTCGACTGCATCGAGTTCAATGAAAGCCTACGCCGGATCGACGTGATGAACGACATCGCGTTCACCTGCATGGACTTGCGCTCGCGCGGGCTCGGACATTTTGCCGCACGCCTGCTGAACGGCTATCTCGAAGCTTGCGGCGACCATGAAGGCTTGCGGGTATTCCATTACTACGAAGTGCACCGGGCGCTGATCCGCTGCAAGGTCGCCATGCTGCGCGCAGCGCAGGAGGCGGTACCGGCAGCCGCGGAGCAGTCGAGGGCGGAAGCCATGCGTTACCTGTCCTTTGCAAAGGCGAGGCGGGAAAGACGCCGGCCGATCATCCTGATCACGCACGGCTTTTCTGGCAGCGGCAAGTCCACGCTGGCGCGGTTCGCGGTTGAGGCGCTCGATGCCATCCAGCTACGTTCGGATGTGGAACGCAAACGATCGTACGGCGTATCGCCACAGCAGCGCGGCACAGACGACATGTACGCACAGGATGTGACGGAACGTGTCTATGTGCATCTCCGCGAACTCGCCCGCACAGTGGTGGAGGCCGGCTGGCCCGTGATCGTGGATGCGACCTTCCTCATGCGAGCGCAGCGGCAGGCCTTCTTTTCCCTCGCAAGGGAGCTGGACGTCGCGTTCGCGATCCTCGATGCCCGCGCGGAGATTGCGGAGATGCGCCGACGCATTTCCAGACGCATACGGCAGGACAACGATGCCTCCGATGCCGGCGAGGCGATCCTTGAACGACAGTTGGCTTGCCATGAGCCTTTCTCGGATGAAGAGATCCCGTATGTCATCGAAATAGATACGGCAGCCGGATCTGCACTCGACGAACTGCGGGAAAAGCTCGCCGCGATTCCTTCCTGAACAGTCGTTTCCGGCCCTGTCCACGCGCAGTTCGATTTTTCTTGATCCCGATCAATCGGTTCTCCAGGCGATTGCCCCTGCTCGCGACTTCCAGCCTTGAAGGGAGATGAAATTCTTCTAGAATGACCTTAAGAACAACAAGGTCTTGGAAGGCTGGCGGAGATATCGAAAGGAAGCGTCATGTTCAAGACGATACTCGTGCCAACCGACGGTTCGCCTCTGTCCGACCGTGCGATCAATGCCGCGGTTGAGTTTGCCAAGGAGACCGGCGGCAGCCTGGTCGGCCTTTCCGTTGCGGAACCGTATCCGTTCTCTCCGCTCTCCGGCAATACTTTTTCCGATGACCGCATGCGCTATGAAGACAAGGCACGTGACATCGCCAAGGAGTATGTACGGAAGATCGCGGCCGCGGCGAATGTCCTCGGTGTTCCTTGCAAGACGGTCGTCGCCCAATCGTTCAGTCCGAGCGACGAGATCGTCGCAACGGCGGAGCGCCTGGCCTGCGATGCCATCTTCATGGCCACTCACGGAAGAAAGGGGCTGAACAGGCTCTTCGTCGGCAGCGAGACGCAGAAAGTGCTGGTAAACACGACCATCCCGGTGATGGTCTTTCGTTGACTAACCCACGGAGGCAGGGATGCAAACCATCAAATGGTCCCAGGACATGTCGCTCGGCGTGTCGGGCATGGACGATGCGCATCGGGAATTTCTCGATGAGCTGACTGGGCTCCTGACCACGCCAGACCACATGTTCGCGCCTGCCTTCATGCGGCTGGTCGAAAGGATCGAGAAGGACTTCCATGAGGAGGAAGAACTCATGGAAGAAATCGACTATCCCGGCCTGCAGGGGCATCGCGAGCAGCATGCACGGGTGCTAGGTGCATTGCACCACGTTGCGCCGCATGTCATGGACGGCGACCTCAGCCTTGGACGCGAGGCGGCCGAACTGCTGCCGCAGTGGTTCCTCTTCCATCTGTCGACCATGGATACGGCGCTTGCATTTGCGCTCGACCTGGACGGCGGAGATATCAACCCGGCGACCATCCGTCTTGCCGCGGAACGCATACGGCAAGGATCGGACCGGTCGACGTAATCCAGTAAAGTGAGGTGAATCATGGCCAGGAATCTGATGAACTTCAATCCCTTCAACGAGCTTGCCCGTTTCGACCCGTTCCAGCGGTTCGACGACCTTTTCGGCGATGCCCGCTTCAGCCCGGCGTTGCGCGAAATGACCGGAGAGCCGCGCATCAGGATGGACGTTACGGAGTCCGACCATGCCTATACGGTCAAGGCCGACATGCCCGGAGTCAAGAAGGAAGACATCAAGATCGAAATCGACGGCAACCAGGTGACGATCAGCGCGGAAACGAAGCGCGAGTCGGAAGAGCGGGACGGCGAGTCCGTGGTGCGCAGCGAGCGCTACGTCGGGCAGCAGTACCGCAGCTTCACGCTGGCGAGCCAAATCAACGATGCGGAAGTGACCGCCAAGTACCAGGACGGCGTGCTCGAACTGGTGCTTCCGAAGCAGAGTCGCGGTACCGGCAGAAAAGTCACCGTCAGCTGAATGATGGGAATGCGTCCCGGCCGGTATCGGCCAGGGCGTATCCGCCGTCCGCGAGACGGTATTTTTTAAGAATGGAAATCAGATGTCTCCGTTGTTCACTGACCACCGGCATGCCACGCCATCCCGCCACCGTCCGATACACAGCCACAAGATCCTGCGTCTTCTGCTGGTGATCGGACTGGCACTGGCGGCCCCTGTGGCCGCTGCGGCCGGTGTTTATGTCGCCGGCAATGGCACATCCGCAGCGCAGGCCTTCGAACAGGCGCTTGCTGAGAATTCCCGCGCGTCCGGTAAACCATTCTGGATCGTCGTGTCCGGTAAAGAAACAGAGGCGCTGACGAAAGGCAGGGCCAGCGCCGATATGCGCAAGCAACTGACATCGGCGAGGGAGCGCGGTGCGGAAGTCTACGTGTGCCGGGCTGATCTTATCCGGGCCGGCATCAAGGACGAGGAATTGCTCGACGGGGTGGTGGCAATGTACGGCTACGACACGCAGGACTGGGCGGGCTTGCTGCCGGCGCGGAAAGAAGGAATCGTGCTTCCGGCCGACATGAAGCAAAGCCAGCTCATCCTGAAAACATGTGCCGGCGACACGAAATCGGGAGTTTGAACGGTTTTCGCCGTTTCAAAGTTGTTACAGATGTAACTTATTGTTGCTCATCAGCAACGGGAGATGGTGTATTGCATCTGTACACCGCATGCGGCATGTACACCGACTGTACTAGTCCAATGCCGGATATCCGATCCTGATTTTTTTCCTCCAGAGGCCATCCGGCCTCGCATCCGGGGCAGACCTGAATGCTCTCAACGACAAGGGTCGGGAGTATCGGCGGTTGCACGTCGATCGCGCTCCAACCCCTTGTGTTCAACAAATAGACACTCCGCGCACCAACCAACAATAACCGTGTTTTTTCTGTATGGAAAATCGGGATTCACTCCTTTACACTGGCCATGCTGGGGTGTGCCGTCTGCGTCTGCAGGAGGTACGCTTGATGTTGTTTGCAGCGGAAATCAGTCCCAAAAATAATTCGATCGGACATAGTCCGGCAGGCTGACTCTCGTTGCTCCGCGCAATTTGGTCGGGGGAGACACTGCTATGAACCTACGTACGGTAAGGATCGGTACGCGGCTGGGTATTGGTTTCGGAATCATTCTTGTCCTTGTGGTCTGCGTTCTTTTGGCAGACATCGTCATCAGCGCCAACGGACGGCGCGTTCAAAACGAAGGCCTGAAAGTGGCGACCGCGAAGGTGGCGGTCGCGAGCATGATGCGCAGCGCCGTGCTGGAGGGCGGCATCGCGATGCGCAACGTCGGCCTGCAATACAGCACACCGGAAATGCAAAAGGAGGAAGCAAAGGCGCAGGTGCAGCGCAAGCGCTTCCAGGACGCGCAGGACAAGATCCTGGCGCTGGGGCTGAGCGAGGACGAAAAGGCGATCGTTGCCAAGATCGCCGGTCTCAACAAGCAGACCGAGGAGCCCTTCAAGGAAGCAATCGAGAAGGTCAAGGAGTATGCCAACGAAGCCGCCGGCAAGCTGATCTCCTCACGCATCGATCCGCTCAACCAGCAAGCGATTGCCGAGATCGACAAACTGGTGGAGATGCAGCAGAAAACCGTCGACGGCCTGATCGAAGGCTCGGAAGCGGCCGGCCAGCGCCTGACCTACCTGCTCATGACGATGGGCCTGATCACGGTGGTCACCGGCGGCCTGCTGTCCTTCGTGACCACCCGCAGCATCACCCAGCCGCTGCAGGATGCGGTGGCTGTCGCCAAACGCGTTGCCGCCGGCAAACTGGGCGCGGAGATCAAGGTCGTCGGCAAGGACGAGACCAGCGAACTGCTGCGCGCGCTGAAGGAAATGGACGACAGCCTGTCGAAGATCGTCAGCCAGGTGCGGGCAGGTACGGATGAGATCGGCACGGCCTCCAACGAAATCTCCGCTGGCAATTCCAACCTGTCGGAGCGTACCGAATCGCAGGCCAGCGCGCTGCAGCAGACGGCTTCGTCGATGGAAGAACTCACGTCCACGGTCAGGAACAATGCCGACAGCGCACAGCAGGCCAACAACCTGGTGCGCTCGGCATCCGATTCCGCTATGAAGGGCGGCGAGGTGGTCGGCCAGGTGGTAGAGACCATGGGCTCAATCAAGGAAAGCTCGCGCAAGATCGTGGACATCATCGGCGTCATCGACGGCATTGCCTTTCAGACGAACATCCTCGCACTGAACGCGGCTGTCGAAGCCGCCCGCGCCGGCGAGCAGGGGCGCGGCTTTGCGGTGGTTGCCGCAGAGGTACGCACACTGGCCCAGCGCTCCGCCCAGGCGGCCAAGGAAATCAAGGACCTGATCAACGATTCCGTGAAGAAGGTGGAGAGCGGCAATGCGCTCGTCGACGACGCCGGCCGGCAGATGGAAGAGATCGTCTCCGCGGTCAAGCACGTCGCCGAGATCATGAACGAGATCACCGAAGCCAGCCAGGAACAGAGCCGCGGCATCGAGGAAATCAACCGCGCGATTTCGAAGATGGACGAGATGACGCAGCAGAATGCGGCGCTGGTCGAGCAGGCTGCTGCGGCGGCAGCGTCAATGGAAATACGGGCGACGGCACTCGGGCAGACGGTGGCAGCCTTTGATCTCAGCGCATCGGCCGGTGTCCTGCGCTCGGCTCATGTGGTGCCGATCGAATCGGCTTCTCCGGTGAGTACCGAGGACGGCGCCAGGGTCCGTTCAATATCGGCGGCAAGAAATGCGCCGCTGCGTCTGGGCGGACTCTGATCGCACAACCGGGGCGGCAGCTGCAAGTTCAGCTGTCGCGTGGACGGCGGATTCTTTCACTTATCGTTTCATCGCACGGGAAACGGGACACAGGCTGCAACGATCCCGTTAGTCGCTTGCAGTGCCCGTTTTAGCCACCCAACTCACACTTCCTCCTGTAAAGCTTGACAGGTTTTAGCCTTTCCGAAGGGAATCCTGTTGACGCTCGATTTCCCCTTGGCAATAGTACGTCCAAGCGGATCTTGTTCTCCGTGATGAAACAGCCAGGCGCGACGGCATGCGCACTGGTCTGCCGCTCGCCGTTCCTGATGCGGTTTGCAGGAACGGCCACTGAAACGACAAACATAACAAGGAGTCCCACATGAAGCGCTGCCTGAACGCATTTGCCGCAATGATGCTGACCTGTGCCTGCACAGCCGCCTTTTCGGCGGAACCGATATCACCGGCCTTGCAGGCAAAAGTCGACAAGTACAAACAGAAACTCGCCCAGTGGGCAGCGGATCCTGCCATCGTCGCAGCAGTCAAGGAAGCGAACGCCAAGGGGCCGCTGGCCGGAATGACCAACAGCAAGTGGCAGGAAGTTGAGGACAAGGATCCCGTCGCGCGCGCCTTCATCACAAACAAGGCAGGCAGCCTCGTGACCAAATGGGAAGAAGACAAGGAGATCAACAAGCTGGTCGTGCGTGATGAGAAAGGGAACCTGGTTGCCGCCAGCACCAAACCGCTGCTCTACAACAATGCGGTACGGCCGGTCTATATCAACGGGATGAAAGGACAGCCCTGGGCGGCCAGCAATGTCGCCCCCGACCCGACCACGCAGATCAAGAGCGTGCAGGCATCGGCGCCGGTGCTGGATGCAGGCAAGGTCATCGGTGTAATCCATGTAGGCATTACCACCGAATAAGCATGAATGCGGCCGCACTCGCGTGCGGCCTATCCCAGGAGATGCCTATGAAATTTATCCAGACCTCGAAGGTCGGTTCGCGGCTGGCGATCGGCTTCGGGATCGTCCTCGCGCTCATGCTGGTTCTGATCGCCTTGTCCATCAGCCGCATGTCCTTCATTCGCGCCAGCATGGATGGCATCGTGGAAGGCGACGCCGCCAAGCTTCGGCTAGTGAACTCGATGCGCGATCTGGTGCGCTACCAATCCGTCACCGTACGTGATGTCGTGATGCAGGAAGACTTCGCCTTCAAGAAGAAGGAACTGAAGCTCGCAAAGCAATCGAAGGAGACTTACCGTACTGCCGCCACGCAGCTGGAAACGCTCCTTACAAGCTCGGAGGAAAAAGCGACCCTGGCCAGGATTGCCGACATCGACAGCAAAGTCAGGGTTTCAATGGACAAGGCGATCGACCTGTCTCTGAGCGGCGATCAGGTTGAAGCTGCGAACATGATCCGTGACGAAGTCAGGCCTGGCCAGATCGAGCTGATCGGCGCGCTCGACTCGCTCCTCAAGCACGTGGAAACAGGATCGATGGAGGCCGCCACTGCCGCAGGCCAGACCTACCGCAACGCTGTCGCGGCCATGTTGACCGTAGGCACGCTTGCCTTGCTGATCGGCATAGCTGCAGCGGCCTTGATCACACGCACACTGCTGAAACAGCTTGGAGGCGAGCCGGATTATGCTGCACGGATCGCGGGACAAATTGCTGCAGGCGACCTTGCGGTGAACGTCGAAACCAAGGCTGGCGACCGCAGCAGCCTGCTGTTCGCAATGAAGGAGATGCGCGACAGCCTGGCACGCATCGTCAGTGAAGTGCGAAGCACCACGGATACGATCAATACTGCCGCCGGCGAGATCACAGCGGGCAATCTCGATTTATCCTCGCGCACCGAGCAGCAGGCAAGCTCGCTGCAGCAAACCGCGTCGTCCATGGAGGAGCTGACGGCCATCGTCAAGCAGAATGCCGATAATGCGCACCAGGCGAATACGCTGGCGAGCTCTGCATCCGATGTCGCCAGCAAGGGAGGGGTAGTTGTCCATCAGGTTGTCCAGACGATGGATCAAATCAACAATTCGGCCAGGAAGATCGTCGATATCATCGGAGTCATCGACGGCATCGCGTTCCAGACCAATATCCTGGCATTGAATGCAGCGGTGGAAGCCGCCCGCGCTGGCGAGCAGGGCCGGGGATTCGCCGTGGTCGCCGCGGAGGTCAGAAACCTGGCGCAACGATCCGCGGCCGCGGCGAAGGAAATCAAGAGCCTGATCGATGATTCGGTGGAAAAGGTCGATGCCGGCGCGCGGCTGGTCGACCAGGCGGGATCGACCATGTCGGAGATCGTTGAAAGCGTCCAGCGCGTGACTGACATCATCAGCGAGATTGCAAGCGCGAGCAATGAGCAGGCCGCGGGCATCGCTCAGATCAATCAGGCGGTCTCACAGATGGATGAAGTCACGCAACAGAACGCATCCCTGGTCGAACAATCGGCGGCGGCCGCAGAGTCCATGCAGACGGAGACAGGGCGCTTGTCGCAGGTAGTCAGCGTCTTCAAACTGAGTGCTGCGCAAGGGGTCGTGCTGCACGCCGCCGCTCAATCCTCGGTGCAGAATGCCGCCCCGGCGCCTGCGAAGGCAAGCGTGACCCGCCTCGGGAAAAAGTCCGCGTCGTTGAAACTTGCCGCCCGATCGTCCCCACCCGGTAGCAGCGGAAGACAACCGGTCCTCGCTTCGGAATGGGAACAGTTCTGATACATCAACATGGGGGCAGGGGAACTGCTTGACGCTCTCTTGTCCTCCTCTCCTGCACTTCCTTCATTTTGTGCCACATGGAAATTTCTTGCCTCACAGCAGGAAAAGACATGTCCATCGTCTCTCAAAACGCACGCTAGCCCCTGTAAGAGTTGACAGGATTGGCGCTTTGTCCGTCCTTCGTGATTGACTCGTCGAAGCGTCGTCGCGATAGTGCTCGTCAAGCGCTTATGCATATACCGCATGTACTTATGCGAAGCGAAGCGCTTGCATTTTCCGCACTTCACGTTTTGCATAGTCAACGAAAGGGATTCCATGACCACCATTGTCCGGCCTGTATGGTTGCATGCTCCTGCCACATCATTGCGCATTTCCGCAAACATGCTCTGTTCAAAAGGTGCCGAATGAACGTCAGGTTTTCCGGCGATCTGGACAATGACACGTCCGGCATTCTGAACGAACCGGGACATGCGGACAGGGCCAACATTTTCTGGCATGCAGGAAAGATCTCCGAGAGGCACAGGCAGGAGCAGTTTGGGCATCGTCCGGCCACGGTCTGGATGACTGGCTTGAGCGGTGCAGGAAAATCCACCGTCGCGTATGAACTGGAAACACTACTGCAAGCGAATGCACATCCCTGTTTCGTGCTTGACGGCGACAACATGCGCCACCGACTGAACAGGGATCTCGGTTTTTCACACGGCGACAGGAAGGAAAACATCAGGCGGGCTGCAGAGGTCGCGCGCCTGATGAACGAAGCCGGACTGATCGTGGTGGCTTCTTTCATCTCGCCGTTCCGCGAGGATCGCGCGATGGCACAGGGCATTATCGGCGAGGAACGCTTCATCGAAGTCCACGTAAGCGCATCCGTCGATGTTTGCGAATCGAGGGATCCAAAGGGACTGTACGCCAAGGCGCGTTCGGGAAAGATATCCGATTTCACCGGCATTACGTCGCCCTACGAGCCGCCGTTGAAGCCGGCCTTGAGCCTCGACACCGGCAAACTTTCCGTGGAAGAGGCCGCGCGTAAGCTGTACCACCGCCTGGCGCAATGTTTCGTATGAACGGCGCAATTCGAACCCTGCATGGGGAATATGCTGCGGCACCTCTTGCCCATGACGTCTTCAACGGCGATGCTGACGGGATTTGCAGCTTGCATCAACTGCGTCTCGCCTGTCCGCGGGACGCCGTCCTGGTCACAGGCGTCAAACGGGATATCGACTTGCTGAAGCGAGTGCCTTGCGAATCGGGAGTCGAGGTGACCGTGCTGGACATATCACTCGACACCAATGTGCAGTCGCTACGGCGCATCCTCGCCGGAGGCGGACGGGTCACCTATGTCGACCACCATTCGGCAAAGCACGCGTTCTCGCATCCGCGTCTCCAGTTATGGTGGGATGATGCTCCAGATGTCTGCACCAGCATTCTCGTTGATCGCCTCTTGCAAGGCCGGTTCCGGAAATGGGCAATCGTGGCCGCCTTCGGCGACAACCTTGCCGCGCCTGCCCAGGCTCTTGCTGGAATGGCTGGCTTGCATGCCCGGGAAATCGACGCGCTGGAAATGCTGGGGCGACTCATCAACTATAACGCCTACGGCGAATTGGTCGAGGATTTGTGCGTCGCGCCGGATGAGCTCTATCGTGCCATTCATCCGTTTCACGATCCGCTGGATTTCATCTTTTCGTCGATGCACTATCCGATTCTCGCAGACGGTTATCACAGCGATCTGGAACGCATGGAAAACCTGCATCCGTGCCTGACGTCTGCGCTCGGCGAACTCTATATCCTGCCGCCTACGCCCTGGGCACGCCGCATATCGGGGGTACTCGCAAACAGCCTGGCGGCACGAGGAGATGGACGGTCGTTTGCAGTGCTGACCGAGCGGACTGATGGCTCTTACGTCGTCAGTGTGCGGTCAGGCCGGCCGGCGCTGCTCGCCGCGGACGCTTTCTGCGAACGGTTCGAATCGGGCGGGGGAAGGAAATCGTCCGCCGGGATCAATGTCTTGCCTGCTTCCGATCTGGATTATTTCATCCGTGCCTTCTTGGAATACTTTGCGGGTGACAGCAACGCGTCCAGCGGAGAACGGCATGCCGGGCATGCATGAGGTGGGTGCGGAGAGCGCGCCGCACCGGATTGGCCTGACGGAGCTGGCATGGATATTCTTCCGTATCGCTTGCACCAGCTATGGCGGTTTCATGGCAATGATCGCCGTGGTACAGAACGTTGTCGTCGAGCGCCGCAGGCTGCTTGCAGACGAAGACATCCTGGAAGGGTTATCGCTTGCGTCGATATTGCCGGGGCCCACGGCAATCAATGTCGTAGCCTATGTCGGCTATCGTCTGCGCGGCGTTGCCGGCGCCGTGGTTTGCGCCGGTGCGGCCATCCTGCCGCCCTTCGCCCTGATGGCAGTGGCCGGTTTCGCCTACTTCCGCTGGGGGAACCTGCCTGTCGTTGACAAGGTGTTCCTGAGCATGACACCGGCAGTGGTAGCCATTGTCGTCACCGCTGCATGGCGCATGTGCCGCACCTCGGTGGCGTCGACGAAGGAGGGCGTAATTGCGGCAGGGGCTGTTGCAGCCACATTATGTGTAACCGGTGTTTATACGACGGTCGCGGTCATGGCTGCGGCTGCACTCGCGGGATGGCTGATGTTCGGTGAACGCCGCAAGCAAGGGAAACGCGCCGACACATTGCCCGTGAATTCACGCCGTAGCACAGAACGTCCGGTTTGGTATGCCAATCCCGGCTTGATGATTCTCGCGGTGTTGCCCGCAGCAATCAGCCAGCTTCCCCACATGGAATCAAATCTGGTCATCAAACTGTTCGGCGTGTTTGCCGGAATGAGCATGCTGATGTTCGGCGGCGGTTATGTGTTCATACCGCTGTTCCAACAGGTTGTGGTGGATGGATATGGCTGGGTGACACAGCAGGAATTTGTTGACGCACTCACGCTGGGACAGGTAACGCCCGGGCCGATCATGATCAGTGCCACCTTCATCGGGTACAAGGTGGCAGGGTTGGCGGGCGCTTTCGCCGCGACGTTCGGAATGTTTGCGCCATCCGCCGCGCTGATGGTGTTCTGTACGCGCCTGTTTGCGCGGATACGCGCGTCGGTCAATGCGCAGGCGATGCTGCGAGGGGTGCGGGCGGCAGCCACGGGAATGGTGTTTGCCGCGGCCGTCATGATTGGAAAGTCCATGGCACCACACTGGATTTCCGCTGCCGTGTTCGGGATTTCCATGGTTGCTCTGATGCGCTATCGCATCGAAGCTGTGTGGGTTGTGCCGGCCGCAGGAGCGGTCGGATTGTTTATCTAAGCGAGGAGAAAAGAAGGTCATGAATCCGGCAGAACAAGGTACTACGAACGGCGCGACGTATTCCCGTCCGCGTCCAATACTGATGATTCCCTTGCGCCGCTGCGGCAGCCACGCATTGCGGCTGCGGCTAAATTTCAACAAGCAGTTCTACTCGCCATATCCGCTGCATATCGTGGATTTCATGCCCCTGGTTCCCATGTACGGAGACCTGTCCTGCGACAAGGCCTATTTCCGGCTGGTGGTCGATGTCATCGGTCTCCAGGCCGCCAGCATGGTCAAGTGGCCCGATGTCGTCTTCGATCCCGTCGATATCTTCGAATCGATCCGGCACGAGCCGCGCAGCGTGCACCGTATCGCCTGGGAGTTGCTGCTGAGGGCAGGGGAGCGACAGAATGCCTCCGTTGTCATGGACAAGTCCCTGGACAATGTGCACTACGCCGATGAACTGATGAACCTGTTCCCCGACATGCTGTTCCTCAATGTTGTGCGCGACCCTCGAGCGCAGGTTGCATCCATGAACCGCGCCATCATCCACGACTTCGATAGTGCGTTGAACGCAAAGACCTGGGTGGACGCCCACAGGACAGCATGCGCTCTCATGGAGCAGTATCCCGACCGGGTTTTGACTATCCGCTACGAAGACTTCCTGAACGATCAGGAGACGACGCTGAAGAAGGTCTGCGCCTTTTTCGGCATCGACTTCCTGCCGGAAATGCTGGATGTATCGCGTTCGCCGGAAGCGCGCCAGATCTCGCAGATGTCAGCCCTGTGGTCGTCCAACTGCTTCCCGCCGATTGCGGCTAACGCGCACAAGTTCAAGACGCAGCTTTCGATGGACGAAATCGAAATCATCGAAACCCTGGCCCAGGACTATATGAGCATGTATGGATATGAACGGATGACGGCGGCGCGCGCGTCAATCAACGAGGACCTGTTCGCCGTCAGCCGTGAACGATCCGATATCGGAAGGCAGGAGGCATGGCGTGAACTCGAAGCAAGGAATTTCCGCGATTACGTACTGCGTCAGTTCCGTGCCGGCTACCTCGCGAAGGTTCGTACTACATTGGAACGATTACCGTCGCCGGCAACAAGGAACATGGCAACAGGCGGAGTGACGTTGGTGCCGTAATGCCTCAGACTGCGCTTGAGTTTGAACGCTCTCTCTACCCATAGCAAGGATGAGAGGGCAGCTCAGGCAAGCATGCCGAGTGCCGCCGCCTTGACGGCGGCTTGCGTCTTGTTGGATGTGCCGAGTTTGGCAACCACATTGTTGATGTGAAAATTGACGGTACGCTCGGCGATGGAAAGGATCTGGGAAATTTCGTACGCGGTTTTTCCTTCTGCGGTCCAGCAAAGAACTTCTTTTTCGCGCGCAGTGAGCATGACCTTCGCCTCGGGCGCCAGCTTCGGAATGAGGAGGTGAGCCATCGCGGCATGCGTGTATTGCGTAAGCCATGTCATCCGGGCCTCGTTGGCTGCCAACTCCGTTGCAGTCAGTTGATCCGCACCGCGCGCCAGCGTGAGCAGTCCCACTGCGCCGTTGGCGTCACGCGATGCCTGGGCCCAGCCAAAGCGCAGGCCTTGTCCCCGCGCCTCTTCCCACATTTCACGCGTCGATTCAAAGAGGTGATTCGACCAGACAACCGGCAATGTCGATCGCAGCGCATGCTGAACGGTGGGATCGATTTTCAGATAGCCGCATTCGCTGTAGCGATTCTGCCATTCGTCGGAATAATTGTTGTACATGGCCACGCGCGGCCGGGACACCGGAACGGGTACGCGAATCCCGTATGCGCAATATTCAAAGCCGATGGAACGGGCTATCTTGGCGACATGCTCGAACAGGTCGCGTTCCGATTCGATATGCAGGAGGGCGTTGAAGCAGTCGTCACGCCATGACGTCATTATTCTGACTTCCTTGCTTGACTGTAAAAGGACCGGTGGTGTGCGCATGTTTTGGCATGATTGGCATGACAGGTAACGCGTTGCGCAAAGCAAGGAAGGATATGACTTTGAAGCGTGCGGGTAATAACATGACGTAGGTTCATTGTTCTTCCGAATGCCATTACGAATACCGGGGACGCATGCAGCGAGACGGCCGCAAGGAAGACAAATCCCGATCCAGCCTTTCGTTCGGAAGCACGTTAGGCTCAGGTAATCGGCTTGTCAACTATGTCAACTATGACAGTGACAATATTTGAGGAATTTGCATAGACTCTCGATAAAAAGAGCGCGTCGCGCCGGAATAACTACACCCAGAGATAATGCGAATCCATGAATGCAAACCAGTCTATTCCCGCCTTCTCAATGAAAGGCGTATCGATGTCGCCTGATGGTTACATCCGTTTGCGGCTTTCTAGTTTAAGCATGCTGCCGTTTGTTCATTTGTTTTCAGAAAGTGACGCGGACTTCCTGCGCGAGTTGCGCGCCCAGACCGTACCCGCGAGGTCCGCCGGTTTCTCGGAGTGGAAAATCGACACCAATCCGCCGATTTCGATCGGTTGGAGTTGGTTTGTTCATAGCGAGTCCGATCGCATGCTCCTGGCACCTGATGCTGTGCGAAGCAATGTGATGCTGATCGATATGCAGGGCTATGATCTGGGGCCGCAGAAGACGTCGAGTTTGTTTGGCGCCTGGCTGAACGGGTTCGAATGGCAGCGGGTTGTCTCGACGGCGCTTGCTGAAACACTGAACTGACGTGCAACGAGCCTGATCGCCCCGATACGCGTTCTTCCAGGTGGAATTGATTCCCGTGGGATGGATGCACAGGCTCTTGCTGTCGCGGATAACGGCTGCCCCGGTTTCAGCCGTGCTCCTGATGCAGGCACCAATTACCCCCTGTCAACTCTGCCAGTATCGCAAGGCAGGCTGCAGCGCTGTAATGGCGTCGAACTAACGATCCGTTTGACGACCATGCAGACAATTATCGGCAAATCGAGAGAACTCGCTCCCTCGTTGAATGATGCTCTTGCGCAATACCGGCACAAGATATTCATTGAACGCCTCGGGTGGCCGCTTCCCGTCGTGAACGGCATGGAAGTTGACCAGTTCGATCATTCCGATACCCTGTATGTCATGACGACAGAGCCGGACGGAGCGATTTGTGGGTGCGCGCGACTGCTGCCGACGACAGAACCTTATCTGCTGAGCGAGATATTTGCGCATCTGATTCCGGGGGACATGCCTCCTCGTTCGCACGACGTCTGGGAACTGTCACGTTTTGCGGCTGCTACGGTCGATCCCGCGTCAACGATAGATGCCGCATGCAATACCCGCTCCCTGCTGGCTGCCTCGGTACGGATTGCCGCAGAACGCGGGGCGAAGCGTCTCATCACTGTTTCTCCATTGGGGATTGAACGTCTGCTGCATCGCATGGGAGTACATGCGCATCGAGCAGGCCCTCCCATGCTGGCGGACGGGAAGCCAATCTTTGCCTGTTGGATCGAAATTGATGACCAGACGCTCAATGCGCTCGGGATTCGACCGGATCACCAGACGGAAGAGGCCGATGAGGAGACAGCAGATAATCTTCTCACTTCGATTCCATCTCCAATAGCAGGGCAAGCGGCCGTACAAATCGCAAAAGATTTATAAGCAATCAGCGCTCCCATGCGGCGCTGCCGTCTAGCTCACTCAGGAAGAATGCGTTATGCCGGTACGGCCAGGAGCAGAGCCTGAAGTGGACATGGCTTCCTTGACGACAGCGATCACCATGTCCGGTTCGGAGAATTGCGGGAAATGCCCGCTCTTCATTGCCAACACCTGCCTCCCTAGCGGCGTGAGCGAAGTCAGTTCGCGTTGATGCAGGCGACGGGCGGCCATCGCGTCGGCGCTGGTGGCCCATGTCATCGCCGGCTTTCCTCCGGTAACCACCGTCAAGGGTATCGGCGGAAAGGGCGGTGCAGCTCTTATTTCGGAAACTGTCGCTCCCGCATGCATTGTTTCCGTATTGGGGTCGAGCGGGAAAAGCCGGTTCGCGAGCTTTGCCACGAATCGCTGAAGTCGCGTCTCATGCGCCGGAAGGAGATCGACGTCGTCAACCGAAGTTGCTTCGAGCATGACAACGGCCGCCACATCGGAAGGATGCCGCCGTGCAAAAAGGTTGACGATGAGACCGCCGAAGGAATGTCCCACCAGCACGTACGGTTGCCGGCATCCGGCGGCGGCCAGGGCTGCCCGGAGCAAGGCGATCATGTGCGATCCGGTTTGCGGCTTTCGTGGCTTCGCACTCCCTCCCACGCCGGGCCGGTTATAGGCAAAAACGCGCGCAACACCGGCCAATTCATTGAAGACCTTGTGCCAGCCTTCGATCGGTCCGCCGGAGCCATTGACCAGTACGATGGTGCCAGGCCCGTCACCTGCGACGACGTACTCGATCGTTTCCCCCTCGTACTCCACTTTATGTTTTTCAGGAAACCTGAACATGAAATGCTCTCCGTAGATGTGTCGCGCCAACTATAACCTACTGCCTTGCCAATACGGCAAGATCCCGTTTTCGAATAAACCAAAGCGCGGGCGTCGTGTCTATCCTGATAACGTCCAACCTTTCAGGCTCTGCGATGTTGAACCCGTCATGGCGGAGCCATGCACGTTCACAGAAAGGACGAATCATGCTGGAAGCTACCAATGGCGCATCCGCCTCGATCTGGATGTCCACCGCAACCGTTCCAACGTTTCCGCCGCTCGCCGCCGATATCGACACCGATGTATGCGTGATCGGCGCCGGAATCGCCGGACTTACCACGGCATATCTTCTCGCCCGGCACGGCCGCTCCGTGGCCGTCATCGATGCCCTGGGCATCGGCGCCGGGGAAACCGGGAGAACGACCGCCCACTTCTTCCCGCCGGACGAATGGTATGCGAACGTCGAGAAATCCCTGGGCAAGGACTCCGCGAAACTGGTGGCGGACAGTTTTTCCCAGGCAATCGCCCTGGTCGAGTCGATCGTCCGGCAAGAGATGATCGACTGCGAGTTCGAGCGCCTGGACGGCTACCTGTATGCGCTGCCCGGCAACAAGTTCAAGGACCTCAAACGGGAATACAGCGCAGCCCGCCGGGCAGGCGCCGATGTCGAACTGCTTCACCAGGTCCCGCGCATGAGTTTCGATACCGGACCCTGCGTGCGATACCGGAACCAGGCCCAGTTTCATCCACTGAAGTACCTTGGCGGACTGGCCGACGCCATCGCCCGCCATGGCGGAAAGATCTATTGCGGGACACGGGCACTGGACGTGGAAGGCGACGACATGACCGAGTTCGTCACCACGCAGAACGGGAAGATCCGCGCCAAGGCGGTCGTCATCGCCACCAATACCCCATTCAACGACCGGGTAGTGATGCATACCAAGCAGGCTGGATACCGCACCTATGTGATCGGCTTGCGCGTGCCGGCAGGCTCGGTTCCGCGCATCCTGCTGTGGGATACCGGCGATCCCTACTATTACATCCGGCTCGAGACTCCCGACCCGGCAGGGGATTACGACATCCTTGTCGTGGGCGGAGCCGACCACAAGGTCGGCCAGGACACGCATCCGCAGCACCGCTACGACGAGATCGAACTATGGGCGCGGGAACGCTTCCCCATGGCGCAGGCCGTCGAGTACCGCTGGTCGGGCGAGGTGATGGAACCGTCGGACGGACGGGCTTTCCTGGGCCGCAACCCGATGGATGAAAGGAATGTGTTCATCATCACCGGCGATTCCGGCAACGGCATGACGCACACCACGATCGGGGCGATGATCGTGAGCGACATGATCATGGAGCGCGACAATTCATGGCAGGCGCTTTACGACCCGTCACGCAAGGTCATGCATGGCATTTCGGATTTCGTGGCCGAACAGGCGAATACGCTGTCGCAATACAGCGACTGGGTCACGGGCGGCGAGGTGAACTCTCCCCAGGAGATTGCGGCAGGCGAGGGAGCCATACTGCGCGACGGCATGCACAAGCTGGCGGTGTACCGAGACGAAGAAGGCGGGTTGCATGCGGTGTCGGCAAGATGCACCCACCTTGGCTGCGTCGTGCACTGGAACGCGGCCGAGCGTTCCTGGGATTGTCCCTGCCACGGTTCGCGTTTCGATGTGGAGGGCGAGGTGCTGCACGGACCGGCTTCGTCAGCACTGGAGGCGGCAACACTGGATTCCGGCGACACGGCGCCTCGCAGCCCTGGTGACGCGCCGCGACCGCCGTCCAGCCCGGGAACCCTTTGATCCAAAGAGCCCGCAAAGACGAAGCCCGCGCAACTCGGGGAAGATACGCGGGCTTCTGACCACTGCCTCAGGGAGAGAAAATGGCTGTGGAAATTATATGCAAGATGCGGATTGCCTGCAGGCAGCGGTCCGGAATGCCTTGCGGGCTATGGGCTATTTGTTATTCCACCAAGCTCCCGCTACGCCGCTGACAAAGATCGCAATGCCAAGACCCAGCACGGAAATGGCGACGGTGGGGTAGTCCAGGATGGCGGCACCGGTCGCGCCGAAAGCCAGGGCGCCGCCCATCAGGCACACGAGCTTGTACACCTGCGCCGAGTGTTCCCTGGCCATTTCCTCTTTCTGGTCTGATTCATTCTTTCCCGGAGGCAGCCGCCGGCAATCTCCACATCCTCCCGGGTAATACGACGGCGCCTTCGGACAGCCATCACACGATCTTCGTACCACGCGCCTTCTCCACATGCCATGCGGACAACGCGTCCGCACGCGCGTCGATTAGAACAGAGCGATGACGTAAAAGATATGCGTACTTGCACGGAGGTTTTTTTCTACGCGGAATTGCTTAGAGGGTGTTATGAACCAGGGAAGGGGGCGCGCAGCCCCGAGAACCGGCCGAATGCTAGGCGCAGCGACGCGACGTGGTGGTTCCACGGCAAGGAGCTGCAACGCGCCCCCGTCCCTGGTTCATAACACCCTCTGGGCTTCGCCGCGACGCGATCCCCTCCCATATCTATGGCATGGCGTAGCTGCACCTCGTGTTGTGTAATCGTTCCTCCACACCGATACGCCAATCCGGGAATGACGTACGCCGATTACAAACTTGGCAAGGCAATACGCGCGCTATCGGAAACCCATGCGCGAAACCGCGACTGGCTGGGAAGCGCCGAAGTGTATCTGTTCACCCGCCTGAGGAACGAAGATGTGCCGCGCGAGGTGCGGGTGCATTTCGAGGAATTCCAGGCCGAAATCGAGAGATTGCAGGCGAAATACGGCTCCCCCGCGATGCACATCCCTGCCGCCTTGCTGACGGAGGAAGAGGTAATCCGCCTGATGAATCTCTTCGCCGATGTCGTCGCCTCATGGCCGGGGAGCGAAGACATGTACGCATGATGGAGGTGTGCCGCTCTATCCGCGGATCCACACCCGCATCAGCGACAGCAACTGCCCTGTGTCGACCGGCTTGGTGATGTAGTCGGACGCACCTGCTGCAATGCATTTGTCCCGGTCCCCCTTCATCGCTTTCGCCGTCAGCGTGATGATCGGCAACGAACGGAACTTCGGGATCTTGCGGATCGCCCGCATCGTGTCATAACCGTCCATGCCGGGCATCATGATGTCCATGAGCACAATATCGATGGACGGGTCGGACTGCAGGATCTCGATGCCGTCGCGGCCGTTCTCGGCGTACAACACTTTCATATGCTGCCGTTCGAGTACTGAGCTCAGCGCAAAGATGTTGCGCAGGTCGTCGTCCACGATCAGTACCTTGCGGCCGCCGAGGTTCATGTCCGCCGCCTGCACATCATCCAGCATGCGGCGCTGCGATTCCGGCAGGCTCTCATGCGAACGGTGCAGGAAGAGGGCGGTTTCCGCAACCAGCCGTTCCGGCGAGCGTGCGTCCTTGACCACGACGGTCTTCGCGATACGCTGCAGCCTTTCGGTCTGCTCATCGCTCAATTCCGCCGCGGTATAGACGATAATCGGGACGTCGCGCAGGGAATAGTCGGCGCCGATCTGCTCCAGCAAGGAGAAGCCGTCGATGTCCGGCAGGCTCAGGTCCAGGACCACGCAGTCGAAAGGCTGCCGCTTGAGCAGGCGCAAGGCTTCCTGTCCGCTGTCGACCGCCTCGATATGCACATCGCCGTCGCCGATCAGGCGCACCACCTCGTCGCGCTGGACCGCATCGTCTTCCACCACCAACAAGTGCCGCTTGTCGCTGGTGACGAATTGCTGGATGCGCGTCAGTTCCTCCTGCACGCGGTCGACGCTGACCGGCTTCTGCAGGTAGGAAATCGCGCCGTGGCGCAATGCGCGTTCGCGATCGTCCTGGGTAGACATCACATGCACCGGAATGTGACGCGTACCGGGATCGCGCTTCAGACGGTCGAGGACGGCGAGCCCGTCGGAATTGTCGCCGTCGATGTCCAGCAGGATCGCGGTCGGGCGATAGTCCCGGGTCAGGGCCAGCGCGGAGTCGGCCTGCAGCGTCACAATGCCCTTGAAGTTGCGTTCGCGGGCGTGGCCAAGCAGCTCCATCGCTGCCTCTTCGTCATCGTCCACGATCAGTACGGCAGAGTCGCCGGGCGTCACCAATGCGCGGTCATCTGGCAGGATGTTTTCCTCGTCCGCCGCCGGCAGCGCAACCGATACATGCTGCACCATGGACGGGCTGCCCTCCGCAGAATGCGTTGGCGTGTCCGCCGATGGATCTTCCACCGCCGTCGCCGGCATGTCGTACACGGCGATATCGTCCCTCTGGTACGGCAGGTACAGCGTAAAGGTACTGCCGACGCCCAGTTCGCTCTCGACGCGGATTTCGCCGTTCAGCAGACGCGCCAGTTCGCGGCTGATGGACAGGCCCAGGCCGGTGCCGCCGTATTTGCGCGCGGTACTGCCGTCGGCCTGCTGGAACGCTTCGAAGATCAGCTGCAGCTTATCCTGCGAAATGCCCACGCCGGTATCGGTGACGGAGAAGGCGAGCACGGCGTCGGCATGGGCAAGCGCCGGATGATCGCCCGACCATCCGGATCGCGCGATGTCGATGCGCAGCGCCACCTGGCCGTGTGAGGTGAACTTGAACGCATTCGACAGCAGGTTCTTCAGGATCTGCTGCAGGCGCGTGGTATCCGTGCGCATCGACGGAGGGAGCAACATGCCCAGTTCGACCGAGAAATTGATTTTCTTGGCATCGGCCATGTGGCGGAAGGTGCGTTCCACGTAGGTGCGCAGCGACTCGAAACGGTATTCGCTCATCTCCAGCGTCACCGTGCCGGATTCGATCTTCGACAGGTCGAGGATATCGTTGATCAGCGTCAGCAGGTCGCTGCCGGAACCGTAGATGGTCCTGGCGAACTCGACCTGCGTATCCGTAAGGTTGCCTTCCGGGTTGTCGGACAGCTGCTGCGCCAGGATCAGGAGGCTGTTGAGCGGCGTGCGCAGCTCGTGCGACATGTTAGCCAGGAACTCGGACTTGTACTTGGACGACAGCGCGAGCTGGGTGGCTTTCTCTTCCAGCGCGAACTTCGCCTGTTCCACTTCGCGGTTCTTGCGTTCCACCTCGATGTTCTGCTCGGACAGCAGCCGCGCCTTTTCGGCCAGCTCGAGGTTGGTCTGCTGCAGTTCCTGCGCCAGCGATTGCGACTGCGTCAGCAGCGACTCGGTCCGGCTGTTGGCTTCGATGGTGTTCAGCACCACGCCGATCGATTCCATCAGCTGGTCGAGGAAGGACAGGTGGGTTTCGGTGAAGCGTTCCAGCGACGCGATTTCGATCACCGCCATGACCTGCTGTTCGAACAGGATCGGCAGCACCACGATATTGGTCGGCGGCGCCGCGCCCAGGCCTGACGAGATCTGGATGTAATCGCGCGGCACGTTGGTCAGCCAGACGCGCTGCTTCTCCAGCGCGCACTGTCCCACCAGACCCTGGCCGGGACGGAAGGTGCGTGTCAGTTCTTCCGCGGATCGGTAGCCGTAGGTCGCAATGACGCGCAGGCAGGGATCTTCCTGGACGGGGTCCATGCGATAGAACACGCCGTGGTGCGCATAGACCAGCGGCGCCAGCTCGGACAGGATGAGGGAAGACACGGCTTCCAGATCGCGCTGGCCCTGCAGCAGGCGGGTAAAACGTGCCAGGTTGGTCTTGAGCCAGTCCTGCTGCGCATTCTTCTGCGTGGTCTCCTTCAGGTTGCGGATCATCTCGTTGATGTTGTCCTTGAGATAGGACACCTCGCCGCGCGCCTCCACCTGGATCGATCGCGACAAGTCGCCGCGCGTCACCGCGGTCGCCACTTCCGCAATCGCCCGCACCTGCGTGGTCAGCGTCGCCGCCATCTGGTTCAGGTTCTCGGTCAGGTCCTTCCAGGTGCCGGCCGCGCCCGGCACCGACGCCTGGCCGCCCAGCTTGCCTTCCACACCCACTTCGCGCGCCACCGTGGTCGCCTGGTCCGCAAACACCGCCAGC
>DASPMC010000050.1:0-34198 GCA_035627275.1 Noviherbaspirillum sp.
CGCGCGACGCCCGTTGCGCAAGGGTGAAAAACTCAAAGACAAGATTGCGGAGCAGCTTGGCGAAATTCAGAATCAACCCGACCTCGTGCGCTCATTTTTCGATGCGCCTTCTGTCGACTATGTTCGCGACTCCTGAGTAAAACACGCAGCCGTAGTCGTAATTTACGCTCTAGCTACGGCCGCATCTGCCCAAACCGGTAAGCAGGTACCCGTGACGCCAAAGTCTATTCTGTCGATGGAGAATATTCCAGAAAAGTGGGGTATCGGAATCAACAAGGAGAGTACTCTGAAGCGCGAATGGTTCGTGCTTAGGGACGAACTTTCTCCAGCTGTCATCAACGGTGCAACCGGTATTTCAGTCCTAATCGGTGTTCCCACAACACCTGGCGGAAATCAATACCAAGTCCCGTTCGAGATTCGCGTAAAGGAACCGGTTACCGCGGTGGAAATCCGCGTCCACATCCTTGATGTTTTCGGTAAGGTCGTTAGCTCTCTCTCTGCTACTGAAGTGAGTGACATCAGCGATAAGAAGCATTTTGTGGCTAACTGGCCCGTCTACTGGTCGAGAAGCGAGCCCATGACGGTGCATGCATCCGTGGTGTATGTTGCCCAGGCGCGTACCGCCGCAGGAAGGGTCTATGAGGTTGATCGGGGAGCCGTCCTTGAACAGATGCGAAAGATCTCGAGGAAGCTTATTGACGAGGATCTTGAACCACGACGCGACACACCTAGCCGTTGATCAAATGAAGTGGCGACCGCCAGACGGCACAAGAAGATAACGGAAAGAAGCAGTTGAAAAATTCTAAGTAACACATTAATTCAGGGCAGATATGAAAATCATTTGCTGCATCATGTTTAGCATGGTACTGCTTACCATCGAAGCATTTGCTGCTCCGAGACGCGGACCAGCAGTAGAGGCTGGCGGCGACACCGTAACGATTTCTCTTCCAGAGATTGAAATTGAGGGAACATACACTGGTCGAGGTCCAAGCAAGGTCCCTCGCGGGGAGGATTCTGGAAACTCCCCTGGAGCAAAGCCATCAACACCTAAAGTTCCGCCTGCTGCTCCTTTGCCTCCTCAAGGAAGTATAGAAGCAAAGGCACAAAAGGAGCTAGAGGACGCCGCCAACGAGTTGAGAATAAAGTTGGGCGATCCACCGCTTGAATCTACAAGTCTCCTGCTGGACCATCTCTTTGATAAGTTATGGGACTTAACCGGACCTATCGGTGAACTTTATGATGCATTAGCGCCTGAACCAATTGGCCTTTCGCCTTTAGACAAAGCAAAGAACAAAGATGAAATGCGTGCTTTGAAACACCTGATGGAGCAAGAGGAACGAGATTTATCTGAAAAGAACCGCAAGGCTCTTGAAGAGAACGAGAAGAAATTGATACCTGAGCAACTACGTTTTGAGAAAGCGATTGTGGGTATTGCGAGTCTAAAGTCTGACGATTTCAAATACGTTACTGCCTATACGTTAGTTCGATCACGGCGAGGTACACCGGTACCAATAGGCGACGATATGAAGTCTCAGATTGTTAAAGTTTTGTCGTCAGCGGCGCCAGCAAACGCTTGTGAGATTCAAAACGGCAGCGTATGCATGCTTTTTGGCATCGCACAAGGCAAATCCTGCTACTGCCCACGCTTTAGACCTGACCGGACATGGGTGCCTGTACTTGGAAAAGCAGTAAAAAGACCCCTTGGCAAATACTGTCGCAGTGGACAAGCTTTTGAAAAGTTGGTGGTTGCAGTGCCGGAAGGCGCAACCTGCGGCATTCCTGTCAATATCTCCAATAATCCTTATATGCCGGTTTATGAATACTTGCGAGGGAAAGTCGCTGAGTCTCCTTGTGATCCCTACAATCTAAATTTCGATCCCGAATGCGATTGATTAAGCGAGATATCTCGTTGTTCTCTCCAGTTCCTTTTGCATTACGTCGAAATGAAGAGAAAATAACGGAAAGGAGCTGCGGTAATATCATGGGAAACTGGCACCGATCTGATCGAGTTTTTGGGGGCGATTACTTCAATTGAATTTCCTCTTTAGAGGAAGCCGAACTTCCGCTCTGGGTTGGTATATGCCCTCCAACCAAGTTGTGCCAATGTCCGGATGTCGCCAGCTTTCTGCCAACGATCACGAACACGGAAATATATTCATTCTCTTGTGACGACGAAGGGCCAATCCAATGGATTGGCCCTTCACTTTTCGTCAGTTTCTGCGCCTCAGTAAGTCAGTTGCAATAACAATGTCGGCTAGTTGCTTTTACTGTGGCGCTCTATGAAAAACGACTATTCGCGCGTGCGAGGCAATCAGTATTGTTGGAAACGTAACGGAATATCCGGCGTCCACGTACTCTTGATGCATTCACGGCCTGCTACGGCTCATATTTTCTACTTGCATCCCAGCCTGCGGCACTGCGGTAGAAACCTGCCGCAGGCAGGAATCGGCCGGTAATCACCGATCGCCAGTTAAGACCCAGGCCCAGTCGTCGACGGACAGGCTGCAGGCGGCGGGCCCCGAGAAGCGCAGTGCTTGGCGCACAGCCAGCCGACGATCTCTTTGCACGCCAAACTGTCGGCAAATGCTCCCAAGCATCGATCATTTTCCCTGATGGAGAGATCAAGACGGGGGTAGTTTCAAATTCCCTCTTCATTTAGTCAGCCAGGCGGGTCGCCGCAAGCGAAGTGGCCGCGCTCCCGCCGCGCCTCAATAATCATCATCAGTGATAAATGCAATCATTATTTATTATTTGAGATGATGACAAGCGCTCTTTATACTCCCCTTGACGATAACAAGAAGAGGTTCATCTCCTCGTCTCGCATTGCTGCCCCGGCACTGCGTCCCGAGTACCCGCAGACCCTGCTCGCACCCATATCCCGGAACGTCGAAAAGAAACTGGAGACCATCAATGATCAAAGCATTCCGCAACGTGGCTATTTCCTTGTGCGCAGGCATGTTGCTAGCAGGGCAGGCGCAGGCCAATGCCTCGAATTACCCTAACCAGCCCATCCGCATCGTTGTCCCGTACGCACCCGGTGGCTTCAACGACACGATTGCGCGCCTCGTCGGCAAGAAACTGCAGGACGCATGGGGGCAGCCCACCATCGTGGACAACCGTCCGGGCGGTGGCACCATCCTCGGCCTGACCAACGCGGCCAAGTCGCCTGCTGATGGCTACACGATTGCGGTGGTCGGCTTCCCGACCGTGGCCAACCAGTTCCTGCACAAGAAGCTGACCTACGACACCAACAAGGACTTCACCCCGGTGATCCTCGGCGCCTATTCGCCGAACCTGCTGGTGGTGAAGGCGGACTCGCCGATCAAGTCGCTGAAGGACTTCGTCGCGATGGCTAAGGCCAAGCCCGGCAAGCTGAACTACGCGACCGCGGGCAACGGCACGTCCAACCACCTGACGATGGAGTACTTCAAGAGTGTGGCCGGTATTGACCTGACCCAAGTGCCGTACAAGGGCAGTGCGCCGATGATCACCGACCTGCTCGGTGGCCAGGTCGACATCATGTTCGACAACGCGCCGCACGTGATGCCGCATGTGAAGGCGGGCAAGATGCGCGCGCTCGCGATCACCAGCGAAAAGCGCTCGCCGCTGCTGCCGGACGTTCCCACGGTTTCCGAACTCGGTTATCCCGACTTCATGGTGCACGTCTGGTACGGCTTCTCCGCACCGGCCGCAACCCCGCCGGACATCGTCACCAAGCTCAACACCGAAATCAACAAGATCCTCAAGATGGATGATGTGAAGAAGGCCTTCGCTGATGCCGGCGTCGAGCCGCTGGGTGGCAGCACGCAGCAGTTCGCGACCTACTTCAAGTCGCAGAGCGATCGTTGGGGCAAGGTCATCAAGGACGCCAACGTCGTCGCTGACTAAACAAGAGCACACAGGTCCACACCCATGGAAATGAAAGTCCCGCCGACCGTCGCCGAACAGGCGCAGGCGCAACCCTTCGTCGGTCGGTCGATGCAGCGCATCGAGGATGCGTCGTTGCTGACTGGTCGCGGACAGTACGGTGACGACGTCGGCGTCAAGCCGGGCACACTGCATGCCGCCATCGTGCGTTCGCCGCATGCGCATGCGGTGCTCGGCAAGATCGATACGCTCGCAGCCGAGCGCGCGCCAGGTGTGCGCGCGGTGTTGACCGGCAAGGACATCGCCGACTGGTCGCGCCCCTTTGTCGTCGGCGTCAAGGCGCCGATGGAAATGTGGGCGCTGGCGGTGGACCGTGTGCGTTATGTCGGCGATCCGGTGGCAGTGGTGATCGCCGAGTCGCGCTACCTCGCCGAAGATGCGGCGGATCTCATCACTGTCGAGTACACGACCTTGCCGGCGGTTGCGTCCATCGAGGATGCGATCCGCGATGACGCCACCGTGCTGCATGAGGGTGTGGGCTCCAACATCGTGAGTGACCGCCACTTCCGCTACGGCGACCCGGAAACGGCGTTCGCCAAGGCGGCGCACTGCATCGAACTCACCGCCCGCTATCCGCGCAATTCCTGCACACCGATGGAAGGCGCGGTGGTGGTCGCCGAATACCTGTCCGATGAAGAGGGCTACGACGTCAGCTCCAACTTCATGGGACCGTTCTCGCTGCATACCGTGATGGCGCTGGCGCTGCGCGTTTCCGGCACCAAGCTGCGCCACCGCACCTTCCGCGATTCCGGCGGCAGCTTTGGTGTCAAGCATGCGGTATTCCAGTATGTCGTGCTGATGTGCCTTGCGTCGCGCAAGGCGGGCGCACCGGTGAAATGGGTGGAAGACCGCCTCGAGCACCTGGTCGCGCTGACTTCCGCCACCGGCCGCCTGTCCACCATCAAGGCCGCGGTCGAGGCCGATGGCCGTATTACCGCGTTGTCGTATGACCAGTTCGACGACTGCGGCGGCTACCTGCGCGCGCCGGAGCCGGCGACCTTTTACCGCATGCATGGCTGCCTGACGGGCGCCTATGCAATCCCGAACCTGCTGGTGCGCAACCGCGTGGTGCTGACCAACAAGACGCCGGCCGGTCTCGTGCGCGGCTTTGGTGGCCCGCAGGTGTACTTCGCGCTTGAGCGGCTGATGCAGCGCATCGCGCTGACGCTGAACATCGATCCGATCGAACTGTACCGCCGCAACTTCATTCCCGCTGATGCCTTCCCGTATCACGCGGCTGCTGGTGCGCTGATTGATTCCGGCAACTACCAGGGAGCGATCGATCTGGTGCAGGCGGATGGCAAGCTCGAACGCCTCTACGAACGCCGCAAGCAGGCGCGTGCAGAAGGCCGCCTGTACGGCATCGGTTTCGCCGCCATCGTCGAGCCGTCGATCTCCAACATGGGCTATATCTCGACCGTGCTGCCGGCGGAGGCGCGCGCGAAAGCCGGCCCGAAGAATGGCGCGATTGCGTCGGCCACCGTCAGCATCGATCCGCTGGGCGGCGTCAATGTCGTCATCGCTTCGGCACCGGCAGGGCAGGGGCATCGCACCGTTTGCGCACAGGTGGTGGCCGATGTTCTCGGACTTGATCCAGAACACGTCGCGGTCAACGTCGAATTCGATACACAGAAGGATGCCTGGTCCGTCGCGGCAGGCAACTACTCGAGCCGCTTTGCCGGCGCCGTTGCAGGCACCGTTTACCTTGCGACCTGCAAGATGCGCAACAAGCTGGCATTGATCGCCGCGCCGCAGCTCGGCTGCGATGCCGCCGATATCGTCTTTGCCGGCGGCAAGGTGTACGGCAAGCATGCGCCAGACCGCAGCTTGCAGTTCCTGCGCATGGCGGCCAGCCCGCATTGGGCGCCGGGCCTCTTGCCGGAAGGCGTAGAACCGGGCCTGCGCGAAACCGCGTTCTGGACCGCGGAGCAACTGACCGCGCCGGACGAACAGGACCGCGTCAACACCTCCGCCGCCTACGGCTTCGCCTTCGATGTCTGCGCGGTGGAAGTCGACCGCGACACCGGCCGCGTACGCATCGATGAATACATCACCACGCACGACGCCGGCAAGATCCTGAACCCGGCGCTGGCCGACGGCCAGATCCGTGGCGCCTTCGCGCAGGGTCTGGGCGCGGCGCTGATGGAGGAGTTCCGCTACGGCGAGGACGGCAGCTTCCAGTCCGGCACCTTTGCCGACTACCTGGTGCCGACCACCTGCGAAGTGCCGGAGCCGACTATCATCCACATGGAAACGCCGTCGCCCTTCACGCCGCTCGGCGCCAAGGGCCTGGGCGAAGGCAACAACATGAGCACGCCGCCGTGCATTGCGAATGCAGTGGCCGATGCGCTCGGCGTGGCTGACGTCACGCTGCCGCTCACGCCATCCAAGGTGATGACCCTGATCGGCATCGTAGATCCGCCGCCGTCGAAACCGCAAGCAGCGCAGGCCGCCGCACCGGCAGAAAAAGGCGGCAAATCGCTCTCTGCGCGCGGCGAAGTATTCCTCCCCGCGCCGCCGGTCGCCGTGTTCGCCGTGCTGCTCGACCCGGCAGCTTTGGCCAAGGTCATCCCCGGTTGCAACGGCTTGCAGCGCGTCGGTGAAAACCGCTATCGCGCCGACGTCACGGTCGGCGTCGGCATGATCAAGGCGCGCTACGCCGCCGAGGTCGCGCTATCCGAACTCGACCCGCCGCGCAGCCTGCGCCTGGCCGGTTCCGGCCTGTCGTCGGTCGGCAGTGCGAGCGGCAGCGGTCTCGTGACGCTGGAACCGTCGAACGGCGGCACGCTGCTGCGCTACGACTACGCAGCCGATGTGTCGGGCAAGGTCGCCGCCGTCGGCAGCCGCATGCTCGAAGGCGCAGCCAAGATCGTCCTCAACCAGTTGTTCGAACAGCTCGGACGCGAAGCTGGCGGCAGCGGTGCCGCACCGGCGAAGCAGGGCTGGTTCGCGAAGCTGCTCGCATTACTTGGAGTCAAGCGATGAAACCGCAGGTATTCGATTACGCCCGTCCCGACAGCGCCGCCGAAGCGGTCGCGCTGCTCGCGGATTCCGGCTCCGATGCGCGTATCCTCGCGGGCGGCCAGTCCCTGATGGCGGTGCTGAACATGCGCCTCGCGCAGCCTAGCCTGCTCATCGACATCTCGCGCGTACAGGATCTCAACTATGTGCGCGTGCAGGACGGCAACCTGGTCATCGGCGCGGCGGCCACGCAGGCCAGCGTCGAATGGCGCCGCAGCCTGAAGGATGAGGTTCCGCTGCTGACCCAGGTGTTCCCGCATATCTCGCATTTCCAGATCCGCAATCGCGGCACGGTCTGCGGCTCGGTCGCGCACGCGGATCCGAGTGCCGAGTTGCCGCTGGCGCTGCTGCTCCTGGGTGGGCAGGTCGTCCTGCGCAACAGGAAGGGCAGGCGCGTTCTTGCCGCCGACGACTTCTTCCAGGGAATGCTGATGACGGCACGCGCACCGGACGAGCTGGTGGAGGAGGTGCGCTATCCGCTGGTGACCGCAGGCCACGGTTACGCATTCAATGAATTCTCCGGCCGCCATGGCGACTTCGCCGTCGCATCCGTCGGGGCGATGGTGAACAAGGACAGCATCCGCTTCGCGGTCGGCGGCGTCTCCGACCGGCCGCGCGTCAAGGTACTGCCGCTGCTGAAAGGGGCGGACCTCGACACCGCAATCAACGATTTCGCCTGGGAACTGGAAGCGCGCGACGACCACCATGCCTCCGCGCAATTCCGCCGGCAACTGGTGCGGCGCCTCGGACGCGCCGTCATCGAAAGGGCCATGTCATGAAGAAGTACGAAAAGAACGAATTGGTGCGTGTCACCGTGACCCTGAACGGCAAGGAACGTTCGGGCATCTGCGAACCGCGCATGCTGCTCTCGGATTTCCTGCGCGACGAACTGGGTGCCACCGGTACCCACGTCGGCTGTGAGCACGGCGTCTGCGGCGCCTGCACTGTGCAGATCGACGGCGTTGCCGCACGCTCCTGCCTCACCTTGGCCGTGCAGGCCGATGGCCGCAGCATTGACACGGTGGAAGGGCTCAATGGCGGAAGCACCGGCCTGTCCGACCTGCAGGAAGCCTTCCGCCGCAACCATGCGCTGCAATGTGGCTACTGCACCGCCGGCATCCTGATGTCCTGCGACGACTACCTCGGCCGCAAGCCGGACCCGAGCGAAGAGGAAGTGCGCGAGATGCTGTCGGGCCACCTGTGCCGTTGCACCGGTTACACCAACATCGTCAAGGCCGTGCTCGAGACCGCGCAATCGCGGCGTGAGAAAAAGATGCTTGAAACCACCGAATAGAAAGAGGAGCAAACATGCTGGATCTGGGCCGCACATTCCTGCAAAGCGTCGAACGCAACCCGAACGCGCTGGCGATCATCGACGGCGACCGCCGCTACAACTACGCGCAATGGTATGACCTCATCCAGCGCACCGCAGCCGGATTGCAGGAGCTTGGCATCGCGCGCGGTAACCACTTGCTGGTCGTGCTGCAGAACCGCTTCGAGATGGCAACCCTGCATTGGGCCTGCCAGTTCCTCGGCGCGATCGTGACGCCTTTGAACTGGCGCGCGAAGCCTGAGGAAATCGATTACTGCGCCACCGATGCGCAGGCCAAGGCTATCGTGTTCGAGGCCATCAGCGCCGAAGCCGTCGCCGCCAGCGCGGTTGCGCAAAAGCTGCCGCGCATCGGCGTCGGCGACGCTTCGGGCGCCACGTTGGCGTTCGAGCAACTGCAGAAGACCATGCCGGCCGAACAGATCCTGTTGGCGAAGGCGGACGATATTTCGCTGATGCTTTACACCTCCGGCACCACAGGCAAGCCCAAGGGCGTGCCGCGCCGCCATCGCCACGAGCGCGCCGCCGCACTGGCGCATGTGGCGCAGAACCTTTACCGCCGCGGCGAGCGCACTCTCGGCGTAATGCCGCTCTATCACACCATGGGTGTGCGTTCGCTGCTGGCCATGGCCATGGTCGACGGTCTGTTCGTCTGCGTGCCGAAGTTCGATTCCGGCTATGCGGTGCGCTGCATCGCCGATGAAAAGATTACCTGTTTGTACCTGGTGCCGACGCTGTACCACGACATGCTCGCTTGGCATGCGAAGAACGGCGGCGACCTGTCCTCGGTGACCAAGCTCGGCTTTGCCGGTGCACCCATGCATGATGCGCTGCTCAAGCGCCTGGACAATACTTTCAAGCCCGAGCTGTTCGTCAACCACTACGGCTCTTCCGAGGTCTACACCTTCAGCATTGACCAGGATGCAACGAAGAAGCCTGGCAGTGCAGGGCGGGCCGGCATCAATACCCGCCTGCGCGTGGTCAAGTTGAACGCGACCTCGCCGGACGACCTGGCGGCCGTCGGTGAGGAAGGCCAGATCATCGCCGACCTGGCCGGCGACGAGGCGTTCGAGGCATACCTGAACCGTCCGGATGCCAACGCGAAGTCTATCCGCGACGGCTGGTACTTCACTGGCGACACCGGCTATTTCGACCAGGACGGTGACCTGTTCGTCTCCGGGCGTGTTGACGACATGATCATTAGCGGCGGCGAGAACATCTCGCCGGTAGATATCGAGTCGGTGCTGTCGTTGCATCCGGCAGTCGATGAAGTGGCAGTTGCCGGTCTCAAGGATGAGCGTTGGGGGCAAAAGGTGGTGGCTTTTGTCAAATGCAAGACCGAGACGGATGCAGAGGCGCTGGATGCGCATTGCAAGAATTCCGACCTGCTGAACTTCAAGCGGCCGCGCGAGTATGTGTTTGTGCGGGAGATTCCGAAATCGCCGGTTGGGAAGATATTGCGGCGCAAGCTGGTGGCGGGGGAGTATGAAGCTGTGACGCCTGCGGCGGAGCAGCAGGCATCCTGAGCGCACGAAGCTTTCGTTCTCAAGCCTTCGCCGGCCACGGCGGAGGTTTTTTCGTTTTTGTCGTTTGCCCTCGTATGATGGGCCGGCGATTGCCGGCGGGCGCTTGAAGTCGAGATATCGACTTTCTTCACCCCGTCATTCCCGCGAAGGCGGGAATCCATACTGAGGTTGCACGTTCCATCTCCCTATGGGTTCCCGCCTTCGCGGGAACGACGGGGGAGGATGATGTGGGAATTTCGACCATAACCGCCCGCCTGCAGCATACATCACAAATTCGTTTGCATACCGTAGTCAATTCACACGCCAGTCCCCCACCCAACCCCAGCGTTCCAAATCTGGAACCCCCAATTCTATTTTGACCGCTATTCGAGACGCCAAGCGCTGGATAGTATGAATCACGACATCGACAAATGTCGCGCATCCAGGACTACCAACAATTTCCTCGGCAGCGGACCGAGACAATATATGGGCCACCGGCCCGCATGGAGACAAGTATGGACAATTCAAGAAGGACGTTTTTGAAAGCGACTGCCGGCCTGACAATGGCAGGTGCAGGCTTCGGCGCATCGTCGTTGACGATGGCGCAGGCCGCCGGTCTGAAGTGGGCCAGCCTGGCGCCGGGCTTTACGATCCTCATCACCGACTACATCGTCGAAAAGGGCTTGGACAAGAAATACGGCGTCAACCTCGGCAAGCCGACCGAGTACACCTCGGTCAGCACCTACTACAACGATTTCGTCGCCGGCCAGTACGACGTCTGTGTCGGCACCTGGGATACCTTCGCCGCACGTTACCTGGCGGGCGTGCCGATGCGTTTCGTGTGCGCGATTTCGACCGGCAACATGATCAACATCGTCGTGCCCGGCAACGGCGCAACCACGTTGAAGGCGCTCGAAGGAAAGACGGTCGCCGCGCCGCAGTCGACCGGCACGTACCGCCTGACCAAGGCCATCATCAAGGAACTCACCGGCACCGACCTGGAAACGTCGATGCGCGTACAAAATGTCGACAATCCGGCCGCCGCAGTGACGCTGGTGATGGCCAACCGCGCCGATGCCGCGCTGTCCTGGGAGCCGAACATCACCTCCGCCATCACCAAGGTGCCTGACATGCGAGTGCTGTACAACACCGGCGACGAGTTCCGCAAGAAGGTCGGCCTCGACCTGCCGTACTTCGGCGTCGGCGTGCGTGCGGAGGCGCTGGCGCGCGACCCGTCGCTGCCCGGAAAACTCGACAAGGTGTTTGCCGAATGCGTGACAGGCATCCTCGGCAACGTCGACGAAGCGGTGAAGCTGGCAGCCACATCCGGCATTCCCGCCAATGTGCTGAAGGCGGCAATCGCGTCGAACCGCATGCAGCTCAAGCACCTGTCGATGGCCGATCCAAAGGGACGCGAAGCGGTCAAGACCGCGGCGGACCTCCTGCACAAGAACGCCGTCCTGCCGCGCGCGCTCGACGACAAGTTCTTCGCCGCTTAACCACATTCAACTGACGTAACAGATCCGCGCATCGGCCCCGTCCCGGGACGATGCCAGGGCCTCCTTACGCCTGAAGAATGCGAACAACCTGGAGAAATCATGACGTATGAAGACGTAATCGTGGAACGGAACGAGGGATGGCTGGAAATCACCATCAATCGTCCCGAGAAGATGAACGCGCTGCGCGACCGTACCGCGGAAGAAATCATGGCAGTGCTGGCCGAAGCCGAGCATGACCGCTCGGTCGGCGCGATCATCCTGAAAGGCAGCGACAAGGCTTTCTGCACCGGCATCGACACCAGCGGTTTCGAGATCAAGCCGAACGAATACTTCGACTTCTACCGCAAGCGCAAGACTGCGCGTCCGGTCAATGTGCTGTTCCGTACCTTGCCGAAGTACACCAAGCCGGTGATTACCGTGGTCGAAGGCTTCGCACTCGGCGGTGGTCTCGAGCTGGCACTGGTCTGCGACCTGATCGTCGCCGGCAACAATGCGAAGTTCGGCCTGCCGGAAGCGAAGCTGGGCATGATGCCCGGCGGTGGCGGCACCGCAACCCTGCCGCGCGTCGTGGGCAAAGCGCTGGCCAAGGAAATGATGTGGACCGGACGCCGCCTGTCCGCGGAAGAGGCGAGGGAATTCCGCCTCGTCAACCACGTCACCGAAGCGGGCAAAGCGCTGGACAAGGCACGTGAACTGGCCGGCGCGATCTGCGCCGCCGCGCCGCTGCCGGTCATGTACATCAAGGCGACAGTCGATGGCGGCGTCGACCTGACGCTCGCCGACGCGATGGCCGCCGAAGGGGATGCATCGTTCATGCTGTATTTCAGCAAGGATCGTGATGAAGGCCTGGCGGCGTTCAAGGAAAAGCGCACGCCGAAATTCCGAGGAGAGTGAGGAAGAAATGAAGAAACGTGACATTGTGATCGCGGGCTATGCCGAGACCCCGATCGATTTCAAGACCGGCCGCAGTGCCTACGACCTCGCCGGCGAAGCGCTGTCCCAGCTGCTCGAGCGCACCGGCATTGATAAGGACATGATCGACGGCCTGTCGGTGACGACGGCGCTGAGCGAAGGCTCCAACCCGTTCTATGCGGTGTACATGTGCGAGGCGCTGGGCCTGACGCCGACCTGGCTGAACCTGGGCGGCATGGGCGGTTGCTCCGCCACCGGCGGCGTCGCACGTGCCATGTCCGCCATCCGCGACGGCATGTGTGAAGTAGCGGTCGTGCTGTCGTCCGATGCACCCAGCACCGACTGGCGCGCCAACTATGGTGCTTTCCGCGGCGAGTTCCAGGACCCGCCCGGCGTGCAAGGCCCGCCGGCCACCTTCGGCCTGCTGATGAGCCGCTACATCCACCAGTACGGCCTGAACCCGGAAGCGCTCGGCAAGATCGCGATCACCCAGCGCAACCATGTATTGCATAACGAAAATGCATACAAGAAGTTCAAGAAGCCGCTGAGTATGGAAGAGTATCTGGCATCGCGCGTGGTCGCCGATCCGCTGCGCCTGCTCGACAGCGTGATGTTCTGCGACGGCGCTAACGCCTTCCTCGTGATGAGCGAGAAGAAGGCGCAGCAGCTGGGAATCAACAAGGTTGTGTATCCGGTTGCCTTTGGTGAAGTGACCAACATCAACGGCAACAGCTCCACACCGGACATCACCGAGACCGGCTTCCACCGGATTGCCCCAGCACTGTTCGACAAGGCAGGTTACAAGCCGCGCGACATCGACATGTTCCAGCCGTATGACGACTTCACCATCGCAGTGATGATGCAGTTCGAAGCCTTCGGCTTCTGCGAGCGCGGACAGGGCTCCGAGTTTACGCTGCGCACGGACTTGTCGCACACCGGCGAGCTTCCCCTTAACACCGGCGGTGGTCAGATCTCGGCCGGCCAGCCTGGCCTCGCCAGCGGCGGCCTCAATCTGGCCGAAGCAGTGCGCCAGCTGTTCCGCGAAGGCGGCGAACGCCAGGTACCGGACGCGCGCAATGCACTCGTGACCGGCATCGGTGTGATTCCTTATGCAAAAAACTGGGGCACCAGCTCCGCGATGATTCTGGAGGTTTGAATGTCTACTGAGAAGACTGCAACGGCTGCAGCACCGGCACGCCCGGTGCCGCGCGAGAGCGCCTACGTCGATACGCGCCCGTTCTGGGAAGGTGCGCAGCAGGGCAAGTTGATGATGCAATACTGCACGGTGGCCAGGAAGTTCCAGCATTATCCGCGGCCCGTGAGCATCTTTACCGGGCGGCGTACGCTGGAGTGGCGTGAGGTGTCGGGTAATGGCGTGATTTACGCGTTCACTACCGTGCGCATTCCTGGTCCGGGGCTGGATGGGCGCTTGCCGCTGTGCGTGGCGACGGTTGAGCTGGATGAGGGTGTGCGGATGATTGCCAATATTCTCGATTGCGCGCCGGAGCAGCTGGCTGTTGGCAAGAAGGTCAGGCTGGCCTGGGATACGCTGGGGGAGGGGAAGAAGTATCCGGCGTTTGTGTTGGCTTGAATACGTTTTGAGTACGTTTCGGCAATGTGTGTTTGCTTGCGGGTGATTACAGTTGTTCGCAAATATTTCTGTCCCCGGTCATTCCCGCCTTCGCGGGAATGACGGGGATAGGGAGTTGGGGGTGCGAATTCTGTGCCCGCCGCGAATGCACGCTGAACGTTTCGGCTTGAGTTTGAAACAAGCCAGATTGAGTCTGAAACAGATGTCCGCCTGCGGGTAGTTGAAGTGAGGCATCAACCTCCTTCACCCCGTCGTTCCCGCGCAGGCGGGAACCCATAGTGATCTCACCCGGAGAGCCCCTCGTACAAATCCCGCCAGTGCGGATTCTCCTTCTGAATCAGATTGATCTTCCACTCCCGGTTCCACTTCTTGATCTGCTTCTCGCGCGTGATGGCAGATATGGCATCAGCGTGAATTTCATACCAAACCAGCTGCTTCACGCCGTATTCCTTTGAAAAGCCGTCAACGACACCTTCCCGATGTTCCCAGACGCGCTTGATCAGGTTTGAGGTAACACCGAGATACAGAGTGCCGTAATGGCCGCTTGCGAGCATGTAGACGTAGAAGGTTTTGTCCATCGGGTTATGGGTTCCCGCCTTCGCGGGAACGACGGGGAGAGGCACGCGGGTTATTGATAAGTCAATGGCCGCCCGCGAATGAATTGTTAACGAACCGCGCGCAGAAAATTCACCTCACGAAGCCCCCTCCGGCGCCGTCTCATAATTCACCTCAATCCGCGTATCATCCGTCAGCCTCTCCGCTAGAAAATCCAGAAACACCCGCGTCTTGTTCGGAATCCCTTTCCGGCTGAGGATCAGCGCAGTCGCCTGCGCTGGCGGACTCTCCCAGTTCGTCAGCACCCGCACCAGCCTGCCGGCCTTCACATCGTTCTGGCACATGATGTTCGGTAACATACTGAGCCCCACGCCATTGATCGCAAGATCGCGCGCAATCCCGATATTGTTCACCGTGACCTTGCCGAACACTTCGATGAAGCGGTGCTTCGCCTGGTTGCGGAAGGTCCAGACGCCATCCTGCCGTTGCTGGTCGGTAATGATGCAGTTGTGCCGCCCGAAATCTTCTACCGTGCGCGGCATGCCATGCTTCTCGAGATAGTCCGGACTTGCGTACACGCCTCGCGTGATGGTCGCCAGCCGCCGGTAGGTCAGGCCTGACTCCTTCAGCGGGCCGAGTTGGATCGTCAGGTCGTACGGATCTTCACGCGGATTCACCGCACGGCTGTTCACCTCGATCTCGAGGTGAATGTCCGGATACTTGCTGACGAACTCCGCGATGGCGCGGGAGATCCAGGAGATCCCGAAATCCACGGGAATACTCACCCGCAGCAGGCCGCGCAGTTCGCCCTGCATCTCCGCCGTGGCCTGCCCGACATCCTCGATCTCGATCACCAGCCGTCGGCAGCGGTCATAGAGTGCGGCGCCGATGTCGGTCATCGCGAGCCGCTTCGGGCCTTTCTTCAAGAGGATGACGCCGAGATCCTGCTCGAGCTGAGCCAGTTTCCTGCTGATGGTGGACTTCGGTGTTCGCAGTTGTTCTGCCGCGCGCGTGATGCTTCCTGCGTTGACGACATCGTAATAGAGCCGAAGGGAATTCAGGTCCAGTCGATCGTGCATTCTGTGTCGTACGTGGAAGGTGTTCCATAAATGGAACGGAAGGTCTTGTTTTGAATTCTATTCGATGAATCACCGATTGAGTACCATCGATTTACACCATAAGAATAAAAATCAAGAGCAGCTTTCTGTACTCATTGTCGATCGATCATGGGTGCCATGCATGAAGTGCCAACAAGGAGACAACGATGTCAAAACATCCAACCACCACATTCTCTTCGATTTTCCCGCAGCCTGCAGAAGCATCGCCCGAATAGGCGACCGCTGACCTGCGCTCCAGGCAGCGCGGCCATTCCGCACCCGTCATCACGCGACATCATCTCGTCGTGCGACGGCCATCAACAATTTGGAGAAAGATGTGAAATCTGCAATCGAACTGTCGCCCAAGTCCATGGGTGACATCAAGCCCGCGGTGAAACCGGCCAAACCGGCTTCCGATAGCGGCAAGCGGCGAGAATTCATCGCCACCATCGTGGTGATCATTGCCCTTACCGTAGTGATGGAAATCGGTAGCCGTTTCACCCATGACTACATCATGCCGTCGCCGGTCGTGGTGGGGAAGGCAATCGTTGAACTGCTGACCAGCGATCTCACGCATATCGCAGTGACATTGTGGCGCCTGGCATTGGCGATCGTGTTCTCGCTCGTTGCCGGCGTGGCTATCGGCCTGCTCATGGGTACATCGAAGAAGGCCGGCCCCTACCTGAAATCCCTGGTGGTGATCGACACCGGCATCCCGGCGCTGTCGTGGATGCTGATCGCGGTGTTCTGGTTCAAGGAACCGGAGTCGCGCATCTTCTTCATTCTGACCGTGATCCTGCTGCCATTCTATGCACTGAACGTGTACGAAGGCCTGCGCGCCATTCCGCGCGACTGGGTGGACATGATGGAAAGCTTCCGGCCCTCGCGCTGGCAGATGATGCGTTACCTCATCGTGCCGCACATCGTGCCGTACATCTTCCTGACCACCAAGTCGGTGATCGGCTATGCGATCCGCATGGTCATCTTCGCCGAACTGGTCGCTTCCGCAGTCGGCATCGGCTCTCGCATGAGCCTCGCGCAATCCACTTTCCGCATTGATCAGGTGATGGCATGGACATTTCTGTTGGTTATTCTCAATTTGGTGCTGCAATCCGCAGCAAACTTGGCGGAGAAGCATCTGCTGAAGTGGCGCGCGGAAGCGAAGGTGCGGTAATGACGACCCAAACCAATTCCGCCCCCTTCATCGAAGTCAGGAACGCCTACAAGCGCTTTGGCGATTACCTCGTGGTTGAAAACCTGAGCATGCGCATCGAGCGCGGCGAGATCGTGGCCCTGCTCGGCAGGACCGGCGCCGGCAAGAGCACGGTGATGAGCATGCTGATGGGCACCATCGGCTGCGACTCCGGCGAAGTCCGCGTTGCGGGCGTCGATCCGTCGGTGGATTTCCAGGCCCTGCGCGGCAAGATGGCCGTCGCCTTCCAGACCGACCGCCTGCTGCCGTGGCGTACCGCCGTCGAAAACGTCGAGCTCGGTCTGCAGATCCTCAACCGCCCGAAGAAGGAGACCCGCGAGGCGGCGCTGAAATGGCTGGAGCGCGTCAAGCTCAAAGGCGCGGAAAACAAGTACGTGCATGAGCTGTCCGGCGGCATGCGCCAGCGCGTTTCGTTGGCCCGGGCGCTGGCCGTCGATCCGGAACTGGTCTTCCTCGACGAAGTGTTCAGCCAGCTTGACCATGTGACATCGCAAGTGCTGCGCAAGGACTTCGCCCAGATCGTGCGCGACGTCGGCAAGACCTGCGTGTTCGTGACGCATCGCATCGAGGATGCCTTGGATATTGCCGACCGCGTATTCGTACTGGCACCGCCGGCCCAGGTCTGCCTCGAGATCCGCATCGACAAGAACATGCGCAAAGACACCGGCGTGCTCGCCCAACTGCACGACCAGATCGAGCGCGCGATCGGCGGCGACGAGTCCGAGCATGTATCCCCAATGACCCAGGAGTTGTAATGCGACAAGAGAAACTGCTGGCGGCGCATGCAGTGCGCTCGCCTGAAAAGACCGCGCTCGTGATCGGTGAGCAGCGCGTCAGCTACGGCGAACTGGTCGATTCCGCGCGGGCCATGGCCGCCGGATTGCACCGCCTTGGTGTGAAGGCGGGTGACAGGGTGCTTGTCTACCTGCCAAACGGCGCAGAATTCGTGCAGACGATCTACGCCGCCTTCGCGGTGGGCGCCATCGTTGTTCCAGTCAACACGCGTTTGACCGCACGTGAACTTGCCTACTTTGCACAGGACAGCGAACCGTCGCTGATGGTCGTGCATTCCGACAGCCTGGAAGCGCTGCAGGAGGTGAAGGCCGAGATCGACGGCATCCGCAAGATCGTGGTGGGCGATGTCGTGCCCGGCACCCTGGCGTTCCGTGACGTTGCGCAACCCACCGACGAGGCGCTGCTGGAAGTGCCGCTGGATGCGGAGGATTGCATGATCATGTACACCTCCGGCACGACCGGCAAGCCGAAGGGCGCGGTGATCACGCATGCCAATTTCATCGTCCAGCATGCCTATCTGAACGCCATCGAATGGGGCATTACACGTGACGACGTCTTCCTGGTCACAACGCCGCTCGCGCACCGCACCGGCCTGGCGCGCATGATGAATGCGCTCGGGCTCGGCGCCACGCTGGTGATCATGGACCGCTTCGATCCCGTAGCGGCGATCGGCCTGATCGAGCGGCACGGCGTGACGGCGGCGGGTATGGTGCCGACGGTTGCACGCATGTTGATGCCGCATCTGGAAAAGGATCCCGCTCGCTGCGCCAGCCTGCGCCATGTGATCGTGACCGGGGAGGCCTTCCCGGTCGATGCCAAGCGCAAGCTGATCGAGCTGCTGCCCAATGTGCGCCTGCATTCCTTCTTTGCAATGACCGAAGTCGGGTCGGTGAGCAGCCTCGAACATGAAGAGCAGTTCACGCATCCGTCGTCCGTGGGCCGGCCCACGCCCGGCGTCGAGGTCAAGCTGGTGGACGAGCACGGCAACGAAGTGTCGGTCGGCGATGCCGGCGAAATGCTGGTGCGCTCCGGGCCGCCCGGCCGCTTCACCACCATGCGGGGCTACTACAAACGCCCGGAGGAAACCGCCAAGACCATCGTCAACGGCTGGGTGCATACCGGTGACATGGCGCGCTTCGATGCCGACGGTTATCTCTACATCGTCGACCGCAAGAAGGACATGGTGCTGAGCGGAGGCTTCAACATCTACACCAAGGAAGTCGAACAGGCCCTGCTCGAGCATCCGGCGGTGCAGGATGCCGCAGTCGTCGGCGTGCCGGATGAAATCTTCGGCGAGGCGGTCGTGGCTTTCATCGAGACACGTCCCGGCCAGACCCTCACCAAGGCCGGCGTCGCCGAGCACACCAAGTCGAGGATCGCGAGCTACAAGAAGCCCAAGCATGTGTTCTTCGTCGACAGCTTGCCGCGCAATGCGCTGGGCAAGATCCTGAAGAACGAATTGCGCGACCTCGCCGCAAGCAAGGTCAAGGCGGAAGTCGCTGCAGCCTGATCGCATGATGCATCGATAGAAAGCGAGATTCCCATGTTGAGACAAGAATCGGAAGCGGATGCCCGCTTCCGGAGGGAGGTTGCCGCCTGGCTGCAGGCGAATATCCCGGAAGAGCTGCGCCACCTTACCTTCCGCCCTCCACGGACGGAAGCCATGGCCTGGTACCGCAAGCTGTCGGAACGCGGCTGGATCGCACCGCACTGGCCGCGCGCGCACGGCGGCATGGAAGCGACCCCGGTACAGCAGGTGATCCTCATGGAAGAAATGGCCCAGGCCGGCGCGCCGGACCTGCCGACGCAAGGGCTCAACCACATCGGCCCCATCCTGATCAAATGCGGCACGCCTGTTCAACGCGATCGCCATCTGCCTGCGATCCTGAAGGGCGACGCGATCTGGTGCCAGGGCTATTCCGAACCCGGTGCCGGCTCCGACTTGGCGAGCCTGCGCACGCGCGCCGAAGTGCGCGGGAATGAACTGGTGATTAACGGCCACAAGATCTGGACCACATGGGGCCAGCATGCGGACTGGATGTTCGCGCTGGTACGCACGAGCGAAGGTGCAGCGAAGCAGCAGGGCATCACCTTTGTCCTGATCGACCTGACGACGCCCGGCATTACGCGCCGCCCGATCACCACGATCGCCGGCGACGATGAATTCTGCGAAGTGTTCTTCGACGATGTCAGGGTGCCCCTTGAAAACGTGGTCGGCGAAATCGGCCAGGGTTGGGCGGTGGCCACCGCGCTGCTGAGTGAAGAACGCCTGCGCATCGGTTCCCCGGCAATCGCCCTGCGGGCCCTGGAGCGCTTGCGCCGCCTGGCCGCCGACGAGCGCTTCCGCGCGGTCGACAATCCCTGCTTCCGGGAGCGCCTGGCCCATGCAGAGATCGAGACCGAAACCCTGATCGCCTCGTACCTGAGCGTCGCCGAAGCCGAAGAGCAGGGCGGGGGAGCGGACAGCTCTTACCTGAAGATCCTAGCGACCGAAACCGTCCAATCGATCCTCGACATCCTGCAACAGGTCGCCGGCGAGGCAGGCCCGCTGCGCGATCCGCTCTGGAACGAGGCGGAACGGCTCGACATCACGGAAATGTTCCTGCAGTCGCGTCGCCTGACCATCTACGGCGGCACGAACGAGGTGCAGCGCACCATCATCGCGACCAAAGTGCTGGGCTTGCCGGTGGCAGCCAGGGGAAAAGCATGAACATGAACGATATGACGGATGAAATCAGGCTCATTGCAGATAGCGCATTCGAGTTCACTACCGGTTCCGGCGGACTGACGCGCGCCCGCGCAGTGCGCGACAAATGGCCGCATTTCGACAAAGGCACTTGGGAGCAGATCGCCGGTCTCGGCTGGCTGGGCATTGCCGTGCCGGAGGAAAACCAGGGCCTCGGGCTCGGTCCCCGCGCGATGTGCGCCTTGCTGGAAAGCGTAGGGCGCAAGCTGCTGCCTGAACCGTTGGTGCCGGTAATGGCATCAGCGGCCTTCCTTGCGGAAGCCTGCACGGCCGAGGCGGGTGACATACTCGCCGATCTACTCGCCGGAAAACAGCTTGTCGTGATGCGGTCGGAGCCGGCACGGCTGCCCTTCCCCTTGAAGTTGTCCCATGTGCCGAATTGCCATCCGGGGACGATGGTGCTTGTCGCGCAAGGGGAGAGGAACCTGTTCGAGATTCGCGCGGTTGCGCCCGGCAACGAGGGCATCGCCATCCGGAGAGCAGAGTGCGTGGACGGGAGCACGCTCTCCGATATCGTCATCGAACAGCAGGCGTGGTCGCGCGCGCCGCTCGTTGCGTCCGGCATGCAGGCGCAGGCGGCGTGGGAAAAGACCAGCGACATGATGCTGCTCGGTGATTCGGCCTACCTGGTCGGATTGATGGATGCGGCGCTGCAGATGGCGATCGAGTACATGAAGATTCGCAAGCAGTTCGGGACGCCGATCGGGACGTTCCAGGCGCTGCAGCATCGGGCGGCGTCGGCATATGTCGATGTCGTGTCGTCGCGTGCGCTGGTGTATGAGGCCTGCAATGCGTTTGAAACGGCGTCGAGAGCACGTGCGGCGTGTGCATCGAAGGCGCGTGCTTCGGCCGCGGCCTTGCGCGTGACCAAGGAATGCATCCAGTTCCATGGAGCCATCGGCTTTGCCGATGAACACGATATCGGCCTGTTCCTGAGGAAGGCGATGGCAATCGCGGCGCGGCAGGGTGGTGAGATGGCGCAGAAGGTGCGGTACGGGCAGCTTTAATCGCTTCGGGGGAGCCACGGTCCCTAGTTGTTTAAAGCCAGGACGACTGCCGAAATAGAAAGCGGCCCCGGGCAAAATGCCATTGGGGCCGCAAATTGGACTATGGGCTGAATTGTGCTGTCATCAGTCGATGGTGACCTTGGCTTCTTTCACCAGCGTCGCGAACTTCGCGGTCTCTTCCTGGATCTGTCTCAGCTGAGTGCTCCCCGGACACGGATTAATGCTCGGAGCCGAATGGGATATTGCGAAATATGCCCGATTCATAGAAGTGTCCCTCGGCTACTCGGAAATTTCCGCCTCGACCAGCTTGCCGAGCAACACAAGGGATTCCTGCCAGCCAAGGGTGCAGGCTTCCGCAGGAATGACCGCGGGAATGCCTTCTTGCACGACGTTCAGCTCAACCCCGCAGGACACCGCCCGCAGGGATATCGTTGTTTGCATTTTGCCGGGCAGGTTCGGATCATCGAATGTGGCCGTGTAGCGGATACGCTCGTGCGGCACGAGTTCGAGATACTCTCCGCCGAAGGAATGGCTGTGGCCGGTAGTGAAGTTGGTAAACGACATCCGGTAGGTGCCGCCAACCGTTGCTTCCAGTTGGTGAACCGTAGCGGTGAAACCATTCGGCGGGAACCACTTGGCCAGTGCAGCGGCATCCAGGAATGCGCGATAAACACGCTCCGGCGTGGCCTTGAGGACGCGATGGAATCGGACGGTATTGGTAGTCATGGTTGATTTCCCCAAAAATGTGCAGAGGACGGCCCTCTAAATCCTACGACGAACGGCGAAGCGGAAAATCGACACGCGATTTGCGAAAAATGCCGCAGCCCGGCAAACAAGGAAGCATTTCGAGCAGGCACAGGTGGAATTTTCTACAGAAAAATTTTCAACATGATAACGGTGCAGTGCGGCGGAAAAGCCTCTCGCAAGGGAAAATTTTTGTATACCGTCGCAACGCGGACACCAGCGCCATCGGTGATCTCGGTATGCGTGGTGGTCAATGCGCCTTTCCTGGCATGCAATTCAACGATGGCCGACACGATCCGGCGAATCGTTTTGGCCTCCATTTTTGGCCTCCATCTCTTTTCGGCGGCTGGAGCCCGGGCCGCGACGAAAACCGATCGTCGCCGCACAATGGCAAGGAGAGGTGGCGTGCGAGGATCTCGCCACAATCGAACAGATCTGTCAGGGGCCGGCGGTTATCCATTCGGTTCGCGTCGTGACGTCGCGAATTCGAACTTAATTGGCCTGATAAAAGCACGAGCGTTCGTTTTGCTGTAATGTATGTAGCAGCTCCCGTCTCCGAAAGGACGGAAGTGCCCAAATCAACAAGCACAGACCGGTCCGCAATGAGACGAAGCGGCGATCGGGTCTGTTTTCCGCGCTGTAGTCGTTCGCATATCGAAATGAGGTTACATGATGTCTGCCAGCCCGCTTTTCTCTCCGTTCCAGCACAAGTCGTTGTCATTGAAGAATCGTGTCGTGATGCCTCCCATGACGCGCTCGCAATCTCCCGACGGAATCCCGACCGAGGCAGTCGCGGCCTACTACCGCCGCCGCGCAGAGGGCGGTGTAGGACTCATCATCACGGAAGGCACGACGGTCAATCGCTCGGGAGCCTCGAACGATCCGAACGTCCCCAACTTCCATACTCCCGAAGCCCTGAAAGGATGGCGCAGGGTGGTGCAGGAGGTGCATGCGGCAGGCGGCAAGATCGCGCCGCAGCTCTGGCACATGGGCATGGTCCGCAAGCCGGGCACCGGTCCGCATCCCGACGCTCCTTCGGACGGTCCTTCCGGCTTGTCCGGGTCCGGGAAGCAGGTGGCCGAGCCGATGTCTGATGCGGACATCGCCGACACCATCGCAGCCTTTGCCGACGCCGCCGAACAGGCAAGGGAAATCGGGTTCGACGCCGTCGAACTGCACGGCGCACACGGCTATCTGCTGGACCAGTTCTTTTGGACGAACTCCAACCGTCGCACCGACCAATATGGCGGCGACCTGGTCAAGCGCACGCGCTTTGCCACCGAAATCGTGCAAGCCGTACGCCGGCGCGTCGGCCCGGACTTCAACATCATCTTCCGCTTTTCGCAGTGGAAGCAACAGGATTACAGCGCGAGGCTGGCCCTCACCCCGGAGGAATTGACCGCCTTCCTGGAGCCCCTGGCTGTGGCGGGCGTGGACATCTTCCACTGTTCGACGCGGCGCTTCTGGGAGCCGGAGTTCGAGGGCTCCGGTCTCAACCTCGCCGGCTGGACGAAGAAGATCACCGGCAAGCCGACGATCACGGTCGGTTCGGTAGGGCTGAAGGGGAATGACTTCATCCATGCCTTCAGGGGCGAGAGTGCAGAAGTGGGCGAGCTCGGAGAACTGGAAAGCAGGCTGCAGCAGAACGAATTCGACCTGGTGGCCGTGGGCCGCGCGCTCATCACCGACCCGCAGTGGCCGGCCAAGGTTCGCGAAGGCAAGTTCTCGGAACTGAAGCCATTTTCGTCGGCATCGCTGGTGGCCCTCTAACGGTCCGCCACGGATCGGAACGGAAGAGGCACAAGCAATTGCACGGCGCCGCGCGGACCGAGCCGTGACGGCGCCCGAATAACACGAACAGGAGACAAGGAATGAGCAATCCGGGATTTGCAGGAAAATCGGTACTGGTGACGGGCGCGGCAGGCGGCATTGGCCGCGCGGCCGCACTCGCATTCGCGCGTGAGGGCGCGCGCGTTGCGGTTGTCGATATCGACGCGAAGGGCGGCGAGGAGACAGTCGCTCTCATTACACGGACGGGCGGCGAGGCCTTTTTCACGAGGACGGACGTCTCGCAGTCGGCACAGGTCGAGGCGATGGTCGCCGCCGTCGTCGATCGTTTCGGCCGCCTCGACTGCGCGTTCAACAATGCCGGCATCGAGATCGAAAACCTGCCGCTGGCAGAGTCCGACGAAGAGACTTTCGACCGTGTAGTCAGCGTCAACGTCAAGGGGGTCTGGCTGTGCATGAAGCACGAGATCCGCCAGATGCTGGCGCAGGGCGGGGGCGCGATCGTCAATACCGCTTCGATCGCCGGCCTGGTCGGCGCGCCGCGGATGCCCATCTACGCTGCAAGCAAGCATGCGGTCGTTGGCTTGACCAAGACTGCCGCCGCCGAATACGGAAAGGCGGGCATCCGCGTCAATTCCGTCTGTCCGGGTGTCATCCGCACACCGATGCTCGAACGAGCGCTCGAACGTGAACCGCGCCGCGAGAAGGGCATCATGAAGATGCATCCGATCGGGCGAGTGGGGGAAGCGGAAGAGATCGCGAACGCAGCGGTGTGGCTATGCTCCGATGCCGCATCTTTCGTCACCGGGCACCAAATGGCCGTCGATGGCGGGATGACAGTGGTCTGAATCCGACATCCGTCAGTCTCCTCTTTGCCGCCCCGCAGCGGAATGCAGTCTCTTCATCCGGTGTTTTGGGCGGCATTCTTTTTCCTTGCGTGCATGTGAAAGGCTGGCGTCATGTGTGGCGCAGTAGTTCCGTGGACTCATTCCTGCCTGCAGGCCACCTGATGCCGCCGTGCCGCACACATGCAAACCGGTACACGCCGGATACTTGCGCGGACTTTCCAGCCCCGATGACTTGAGAAGGTCCTGCCGTCTTTTCCGATCCTGCCAATCATCATCCCCAGACCAGGCCTATTCATCCAGAGCAATCGCATTGCGAAGTGCAAAGGCCGGCCGCAGCTCTATCAGGGGAACTCGCCCTCGCCAGGCAGATGACCATAGTTTCATCAGTTTTCCTGATGAAATCTGTCCGTTTGCGTTATTCAAACAACACTCCGAATTCCGTTTTTTGTCGCAAATAACTAGTGCAAACCTGGCGAAAACGGGCATTCCTGCTGGTTATCACTTTTAATGATTTATTCGATCATTAAATATTATTTGAATTGATGACTTCAGGTTTTTATACTCGGGTACGTGTAAAGAAACGCTTCCGCCGGCCATCCTTGGCCCGGGCCCGTGGCAAAAAACGGAGACACAATGACCAAAATCCGATTCACCTCAGCTCTTCCCTCCAGCGCCGCCGCATCGCATCTGGCTGCTGCAACTTCTGCAAAAAAGGTGTCCTGAATGAACGCACTGACCATGCCCGGCGCTGTAACGAACGATCTGCGCCAGTGGCTCGACCGCTTGACCGAAACCGGACGCATTGCTGTCATGCGCGACAACGTGCCGCTCAAGCACGGTGTTGCTGCCATCGCCAAATGTCTGGACGGCAAGCAGGCAGCGTTCTTCCCGCGCCCCGATGGCCATGCAATTCCGGTGATCTCCGGATTCATGTCGCGCCGCGCCTGGATTGCCGAGGCGATGGGTGTTCCGGAGTCCAGCCTGCTGGAGACGTTCCGCCGCGCGGCTGAGAATCCGCTGCCGTGGCGCGAAGTGCAGGGCGAGGAAGCGGCGTGCCAGCAAGTGGTCCACCACGAGATCGACCTGCATGGCCTGCTGCCGATCCCGACTCATAGCGAACATGACAACGGCCCGTACATCACCGCAGGCATGGTGATCGCACGCAATCCGGTGACCGGCATCCAGAATGTGTCGATCAACCGCATCCAGGTGCATGCAAAGGACCGCATGGCGATCTTGATGCTGCCGCGTCACCTGTTTTCCTTCTACCAGGCAGCCGAGGTCAACGGCCAGCCGCTGCCGGTGGCGATCGTGATCGGCGCCGATCCGCTGACGTTGCTGGCGTCGCAGGCGATCACCCCGATCGACCATGACGAACTGGAAATCGCCGGTGCCTTGCACGGCCAGCCGTTGCCCGTCGTGAAGTGCCTGACCAGCGAAGTGCGTGTCCCGGCCAATGCAGAAATCGTGATCGAAGGCCGCATCCTGCCGAAGGTGCGCGAGCCGGAAGGCCCGTTCGGCGAATTCCCGAAGTATTACAGCGCGAAAGAAAACCGCGAGGTGATCCAGGTCGACCTGGTGACCCATCGCAAGAACCCGATCTTCCACACCATCGTGCCGGCGGAAATGGAACACTTGCTGCTCGGCTCGATCCCGCGCGAAGCGACGTTGCTGGCCCACTTGCAGCGCAGCCACCCAGGCGTGAAGGATGTGCACCTGTCGATCGGCGGCGTCGGTCGCTACCACTTGTTCGTCAAGATGGAAAAGCGCCGCGAAGGCGAACCGAAGAACGTGATCCTGTGCGCCTTTGGCGCGCACTATGACATCAAGCAGGTGACAGTGGTCGATACCGACGTCGACGTGCATGATCCGCAGCAGGTCGAATGGGCAGTGGCAACGCGCTTCCAGGCCGACCGTGACCTGGTCGTGATCGCCGGCGCGCAAGGTTCCGTGCTGGATCCGTCTACCACCATCGGCAAGGAAAACGCCGACAGTTCGCCGCCGCCGGCCCACGAACAGGGCATCAGCGCCAAGATGGGCCTGGATGCGACCAAGCCGGTGTCCTACCACGAGCATGTGTTCACCAAGGTGCGCGTGCCCGGCGAGGACAAGGTAGACCTGAATCGTGAAATCGTGGCGGGCGCGACCATCGCCTCCGTCATGGGACAGGTATCATGAACACCCCGGCAAGCAAGCCGCGCCTGATCATCGCCATCACTGGCGCCAGCGGAACGGTGTACGGCGTACGCATGCTGGAGCAGCTGCGTGTGTCCGGTGCCTGCGAAACGCACCTCGTCATGTCCGCCTCCGGTGCGCTGACCGCCACGCAGGAGCTGAACATGAAGCGCAGCGACATCGAAGCGCTGGCCGACATCGTGCACAACGTCAAGGACGTCGGCGCGACCATCGCGAGCGGTTCCTTCAAGTCGGAAGGCATGGTGATTGCGCCGTGCTCGATGAAGACACTGGCCAGCATCGCACACGGCTTCGCCGACAACCTGGTAAGCCGCGCCGCCGACGTGATCCTGAAGGAACGCCGCAAGCTGGTGCTGCTGGCGCGCGAGACGCCGCTCAACCTGGCGCACCTGCGCAACATGACGGCCGTCACCGAAATGGGCGGCATCGTGTTCCCGCCGGTGCCGGCTTTCTATACCCAACCCGAAACGCTGGACGACATCATCAACCACACCGTCGGCCGCGTGCTGGACCTGTTCTCGATTCCGCATACGAAACTGGTCAAGCGCTGGGAAGGCATCAACAAGATTTCGCAAAACGAATACCACTGAATCAACCCCGAGGAGAAACCCGTGACCGAACTCAAGCATTCCGCCCAGACCCTGCTCAAGGAACTCGATGGCTTCCGCGTCGAAATCGATCCATCGCGCGAGCGCGCCGACATCATTCTCAAGCGCGGTCCATTCAATATCATTTCGATGGCCCAGCGTGACCAGCTGCGCCTGGTGTTCGAATCGCTCGATGAAAACGACTCCGTGCGCGTCATCGTGCTGCGTGCTGAAGGCGAGCATTTCTCCAGCGGCGGCGACATCAAGGGCTTCCTCGAAGCCAGCCCTGAGCATGTGTCCAAGCTGGCTTGGAACATCGCCGCGCCGGCACGCTGCAGCAAGCCGGTGATCGCGGCCAACCGCGGCTTCTGCTTCGGCGTCGGTTTCGAGATTTCGCTCGCCTGCGATTTCCGCATCGTCACCGACACCACGTTCTACGCGCTGCCGGAACAGAAGCTCGGTCAGATCCCGGGCTCGGGCGGCTCCGCCCGCCTGCAGAAGATGGTCGGCGTCACCCGCACCAAGGACATCGTGATGCGCTCGCGCCGCATTCCGGGCAAACAGGCGTACGAGTGGGGCGTGGCTACCGAGTTCGTGCCGGATGCCGAGCTGGAAGCCGCGACCGACCGCCTGGTCGACGAACTGCGCGCCTTCTCGCCGCTGGCACAGCGCACTGCGAAGAAGCTGCTGAACGACACCGAGGATTCGCCGCTGGCCATCGCAATCGAGCTGGAAGGCCATTGCTACAGCCGCCTGCGCTCGTCGAACGATTTCCGTGAGGGCGTCGAAGCCTTCCACGGCAAGCGCGCACCGAAATTCAACGGAAGCTGATCGTGATGCACAGGGAAGGAGAATGGGCTTGAAGGCCATGTTGTCCATCGCCGATCTCGAGCGCGCCGCCCGCAAGCGGCTGCCCCCGAGCATCTACGGCTATGTTATCGGCGGTGCCGAAGACGAATCGTCGCTGCGCGCCAACCGCGCCGGTTTCGAACGCTGGGCGTTTGTTCCTCGTCCGCTGGTCGACGTGTCGAAGCGTTCGCAGGAGACCGAGCTGTTCGGCAAACGCTATGCATCGCCGATCGGCATCAGCCCGATGGGAGTGATTTCCCTGTGCCGCTTCGACGGCGACCGCGCGATGGCGCGCGCCGCAAAGCAGGTCAATGTGCCGTTCATCCTGAGCGGCGCATCCACCACGCCGCTGGAGAAGGTGGCGGCGGAATTGCCGGATATGTGGTTCCAGGCCTACGTGCCGTCAAAGCGGGAAGTGATCGATCCGCTGATCCAGCGTGTTGCGGCTGCCGGCATCCAGACACTGGTAGTGACTGTCGATGTGCCGATCGCCTCCGTGCGTGAGATCGAAGTGCGCAACGGGTTCTCCGTACCACTGCGCTTGTCCGGCCGCCTCGTGATGGGTGGATTGTCGCGTCCGCGCTGGATGGTGGAGACGTTTGCGAAGACGCTGCTTAGCCAAGGGATCCCTCACTTCGAAAATTTCACCGCGACACGCGGCGGGCCGATCATCACCGCAACCAGCGGCGACCATCGCGCGGGCAGGGCGGCGCTGTGCTGGGAAGACATGCGCTGGGTGCGCGACCAGTGGAAAGGCAAGCTGGTGATCAAGGGGATCCTGCATCCGGACGATGCACGCAACGCGCGCGCGATCGGTGCCGATGGCGTGATTGTCTCGAATCATGGCGGGCGTCAGCTGGATGGCGCGATTGCACCGATCGAGGCGTTGCCTGCCGTGGTGGAAGCCGTGCCGGAGTTGACGGTGATGGTGGACAGCGGCTTCCGGCGGGGGACGGATGTACTCAAGGCGCTGGCGTTGGGGGCGAAGTTTGTGTTTGTCGGCCGGCCGGCAATGTATGGGCTGGCAGTGGCTGGCGAGCGGGGCGCTGTCCATGCACTGAAGTTGCTGCAGAAGGAGATTGATCTCAATCTTGCGTTGCTCGGTTGTCCGAGTACGGCGGGAATTTCTCCGGCATATTTGCGAGCACGCCAGTTTTAGCTTTCTGCTCTAAAAGACACGTTCGATTGCGGGAACATGCCGTACTGAGCATAAACCCTTACCACGTCATTCCCGCGAAGGCGGGAATCCATGCGGAGGTTGTTCCGACTACTTGACTATGCATTCCCGCCTTCGCGGGGGCACGCCGAGTGGAATGACGGGGAAAAGAGGGATGAAGGATGAGCGGAAGTGCCCGCCGAAGAGCAACACGGAACATTCGAGCAGTTTGATATATTCGAACCAATTCAATCACACCATGGATAACAACCTCACCGCACTCAACCTGATAGACGGCCAATGGCAACCCGCCATGTCCGGCGCCACGGGCAGCAGCATCAATCCCGCCAACGGCACGCCCATCGGCACCTACGCCGACAGCAACCGCGAAGACGCCCTCGTAGCGATTGCCGCTGCCAAGCGCGCCTTCGAAGAAACCCTGTGGTCGCACAACGCACGCGAGCGCCAGACCGTCCTGCTGCAATGGGCCGACCGCCTCGAGCGCCGTACCGACCTGGCCGAACTGCTGATGCGCGAAAACGGCAAGATCATGGCGCAGGCACGCGGCGAACTGGCCTTCGCGATTTCCGAGATCCGCTACTACGCAGGCCTGACACGTCATATTCCCGGCCATTTCATGGAAGTGGAACCGGGTGCTTACACCGCGACGCTGCGTGAAGCGGCCGGCGTTGCGGGTCTGATCATCCCCTGGAACGCACCGATCATCCTCTTGATCCGCTCGCTTGCGCCGGCACTGGCTGCAGGCTGCACGGTCGTGGTCAAGCCAGCGGCACAGACGGCGCAGATCACCGCGCAGGTACTGAAGGAACTTGCTGCCATCGAGTTGCTGCCGAAAGGTGTGGTCAACCTGGTATCAGAGACCGGCAGTGCCGTCGCACAGGAACTGACGACCTCCGAAGATGTCGATGTCCTGAGTTTCACCGGCTCGAATCTCACCGGCCAACGCATCATGGCGGCAGCAGCACCGACGATGAAGAAGCTTTCGCTGGAACTCGGCGGCAAGTCCTGCTGCATCGTGTTCCCGGATGCTGACATCGCAGAATCGGCCCAACGCATTGCGGCAGCAGCGACGATCATCTCCGGCCAGCAGTGCACGGCCGCTCGTCGTGTCCTGGTCCATGCCTCCTGTTACGACGAGATGAAGCGCGCGCTAAAGGCGGCCTTCGAAGCCATCGTGGTCGCGCCGGGCGATGCTGCCAACGCGAACATGGGGCCGCTGATCGACCAGCGTGCCGTCGAGTCGATCGACAGAGAAGTGCAGCGCGCGATGGATACCTGCGACGAAGTCGTGGTGCGCGGCGGCCGTCCCGGCGGCGCTTTGGCGAACGGATTCTTCATGACGCCGACACTGGTTGCGCATCGCAACACAAGCGCCTTCTTCTGCCAGGATGAAATCTTCGGCCCGTTTGTCGTCCTTGAAAAATTCGATGATGAAAAAGAAGCAGTCGCCCGCGCGAACCACACCGTATACGGCCTCTCGGCCAGCGTCTGGACCAAGGACGGCGACCGTGGTATGCGCATGGCACGCGCGCTGCGCAACGGCACGGTCTGGATCAACGACCACAACCGCATGTTCGCCGAGGCGGAAACCGGCGGCTACCGCCGCAGCGGCATCGGACGCCTGCACGGCTACGAAGGGCTGGGCGACTTCCTCGAGACCAAGCATATCTTCCGCAGCTCGGGCGTGGTGTAAGCGGATCAACTGAAGAAAGGTAAATGATGTCTGATCAGAACGTAGCGCGCAGCGGCGGAGAGGTACTGGTGGATGCCCTGCGCATCCACGGTGTCGATACCGCCTATTGCGTGCCTGGCGAAAGCTTCCTTGCGGTCATCGACGCGCTGTACGGCGCAAAGGATGACATCAAGCTGATCGTCTGCCGCCAGGAAGGCGGCGCCGCCCATATGGCCGAAGCACATGGCAAGCTGACCGGCAAACCCGGCATCTGCTTCGTCACTCGCGGCCCGGGCGCGACCAACGCCGCGATCGGCATCCATACCGCCAGGCAGGATTCGACGCCGCTCATCATGTTCGTCGGCCAGGTCGGCCGCGACGCGATGGGGCGCGAGGCATGGCAGGAGATCGACTACCGCCACATGTACGGCCACATCGCCAAGTGGGTGGACCAGATCGACGACGCTTCCCGTATTCCGGAATACATCAGCCGTGCCTTCCACGTTGCCACATCGGGCCGCCCCGGTCCGGTGGTACTCGCCTTGCCGGAAGATATGCTGACCGACATGGTGACGGTGCCGGACAGCCCGTGTTACCGCACCTTCGAAAATCATCCCGCACCCGGCGCGATGGCGGAATTGCAAACCATGCTGGCGCAAGCGGAACGTCCGCTCGTACTGCTCGGCGGCGGCGCCTGGTCGCGTCAGGCAAGCGACGATATCGCTCGCTTTGCGGAAGCATTTGATCTTCCGGTGGCATGCGCTTTCCGCCGCCAGGATCTGTTCGACAACCGTCATTGCAATTACATCGGCGAGGCAGGGCTGGGCATGGACCCGAATCTCGCCGCCCGCATCAAGTCGGCCGATCTGGTCATCGCTGTTGGACCGCGTCTCGGCGAAACAACGACCAACGGTTATGCGCTGTTTGCCGTGCCCAAGCCGGTGCAGAAGTTGGTGCATGTACACCGCGATCCGGGCGAGCTCGGCCGGGTATACGCTGCTGATCTGCCGATCCATGCCGGCATGGAGGAATTTGCCAAGGCCGCGGCGGCCCTGAAGCCGGCATCGCCTGCGCCGTGGCGCGACTGGGCGACTGCCGCACGGGAAGGCTACCTGAACAACCTGAAGCACACACCGGTCGAGCGCATGGTTGACATGGGCGAGGTCATGCAGCATGTACGAGAAACCCTGCCGGCAGATTCCATCATCACCAACGGCGCGGGCAACTACACGCTATGGGTGCAGCGCTTCTACCAGTATCGCGGCTTCCGCACGCAGCTCGCACCGACCAGCGGCACCATGGGCTACGGCGTGCCGGCGGCAATTGCCGCCAAGCTAGTACATCCGGAGCGTACAGTCGTCTGCTTCGCCGGCGACGGCTGCTTCCTGATGAACGGGCAGGAGATGGCAACGGCGGTGCAGTATGGGCTGAACATCATCTTTATCGTCGTCAACAACGGCATGTACGGCAGCATCCGCATGCACCAGGAAAAACATTACCCGGAACGTGTGCATGGCACCGACCTGGTCAATCCCGATTTCGCGGTGCTCGCGCAGGCGTACGGCGTTTCCGGAGAGCGCGTGGAGCGCACGGAGGATTTCCCGGCGGCCTTCGCGCGTGCGCGCGCAGCCGGCCGGCCGGCACTGATTGAGCTGCGGACTGATCCGGAAGTGGTGTCGCCACGCGCGACGGTCGCTTCGCTGCGCAAACAGGCTGCTTCGCGCTGACAGCAACAGCAAGGAGAGCAACATGGATGCCGAAAATTTTTCCACGTTGACCACCGCCAGTGCCTGGCGCAGCGCAGGGCACAGGATCGCGCTCGTGACAGCAGTGGCCACCTGGGGCTCGTCCCCGCGTCCGGTCGGCGCCATGATGTGCATTCGCGACGACGGTCTTGTGGCCGGTTCGGTGTCCGGCGGCTGCGTAGAGGATGACCTGATCGACCGCATCCGGCGCGATGGCATCCCTTCGCGCATCGGCACGGCAGTCTACGGTGTCACGCGGGAAGAAGCGGCACGCTTCGGCCTCCCTTGTGGCGGCACCCTGCGGCTGGTGATTGAGCCGGTGGAGGACGCCGGCTGGATCGACGAGGTCCTGCGTAGAATCGCGCGGCATGAACTTGTGGTGCGCACGGTGAACATGGACGACGGCGCGCATTGTATTGCCATCGCCACCGGCGACGAGGTGTGCGCACTGGAAGATGGCATCTTCCGGATGGTCTTCGGTCCGCGCTGGCGCATATTGCTGATCGGCGCGGGCCAGATCTCTGCGTTGGTTGCCGAAATTGCCAAGACGCTCGACTTCCATGTGATCGTTTGCGATCCGCGGGAAGAGTTTTACCGTAACTGGTCGGTGGCACAGACCGACCTTTTGACCAGCATGCCGGATGACACAGTTGTGGCGCTCGAGCCGGATCCTCGTACTGCCATCATTGCACTGACGCATGACCCCAAGCTGGACGATATGGCACTGCTGGAGGCGCTGAAGTCGCCGGCATTCTATGTCGGAGCGCTAGGGTCGCGTATGAATACTGAGAAACGTCGCGAGCGCCTGGCGCTGTTTGATCTTGCTCCTGGAGAAATTGATCGATTGCATGGTCCAGTAGGATTGCGTATCGGCAGTCGCACGCCGGCGGAAATTGCAATATCGATCATGGCGGAGATTGTCAGCATCCGCAGCAGCATGGCGGTACTAACGGAGCGGACTGCTGCGTGCATTGCGTAGTTGCGGATTTCTCAATGCTGGCGAACGGCAACTGCCAGCAGTGCTGATGTTCAACAACGTTTCCATTCGTTCAAGAAAAAACTTTTTTATCTCCGATGTGAAAAAACACTTGCCGTACGTCGAATTCGTTTGCTATAGTTCGTCTCCCTCGCGAAACGAGAAAAACAAAACGAGTCAGCGACGGCTTGATTTGGTGTTCGATTCGCCGGATTAAATGCTCTAGATCACAACGCATCAAGAGCGGCACGCAAAGCGAAAAATGCTGCGTGTATGAAACAAGTTCTTTAACAAGTAACAGCCGATAAGTGTGGGCGCTTGGTGGGGGTGCGGCGCTGAGAGATCAGCGTGCAACTTAAAACATTAAGTGCTCACAAAAAATATAGGTAAGAATCGCAAGATGATTACCTGTCAGTAT
>DASPMC010000051.1:0-63984 GCA_035627275.1 Noviherbaspirillum sp.
AAACCTGGCCGACATCCAGCTTGGCGGCCACGCGCGGCAGGATGTTCTTGCCGTAGGCAGTTGCGGGCGCCAGGATGTGCGAGTAGTTGCCGGCGATCGCCAGCACCTGCTCGGCGACGTTCTCGGCGAGGCCGTCGGCGAGGTGGGCTGCGTCAGCCAGCAGCACCTTGGACACGCCGGCGATCTTGGAAGCGGCTTCGGCTGCGCCGCCGGCGTTGTGGCCGGCAACCAGGACGTGGACGTCGCCGCCGGCTTGTGCAGCAGCGGTGATGGTATTGAGCGTGCTTCCCTTCAGCGAAGCATTGTCGTGTTCAGCAATGACGAGTGCGGTCATGATGGATTCCTGATCTGAATATGTTTAGATGACTTTTGCTTCGTTCTTGAGCTTGTCGACCAGCGTGGCGACGTCCGGCACCTTGATGCCAGCGGAACGCTTCGGCGGCTCGGAGACCTTCAGGGTCTTCACGCGCGGGTTGACGTCGACGCCGAGGTCGGCCGGCTTGACGGTGTCCAGCGGCTTCTTCTTGGCCTTCATGATGTTCGGCAGGGTCACGTAGCGCGGCTCGTTCAGACGCAGGTCGGTGGTGACCACGGCCGGCAGGGTCAGGGACACGGTCTCGAGGCCGCCGTCCACTTCGCGGGTCACGACAGCCTTGCCGTCTTCGATCGAGACCTTCGAGGCGAAGGTCGCTTGCGGCCAGCCGAGGAGCGCTGCGAGCATCTGGCCGGTCTGGTTGCAGTCGTCGTCAATGGCCTGCTTGCCGAGAATGATCAGTTGCGGCTGTTCCTTGTCGGCCACAGCCTTGAGCAGCTTGGCAACAGCCAGCGGCTGCAGGTCGGCATCGGTCTCGACCAGGATGCCGCGGTCGGCGCCAATCGCCATCGCGGTGCGCAGGGTTTCCTGGCACTGGGTCACGCCGGCCGACACTGCCACGATTTCGGTGACCTTGCCGCCTTCCTTCAGGCGGGTGGCTTCCTCGACCGCGATTTCATCGAACGGGTTCATCGACATCTTGACGTTGGCGATGTCCACACCGCTGCCGTCGGACTTGACGCGGACCTTCACGTTGAAGTCCACCACGCGTTTGACAGGTACCAAGACTTTCATAGCTTTGCCTTTGTAAAGAAACAATTGACGTTAACGTAAACCGGAACCGTGATTATAGGTGAGAGCTGACCCTGCGACGAAATTTAGCACGACCGTTCTATTAATTGGTAGAGAGTATGCACTAAATCGCATCAAAAATCCAAGGAAACCTGATGCGGCGCCAATGCCTATTTCCCACCGGAATCAGCATGAATCAGGCGGGAAACGGAAGAAACGGGAGTTCGGAAACAGCGAGGAGAAAGACTACGGGAAGAGACGGGAGACGGGCATGCGCGGGATCAGGATTTATTTACGCTTCATGAAGAAGGTAAATTCCTTGTCGTTCTGGCTCTGGCCGACCAGTTCATTGCCGGTCTGCCGGGCGAATGCCTGGAAATCGCGAACCGAACCGGGGTCAGTTGCCATCACGCGCAGGATCTGGCCACTGGTCATTTCCGCCAGGGCCTTCTTGGCCTTCAGGATCGGTAGCGGACAATTGAGGCCACGGGCGTCGAGCTCTTTGTGGAATTCCATGTTCATTACTCGGTAACGAGAAATCGGTCAGGAAATTCTACCCCAAATTGCAAGGACTTTGTGCGGCGCAACAAGCACCGGTGTCCGTAAAAGCGCTATTGGGTCGGAAAGTCCATGAACTCCACATGCAATCCGCGCGCCCGCATCCAGTCGGCCATTGCATAGCCGGTGCCGGCACGCCAAGGGCGCAGCTTTTCGGGGGCGATCAGGCGGTAGTCGACGAGCTCTTCCGACAGCTTGATCTCGCCGGACGCCTTGACGTGGTACGCGATGATGACTTCGTTCTTGCGGATGAATTCGTAGACGCCGATCAGCTTGATTTCATCGGCGTCGAGATTGGTTTCTTCCTTGAGTTCGCGCGCAACGCCCTGCTCCGGGGTTTCGCCGCGCTCCATGAAACCGGTGATAAGGGCAAACATCTTTTCCGGCCAGGCGGCATTGCGCGCGAGGAGGATGCGGCCCTCGACTTCGACCAGCGCCGCGAGGACCGGAAGCGGATTGTCCCAGTTCGTCCAGTGGCCGTCGGGGCAGGCAAGGCGGACCTTGCCTGCTTCACTGGCGTCCGCGCGCTCGACGAGCGGCGCGGCGCACATGGGGCAATAGACCGGTGTCATCAGGCGCGCTGACGCACCCAGTCGGTCACGCCGTCCAGCGCCTTGGGCAGGCCGCTCGGATCGGTGCCGCCGGCTTGCGCCATGTCGGGACGGCCGCCACCCTTGCCGCCAACCTGCTGGGCAACGAAGTTGACCAGTTCGCCCGCCTTGACCTTGGCAGTGGCGTCGGGCGTAACACCGGCGATCAGGCTGACCTTGCCTTCATTGACGGCTGCCAGCACGATGGCAGCGGTTTTCAGCTTGTCCTTCAGCTTGTCCATGGTCTCGCGCAGCGCCGGTACATCGGCGCCGTTCAGCGTCGCTGCCAGCACCTTGATGCCGTTGACATCGACTGCCTTGGCGAGCAGTTCGTCGCCCTGGGCGGATGCCAGCTTGCCCTTGGCGGCGGCGAGTTCCTTCTCGAGCGTCTTGACCTGTTCGAGCACGTTGCCGATGCGAGTGGACAGTTCAGCCGGGGTTGCCTTCAGCGTGCCGGCGACCTGGTTCACGGTCGATTCCAGCGACTGCAGGTAAGCCAGTGCGTTGTCGCCGGTTATGGCTTCGATACGACGTACGCCGGCCGCCACACCACCTTCGGCAACGATCTTGAACAGGCCAATATCGCCAGTGCGCTGCACATGCGTGCCGCCGCAGAGTTCGCGGCTGAAGCCAATGTCGAGCACACGCACTTCATCGCCGTACTTTTCGCCGAACAGCATCATCGCGCCAACCTTTTGTGCTTCCTCGATCGGCATCACGCGGGCCTGGGTCGGATGGTTGGCCAGGATCTCGGCATTGACGATGGCTTCCACCTTGCGGATCTGCTCCTGCGTCAGCGCACCGTTATGCGCGAAGTCGAAGCGGGTACGCTCGGCATTGACCAGCGAGCCCTTCTGCTGCACGTGTGCACCGAGAACTTCGCGCAGCGCCTTGTGCATCAGGTGGGTCGCGCTGTGGTTGCGGACGGTCTTGGCGCGCTTCTCGGCGTCGACCTTGGCGTTCAGCGTGTCGCCTACCTTGATCGAACCTTCGGCGATACGTCCGTGGTGGCCGAACACGTCGGCCTGGATCTTCAGCGTGTCTTCGACAAGGAAGCGTGCCGCGGCATTGCGCAGTTCGCCGGTGTCGCCGACCTGGCCGCCGCTTTCCGCATAGAACGGGGTGTGGTCGAGCACCACCACAGCGTCGTCGCCGGAATTGGCCTGTTCGACCGGCGTGCCGTCGATATAGATCGCGGTGACCTTGGCGGTGTCGTGGATCAGCTTTTCATAGCCGTGGAAGGTCGTCGGCGTGCCGGAATACTCCAGGCCCTGGGCCATCTTGAACTTGCCGGCTTCGCGTGCGCGCTGGCGCTGCTCGTCGAGCAACTGGTTGAAGCGCGCTTCATCGACCGTCACGCCGCGCTCGCGGCAGACGTCGGCGGTCAGGTCGACCGGGAAGCCATAGGTGTCGTGCAGCTTGAACGCGGTGTCGCCATCGATCACCTTGGCGCCGGAGACGAGTGCGCGCTCGAGGATTTCCATGCCGTTGGCGATAGTGCGGAAGAAAGCTTCCTCTTCCTGCTTCAGTACCTGCATCGCGCGTTCGCCGTTCTGGCGCAGCTCCGGATAGGCGTCGCCCATTTCGGTGACCAGCGCCGGAACCAGTGCGTGGAAGAACGGCTTGCGCGCACCGAGCTTGTAGCCGTGACGAATCGCGCGGCGGGCAATGCGACGCAGCACGTAGCCACGACCGGCGTTGCTCGGAATCACGCCGTCGACAACGGTGAAAGTACAGGCACGGATATGGTCGGCGATCACCTTCAGCGAAGGCGACTCCTTGTCACAGGCGCCGGCGCCGGCGGCATCTACCGCCTTCTTGGCAGCGGCCAGCAGGTTGACGAAGGTGTCGATCTCGTAATTGGAATGCACGTGCTGCAGCACCGCAGTGATGCGCTCCAGGCCCATGCCGGTATCGACGCTCGGCTTCGGCAGCTTGTGCATCACGCCTTCTTCGTCGCGGTTGAACTGCATGAAGACGTTGTTCCAGATCTCGATGTAGCGGTCGCCGTCTTCATCGGGCGAGCCGGGCGGGCCGCCGGCGATTTCCGGGCCGTGGTCGTAGAAGATTTCGGTGCAGGGGCCACAGGGGCCGGTGTCGCCCATCATCCAGAAGTTGTCGGATGCATAACGCGCGCCCTTGTTGTCGCCGATACGCACGATGCGCTCGGTCGGCACGCCTACCACCTTGTTCCAGATCTCGTAAGCCTCGTCGTCTTCCGCGTAGACGGTCACCCACAACTTTTCCTGCGGCAGCTTGAAGACTTCGGTCAGCAGTTCCCATGCATAGGTGATCGCATCGCGCTTGAAGTAATCGCCGAAGCTGAAATTGCCCAGCATTTCAAAGAAAGTGTGGTGGCGCGCGGTGTAACCCACGTTCTCGAGGTCGTTGTGCTTGCCGCCGGCGCGGATGCACTTCTGCGCGGTGGTCGCGCGGGTGTAGGGGCGCTTGTCGAAACCGAGGAATACGTCCTTGAACTGGTTCATGCCCGCATTGGTGAAGAGCAATGTCGGGTCGTCGCCAGGCACCACCGGACTGGAGGCGACGATGGTATGGCCTTTCGATTCGAAGAACTTCAGGAATTTTTCGCGGATTTCGGACGATTTCATGTTGGGCGAATAAATGGGGAATGCGTTGCAAACCGTTGATTATACGTGATAAGCCTGCTTCGATAAGGGGGCAGACAGGGATTGGGGAGCCAGCCTTTGTACCGGGGAAGCCGTAGGGCCTGTCATCAATTGGTTTGGGAGTGCGAACGGGTCGTATGCGTTGCGGGCCTAGGCGCGGCGACGCGTCGTAGTGGTGCTACGGCAAGGAGGACTCGGCGTCCCCCCGCAACCCCGGCATGCGACGCATACGGCCCGTTCCCGGAGGGTTCAAGCCAATTGATGACAGGCCCTAGCCGTCAGGCCTTGCCGAAATCCGGCCCGATCAGGTCGATCCGGTCTGTGCAAAAGGCGTCCACGCCCCAGCCCAGGATCTCCTTCGCGCGCTCCGACGTGTTGACGGTATAGCAAAACAAGCCGTAGCCGGCCTGCTTGAGCGCGCGAGCGCGTTCGGGGAGCAGGTGCTTGTGGTTGGTGTGCAGCGCGACGGCGTCCAACGCGCGCAGGCGGTCGAGCCAGTCCGGGGGAATCGCATCGGCCAGGAATCCGCGCGGGATGCCAGGCGCTGCTTCCTTGGCGGCCATCACCGCGTCGAAGGAAAATGATGAAAAAAGCGGCAGGGTGGCGTCGTTGAGCCCCGGTTTGAACGATGCGATTTCTGCGGCGAACAGGCGCTGCGTCCACTCCGCGATGACGCGTCCGGTTTCCGCTTCAAACCCGGGCGACGGCTTGATCTCGACATTCATCCAGATCCCGTTTGTCCTGCAGAAATTGACAGCCTGTTCATACGTTGGAACCGGCTCGCCGGCGAACGCGCTGCCGAACCAGGAACCGGCATCCATGCGGTTGAGTTCCTGCGCGCTCGTCTCGCACACCTTTCCCGTGCCGCGCACCGTGCGGCCGAAGCCAGGATCGTGCATCAGCACCGGGATGCTGTCTTTCGACAACATCACGTCGAACTCGACGGCGCGAAATCCGTGCGCCAGCCCGCAGCGCAGCGCCGCCATGGTGTTCTCGGGCGCCAGCGTGCCGCCACCGCGGTGGGCAATGATTTTCGGATAAAACCACATGGCTTGATCTTTCTCGCGGAATGATCTTTGACGAGACGTAGTCTAATGCCAATCGTTAATCAAAAGGTGAAGCGTGTCCGGCCTCAGGTCGACGGCACCAGCGCGTTGCCGCCACGAGCCGGGCCGCCGCCCTGCCCGCCATGCCTGCAGATCGCCCCTATCCAGCACCTTTCGATACATCGACTTTCCTCTTCCCTGCCGAATGGAACGCTTTTTCGGATTTGCTCGGCGGCGCGGACACCGGCCTGGTCTGCCTCCGCGAAGGCGTGATCACCCACGTGAACAGCCATCTAGCGGACCAGCTGGAATTCGACGACACGGAGCTGATCGGCCAGCCGGCCGAATTCCTCTTCCCGATGGGCAACGGCACGACATCGGGCGAGCCGGCGCCGCCCGCCGACACCGGCTCGCATATCCGCTTGCGGACGAAAACCGGCAAGGTGCTGCGCTTCCGCTTCCTCTCCAACCGGATCGACACGCTGCATGACGCCAGTTCCACCATCTGGATCCTGCGTCCGGAGCATGGTGCCGCCGATATGGCGGAGATGCCGGACATGCAGGCAGTCGCCGAACAGCTGCCCGATCTCGTCCTGGTCTGCGCGCCTGACAGCTCGTTGATTTTTTCCAACAAGTCCTTCGAGGAGATGGCCGGTGGACGCGGCGGCATGCTGTCGGACCTCGTGCACCCGGACGACCGCGGCAAGCTGCTCGACGCTGTCGTGCAAGCCGCCGATGGCAATACCGCGGTCGCCGTTGCATTCCGGCTCCGCCACCACGATGGCGCCTGGCGGCATTTCGCGGGGCAGGCACGACGCCTGGAGTCGGCCGGCACCGCCGAGCATCTGCTGCTGACCGCCCGCGATGTCACCCATGAACTGCAGCAGCAGCAAGAACTGGCCACGGAAAAGAAGCGGCACCTGCATTACCTCAACCGCCTGCTCCGCCTCGCGCAACGTCCGCACGCGAACCTCGACTCGGCCCTGAAGGTGATCCTCAAGTCGGCGACGAAAGCCATCGGCGTGCATCGCTGCTCGTTCTGGGAAATCCTGGAAGCGCCCTCTGCCACGCGCTGTATCGCGGCCTACGACGATACCCGGCAGAACTTCATGGTTGAAGAACCGGACATCCGGTTTGCGGAGTCGATCCATCCGCTCCTGCATCAGGTAGTGCGCAGCGAGCAACATTTCATCGTCGCTGACGTCGACCAGGATCCGCGCGCGGCGCTCCATTGCGAATACTTCCATGCCGAGTCGATCAAGGCGATGATGGCGATACCTGTGCAGCAGGGCAGCAGGCCGGCCGGCCTGCTGCTGTTCATCGTCCGCGACCTGCCGCGGCCGTGGCGCAAGGACGAGACCGAACTCGGACACAACGTCGCGACGCTGATCGGTCAGATTTTCCGGCAAGTCGAGCATGTGAAAGAAGAAGCGCAACTGCGCCATCTTGCCCACCACGACAGCCTGACCGGATTGCCCAACCGACATTTCCTGTTCGACCAGGCCACCGATTTCTTTCCGAAGGTGACGGCGGGCGCCAGCACGCTGGCCGCGTTCTTCATCGACCTGGACGGCTTCAAGGGCGTCAACGATGCGTTCGGACACGCGGTCGGCGACGAGCTGCTGAAGGCGGCGGCACTGCGGCTGAAAAACGTGGTGCGCAAGGAAGACATCCTGGTGCGCCTCGGCGGCGACGAGTTCATGCTGCTCGCGCGCAACCTGAGCAACATGCGTATCGCGGACGACATCGCGCAACAGATCATCGAGACCATGCGCGGCGCCTTCTCCCTGCAAGGACGGGAACTGCAGATCTCGGCGAGCGTCGGCATAGCGATCTATCCCTTCGACGGCGCCGACATCGACACCCTGATGAAGAAGGCCGACATCGCGATGTACCACGCCAAGTCCTCCGGCCGCGACCAGTACCAGATGTTCGCCCCGAAGCTGAGCGACAGCGCGGCGCAGCGCTCCACCCTGGAGATCGAACTGCGCCATGCTATCGAGGAGCGCGAACTGCTTCACTACTACCAGCCGCAGATCGATTTGCGCACCGGCAAGGTATGCTGTGTCGAGGCGCTGCTGCGCTGGCGGCACCCGCGCCTGGGCCTGCTCCTGCCGGCGGCCTTCCTGCCGGTGGCGGAAGAGTCGGGCCTGATCCAGAAGATCAGCAACTGGGTCATCAATGACGCCTGCGAGCAGATGAACGACTGGGTGATGCAGGGCATGGACGAGGTCACCCTGGCCATCAATCTATCCGCCAGCCAGCTGATGGACCGCTCGTTGCTGCCGATCCTCGAGAACGCGCTCGATCGCACAGGCGTGCCGGCCCACCTGCTGGAATGGGAAGTCAAGGAAAGCACCGTGATGCAGCACCACACGATGACCTCCTCAATGCTGGACCGGGTGGCGGACATGAGCATCGGCCTCTCCATCGACGATTTCGGCACCGGCTACTCCAACATGGCCTACCTCCGGCGCTATCCCGTGCGCAAGGTTAAAATCGACAGCAGCTATGTCGAAGGCCTGCCCGGGAATAAGGAGGACCGCGCCATCACCGACGCCATCATCGCGATGGCGCAGCCGCTGGGACTGGAAGTGGTTGCAGAGGGCGTGGAAACACCGCAGCAGATGGAATACCTGCGCGAGCGGGGCTGCGACATCGCGCAGGGATTTTTCTACACACAACCACTGACTGCGGAACAATTCGAAACATGGCTGATTCGCCACTGAAGAAAGCGCTCGGACACATTCGCGTACTTGACCTCACCCGCGTGCTCGCCGGCCCCTGGTGCGCACAGAACCTCGCCGACCTCGGCGCTGACGTCATCAAGATCGAACGCCCTGGCACCGGCGACGACACCCGCCACTGGGGCCCGCCCTACCTGAAAGATGCGCAGGGCCGCGACACCAGCGAAGCGGCCTACTACCTCGCCGCCAACCGCGGCAAGCGCTCGGTCACAGTCGACATCGCCTCACCCGAAGGCCAGGAGATCGTGCGCAGGCTGGCGCGGCAGTCGGACGTGGTGCTGGAGAACTACAAGGTCGGCCAGCTGAAGAAATACGGACTGGACTACGAATCGCTCAGGCGCGAAAAACCGGACCTCATCTACTGCTCGATCACCGGCTTCGGCCAGACCGGACCGTATTCGCAGCGCGCGGGCTACGACTTCATCATCCAGGGCATGGGCGGCTTCATGTCGATCACGGGCGAGCGCGACGACCTGCCGGGCGGCGGGCCGCAGAAGGCCGGGGTGGCCATTTCCGACCTGATGACCGGCATGTATTCCACCGTCGCGGTGCTGGCCGCACTCGCGCATCGCGACCGTACCGGCGAGGGGCAGTACATCGACATGGCACTGCTGGATGTGCAGGTAGCGATGCTGGCGAACATGAACACGAACTACCTCGCCAGCGGCAATCCGCCCACACGCTGGGGGAATGCGCATCCGAACATCGTGCCCTATCAGACGTTTGCGACGTCGGATGGGCACATCATCGTTGCCGTCGGCAATGACGGGCAGTATCGCCGCTTCGTCGAGGCGGGCGGACGGCCGGAGCTGGCGACGGACGAACGCTTCGCGACCAATCCGATGCGCGTGCGCCATCGCGACACACTCGTGCCCTTGCTGGCGGAGATGGTGAAGACGAAGAGCAAGCAGGCATGGATCGATGCGCTTGAAGCGGCGGGTGTGCCTTGCGGGCCGATCAACAACCTGGATGAGGTGTTCGAGAATCCGCAGGTGCAGGCGCGCGGCTTGCGAATGGATCTGCCGCATCCGACTGGCGGCGCGGTGAAACTGGTGGGGAGTCCGATGAAGATGTCGGCGACGCCGCCAACGTATGACATGCCGCCTCCTTTGCTAGGGGAACATACGGAGGTGGTGCTAAAGAATCTGCTGGAAGAAAGCGAAGAAGCGATTGCGGCGCTTCGGGGCAAGGGAATAATTTGATCCTGCCGATCTCAAGAATTGCCCGTCGCAATGCCTCTGCCACCCTCCAATCCCCGGCCGTATGCGTCCCCTCCTCAACCCACCGCAACTTCGCATGCGGCATGAACCTCATCAACCGCCTCGCATTCTCCGGGGGACAGATCCAGTCACGCGTCCCATGCAAGACAATCACCGGAATCCCAGCCGTACGCCGCGCACACCGGAACAATTCCCGTTCGCTGACAAAGCAGCCCCGCGACAGGTAATGCGCCTGCACCCGATACTTCGCAACCCAGGCTTCATCGAACTCGACCGGCGCCGGCCCGCGACCCATCATCGCCCGGATCACCGCCTCCTCGTACGTCGCCCAGCGCATTGCGCCATCAACGCGATCCGCCACTGTGCCACTTTGGAGCAGGTCTGTTAAAGACTGGAGCACTGCTGACTTTTGTGACAGTGTCCATCCGTCAGTCAATTTCGCCCATCCTTCCGGAACAAGGTACCGGAGGGATTGAAAGAACCACATCATTTCGCGCCGGCTCGCCAGGAAAACACCCCGCAGGATGAGGCCGCTGAGCGCGTCCGGATACCGGCCGGCATAGCACAGCGCGAGCGTCGCGCCCCAAGAGCCTCCGACAATCAGCCAGCGCGGGATCGCCAGGTGTGCGCGCAGCCGTTCGATGTCTTCGACCAGGATTGACGTCCGGTTGTAGCGTGTTTCCCCGTGCGGCATGCTATATCCGGCGCCGCGCTGGTCGAACAGCACCACGCGCTGCCGCTCCAGGTCAAACCATTCCAGCATGGACGGCCTGCAGCCGCTGCCCGGACCGCCGTGCAGCACGACGGCGGCCGGTGCGTCGGGCTGGCCGTATTCGGCGTAGTACAACTGGTGGCGATCACCGACGGGCAACCAGCCCTCATGAAACGGTTGTGGAATATGTGTCGGCATGGTTGTTGCAACTCCTTAGTCGATTGCATCGACAACTGCAGTCAAGAACCGTACCAATTCAGAGATAGGAGATCATCATGCAATGGACCAAACCGGAGTTTTCCGACCTGCGTTTCGGCTTTGAAGTGACGATGTACATCGCCAACCGGTAAACGGCTCTGCCGTTTATCGAGCACGCGCGGCGGCATCCTCAACTGCCGCCGCGCACTTCCTGATTAGGCCGGCATATGAAAATACTGGTACTCGGTTCGTCGGCGGGCGGCGGTTTCCCGCAATGGAACTGCAATTGCCGCAACTGCGACGGCATTCGCAAGGGCACAATCACCGCCCGCGCGCGGACGCAATCGTCGATTGCCGTGTCGTCCAATGATGTGGACTGGGTGGCGATCAATGCCTCGCCCGACATCCTGACCCAGATCCGGAACACGCCGGCGCTGCAACCCGCACGCGCAAAGCGCGATACCGGCATCGCGGCGGTGATGCTGATGGATGCGCAGATCGACCATGTCACCGGCCTCCTGATGCTGCGCGAGGGACGGCCGATCCCGCTGTACTGCACGCCCTCGGTCTGGAGCGACCTCAGCGCGGGCTTGCCGCTGATCCCGGTGCTCTCGCATTACTGCGGCGTGCAATGGCATCCGGTGCCGGAACACGATGCGCAGTCGAACGGCAGCGCACCCATCATCCTGCCCAACATCGACGGCATCCGCTTTACCTTCCTGCCGCTGAAGAGCAAGGCGCCGCCCTATTCGCCGCATCGCGCGTGCCCGCAGCCCGGCGACAACAGCGGCCTGCTGATCGAGAACACGCATACCGGCAAAACGCTGTTCTATGCGCCAGGCCTGGGTGAGGTCGAGCCGCACGTGGAAGCGGCGATGCGCAAGGCCGATTGCGTGCTGGTGGATGGCACGCTGTGGACCGCTGACGAGATGATCCGGCTCGGGCTGTCCGAGAAGATGTCTTCCGACATGGGCCATCTTCCACTCTCCGGCCCCGGCGGCATGATCGAGCTGCTCGAAAGCATCGGTCCGCGCCGCAAGGTCCTCATCCACATCAACAACACCAACCCCATCCTCGATGAAAACTCGCCGGAGCGCGCGCTGCTGACGCGGCACGGCATCGAGGTTGCCCATGACGGCATGGAGATCACGCTATGAATGCAATCTGCGAACAATCCCTGGACCTGCCATGGAGCCGCGAGGAATTCGAGGAGCGCCTGCGCGCGAAGGGCGCGGGTTATCACATCCACCATCCGTTGAATGTGAGGATGCATAACGGCGAGCTCTCGCCCGGCCAGATCCGCGGCTGGGTTGCCAACCGTTTCTATTACCAGATCTGCATTCCGCAAAAGGATGCCGCCATTCTCGCCAACTGTCCCGACCGTGAGACGCGGCGCAAGTGGGTGCTGCGTATCCACGACCATGACGGCTGGGGAGACAATGCCGGCGGCATCGAGGCGTGGACGCGGCTCGGCGAGGCGGTCGGCATTCCGCGCGACGAGTTGTGGTCGCTGGAACATGTGGTGCCGGGCTTGCGCTTCGCGTGCGACGCCTATGTGAATTTTGCGCGACAGGCGCCGTGGCAGGAAGGCGTCTGTTCATCGCTGACCGAAATGTTCGCGCCGAAGATCCACAAGGACCGCCTAGCAACCTGGCCGCAATGTTATCCGTGGATCGAGGCGGACGGCCTGCAGTATTTCCGCAGCCGGATTCCGCTGGCACAGCGCGACGTGGAACACGGCTTGCAGGTGACGCTGGATTATTTCACCACGCGCCGGCAGCAGGAGCGTGCGCTGGAGATCCTCCAGTTCAAGCTCGATGTGCTGTGGTCCATGCTCGATGCGATCGAGAAGGCCTATCCCTGAAACCCGTTCGACAGGTGTCCAGATGAGCGAGTGTCCGCAGAAACCGAAATTGTCGCGGCTGTTCCGCATGCAGTGGGAAGAGGCGCAGGCAAACTATGTACTGTTGTACCCGGAAGGCATGGTCAAGCTGAACCGGAGCGCGGCCGAGATCCTGAAGCGCTGCGACGGCGAACGCGACGTGCCGGCTATCGTCGCCGACCTTGAGCAGACGTTCTCGATCACCGGACTGAGCGGCGATGTGCAGGAGTTTCTGGAGGTGGCCAATGAACGCGGCTGGATCGCATGATCATGCGGCAGTGTCGCCGCCGCTCTGGCTGCTGGCGGAACTGACCTATCGCTGTCCCCTGCATTGCGTGTTCTGCTACAACCCGCTGGACTATGCGGCGAACCGCAATGAACTGACGACGGCGCAGTGGGTCGACGTGATGCATCAAGCGCGCAAGCTTGGTGCGGCGCAGCTCGGATTCTCCGGCGGCGAACCATTGTTGCGCGACGACCTGGAAGATCTGATCGGCGAAGCGCGCCGGCTCGGCTATTACTCCAACCTGATCACATCCGGGATCGGCCTGACCGAAAAACGCATCGCGCGCATGAAGGAGCTGGGGCTCGATCATATCCAGTTGTCGTTCCAGGATTCGACGAAGGAAATGAACGATTTCCTGTCGAGCACGAAGACATTCGACCTGAAGTCACGCGTCGCCAGTCTGATCAAGCAGTATGACTATCCGATGGTGCTGAATGTCGTACTGCATCGCTACAACCTCGACCATGTGGAGCGCATCATCGACATGGCGGTTGAGATGGGCGTGGAGTACCTGGAACTGGCCAATACCCAGTATTACGGCTGGGGGCTGGTCAACCGCGACCATCTGATGCCCACGCGCGAGCAGTTGCAGCGCGCGGAAGCGGCGGTCAATGCCTGCCGCGAAAGGCTGGGCAACAAGATCCGGATTCTGTTCGTAGTGCCGGACTATTTCGAGGACAAGCCCAAGGCTTGCATGAATGGATGGGGTTCAGTGTTCCTGGCGGTTGCGGCCGACGGGGCTGCGCTGCCTTGCCATGCTGCCCGTACCCTGCCGGGGTTCGATTTTCCGAATGTGACGCGGCAGAGCGTGCGCGACATCTGGTATGAGAGCGACGCATTCAACCGTTATCGCGGCGATGCGTGGATGAAGGAGTCATGCCGCAGCTGTCCCGACAAGAAAAGGGATTTCGGCGGGTGCCGCTGCCAGGCATACGCATTGACCGGCGATGCGGAGAACGCCGATCCGGTTTGCGGCAAGTCGCCTCATCATGGTGACTTGCAGAAGATTGTGTTGCGGGCACACGCCAGGCAGGCAACGGCTTCGGAGCAGCCGATCGTGTTTCGTACCGACGCGAATTCGATGCGCTTTGCGCGGGGAGAAAGTTGAAAATACCCCTCTCCAGGAGAGGGGGCCCTACCAGATCGTCACACTTTGATTTTCGGATTGCGCTTGCATGCGGGCTGGTACAGTAAGTACGCTAACAATGTTTCCCCGTCGTTCCCGCGCAGGCGGGAACCCATAGTGAGTTTGTTCCACCGACCGGCTTATGGGTTCCCGCCTGCGCGGGAACGACGGGGAAAGGGATCTGAAATTTCAACATATGACCCCGCAAGCAAGCACAACCCGAAAATCGAAGTGTGTCGGACTACTACAGCACAAACACGAAATCTTTCACCAGCGCCCCCGGCAGCAATGCACTTCCCGTGCTCCGCGCACCGTAAGTATCGGTATCGATCAGCATCTCCCGCTCGCTGGTAAGTCCAACAAGATTCTCCCCCAACACCCGAAACAGCGAATCGTCGAAGCGCATCACGTTCAGCGGCGCCTTGATCTCTCCGCCTTCCACCCAGAAGGACGCAAAACGCGTCATCCCGGTGATGCGACCATTCATCCGGTCCGAGAAATTGAGATACCAGAGGTTGCTGATGTAGACGCCGGTATCGAGTTCCGCAAGCACGCCTGACATCGGCAGGTTTCCCGCAGCCAGGTCAAGCGACGTCATGCTCTCTCCCGCATCCGCGCCGTTGGTCCCGATGCCGTATTCCTTGGCGGTGCGCGGCGAGACCAGGCTGCCCGTCAAGCGTCCCTGGTCGAACAGCACCACCCTGCCCGGCTTGATGAAGCCGTCGCCCTGGAAGGCAGGAGCCAAACCGCCGGCCGTGTTTTCCGATAGGGTAATCGCGGGATTGAGCCGGATGCCGTCATCGCGCATGTGGCACAAGGGGCTCTGCCGCGTGCGCAGCGACTTTTCCGAGACGCCGCCCCAGTTCAGCATGCCGAGGATCTCGTTCATGGCCGTCGGCGTCAGGTAGGCGCGGTAGGCACCGGGCGGGATGCTCATCGGCGGGCGTTGCAACAGATCCAGCTGTGCGGCGGCATCGCGGAACTTGCCTGCAAAGGCGGCGCTGCTCCATTCGAAGCCGGCATAGCTGCCCTTTACCGCCTTGTCGCGCTCGTGATACAAGCTCCAGTCGAGATTGAAGCTGGTGGTCTCGTGCCAGTTGCGTTGGCCGAAGGAATTGGCATAGCCGCGATACACCGGGCCGGCGGCCAGGATGCCGACCAGGTCGTGGCCGCGTGCGGCGTCCAGCACTTCCTCGACAAGAGCGACCGTTTCGGGAAGCCTCGATGCGATGAGATGGTCGGTGGAGTGCACCTCGGTCGCGCGCAGCAGATGCGGGTCTTCCGGCAGATCGGGCAGCTGGCTGCGCAAGGCAGCCACCATGCGGTCAAGCAGGAAGCGGTCGGATTCGATCCTGCCGGACAGCGCCATCGTCATTTCCGCATGACACTTTCCATGGAACAGGGTCACCGACAGGTAGATCTGGCGCACATGACCAGGCTGGCGGATCGCGCTGCGGTTGAAGCGCACGAAGTCGGATGCTTCCGCCGCCAGCCAGCACTGGTAGTCTTCGCCGTCGCGCAGGCGGGCGTCGAGCCGGGCGGCAAGGTCGAGGAAATACTGCTTCATCACGCGCCTCCGAACACATCGACATCGCCGAACAGACAGGCGGGCGATGCATGGCCGACACGAATCACCTGCGACGGTTCGCCCTTGCCGCAGAACGGCGTGCCCATCACGCTGAAGGTCGAGCGGTCGCCCACTGCTTTCAGCGAGCGCCAGAAGGTGGCGGAAATGCCGCGGTAGTTCGGGTTCTTCACAATGCCTTTCAGTTCGCCGTTTTCGATCAGCCGGCCATACTCGCAGCCGAACTGGAACTTGTTGCGCGAGTCGTCAATGGACCATGACACATTGGTGTCCATCAGGACGCCGCGTTCGACCGAACGGACCATGTCGTCGAGCGTGGAGCTGCCCGGTTCGATATTGAGGTTGGCCATCCGATCGATCGGCGGGCGATTCCAGTTGCAGGCGCGCGCATTGGCCACGCCCTGCATGCCGCTGCGCGCCTGCGATACGGCACCGCCCAAGGGACGCTCAAGGATGCCGTCACGAATCAGCCAGGCGCGCTCGGCCTTGCTGCCTTCGTCATCCCAGCCGTAGCTGGCGAATTCCTCGGACCGCTCCGGGTCGTAGGTGACATTGAGCAGGCCGGAGCCGTAGCGATAGCTGCCGAACATGTCGAGCGTGACGAAGCTAGTGCCGGCGAAATTGCGCTCGTCGCCGAGGATGCGGTCGAGCTCCAGCGGATGGCCGATCGACTCGTGGATCTGCAGCATCATCTGCTCCGGCATCAGCAGCAGGTCCATCGTGCCGTTCGGGCAGTTGGGCGCGGCGAGCAGCTCCAGCGCCTGTTCCGCCACACGCTTGCCGGAACCATGGAAGCCGGCCTGCTCGAGAATTTCGAAACCGCCCTGCCGGCAATAGCCGTTGTACTGGCCGCCCAGGCTGCGCGTCTGCGTATCCATACCGTCGCTGGCGGTCACCGCGAGGTTGGGGATCAGGTAGCGGAACTGCTGCTCCATGTCGGCGCCGTCCGCGGTGAGATACGTCTGCGACGTGCTCACGCTCCAGATCGACGCCTGCCAGTCGACGACGCGCGCGTCAATGCGGCAGGAAGCGGATTCGCGCATCAGCAGATCGATCAGGTCCCGGCGCGGCGGCATGGATGCGACGGATGGAGGCGTGGAATAGGTCCCGCTCGGACGCGGCAACTCGATGCGCGAATAATCCACGACCGAACGGCCCGCGCCGGCTTCCGCCCAGCGGCGTGCGCGGGCAAGCGCGTTGGTCAAGCCGGCGACGCTCAGGTCGCTGGTGGCAGCATAACCGTAGCCGCCGCGATGGACGACCGTGATCATCGCTCCGCGGTCGATCGTCGTCGACAGCGGTTGAAGGACATCCTGGCGCACGGTCAGCTGTTCGCTTGTCTCCTCGACAAGCCGGAGCGAACAGAAATCGACCGCAGGCGCGAGGCTGCGAAAAATGGAGCGGATGGAATCGGGCAAGACACACCTCGGTGGACAACTATTGAAGACAAAGACTGCTTCGCATGGATAACGTTCATTTCCATACATCATTATTTAGTAACCAAGGGCAACATTGCTGCAATTACGGCGAGAAATTGCTGCGATGCCGCATCGACATTTGCAGATTATCAAGGCCGTTACAGCACATCGCCCGGGGATGCCAGTAGAATCTGTGCAGCACTCCCAGTCCTCTTGCAGCCGGAATCCGAGCCCGCCCAGAGGGTGTTATGAACCAGGTTGGGGGTCGCGCAGCCCCGAGAACCGGCCGAATGCTAGGCGCGGCGACGCGTCGTAGCGGTGCTACGGCAAAGAGCCGCAACACCGCAGGCGGTCGGTTCTCGGGGCTGCCCGGAGGGTTCTTGCCAGACGGGCGCCCCGCGGCACCGCAAGCCGCTGGCAGTACTCGTACTGCGGCGCGTCTTGCGGCACCACGGATGCATCCCGTCTGGCAAGAACGCGACCCCCAACCTGGTTCATAACACCCTCTAGCGGCGATGACCTCCAACCTCGAGACAGACCGCCATGGCAGACTTCAACTGGAGCAATCCCTATCCGACGACGCGCACCCCGCTGTTTGCCCGCAATGTCGTTTCCACCTCCCATCCCCTCGCCGCGCAAGCTGGCTTGCGCATGCTGCTCCGCGGCGGCAACGCGGTCGATGCGGCGATTGCGGCTGCGGCGACGCTGACCATCGTCGAGCCGGTTTCCAACGGTCTTGGCGGCGACGCCTTCGCGATCCTGTGGGACGGTGAGCAGTTGCATGGCCTCAACGCATCGGGGCCGGCGCCGCAAGGCTGGAGCGTGGATTACTTCAACCGCAAGCACGGCGGCAAGATTCCCGGACACGGCTGGGATTCGGTCACGGTTCCCGGCATGGTGGCCGGCTGGGTCGAGCTCTCGGAAAAGTTCGGCCAGCTGCCTTTTGCCGAATTGTTCGAACCGGCGATCGAAATCGCCGAGCGCGGCTATATGGTGCCGCCCATCGTCCAGCGCAAATGGGCCGCGGCCGTCCCGGTCATGAAGCGCCAGCCGGGCTTTGCGCGCGCCTTCATGCCGAACGACCGGGCGCCGGAGGTCGGCGAGAACTTTGTTTTTGCCGAAGCCGGCCACACCCTGACCCGCATCGCCGAATCGCGCGGCGAAGCCTTCTACCGCGGCGAACTGGCCGAGGCGATGGCGCAGCATGCGAAGCAGTGCGGCGCCGTCCTGACACTGGAAGACCTCGGTGCCTACAGCCCGGAATGGGTGACGCCGATCCAGAAGGATTACGCGGGCTACACCGTGCACGAAATTCCACCCAACGGGCAAGGCATTGCGGCGCTGATGGCGCTGGGCATCGTGTCTCACCTCGGTATCGCCGACTACGCGCTCGACTCCGCCGACAGCATCCACCTGCAGATCGAGGCGATGAAGCTCGCCTTCGCCGACACCTACCACTGGGTCGCCGACAGCCGCCACATGAAGAAGGTCAGCGTCGAGGACCTGCTGGACGATGGCTACCTTGCCGAGCGGGCAAAGCATATCGACCTGCGCAATGCCGGCGACTTCAAGCACGGTACCCCGCCGCGCGGCGGCACGGTCTACCTGTCGGCAGCGGACGAAAACGGCATGATGATCAGCTTCATCCAGTCCAACTACCTCGGTTTCGGCTCCGGCGTCGTGGTGCCGGAAACCGGGATCAGCATGCAGAGCCGGGGAGCCGGCTTCTCCCTCGACCCCAGGCACCCGAATTGCGTCGCGCCGGGCAAGCGGCCCTTCCACACCATCATCCCCGGCTTCCTGACGAAAGAAGGCCAGCCGCAGATGGCCTTCGGTGTGATGGGCGCGAACATGCAGCCGCAAGGCCACCTGCAGGCACTGGTGCGCATGTTGTCTTACGGGCAACAGCCGCAGGCCGCCTGTGATGCGCCACGCTGGAAAGTCAACAGCGGCATGGACGTGGACATCGAGCGCAGCATGGCGCCGGATGTGGTGGCCGAACTGGCCGCGCGCGGGCACGAGGTCAACACCAGGACCGACAGCACGCAGGATTTCGGCGCCGGGCAGTTCATCTGGAAGACGGAAGACGGCTACATCGCGGCCAGCGACGCTCGCCGGGACGGGCAGGCGGTCGGTTTCTAGAGGGTGCTATGAGCTAGGGAAGAGGGCGCGCAGCCCCGAGAACCGGCCGAATGCTAGGCGCGGGGCGCGGGTCGTGGCGGTTCCACGGCCGAGCCCCGCAACACCGCAGGCGGCCGGTTGTCGGGGCTGCCCGGAGGGTTCGGTCGAGAAGGGACGCATTGCGTTGTTGCGACGCTTGCGCAGGCGCCCAGCCTGAGCGGCGCGCCACGCCTAGCACTGCATCCCTTCTCGACCGAACGCGCCCCCTTCCCTAGCTCATAGCACCCTCTACCATTCGCTCCGGGAAAAGCGTCATTTATTCCCCTTTCCCGCAGTTCGTCGCATTCCGATACTAATGCGGCGCCGGCCGCTGAATAATGCCTCCAACGATCACAATCAGGAGGCAGCCATGCAATTCACCCCGGTCATCATCACCCATGTCGCCAGCGCAACCGGCGCGCTGGTGTTCGGTGCCGTCACGCTGTCGCTGCGCAAGGGCACCACCCTGCACCGGGTCCTCGGCCGCACCTGGGTGATGCTGATGGCGCTGACTGCACTGGTTTCCTTCTGGATCCAATCGTCCGGGCATTTCTCCTGGATTCACCTGCTGTCGGTCTGGACACTGCTGGCGCTGGCCGGTTCGATTTATGCCGCCATCCGCGGCAACATCCAGGCCCACCGCAAAGGCATGATTTCGGCCTACGCCGGGCTTGCAATCGCCGCCGTATTCACCCTGCTGCCGGGTCGCCGGCTTGGCGCCCTGCTTTGGGGTGCCGTCGGCCTGGTCTGAACATTCTTCGAGGAGAACATCATGGAACACACCCCTGCCTATCGCACTGCCCGCCGCCATGTCGAGCGCAAGATCGGCTTCACCATCCACCTCGCGGTGTTCCTGACAGTGAACACCGGCCTCATCCTGTTCAACCTGCTGGTCGTGCCGAACAGGATCTGGGTGGTCTGGCCGTTATTTGGATGGGGAATCGGGTTACTATTCCACGGTCTTGCCGTCTTCCTGCACGCCCCGGGCGCCGCATGGAAAGAGCGGATGATCCAGAACGAACTGAAGAAAAGGGCCTGACAGGAGAGGTCATGCCAGTAACACCAGAAACAAACGGAATGAACTGTCCGCAGAAGCTGAGCGGCCCCCGCTACTCGCGATTGCGCCGCTTCGCCCTCGACATCGCCATCACCCAGGTCTTCAACCTGATCATCGCCGTGCTCATCACCTATGTGGTGCGTGGGCACGGCGGCTTTTTCGTCAACCTGGTGTTCTCGATGTGCATCGGCACGCTGGCGACCGCCTTCATCGATGGCGGCCGCCTGATCCTGTGGGGGGAGTGCAAGCCGCCGAAGTGGAAGTTCATCGGGCTGATCCTGTTGTCGCTGCCATCCGCCCAGTTCATCGGCAAGGCACTGGCCGCAGCCATGCTCGGCATCCCGCGCGAGGCGCTGTCCGCCATGCGGACCGGCAATGCGACCGCAATGCTGATTGGGGGCAGCGTGTGCTCGATGTTCATCATCTGGTTCTTCTGGAGCCGTGAGCACATCGAATACCTGCGCGCCGAGGCGGAAGCCGAAAAGGCGCGCGCCGCCTCCATCGAGAAACAGGCGATGCAGGCACAGCTGCAGATGCTGCAGGCCCAGGTCGAGCCGCACATGCTGTTCAACACTCTGGCCAACCTGCAGGGCCTGATCGCCATCGACCCGTCGCGCGCGCAGCACATGCTGGAGCAACTGATCCAGTACTTGCGCGCCACGCTGTCCTCGTCCCGCTCGGAAAAGACCTCGCTCGCGCACGAGTTCTCGCTGCTCGACGCCTATCTCGGCCTGATGAAGGTACGCATGGGCGAGCGCCTGTCCTATACCCTCGAGCTGCCCGAAGAGCTGCGCAGCGTGATGGTGCCGCCGATGCTGCTGCAACCGCTGGTCGAAAACGCCATCAAGCACGGCCTCGAACCCAAGGTCGAAGGCGGCAACGTCACGGTCCGCGCCGAACGTTTCGGCGGACTCCTGAAACTGAGCGTGACCGACGGCGGCCTCGGCCTCGACGGCGCGCCGGTAAACCACAACAGCACCCATGTCGGCGTCGCAAACGTACGCGAACGCCTGCATGCGCTGTACGGCGCAAATGCCAGTTTCACCCTTATCCCCAACACGCCGACCGGCGTCATTGCCCGCATCACGATCCCGCTATGAACATGATCCGCGCCCTCATCGCAGAAGACGAACCGATCCTCGCCCATACCCTGCTGCAGACGCTGCAACGACTCTGGCCGGAATTGCAGGTCGGCGGCGTGGTGGAAAACGGCATTGCTGCCGTGCGGGAAGCGCTGGCGCAGCGCCCCGATGTACTCTTCCTGGATATCAAGATGCCCGGCAAGACCGGCCTGGAAGCTGCGCAGGAGCTGGCCGAGGACTGGCCGGAAGACGTGCCCTTCCCGCTCGTGGTATTTGTGACGGCCTACGACGAGTACGCGCTGCAGGCCTTCGAGCAGGCCGCCTCCGACTACGTTCTCAAACCGGTCACCGAGGCGCGCCTGGCCAAGACCGTCGAGCGCCTGAAGGGCCGCCTGGCCAAGCACACCGAGCGCAATGCGGAACTGGAGCGCATTGTCGGCCAGCTGCGTTCACTGGTCCCGCACGCGCCAATGGCGAGCGAGCACCTGAACATCATCCGCGCCGCCGTCGGCAACCAGGTGCGCATGATCCCGGTCGCTGAAGTGCTCTACTTCGAAGCCACCGACAAGTACGTCAACGTCGTCACAGCCGACAGCGAATCCCTCATCCGCACCAGCCTGAAAGAGTTGCTGCCGCAACTTGATCCCAACCAGTTCTGGCAGGTCCATCGCGGTACGGTCGTCAACGTCAATTGCGTGCAGACCGCCATTCGCGATGAGAGCGGCAAGCTGTCGCTCAAGCTGCGCGGGCGGACGGAGAGCCTGCCAGTGAGCCGGGTGTTTGCTCACCTGTTCAGGCAAATGTAGGAACGCGCCGGTTACATGACCGGCTTGGCCACCATAAAGTAAATCGCCGGCAAGGGCAGCAAGGTCGCAGCCGATCCTGCAACCATCCACAGCAGGGACAACTTGCGGTAACCGTCGGGGATCGCTGCCTGCGGCGCCAACGGCTTGAGCATCCGCGCCTGCATGAACTGGACCGGCACCAGGATGAACAACCAGATCGCGCCACTGCCGATCACCAGCAGGTAGCTCTAGCGTATCCACTCCGTCTGCATTACACCGCCATAGGAAGGCGCCATCATGTGGCCGGTCGCCATCAGTAGCGCGATGCCGCCTGCGGTGAAGACGATGTCGGTCAGGATCACGAGGCGCGTCGCATAGCGGATGATGCCTGCGTCGTTCGTGCGGTCGGCGAAAGCTTTCCAGAAGGCGCTGACGATGATGTTGCCGAGGAAAAGCATGGCGCCGAGGATGTGGAGGGTTTTGATCATTGACATGGTCGCTGCTCCTTACTTGAGATGACGATCGAAGAATGCCGTTACTTCATTCTCGAGACGCTGGTGGAATGCCTTGCGGTCGAAGCCGGACGGGTTCTCGCCGGGATCGCCGGAGCTGGCCGCAATCGGATAACTGGTCTGTGCCATGAAAGCAAAGTGACCCGCGTTGTCCACCCGCTCGTAGTGCGCACCCGGAACGGCGCGCAGGCGCTCACCATGGTATTGGCTCTTCAGCACGGCGTCATGCTCGGCGGTATAGACCCGCATCGGGACCTTGATGCCGGCCAGCGATTCCTCGGTAAACACCACAGCCAGCGGCGCCATCGTCACCACCGCTCGAATGCGCGGGTCGCCGCCCCTGTAATCCGCGGCGGGTGTCGCCGATTCGCGCACCTGCTGCTTTGCCGTTTCGCCGCCGAGACTGCAGAACTTCGCATCGTCCGCTGGTTCCTTGCAATGCGCCGCAAGACGGGACGGGTCCGCCACGCCACCGGCCAGCGCAACGACCGTGTAGCCGCCCGCCGAGTGCCCGATCGCGCCGATGCGGCCGGCGGGAACCCTGTCCTTCCATTCCGGATTTTCCAGCAGCGCGTCAAGCACGCGCGATACCTGTTTCGGCCGTTCGGAGAAGAAGGTGGATGTCGCCACCAGGGAGCGGTCACGGTAGTTGTCGCGCGGGTGCTGAAGTGCGGCCACGAGGTAACCGTGCCGCGCCAGCTTCTGCGCGAGGTTGTGGTGTCCCAGCTCGCTGCCTCCGGTACCGTGCGACACCAGCACGAGGCCCTTGACCGCGGGTGCCGGCGTCCCCCGCATCGAAATGGTCGGAGCAAACGGTCCCATCGGGATCGTCTGCTCGGGAGCCTGCGTCGGGAAGAACAAGGCGACGGGAATCGGCTCTTCGCCCGGTACCGTCATCATGCGCAGGCCGGCCTGAAAATCCTGCGCCTGCGCGGCGGCGCCGAGTACAAGCCCGGCGAGCAAGGCGGCGAGGGACTTGGTCTTGTTGTGCATCGCGATCTCCTTCTTGTTGGTTAGTGCGGAGATTGTCGCGGGACGGGGCCGGCCCTGCATTGGGCTTGCGACGAAATGCAGGAATCCGGGAGTGAAAGGCGCGTCGGGATGGATGGGCGAAATGCCGTGAATTAACCAACGGCAGCAGGTTGGCGGGTACATCTGTTGGAATGCTCGCCGCCCCTTCCCCGTCGTTCCCGCGGAGGCGGGAACCCATACGGAGTCAGCTCTACCCACCTGCCTATGGGTTCCCGCCTTCGCGGGAACGACGGGGGAATGGAGACTGGAATTCCGCGGACCGAGCCCGCATGCAAGCTACGCGGAGTACGAGCCTTCCCCTAGTTCGATTCCTTGATCAACCGCCCCGCCATCGCCTGCACCGGCCGCGCATTCATCGGATACAGCCGCGCGAAGATATCCAACTGATGCTTCGACGCCTGGATCGGCTCCTTCATCACGATCCACAGCACGCCCTCGCTGCACGGTGGCGTCGTCAGCGAGCCCATGTAGGTGTAGTAATCGCGCTTCTGCGGCAGCATCAGCGACGGGTCGAAGGTGGTGACGGGCACCAGCGGCTCATTCTTTTCCAGCGGCAGGTTGTTCCACACGGCCTGGATGCCGGGATGCTGGGTACCGTCTTCGATCAGCACGGCGATCACCGCCAGCCTGCCCTCCTCGTCCTTGTGCACCAGGTGAGCGACCATGGCGAAGCTCTTGCCGTCGACTTTTTCCTCGGCCGGACGATGGAAGTGGAATTGCTGCAGTTCGTAGGTGCGCCCGGTCAGCGTAAAGCGATTGCCGGACGCGATATTGACCTGCACGGTGTGGCCATTGTTGACCACGCTGTACGCGGATGCGGCATATTCGAAGACCACGGGTTCGAGGTCGACCCGGATGCCGTCGCGGATGTCGATCGGCGACTGACGGTTGCCGTTATCGCACTTGGCCCAGGCCGGGTTCAGCTTGCCCCATTTGAGCGGGCCGGTCTCGCCTTCGTAGCTCCAGTGCGCGCCGCCTTTGGCCGGCGGATTTTGCGAAACATTCTTCGTCTCCACCACCGCCCGTGCCGCGCGCTTGCGCATCGCTTCCAGGCGCGCCTTGACCATTGCCGCAACCTCAGCCTCCGTCAGCGGACGGCCCGGCTCCTTCGGAGGGGCGGGTTTTGCCTCGGTTTTTGCCTCGGGCTTTGGCGCGCTCGCGAGGACGCGGCTGCCCGGCAGCTTTTCAGACTCGGCCGCCAGGGCGGACTGCGCGAGCATGGTCGCGCATGCAATCAGGGTGATCGGGAGTCGCATGTCTTTGTCGCACCGTGTTGTCAGGTCGGCATGGATTTCGGCCAAGAAACATTCTACCTGACTTGCACGGCGGCTCCGGCAGATTGTGCCGGGGAACAACAAAAGTGCGAGGGCCCGCGACGCCCGGGTTCGCGGAATGCTTGCCTGCTCAGCTCCCCACCTGCTGCAGCGCAACCACCGCCAGCGGCACCGACGCCATCACCACCGCAAACAGCAACCGGATGCGACCGCAATAGCCGCGACGGCGGAACCATGCAGCGATCGCCAGCCCCGCGACCATGTACAGCAGGGCAAAGAACACATAGGCGCTGCTTCCCAGCGAGTACACCGCGCGGCTTGCAAACAGCATGCTGAACATGACGGCCGTCACCACCGCGAGCACGGCGACGGTAAACGACAGCAATGCATAGAATCCGTGGAATTGACGCTTGCTGGCCTTTGCCAGCATGGCCTCTCGCCTGGCGGTGATATCGCGTTGCAGGAGGAACACCAGCAGCGGATCGATCTGCCGGTATTGGAGGAGACCCGCGGCGGCGGCGGCCACGAGGTCATCGCGTCTAATCGTCATGCATTGCTCCTTCGGTTATTTTTCTTAGAGCCGGTGTGCCATGCGCCCCAGCAGTGCACACAATGCAGGCCTTCCGAATAACGCCGGACTGCTGTTCCCTGGCAGTTGCGAGCCGCTGCTTGAAATCGTGTTGTCGGCATTGCCTGTTCCGGAAGCCGCAGAATACGAAGAGGCCGGAGTCCGGGCAGCGCCGGCGCAAGCTGCAATGCGCCGTGACGCGGGAATGACGGGTTGTTCAGAACGCCCCTGTAGACGCCAGCGAATGCCGTGCATCGATTAGCGTCTTCTCGGTATTTAATCGGGACGGTGATCGAAGTCGTAGATATAAATCAAGCACAAACCCGCGAAAGACAGCTTGTTTATACGATGTCAAATCGACGCCGTCGATCATTAACGAAAGGAAAGCGGCGCCCGCAGCCGCCGCTTTCCGGCGTAGCGAGCGCCAGCCTCACGCACGCCGTGCCTCTATCAGCTCGCGCAAATCCGCCGGCAGCACCGCACGCAGGCGCGCCGCGATCACCGCCTCGTGCCGGCTCCACCACAGCCCCACGCCGATCAGCGCAAAGCCCAGCAGCGTCAGCACCAGCACGAAGGCGAAGCTGTCCTTGAACAGGTTCCACGACAGGTCACCCAGCACCATCGCGATGCCGATCCCGCCGAAGACCGCGAACACGCGGCGTCCGAGCACGGCGCCGACAAACACCAGCCCGAAATTGATCGCGAGGTAGACCAGCTTGCCAGCCAGTCGGCCCGAGCCCATCATCGACAGCGCGCCCCAGAAAGTCAGCAGGCCGAACAGGTACAACCAATACGCATAATCCTTGCTGTGCCGCGAGCGCAGGTCGACGAAGAAGGCGCCCAGCAGCATCAGCATGCCGAAGGCCAGCGAAACCTTCTTGCGCAGCTCCCACGCGGCACCGCTGAACCAGCCGTCCTCGCCGCCGGCCTGCATCATCAGCGCCGGCACGATATCCATCCCCATGTACCACAGCGTCACCGCAACCGGCATCATCAGGAAGGGATAGCGGAAGCGCCACAGCAGCAAAGCACCTGCCGCCAGTGTCGCCAGTTCCATGATGAGCCAGCGCCAGTCGATATAGCGGTGGTAATCGCGGTAATGCTCTGCGTGCATGCCGTCTTCCCAGAAGCCGAGCACATGCTGGAGCGCAAAGACCGCCAGCGGCACCAGTGCGATCGCCAATGTCGCAAAGATACCGGCCGGAATGCCGAAGCCGTGCTTTTCCAGCTTCGATGCGATGCCGATCGCGGCAAAGGCATACAGCAGCGACAGCACGAACAAGGCACCCATGCCGGCCGCCTCGACGGCAAGGGTCGCAAACAGCGAAGCTGCGCCGATGGCCAGCATGCCGCCGAGGTAATACAGCACATGCGTGCCCGAAAAGCGCGACGAATGTTGTACCGATTGCGCATGCCGCTGCGTGAGGAACGCCAGCAGGCCGTCGATCTCGGTGGGGTTGAGCACGCCTGCGTCGGCGGCTGCCTGCAGGTCTTCGCGTTTGAGGATCATCTATGGCTCCCTGGTGGTTGCGAGGCTTGTACGCTACCGCGAGTGTAGGCAGGAATGGAGCGATGCTGCAAATGCGGCGGCTGGTAATACGGAAAGGCGCGTTATCCAATACCGCGGCGGGAATGCGGTATTGTTCATGTTCCATAACACCCGGACATGCAATGAACGACGACCTCTGGCTGGACAACTGGAAAACACTGATTACGCAACGCTCGGCCTCGCCCGCGATCCTGGAATTAGGATGCGGCAGCGGGCGTGATACGCGTTGGCTGGCGGCGCACGGCTTTGCGGATATCACGGCGACCGAAATTGCGACTGAAGCACTTGCAGAATGCGCGCGTGCGGTTCCTTCGGCGCATCTCATCTGCCACGACCTGCGCGAGCCCTTGCCGTTTACCGACGGACGATTCGATGTTGTCCTGGCGAGTCTTTGCCTGCATTATTTTGCATGGGACAAGACGGTCGATATCGTTGATGAGATCCGGCGCTGCCTCGCGCCGGACGGCTTGCTGCTGTGCCGGATGAATTCGACGAAGGATGTGAATTACGGTGCGGTTGGGCATTGGGAGATTGCGCCGAATTACTACGAAGTGGATGGATGGCCGAAACGTTTTTTCGATGCGCCTTCGGTTGACGCGCTATTCGGCGCAGGATGGGAGCAGATCTCGAAACGGGAACTGACAATCGATCGGTATGAGAAGCCGAAAGTGGTGTGGGAAGTGGTGCTGCGCAGGCAGTGAACGAGCTCGTGACGAGTATCCGAGTATCAACAGCCAGACGTCAGCGTGCGGGCACCATGGTTCCAAATGACGTCTACCTCTACCCCGTCATTCCCGCGAAGGCGGGAATCCATAGTGAGTCCGATACACCTACCGACTTATGGATTCCCGCCTTCGCGGGAATGACGGGGAAAAGAAGGGCCGTAGATTACGATCCCGTGCCCGCATTTGCACGACGCGGAATCGCTGCCCTCAAATCATCACCGCGCCGGCCCCTTCACATCCGCCATCGACGCCCCATAGTTGATGTGAAACACATTCCCATCCACCACCAGTGCCGGCACCGACTTCACGCCGAAGCGCTCCGCCTCCGCAATCCGCTCACGCTGCGTACCGAAATGCACCACCTCCACGCTGACCTTCGACTTGTCCAGCGCATCCACAAACTGCTGCTCCGTAGCGACACAAACCGGGCAGCCTGCATGGTAAAAAATTGCCTTGCTCGTCATAATTGCATTACTCCTTTATTTCGTCAGAGGTTAAGGGGTCGGGGTATTGGAGCGGTCGCCAAACTTTTCCAATGCCCCGTTTTCATTCGGCTTTGCCGGGCAGAGACAAATCGCCCGACGCCACATCGAATACGTTCACCACACACAGCAGCGGCGCATGCGCGCTCGCATTCACGCGCAGCCCGGCGGTCACGCCATCGAAGGCCGTACCCTTGAGCGCGCTCACATCGTCAAACGGCACGCGCACCGTCACCGCACTACCCGCAAAGCGCGGCGCATAACCCGGGCTGTCGATCAGCAGCGGCACACCCGGCCAGGTCTTGGGCAGTTTCGGTTTCGCGCCTTCCGGAATGTCCTTCACTTTCAGCGCCCCCTTGCCGCAGGCATCGTCCGGCCCCAGCACCACCCAGTGACTGTGCCAGTCCTTGCCGGTGGTATTGAACAGGGGCGTGTCGTCGAAATCCGGATGGATGGTCACCGCCAGTGCGAGGATGCCCGCTTCCTTGTCAAAGCCCACCACTGAAGGATCGATCTTCGTCGGCCAGACATACGAAAACACGTCCGCGCCGGCAAACTTGCCGGTTTTCTTCGGCTTCACCGAACCGGCCTTGCCCGCGACCTGCATCGCGAACTCCACCCAGTTCTTAGCCGCATCCACGCGAATGTCGGTCTTCACGATATCGAAGGCAGGCTGCTTTGCATTGCCCTTCTTCGCCGCGACCTCATGCGCCGATGCCGTCCCGAACGCGCAAGCCAGGGCCAGCGCGGCGGGTAAAAGTCTTCTCTTTTTCATGTTAGGACTCCTAAATATTCGGGCCAAATAAAAACTCACGCTGCAGCAAAGGTGGCCCAATTCCTGAGCTGAATCGTTTTCTCCGCCTCTTCGTGTTCCGCGCAATCCAGGCGCAGGTGGCGGTCGCCGAACGGCGCCTTCACGAAATGGCAATAGTGCGGGTTGTGCGGATCGCCGGTCTCGTTCGGCCCGAAGTACTTGCAGCTCACGCACATGCGGTTGACGGGAATCTCGCCGCGCTCCTGCATCGCCCGGATCATCTTGAGGATCATCTTCAGCATCTGAGCCTGCTCTTCCTTCGACAGCGTATCCGCCGCCGCGCCGAGGAAGCCGGTCCAGTCCGGCACCGTGATCGCCAGCCGCGCGCCGGTCTTGGTCAGCTTCAGCGCGATGGCCCGGCCGTCGTCGGGCGCCCGGCCCTTCTCCACCAGGTCCTTGTTCACCAATGCCGTCACCGCATCGCTCGCCGTTGCCGGCGTGATCGCCAGTTGCTCGGCGATGGCCGACAGACGCAGCGGCGCATTGCGCGAAGCCAGCAGGTGCAGGATGTCGGCCTGGGTCGGCGTCAGGCCGTTGGCCGCCGCCTGCGACCAGGCCTTCGCCCGCATGGCCGTGTTGATCCGCGCAAAGCCGGTGGCGATGCGGTTCTCGAGCGGCGTGCTGATCTTGTCGAAGGTGGCCATGGCAACAGAAATAATTAGGAATCCTTATTATTTTCCTCGAAAGACAAAATGTCAAGGAAGCAAAAAAACGAGCGGCCGCAGCCGCCCGCTTCATGCATCATGCTCTTCCGTCCTACCGCACGTGCCACTGCCGCACCGGCATCACAACGATCTCCCGCGCATTCGGCTGCCCGGCAGCCACATCGAAAGCACTGATCCGCACTGAGCCACCCGGTAGGGACGCCGTATCCACTTCCAGCCAGGCAAAGTTGCCGGGGCTGTCCACATTGAACACACCCAGCCTCGGCGTATAGCCGTTGGCAGGGAGCAGCTCCACATTTTTCATCCCGCTGCCGCGTACCTCGAGCAGCACGCGCCCGCGGATGATTTCCCCATGAGGCGGCGCCATGGTCACAGTCGCGGTAAACGGCCCGCTGCCGTTGGCCACCGTCCACCGTCGCGCCGGCATCGCAACGATCTCGCTGGCTCCGGCCTGCCCTTCCGTCACGTTGTACGCGCTGATCCTGACATCGCGCACGCCGTCCGGCAGCGATCGCGTGTCGAGATCCACCCAGGCCATCGTCCTGTCCGCCGACACGTTGAAGGTCGCCAACCGCGGCGTGTAGCCGGTAGCCGGAAGGAGCTCGGCGTTGACAATACCGCTGCCGCGGATTTCCAGCCGCGTGATGCCGCTGACCACTGCCCCATTGGCAGGCGCGGAAGTGACCGTCGCCGTAAAGCCCGGTGACGCGGGCGCAGCATTGTTGATGTTCCAGGTCCGCGTCTGCATCGCGACAATCTCCCGCGCGCCCGGCTGCCCGGCTGCCACATCGAAGGCGCTCACACGCATATTGACCGGCCCGTTCGGCAGGCGGGTGGTGTCCAGGTCCATCCACGCCACCGTGGTGTCGCCGGAAATCCTGAAGACGCCGTAGCGCGGCAGGTATCCGCTGCCCGGCAGCAGCTCGACGTTGGCCATATTGTTGCCGCGCACTTCCAGCCGTACCACCCCGCTGATCGTCGTGCCATCCGCCGGCGCCACGGTTGAGGCGGCGAAGAATGGCGCAAACGGATTGCCCGAACACTCCGGGCTCTCGCTGCAACTGCTCAACAACCTGCCCTCCGACGTAATCACGGTCGGCCGTAGCCGGGTCGTCTGGGAAGAATCCATTTCGAAATCCGCACTTCCGCCGCCACCGCAGGCAGCGAGCAGCATCGCGGCTCCGGCCGCTGCTGCAAACCACAAACTTCTCGACATTTTTCTTGCTCCAAGAGGAAGGAATCTCCCTGCATCTGCAGCCTCCCGGCGAAACAGCCACACAGGCGAAATCGCGGCGGGTTTCTATAGACCGGCCATCATTCCACTTGGACATTTGGCAAAGGCATGCGTTTTTTGCGCTGTGCGTACATGGTTGACGCACGTCAAACCGCGTCGCAGCTGCCACAAGACACCCCCGGGGTTACCGCCCCGAAGCCGGTCGCCCGCCTCCATCATTCTTCATCGCGCGACCAGATACGGTAGGCAGTCCGGAACGAATAGTCGTGCGGCACGGTATTCCATTCCACCTTCTTGTCCAGTTCCACCAGCCGATCCGCATACGCCTCGTTCGCAAGAGTCCGGATGTCCGACCTGTTCGACAGGATATTCGGATCATCGGGCAGGAGGACGGCGTCATATCCGCCCTCTCGCGCAACATTGACCACCGCTTTTTCCATCAATGGAAAGACATCCCTGGCCCGGACTTCGGACAGGAACGGAATGCTGGGCTCCATGCCCGGTACCGCCAGGATCTTCTTGCCGTCGATCCTTGCCTCGAAGAGATGGATGAATCCCGCCGCCCTGCCCGTTTCCTTGTCGAACATGGCCAGCAACATGAATTCCGGCTTTTGCCAAAGCGCGTAGTCCTTGCCGATACACACGCCGGCATTCAACGACCACACGCCGAACGGAATGCCCTTGACGACCCGGAACTCCAGCGTCACACCCGCACCGGTTTCCCTGAACGCAAACCGGCCGATCTCGCTCCGGATATCCTTGAGAGGCTCCGCCAGCATGCCGCTCGCGATTTCGTCGACGGTCGCCGGACGCGATGCCGTACTCCGGCGACCGATCTCCACGACCGTGGCGTGCAATGCTGCGTCCTGCGGCAGCACCGGGAGCAGCCGGGTGCGGATCTCATCCTCGCTCACGCCACGCAACAGCGCCGACATGCGTTCCACCTTGCCTTGATCCGCCACCTGCGTATTGCACCAGAGCCCGGCGAGCTGCTGTCCGAGCGCCTTCGGGTTCCGGATCGGGTTCTGCCCGTCGCTGACATAAGGAATCAGCCATGGCTCGTCACGCAACAGCTGACGCAGAACCCCGCCCAGTTCCACAGGCAGCGCATCCCTGTCGGCAAAGAGCTCTTCGAGCGCGGCCAATCCTGCATGCGTTTCATGATCGATGCGCTCCACATTGGCAGTCGCACTGCCATGCCTAACGTACGCGAAGAACGCATCGAGCGCCGTCTTTCTGGCCTCCGCCTGGCAATCTCCAGCGAGGTAATCCCGCAACGCCGAGCGGCACGCCTGCTCATCCTCATGCGCACGCGCCGTCCCCTCTCCGCCAAGAACCGGCCTTGTCAGCGCGGAAAGCATCGCACGAAGCTTGCCCGCCTCATCGGCGACCATGCCGTCCCCGAGCCGCCATCGGGCCAGGTGGATCCGGTCAGCCTCACCGCCGCCGAAATCCTTTCCCCGCAACGGCCGGGGAATGTCATTCCGGCGGTCGCCAAACGAGGTGTAGGCCGCCAGCAGTGCGCGCTCCATGCCATAGTCGTCGTATCGAGGTGATGCTGCCGGAATGGCCAGCTGGACCGCTGCCACTAGCGATTCCATGTCGTATGCCTGGCAGAAGGCATCCATCTCTTCCTTGCCGACCTCATCCCGCAGCAGGCCGGACCGGAAATCCGAAAGCGCCTGCTGCACGGGCGCCCCGGATGCAAACGCGGTATACAGCGCCGGCGTGAAGCACTGCAATTGGCGCATGCAATCGAGGATGCGCGCGCGTTCCTGCTCCGGCAACATGCGGTCGATCTCCCCCCTCCAGATCCCCATTTCGATGCCAAGCAACATGGCATATCCATCTTTCGGATAAGTCGTCAGAACATCTGCATACAGTTCCAGATGCCGACCAATGGCGATATTCCTTTGCCCCAGGGAACCTAAAGAACCCTGGTAATCCTCGGAAATATCCCGCAATAACCTCTTGAGCGGGTCGCTCGCCGACTGTTGAAGTAAAGACTTCAGTCGATTCAATGCCGCCCGCACCTTCGGATCGTCCATACCGGCGTACAGCATCGCCAGTCCATCGTTGGAGACGCCGCCTTTTCCCATGATGCCGACGAACTCCAGATACCGGGTTTGCTCCGCTTCGGGCAGGCGCCTGTCGAGAATTCCTGCGGTCATGTCCGCCATGAAAGCCTTGAGGTCGCCGAACGTGCCCTGTGTCGCTTCCAGCACCCGCGCATAGAACTCGGCATGGGCGTACAAATCGACATCCGGGTCTTAGTCCATGTGCAAGACATAGCGTGCAAAATCGTGCACACCCGAAGCGAGCGGGGTCGACTTGAAAGGATCCCATTCTGTTGTCTTGAGCGCCATCATCAAGGGATAAAAGTCCGGCCGCACCTGTGCGGCAATCCACGCCAAAGGAAACTGTTCTTGCGCCCACTCCGTCGCGGTCAGCAAGGACGCCCTGTACTCTTCCAGGACGGACTGCGCTGCGATCTTGTGGTAGTACGCACGCCGGAAATCGTCGGGGTGCAGACCTTCACAGCGGTTGTATGCCTCGGCATATCGCGTCAAATCACGCTGAATCTCCAGCGCATCCCGATACAGCGGACGCAAGGACTCCGGTATGTCCTGCAGCTCGTCGCCCGGCTCGACGGGCTTCGAAGTATCCGGATGCAGCGTATCGAGGATCTGCAAGACCGTTTCAATCTGCTCGGGGAACAACCATTGCTTGCCGAGGTGGTTGATCCACTCGCGACTTGCCTGGCGCAGGTACTCCGCCTCATGCCGCTCGCCATTCGTGAGTGTGTCATCGTCGCCGGCCTTCTCGCTCTTCCACTGCGCGGCAACGGCATCCGTGCTCCCGGATTGCTGGTACGCCTTGCAGGCTGCCTTGAAGCGGGGCCAGGCCTCAAAATAAGGCGAGCGGTGCAATCTTGCCTTGCCCTCGCCCGTCTTTCTCACGCTCCAGCGCGCGCCGGCCTCCCTGGCCATCTGCGTATCGGCAAGATGCATACGCGTCTGGGCATCCATCCGATGGCTGATATACGCGTCCCTGAAGGATTCGTAATCGGTGAACAACTCCGGCAGCGGTAGCGGCGACGACGCGAGGTCGCGGTCAACAAGGAGTGCCTGACGCAACTCCGCCAGGCAGCGCAGCCGCATTTCCCCCGACGACATGTCGGGCAACCCGATCTTGATCACCCGATCCTGGTCCGGAATACGATGCAGCCCGAGATGCACCTCATCCTTCGGAACGGAATATAACTGGCAGCCCGCGGCAAAGGCCGCCTGCATCAAGCTTTGAATCTCCGGATCATCCGCAATCTGCCTCGCCACGTCGCGGCTATGCAGAAAATCCAGGACTTCCTTCTTGTGATTGCAAAATCGCGCCAGGTTCTCCGGCTTGAAAACGGACTGCGTATCGTCCGGCGTGGCAAGGCGGTACAAGGGCCGCGGCATCTGTCCGACCGCCCGTGAAACAGGACCCAGCGCCCTTACCCAGACTCGCCCGGCTGCCGCGGCGACACGCTCGAATGGCACCAGGGAGATCTTGCCCGAATCGTCACGAGCGGCTTGCTTCAGCAATTCAAGCCGGCTGGCGTCGGCGCGCGGCCCTGGTCTGTTGTTGCGCTCCGCAGCCCCCGCCGTACCGGGGAGCAAGGGACGCCGCGGCGGGATACGTCCGTGAATGGGCATGCTGAGGGTTCCTTGTGTGAACAGGGCGACAGCGTCCGCATCCCCGTCCAAGGCCCGAAGTCGTCACCTTGCCCGGAGCAGGTCCGCGCCCCCATCTGTCATGAGTAACACCAGCCGGACAACAGTTCGCATGCAGGCCTTTTCACTTTCATCGATGGCAAGAATGGCAACGAAGTTTCCTCTTCCGCAATCCCCGCCCGGGCCTCCCCTCTACGGTAAAATGTCCGATTAAACCTTTATCTACAAAGAATTCGCCCGATTTTCATGAGCAACGACGCCAAAACCGCAGCATCCGCAACGCCCGAGAATGCCCCGGCTTCCAACTTCCTGCGCGGCCTGATCGAATCCGACCTCGCCTCCGGCAAGTACGCCCAGCGCACCGATCCCAACGGCAACCCGCTGCCGACCGTCATCACCCGTTTCCCGCCGGAGCCCAACGGCTACCTGCACATCGGCCACGCCAAATCCATCTGCCTCAACTTCGGCCTCGCGCGCGACTTCGGCGGCCGCTGCACGATGCGCTTCGACGACACCAACCCGACCAAGGAAGAACAGGAATACGTCGACAGCATCCAGGACGCCGTCAAATGGCTCGGCTTCGACTGGAAGGACAACGCCGGCGAGCACCTCTACTTCGCCAGCGACTACTTCGACCAGATGTACATGATGGCCGAGTACCTCATCACCGCCGGCCACGCCTACGTCGACAGCCAGAGCGCCGAAGAAATGGCCAAGAACCGCGGCAACTTCACCGAGCCCGGCAAGAACTCGCCCTACCGCGACCGCCCGGCCGCAGAATCGCTCGACCTGTTCCGCCGCATGAAGCTCGGCGAATTCAAGGACGGCCAGCACATCCTGCGCGCCAAGATCGACATGGCCTCGCCCAACATGAACATGCGCGATCCGGCGATCTACCGCATCCGCCACGCGCACCACCACCGCACTGGCGACAAGTGGTGCGTGTACCCGATGTACGACTACGCGCACCCCATCGAAGACGCGATCGAATACATCACCCACTCCTTCTGCACGCTCGAATTCCAGGACCACCGCCCCTTCTACAACTGGGTGCTGGAGCGCCTGGCCGAAGGCGGCTTCTTCAAGCGCCCGCTGCCGGAACAAACCGAATTCGCGCGCCTGAACCTGACCTACGCCATCACCAGCAAGCGCAAACTGCTGCAACTGGTCGAAGAAAAAATCGTCGACGGCTGGGACGACCCGCGCATGCCCACCATTGTCGGCATCCGCCGCCGCGGCTACACGCCGGAATCGATCCAGCTCTTCTGCGAACGCGCCGGCGTCGCCAAGGCCGACAGCTGGATCGACATGAGCACGCTGGAAGGCGCCCTGCGCGACGACCTCGACCCCAAGGCCGCGCGTGCCATCGCCGTGCTGAAGCCCCTGAAGCTCATCATCGACAACTTCCCGGAAAACCTCGCCGACGAATGCACCGCCCCGGTCCACCCGCACCACCCGGAACGCGGCCAGCGCAAATTCCCGATCACCAAGGAAGTCTGGATTGAAGCGGAAGACTTCATGGAAGTCCCGACCAAGGGCTACTTCCGCCTCTTCCCCGGCAACAAGGTGCGGCTGAAGTACGGCTACGTTGTGGAATGCACCGGCTGCGACAAGGATGAAAACGGCAATGTGATTGCCGTGCACTGCAACTACTTTGCTGATTCCAAGAGCGGTACCGAAGGGGCGAATAACTACAAGGTCAAGGGCACGATTCACTGGGTCAGCGTGCCGCACTCCCTAGAGGCAGAAGTGCGCCTGTACGACCGCCTGTTCACCGATCCGAATCCGGATGCGGGCGGGAAGGATTTCAAGCTGGCGCTGAATCCGAATGCGAAGGAAGTGATTACTGCGTATCTGGAACAGGGCATGCGGCATGCGATGCCGGATGAGAAGTTTCAGTTTGAGCGGCATGGGTACTTTGTGGCGGATCGGGTGGACCATTCCGCAACCAAGCCGGTGTTTAATCGGGTGGTTACGTTGAAGGATAGTTGGGGGAAGTGATTTTGAGTAATCGATTAGGCGAAGTGTGTTCGTTGTGTTAATTTCAAACAGCCTCCCGTACTGGAGAAACACAAATGCATAGATTGTCGGATGACGAATTGCTCGAAATGCTCAACGATACAGAATCTGACCGTGTCGAGCGTAAAGAGTCTTTTAAGGGCGACGTCCCCAAGAAGGCCCGGCAGGCAGTTTGTGCGTTCGCTAATGACCTCCCTGGTTATGATCAGCCAGGTGTATTGTTCATTGGAGCCAAGGATAGTGGCGAGCCGAGCAATCTGGAAATAACGGATCAGCTCTTGTTATCTCTTGCCGACATTAAGACAGATGGCAATATTTTGCCCTTGCCAGTTCTTTCGGTAGAAAAGCGTATCTTAAAAGGTGCTGAGATGGCAGTAGTGACGGTCCTACCATCCGATATGCCACCTGTAAAGTTTGAAGGCCGTATCTGGGTTCGAACCGGTCCGCGTCGGTCACTGGCAAATGCACAAGAAGAGCGAGTTCTCAACGAGAAACGACGTTACAAAAATCTTCCGTTTGATATCTGTCCTCTACCGACAGCGAAACTGAGCGATCTCTCAAGAATCATCTTTGAAAATGAGTATTTGCCCCAAGCATTTGCTCCGGACATCCTCGAAGCAAATGGACGAAGTTATGAAGAGAGATTGGCATCTTGTCGTTTTATCGTCGATCCCGAAGACACAACACCTACTGTTACAGGGCTGCTGGCGGTTGGCAAACGCCCACAAGACTTCTTGCCCGGCGCCTACATTCAGTTTCTACGCATTGATGGTACCGAACTGGCCGATCCAGTCATTGATGAACAGGAGATTGGTGGTGGGATGGTCGAAATGCTTCGGCGCGCCGAAGAGAAGCTGAGAGCCCATAATCGAACCGCGGTTGATATAACATCTGGGCCCACTCATCAGGTGGGCGTCCCCTATCCACAGTCCGCGATTCAACAGATCCTCTATAACGCGGTGTTACACCGCACATATGAGAGTACAAATGCACCTATCCGCGTTTACTGGTTTAATGACCGTATTGAAATAAACAGTCCCGGAGGCCCTTACGGTAACGTTACGGTAGAAAATTTCGGCAAACCGGGCATTACCGATTACCGAAACCCTAATATTGCCGACGTACTCAAGACATTTGGATTCATTCAGGCCTTTGGCCGCGGTATTGCAACAGCTCGCAGGGCAATGGAAGAGAACGGCAATCCGCCGCCTGAATTTGAAACCAACCAAAGTGCCGTAGCCTGCGTGCTGCGAGGTAAATTATGAGCGTACCTGCACTGACTTTCTTCAATAACAAAGGCGGGGTCGGAAAGACTTCCCTTATCTATCACTTGGCTTGGATGTTCGCGGGCTTACGCAAACGTGTAGTAATTGTTGACCTCGACCCACAAGCCAACTTAACTGCTGCTTTTCTTGACGAAGACAAGATTGAGGCTCTATGGGAGCAGCAGGATATAGGCTCGACTATCTACCAATGTGTGAAGCCATTGACCGGTGTTGGCGACATCGCTGACCCCGTTCTTCAGAATATCGCCACTGACTTATATCTACTTCCCGGCGACGTCAATCTGTCAGGTTATGAAGATGCGCTTTCCGCTGAATGGCCAAACAGCATGGGAGATAACAATCTCTATCGGCCCATGCGCATTCTCAGTTCATTTTGGCAGGTGATGCAAATGGCCGCGAGCAAGGTACAGGCGGACATGGTGCTCGTGGATATCGGTCCAAACCTAGGTGCTATAAACCGATCAGTTCTGATAGCAACCGATTATGTCGTGATTCCTCTCGGCGCAGACCTCTTCTCCCTCCAAGGTCTAAAAAATCTCGGCCCAACTTTACGCAGCTGGCAAAATCTTTGGAAAAAGCGGTTAGATAATTGGGATTCCAGTGGGGAAAAACGCAGGTTCCCTGATTTCAAACTGCCCAAGGGGAAAATGCAGCCTATTGGTTACTTATGCCAGCAACACAGCGTGCGCCTCGATAGACCCGTAAGAGCCTACGATAAGTGGGTTCAACGTATTCCGGACGTATATCGGGAATCGGTTCTTAACCAAACGCCAAAGAAAAAAGTTCGACAGGAGGACGATCCATACTGCCTAGCTACGATAAAACACTATCGCAGTCTAATTCCGATGGCGCAAGAACATCGTAAGCCCATATTTAATCTATCTTCGGCAGATGGCGCTATTGGCAGCCATTTTGGCGCTGTTCAAGATGCGAAGAAGGACTTCAGACAGTTGGCAAAAAAGATTGCCGAGCAAATGGGAATAGAACTCTAACGACACGCGCGGTTGAATCAACAAAGGCGGGGTCAGCAAGCGTAGGGCGGAAAAGCGAAGCGCCTTCCGCCAAATGAACAGCCCCAATTGCATGGAACCGGTACATGCCCCAACCCCACGTAATCGTCATCGGCGGCCCTAACGGCGCAGGCAAGTCCACGATCGCTCCTGTGGTCTAATATAATATTAGGGGACAGACCACGGTATCGCTTCTCGCGATTCTCTAATCGAGGTCTGTCCCCTATTTATTTCGACCAGATATTTACCGCTGTATCGGGCGATCAGTACATGTAGGAGGACGTAATATCCGCTCTTCGGCCTTCAGGATAAACCCGTATGATTCGTTCCAAAGCTTTCCTGAGGCGATCGATCTCTTTGCCACCGAGATACTCCGCCCCCCGCACCCAGACGTGCAGGTGCGGTTTTCCAAAGCCCTCCTGGTCATCGCCACCGGCATAGGATTTTCCATATCTGACTTCTACGGTTACGGCGTCACCAGGAGGTACTCTGTCTGCAATCTTCCACCCGTGATCTCGCTCAAGTTGAACCGGGCCAAGATGTTTTGCCTTTCCGAAGTCTTCAAGTACCGCCTCAACGCGCTCTCCACATACATCGTAAAACTCTTGTAGGGAGCGCTTCTCATGTTCTTGTTCCCTAGCGAATCGCTTTTCAGGCGATCCCGTCAGTTCAAATCCAAACTTCGACTTCTTTTCGAACAACAGGCCGAATATTCGTATCCTGATGCCGAACAAATTCAGTAGCATGGTGTTTCTCCTTCGCCGCGGCAAAGCGCAAACGCCGGGTAAAACGGCAAGATCGACATTAGGCCTGCGTGATAAGGACCGTTTGATCTCACACAAAAGATTGCTGCGCAATGCGGTTGATCATGCCTCGTCGAATAGCCGTGTTACTTGCGTCTGTTGTCGATGCGCGATCTGTCGGCTCGGAATAATAGGGGACAGACCACGTTTTTCGAGGCTCGCCATTTAGCCAACTCAACCTGATCCGTTTCACTTTCGTTTCTCGCATTTCGGCCTGCCTGGAATACCCGCAGCGCACACGCAAACGGGGTCAGGTCTTGCAATCATGCATAGGCTGGATTGCAAGACCTGACCCCGTTTTAGCGGCATACTGTGCCTACACCCCGCACTCGGCCCGCGCCGTTTCCCACCATGCCAATGACCTACGAACAATACCTGGACGAAGTCACTACGCTCCTGACTGAGATGTTCAACATGAGCGACGATGCCGCGATCAAGCATGTGATGCGCGCGCAGGCGGCGGATTTCTTCACGCTGCACGACGACATTCCGGCGATGCGCACGCAAGAACGCGCGGTGCAGGACGCGCGAACCTTGTTCAGGCAGATCAAACAGTCTCGTCCTCCAATAGAAATAGGGGACAGACCACGATTTCCAAACACTTCCTAAACCGTGGTATGTCCACGTTTTCGCACCAGGTTACACCGCCTCTTGTCGAAAAGCTGCCGCATATCCATAAAAAGCGATTGGCTAGTTTATGTGCCGTCACCGGCACCGCTGTGTCCAGTGAGACACTTGTTCCATCAAGGCAAGATTATGCTTTTTTGCGGCGGCTGAATCCGAATCCTGCCAGACCGAGGCCCAAAAGCGCGAGCGAGGCGGGCTCAGGAACAGCGTTGCCGGCCACGATGCTTTCGCCCGCAACATTGTTATAGGCACCGTCCAGGAAATGGATGATCGACAGTGCGCCGGATTTGGTGAAGTCATATGCAATCCAACCGAAGTTGTTGGAAGCCGTTTCGAATCCCAAGAATCCGGAGTGGCTGCTGCCCCATACACCAGCCGTCGCGCCATTTACCAGAATGGTGTCCCAATCATCGACCGGGCTCACATGGTTACCGAAATTGCCGGTGCCAATGACATCGCCCGAAGCATAGGAGCGAAGGAAATAGTAGCCACTGATTTGGGTATTGATCGTGGAGAACGTACCACCGCCCGGGCGTTTGAAGTCGAAGAACTGACCGCTGGCACCGGGGTCAACCGCGAAATTGCCGGCACCACCGATTCCAACCACTGTTTCGGGCAGATCCGCTACGCCGCCTTGGCTGAAGGTCTGGTTGATGCTGAAAGTAATGGGGGCAGCAAAAACTGCAGTTGCTTGAAGGGCCAGTGCAAGGCCAGCAATCACTTGTGCAAAGCTTTTGGTTTTCACGAACATCTCCTGAGTAAAAAGACCTTGCATCCAAGCAAGTTTCAGACCAGAAACTGCAAGCATTTGTTATTTAAGGCTTATTTGTTACTCGTCAGATGTGAAGGGCTAATTTTTAGCTGGAGATGTAAATTTCTCCGACATTTTTGGGAGGCATAGGTATAGGTAATAGTAGGTAATAGGGGACAGACCACGTTTTCCGAGGCCCGCCATTTAACCAACTCAACCTGATCCCTTTCACTTTCGTTTCTCGCATTTCGGCCTGCCCGGAATACCCGGGCTCACTCTCCGCCCCAGAGCTTCCTCGATCTCTCGCTTGAAACGATCGCCTCCAAGTGCAAAATTGCCGTTGGTCGATCGTCGAATCTCGTCGAGCGTTTCCGGTTCCAGGTGGGCTTTGAACAGGCCGCGGTACCCTTCACGCCTGATCTCACCACTTCCTGCAATTTGCAGGTACTGCTGATGGGGCGTGACCAGATCGTCCTGCTTTCCCAACGCATTCGCGCCATAACTCGACCAGCGATACTCCCCGGGCTGCTGTACCATCCCCGCCCTAACCGGATTGAGTTCGATATAGCGGTAGCAGGCAAGCACGTACTCTTCCGATTGCGTGAGACAGGATCGGAAGCGGCCTTCCCATAGCGTGCCGCTGCGCTTGTACGTTCGGTTGATGTACTGCACGTAACGCTGCCCGAGATGCTTCATCAGCAGGCTCGCGCTTTCCACCTTCTCCGGCGTCAGTAATAGATGCACGTGATTGGTCATCAGCACGTAGGCATGCAGCGCGCAACCGAAGCGCTGTGCCAGTTCTTTCATGTGGTGTAGATAGAGCGCGTAATCCTCGTCCGCATAGAAACAGGCAGTCCGGTTATTACCTCGCTGGATGAGGTGTAAAGGAACTCCGGGAAGGGTGAGGCGGGCGCGACGTGGCATGGTTGGCAGTGTTTGCAGAAAAGCTCGCATCCTGCCACTCGCTCAAAATGTTATCAATCTTGCATTTATGGGACGCGCAGTAAAAACGTGGTCTGTCCCCTATTTTCGCTATTGAAAACGTGGTCTGTCCCCTATTTTCGCTATTTTCGGGACCCGGCGATTGGTGGTGGTGGTGGCGCCTTGGGCGTGGAGGATTCGTGGAGGATTCACCGCTTCGCAGTAAGGCGATCCCCATGGCAAGTTAGGCCAAGGCCATGGTTTCGCTGACAACACGGGTCGCCGGATGTGACAGGCCGATAACCCGGCGCAGTCCGGGAACATGTCCGGCTTTGCGGAACTGCCTCTGGTAGACAGGGCGCGCCTGCGCGTCAGCCTTGGCCGTACATGGCGATTGCTCCGGTGCGGCGTTGGTTGGCGCATCCTTCGCCGATTGATCCGGGAGGCGGACGACAAAGCTTTGGCGGAGGATATGGGGCATGGCACACTGCTTTCATAACAGCGCCGCGCGAGTAACGTTCTATTCGACCGCCAGCCTAACAGGCTCATGCCATTTACGATCCGGCGTGATCATTCGTACTTGCTCGAACAGGAAATCGTCCCGCTTGGTGGGACGGAGAACCGCTGCCTTAAGGATGATTTCCGTGGCCAAGCCATGTCCCAGCCACGACGCGTGATTGTCCAGATACCATTCGAGATTCTTCCAGCCCTGGTCCCGGCATACGAGCCAGAGCAGCTCGTCCTCGCCCAACTCACCTCTGGGGTCGGAAAAGTCGTCCGGCTCCAGTGCGGCAACCATTCCCAGTGCTGTCGCGCCGTCGGCATGCATGGCGATTTTCGCGATATCCGAGATGTCCATGCCGCGCCTGATCTTGAGAAAGTCGGTATACCGGCATACGGCTTCCACCGTCGGTGTGCTGGCGCCGAACTCGGCGATTTGCGCCGGGTTATAGCCGAGTTCCTTGAGATCCGGTAGATGCAATGCGATGGTGCGCAAAGCGTCTTGTACAGTGCTGGATCTTGGTTGAAGTGCTCTTATTCGAGCGACAACTTCCAGGATATGCTTTTTGATAAATTCATGTTCCGCAAGGACAGGGTGATGATCCCGCACGGCTTCCACCAAGTCTGATCCGCCTGTGAGGGCGAATTCGGTGACATCGTCCGTCGTATAGCGATACGCTTCAAGCTTGGGGTGACATGCCCTGACTGTTCTTACTGCGTCTGCCCCGTATGCGACGGCAACCAGGGTGACAGCATCCGCGCTATAGCCATACGCCGCAAGGTCAGCGTGGCATTCCCTGACTGTTTCCACCAAGTCTGCTCCACCTCGACGGGCAAACGTGGCGATATCTTCCTTGGTATAGCGGCGCTCCTCAAGGCTGGAATGATATGCGTACACGGCCTCCAAGGCATGAAAATCAGGGAACTCAGCGATCTGTGTCGGGGTATAGCGGGACTCACGAAGATGGGTAATGTGCGTCAGCGCTGTTCGCAGATTCTTCCGCAGCGCATCCACATCCGATTTGCTCTCGATTGGTATTGCACGGTCACGCGGATAACGCCGTCCGATACTGATGAGCTGATCCGGCGTAAATTTAAGTTTCCCGCAGGCGAGCGCAAACTCTCCCAGGATCGTCAACACTCCATGCTGCATGGTGTAGGCGTCCTGCAAGAGTCTGTTCTTGTCGGTGCCGGCTGCGGCACAAGCTTTTTCGTATGCGGAAAGTGCTTCGGGACAGCTGAAGACGGATTCAATGAAACGACTGGCTATCACGTGGAAATCACGCTCACTGATGCCAACTTCGGCCAAGGCGAGATGGAGCTGCTTCGCGGCACTACCTCGTTGCGCACGTGCGACGTGGATCTGCAGCACATTCGGCTGCCTCCTGATGCCGGAATGCGCGGGTTCTTCACTGCTACTGGGCAAGTATGGCTTGAATCTGGCCTGCCCCAACTCGGCGACCGGGTTGGCGTGTTCGTCGATGACCAGGATATGGCGAATCTGGCAGGTCTCGACATGCCGCTCATAACTGACGTGATGCCGGTCGAAAGTGAAGCTCCCGCCGACAGCGCCACAATGCACCGATCCGACTTCGCCCCCCTTTTCAAATGCAGCGATCACCGACCACATTACGTCCCTCTGTGCCGGTTCGAGCTTTGCCATTTCTTTGTCCAGCCATGCGGGAGAAATAGTCAGATTCCGATACAAGTCGGCAATGGAATGGTGAACCGGGATCGACTCGTTAGAGAGACGCGATGATGGATTGACGGATGAGGATACATGCAAGAGGCCGGGTAAAAAATTAAATGAGCTTGAGAAAGACGGAGGCATGAAAAACTCCTGATGCAATAAATGGATGCTTGATGTCACTTTGACAGCAGAGCGAATGAGTGACTTCATCTCCGCCGACGGTTCCGTATCTCATGGCGCGACAGAATTAATGCGCTTCCGCCAAAGAGAACAAGCAAGCGTAGGATGCGTCCCACGCACCATTTTTCCCTCGGACGTTGTTATCCTTCCACCCTGTTTTTAGATAGTCTGCTCATAGTGTCCTTGCCAGGGTATTGACATAGGCAAGCACCTCTTCCTCACGGCCTTCGTTGCCCAGCTAGGCCGGCGTCATGCCGTAGAAGTTCGGCTGCGGTTCATTCATCCAGGCGCTGGCCGCGTCATCATTGCCGACGATGCTGCGCGCTGCATGCATGACCGCGTAATACGCCTGCACCTTGCGCGACTGCTGCTGGAATCGCGCGCGCAGCGCATCCATCAATTGGGAGAAAGGCGGTCGTATTCAGTCATGTGCGCTTCCGCTGTCACCGGGGTTTTTGAACAGATCTTCGAGCGCGGATTTTTTGCCCTGGGGCTGGACTCTTCCCCGCTTGCCCGTATATTCCTCCTCGATATTGTCGCGGTAGTAGCTCCACGCCGCGCCGGACGTGGACAACTTGCTCCACACATCGGCACCGACGCCCGAGTAATCGATCGCGCTGCCGTCGTCGAATTCGACGCGCAGGATGCGTTCCCGCGCGTCGTAGCCTATGGCGCGCAGCTTGCCGGCATTGATCTTTTTCATTTCCATGATTGACTCCGAATATATATGGGGTGAGTGTATATATCTTATATGGGAGCAGACTCGATAAACGTTAATCGGGAGACCTGACCCCGTTGTTCCCTGCGCACTTGCTGTTCTTCCAGCCCGTCAACTGCTCAGCCGCTCGCTTGAGATAGGACGAGAGCTGGGGTAACCTGAGGGACTCGGCACGTCACAGTCGGACTCCATCGCAACTATCCGCAAGCATTGAGCGTATGAGTACAACCAATTTCATCGTACGGCGAATGACGCGCGCAGAAGTCGATCTTGCCATCGAATGGGCGGCTGCCGAAGGATGGAATCCCGGCTTGCATGATGCCCATTGTTTCCACGCCGCTGACCCGGATGGTTTCTTGATCGCATACCTTGGGAGCGAACCAGTCGGCTGTATCTCAGCTGTCGCGTACAGCGACAGCTTCGGCTTTATCGGTTTGTATATCGTGAAACCGGAATTCCGAGGCAAGGGTTACGGATGGCAATTGTGGCAAGCAGGCATGGTCTATCTTGGCGGCCGCAACATAGGGCTTGACGGTGTTGTCGCCCAACAGGCTAATTACAAGAAATCGGGCTTCCGTCTCGCGTATCGAAATATTCGTTACGAAGATTCCGGCCGGGCCGCGATGCCATCCGGGATAACGCCGCTGTTGGCGGTATCGTTCGATACGTTATGCGCGTACGACAGCGGATTGTTTCCGGTACCCCGCGTGCGTTTTCTGCGCGAATGGATTGCGCAACCGGACGCCGTCGGTTATGCGGTATTGAACGCCGGAGAACTGTCAGGCTACGGACTTCTTCGCCCCTGCCGGCGAGGCTACAAGATCGGTCCGCTATTTGCCGACGATGCCGGCATTGCCGACCGCTTGCTATCCTCGCTGCGCTTCCACGCTCAAGGCGCCCCAACCTATCTCGACGTGCCGGAAACAAATCCAGCCGCAGTCATGTTGGCCGAGCGTTACGGTATGACCAAGGTATTCGAAACGGCTCGTATGTACACGAAGGAAGCCCCGGCGCTGCCGTTTGATCGCCTGTTCGGCGTCACGACTTTCGAGTTGGGGTAAGGAAGTGCGGATGAGCATCAAGCATGGGGACCGTATATATGGGGTCGGAATCGATTAAGTAAGCCAGCGCCTTCCGAATAGCGAAGCACTTTCATTACTTCACGTCCAACCTGCGCATCAATGCATCGAACGCGGCCCGCGCAACGGGATCGGTCATGGCGCCGCCGGACGCGGCAGCGTAACTATCTTCGTCTGCATACTCTTCGGCAAGGTTTTTCCAACCCTTGCTCGCCGCGAAATGGCTGAACTCTTCCGGTGCTTCGAGGACGATCAGCTTGTCGTCCTGCACGCCCGGATCGCCGGGGCCGAAGTCAGGTCCGTCGTAGCCGAGCGCGCGCAGCCGCGACAGGATCTGCCGGATGACAAGCGGGTCGTCGTAGAGAGGCTCGTCTTCCATGGACGCGTCCAGGTCGACATAGACATCGATGATGCCGTAGCCTTCGTCGTAGATGCGGATGGCATGGACTTTCCATGTCCGCCCCAGGGAGTCGTTGATGCGGAACGGGCCGCTCAGCCGGATGACGTTTTCGCTGTCCATGTCCAAGCGTACACGAAGATGCGAGTCAGGGTTGAAAAGAAGGCCGCCGGACCAGGCGTGGCCTGCGCCGTACACCGTCCATTTTTCCGCGATGGCTTTTCCCTGTCCGTCACGGACGACGGGTATAGGTCCGCCCGTTGGGCGCGGCCCCCTGTTGCACGTCGACGCGCGCATCCTTGTCGCCGGCGGCAGGAACGTATTGCGCCAGCGCCTGAAATACCTCGGGTAAAGAGGCCCGCAAGGATATACTGCGCCTACACCCACACCCGGCCTGCGCCGTTCCCCACCATGCCAATGACCTACGAACAATACCTGGATGAAGTCACTACGCTCCTGACCGAGATGTTCGACATGAGCGACGAGGCCGCGATTAAGCATGTGATGCGCGCGCAGGCGGCGGATTTCTTCACGCTGCACGACGACGTTCCGGCGATGCGCACGCAAGAACGCGCGGTGCAGGACGCGCGAACCTTGTTCAAGCAGATCAAACAGTCCCGTCCTCCGTCACCGCCCAAACCCGGGCAACCGGGCAAGCGCAAGAAATAGACTGCGCAATATGGGATACCATGACGCGAAGGCAGGTGCGAAGATGAATGCAGTCAAGGCTGACAAAGGAAAATAGCGATGGACGACAAGTTGACGAAGGACGAATTCGATGCGCTCGCGCAGATCCGCCGTTTGAAAAAAGGCGAGCGCGAAAGTGCATGCGTGGCGCGGAATGCCAAGCGCCTCGTCGGGCTGAAGTACGTCACCTCGCGGGGCGGGATGCATGTACTTACCGAGAAGGGGCAGCAGACGTTGTTCGTGCAGCGTTGCATCGACGGCCTGCGCGCGGTTGCCTATTCAGTGCCGGGATCCATCGAAGCGGATGTGGCGACCTTCCTGAGCAGGAAAGGCTTGATCGCGCCGCGAACTGTGGGAGAGGGATTCGACATGACCGACCGCGGGCGCGAGTCGCTGGCGGATATCGATGCCAGGGAAAACAAGCCGGCCTGAGCCGTTCTGCTGCACGCCCCATACGTACAGAAACCTCTGGCTCTTTCGCAGCTCGTGATCATCACTCGGCATTGCGGTAGATCCCTGTCCCACAGCAGGACTTCACCGTCGACGCGCTGCGCCAGAACCTCCAGCAGCAGGTGCTGCACATATATGGGGTCAAACTCGATAACCGTTATCGAGCCTGACCCCATATGCATATATTCCGCATCCTGACGTCCTGTCAAAGCCACAAGATAAAGAAGTCATCCCGACGAAAGCTGGGATCCAGAGATCCTTAATGTCGCTGAAGTCTGGGCAGCGTTGAGTAGATGCGCGGGTAGAATGCTTTGAAAACGCATCTATAACAAGGAAAAGACATGCCTCAGCCTGAAATTTCACTCCTCGCTCATGAATGGACCACTCTGCAAAATAACTATGAGCAGTACGAAAAAAACAGCCTGCTGATCAAGCTGGCCAGCACCGCATTATTTGTTCTGTGCCTGTTGGCGCTGGACGCGGCGATTGCCGTTACCGTGATGCTGATATTGTGGATCCAAGAAGGCATCCTCCGGACATACCAGTCGCGTCTCGGCGACAGGCTCTTGCGTCTCGAACAGCTGCTGAGGCAAGCCTCGCCGCAGGTTGCCTATGCCTGCCAGTTGCATACCGAATGGCAGGCGGCGCGCCCGGGGTTCGGTGGGCTGCTAGTGGAATATGCAAAGAGCACGTTGCGGCCGACGGTCGCGTTTCCCTATGCGGTATTGACGCTATTGAGCATCGGATGGGCTGTGTTCAGCTAAGCCGTGATATTGCCCAGCGTGGAAAAACAAAAGGCCCGACTGCATGCACCGGGCCTTTTGTTTGTGCATATATGGAGCCAGACTCTACCCCATCCCCTCAAATAAGGACGTCCCGCGCCATAGCACGAAGCAACGCCGTTGCGGCCTGCAACTGTCGTCGTGAAAGCAAACGTAGGGTGCGCGCAGAGAGTGGCAGCATGTTCGGGCGGACATGTAGCTTGCACGGAACCGCGTGACAGGGTTATGTAACTCATTGTTTGAGATCAAAAACTTTGCCAACGGTCACCACTATGCATCTTCCTCCAGCGAATTCTGTTCCTCCATGGTCAGGAGATCCGGGAAATCGTCCCACGGGCAACAGCGGCCAACCGAGCCGGCAACCACCGTCGGCCGGTCCTGCGCACCCCGGAACTCCACCGCCTGCAAGCGGTGGCGCCAAGAGCAGACAGCAAGAAATGCTAAATCTCATGAAGCTGAGTAATTGGGCATCGGCGGCGACAGACCCTGGAGTTCAATTAGCGCGTCATAAAGCAATGGATGTCATCACGGCCTGGAACAGGCAAGGTGATCGCAATCGATTCCTCGCCTTGGTGAACCTGCCAATTGGAGAAATACCGCCGTTGCTTGGCCCCGTTCCCAAACTCGCTATCAATAATTGCGGTCTTGCAGGAACGGTCACCGTGCCGGCAGGGGTCGAAGTCGCCAATCTCGACCACAACAAGATCACCGATATCGTCGTCCATTCCGGACTCACATCCCTCAGTGCTTGCCATAATCCTGTGGATCGCATGCCGGCATCGGCAAGCACAACACCCGATGCGTTCGATCACCTCAAGTTCCTTTTTCTTGAAGGGACTCCCGTAGAAAAAGAACTTTTCGGTGAGCTGAGCGCATGGGCGTCGAGGGCGCCAAGTCCCACGGTTGAGCAAACACGTCAGCAAGGGCAGGAAATAATCAAGGCCTGGTGGAAGGAAGGCGATCGCAATAAAGTCCTTTCATTGATGAACCTGCCGATTGGAGAAATGCCGCCGTTGCCTGGCTTTGTCAAAAGGCTCGCTGTCATTCATTGCGCGATTGCAGGACCGGTCATCCTGCCGCCAGGGATCAAGATCGCCAATCTCGAAAACAATCGCATTACGAATATCACCGTGCATCCTGGGATGACAGCCCTGCGTGCCGCCAACAATCGTATGGATCGCATGCCGAGAGGTACCACACCCGATGCGCTCAATCACCTCAAGACTCTCTCTCTATTCGGGAATCCAATCATATTGCCGAGGAATATGGCGCTGCCGCCCTCACTTGAGCTATTCGAGATATCTAAAGAGAGTTTGATCGTATTTGCATGGCCGAGAGCTGGCGAGGAGAATGCAGTGACCATTAAGGCGACGGAAAAAACCGCGCCCCGGGAGCTTGTTGCATATACTGAAGTACTACATGAACAGCCGAATCAGGCCGCATTTGAAAGTTACAAGGATTTTATCGCTGGGATCGCAGAGCAGCGCCATCATGCGCCCTGATCCGTTCTGTCAACTCCGGACAAAACTCGCCTGGTTCGGCACGCGTCACGCGAAGCGCTTGCCAGTAGACCCGCTTTCATGATCCACGGTGCTTTGATACACCGGCATGCCCGAAGAAATTGCTGATCGTCGTACCCAGCAAGCGCAGAGCGATAGGACGGACTCCTCTCTCCACAGCATCTACAGTGCCAAGCTGAAGTATCGGCAAATATTTCAGCTCAAAAAGGAGGAGCCCATCCTATTGCCCTACGCTTGCTCAACAACGCTTTGAGCAACTAGATTCGAATGATCACTGCCGCAGATGCGCGCGACTGGTTTGCTCACTGCGGCTATGCCTTAGAGCCTGTTCAGTGTCTTTTTAGCAGGTGCTAAAAAGACACTGAACAGGCTCTTAGACTGATCGTCAATCCGCTCTAATCGCTGGCGGTGATCGTTAGCGAATCGTATGTCTTGCCCGCGCTGCACTTTGGATCGGCGGGCACCTTCTCGCCGGTACTGTGCCGGTTCTCCCCCGCCTCATTTTTCAGGACGAAGATGAGCTTCGTGAGGTCCTCGCCCTCAGCATCCCTCAAGTTGTCACCCTTCGTGGTACATGTCGCTCCCGCAGCGCACTTTGTATTCTTGATGGCCTCGGTTTGAAACTTGTTGTTGGCCTGGTTGAAGTACTTGACGCTTATCACCGTGATGGGATGGTCCTTTTCATTCGTGAACTTGAACTTCACGTTTCTGCACGCATCGGCCGCATAGGCAACTGTAGCAACATCCATAAGCATGACTATCATCACGGAAGCGCGTATTCCCTTTGAAAACATCATCATTTTTTAACCTCCTTATTGTCTATGGGCAGGAGATTTATTCAGGCTCTCGACTCGCCTACCCAGACTCGAGCCAGAGCCCGACGTTTGACATTTTCAATCACCGAAAAATTGCACCAATGCCGACTCCCTTAATCGGGAGGACGCGCTTTTCTTGTCTCGTGTGGAACGCTACGCTGCTATACGTAATAGGGGACAGACCACGATTTCTTTACTCGCGGTTCACGAAACGTGGTCTGTCCCCGGCTCATACTTTCCTGCCTTCCATTACTGCGCTTCCTTACCGTCTGACCGGATGCGCGCCCTGCAACCCTATTCAAGCTGCATCTGCTTCAAATCGTGAACTTCAAGGGAGCTGCGGCTTCCTGTGCCAAATCGCCCCCGGTTGCGCGAAAGAACGCAAGCCTTCCTGTCCTATCGGAGAGTCGGCAAAGTTCGGCCCTCCATTGTTCACCCGATGCACGTCCACCTTCCAACCTTCTCTGGAGCTGCGCTGCATCGACGAGGTAGACGCGCGGCACTTCTACTGCATCAATGAGAGGGCGCGTCGTTTCGCGGGGAAACACCCCGAAAATCCGGCCATTCTCCAAGCTCGCACCGTCAAATACATTAGCGGACCAGAATGAGGCCGCTGCGGGGGTACCTATAGAGACAGTCGCAAACATGCGAACGAAGCGTTCGATCGCGCGGGACGCCTGCGGTATTTGGCCGCACAGGGATGCTGAATCGTCAAGGTTCTTGAAAGGGGCAAGCCATGCGGCCTCAATCAATGCCCGCCGTGCGAGATCGGGAACGGCTGCAGCGATCGCGCTCCGCATTTCCCGGGTCGCATGCCCGGCGCTCATGTTCAGCGCGCGGTGGACCCGGGCGTCATCAACGACACAGAAGCGTACAAACTCCGGATCGAAAAGTTCCTGGTATAACGCCGGGCTCAACTTTGAAGTTCCCTGCTGCGACCGATGTTTACCCAGGCTTTCGCGCAACTCGCGTTCGCGCGCGTCAAGTGCGCCGATGTCATCCTGTTCGAGCACCGCCTCTACGAGCCTTACGGGCGAGAACGAGAGCAGGGCATCGGGAAAGCCGAGTGACACGCCAAGCGGGGATTCGCGCTGCACAAACCAGAACGCGCCATGTTCCGCGACAAATCTGTCCGCAAGCATCGCAGCGCCGATAACGGCAGCGGCCTTCCCTGCCCGCCTTTGAATGACTGGCGCGATATCGGCAAAGCTGTCTTGCAACGGGTCCGCGCCTTCTTTTGCGAGAAGCCGGAGCGCCTGGGAAATAATCGGCGGGTGGATCATGGATTTCGGCTCTCCAGGAAGAAGGCATCATAAGGACGGAGCTGAATACGGAGTGTCCGGCCGTCGACATGAAACGGCACTTCAGAATCGCTCTTGTCGATTGTGCTGCGCAGTACATCGACGAATTTTTTCAGCTCAGACCATCCAAGCTGTCGTTCTAGATCATCCAGATCAAGATGGACAACTTTATCCTTATCCGTGAGATTGATGAGTTGCAGAAGCGGAGGATCATTGGAATCGGTGGCACGGCGCGCCATGGACAGGATTCCGATGTCGGAGTTCGCGATTTCCTCGATGTCGTTGGTGCGCATCGCCCCATGCTCCTCCCAGAGCGTATTCAACGCCTGGATGGTCAGCAAGGGCAAATAAGCTTCTTCGAGTTTTCTTTTGTATATCCCTTTTGCATTAGGACCACGGTCGAGATCGCGCGCATCCGCTGCTTTCAATAGCAGCATTTCCTCTTCATCTTGGGTGAGTGGTCTCTGTGGAGCCATATCGGCGAATCGCTCCGCCCTTTTTTGTTCAAAAAATTCAGTGTTATTGGGCGCGCCGACGATGCCGCGGTAGTAAACCGCTGGATGTCCCTTGCTTCCATAAAGGAGTGCATACGCCATCGCCAATCGACGCGGATCATGCTGAAGAAGTTCGGCAGAAGAGTCGCCGATCCGGGCGGAGAATTTCGTCGCACCGCGTGCCTCCAGCTCTTCGACAAGCGCCGGTTCGGTGACAAAATTCTCGTCATGCAGTCCGAGGTAGGCGAGCACGCTCTTGTGATCGGGCAAAACACCCAATTCACGTTGCGCCTTTACCCAGTAGCTCTTGCCTGCCGACAGAAGTGTATGCAAGATCGCTTCATGCAGACTGAATCCGATGAGGGCATCGCTTATCGTGTTCTCGATGCGGCCGTCAAAGTTTTTTTCCGGTTCGAGCCAATCAAGGTGGGACCTTTCCCAAGGCATGAAGACCTCGGAAAGCACTGTATTGGCCCCGCCTGTGACGTGCGACGCAAAAGCCTTTACAAGACTTGCCAATGCCCGCGTCTGAGGAAGGTTGTAGCTGTACGTGCCCGGCTGTTTCCAAGTATGAACGGGCGCATCCACACGCAGATCGCTGTTACCGTATGTGGAAAACGTTGCGATCGTATCCAAAAGATAGGAAGCGACCTCGGGATGCGCCGTATTCACATCGAACTGATAGGGGCTCATGAAAGTGATGTAGAGCTTGTGCCTGGCTCCCGCTGGACCGAGCTCTACCATCGTGTCCGGATTGTTGTCCGGGAAGCATTGAAAGGCATGGGTAAGTTTTCCAGCGTGCTCGCCGCGCATATGCAGGAAAACATTGAACTTGTCCCCCTTGATATCGCGTTCGCCGATCTTGACTGCGTCATCCCAATTCACGAAACGTGAAAGCATCGATTCGTCACCCTCGGCGACCGCCTTCACCCACGAATGTTCATGTGAAACATGGTTGACAACGAGGTCGATGGCCACACGCATCCCTCGGCCAATGGCTTCATTCATGAATGACGCATACGCTTCATTTCCACCGAGCGATTCCCTCACGCTGCGGTGATCGGAGATGTCGTAGCCACTGTCCATCATCGGCGATTCGTAGTGCGGCATGATTTCGAGGGCGTGAAATCCCAGTTCTTCTATACTGGCGAGCGCATCGGCAAGATCCTCGAACGTACCGTCCGTTTTCCCTTCCGGCACCGCGATATGCTGCGCGTAGCCGTAAAAAACAGGCTCGAATCTGGGCCGTGTGGCGAGCCCCTTGTAGAAGTCACGTATCTCCCTCGGCTGCGCATCCACCGTGTCCTGCACCTTCCGGAAGAAGTCGACGACAATTGTGTCCGCGTTGTCTGGCGAGAGGATCTTCGCCTGCTCAAGCACATGCAGGTAACGCTCGCGCGTCGTATAGGCGCTGATTCCACTCCACTCGCCCTGCGATCCGTTGTCCTTGCAGATCGCGCGGCGCAATTCCGCATGCCTCCTTGCCATGAGGCCCTGCGCGCCGTTCCGAGGCATGCGACCCACTAGCCTCTTCAAAACCCGTTTGTCGCGCAGTGCCCTCAACCGAGGGCCTGCCGCATCGGACGCCTCCTGCCGGAAGCGGCGTAACGTGGCATCCATGCCGGGTTCGAGATGGCCACCTGCCGCAGCCACGGCCAACGTGGCATTCTTGAATGCGTCCGAGGAGAGCGCATCCGAAATCCCGCCGTGCGAGTCGACGCGTGCAGGTGCGACCCATCGCTCCTTGGTGCCATCGGCAAAGCGCACGTTGACTCCGAAGAGAAAAAACTTGTCGCCATCTTCGGTCGTCGCCAAACGACGTTCCGTCATGACTTCGACAGATGCTACCGGTTTGTTCTGGACGAACCATGGCTGCGTAACAATGAAATTGCTAAGCGCGACTGGATCGATGTCGCTGCGACCCGCAGTCCCTGGTTGTCTGATATCGCCGGTTGCGATGCCAAGCAATTTTGACCGTAGTCGCCCGCCGCCGGTCGTAGGCACAACAGTGCCCCATGAGGGCTGTTCTTGTTTGGGTGGACGGTTTTCAAGTCCGGCTGCCTCCGCAGGAGCGGGCTGTTGCCAAGCCCGTCCGGAGTTGTCGCTTGGATTGATTCGACTCATGTCGTTCTTTTATCGGATTGGCGGCTGATTGCCGTGACCCGCATGAGTGGCGCGCAAGAAAGTACGGTTCCGTCGGATGTCGAGCAAATTCCGTTGATCGTGAGCAAGAAAAGGCTAGATGTCAGCCAAGGCTGCATTGTTAGTGACGACGTCGAACGATTCCAGCTCTTGAGGGCGTTACTGATAACCTTGGCGCATTGAGGTCAGGTTCTGCAATCACACATCCGCTGGATTGCAAGACCTGACCCCATTCATTTCTCCTAAATTTGGTTCGCTTGCTCTCCCGACGGCAACAATAATCTGCTCGCCCATTTGATCAGCTCGACCGCATTATCGGCTTGGTGTTGTGCCTGTTTCTGTGCCTCGGCCGCTTTTTTCATACGTTTGCGCTGCGCGGGGATACTGAATAAAGCGGTTGGTAAACCCTTCAGCACTCTCGCCGTGCGTTTTTTTAACGGTACTTCTGTCGTATAGCGGGTGCCGCTGGTTTTCGTGGTGATCTGAACGGTGTTGCCACTTTCGGACCGGATTTCCTTATTTGCCCATCCTTTGTCGGCATCCGAACCCCAGTACCTGGCGAAGTCGCGCAATGTGTTCATCAAGTCATTGAAGTGTGGCTGTGCCTGTTCGGGCTGCATCGCCGCCGGATCATCGTTGTTTTGCAAGGATTGGTTGTGCGAGTAAAGATGTTGGAATGCCTCGTCCAGCACCTTTTTTTGCCTTTTGTTCAGCACGCCTTTCGCCAGCGCATCCTTAAGCAATTTTTCGGCGTCTTCCAGGAATTTGCTGTCCATGCCCGGTGCAGAAGTCTCGTCCTCCAACATCGCTTCGACATTTTTCAAGAATTCGCTGCCCTCCTTAAACAAATCGGGAACGCTCATCTTCTTCTGGCTGAGAATATAGTCCTGCGTGTAGCTAAAATCTCTCCTGCCGTAGATGGCGGTAGCACTGACGAGAATGATGTGGGCCAAGGTGGCGACGAACATTCCTTCCGCGCCACCGTCACTTGGTCCCGTACCTTGCAGGCTACGCAGCCCATCCAACATGTAATCATGGCCCTCGAATTGGGTGCAAAAGGCGATGAGAGCCGTTTCGACGCCTGGTCCGGTCGGGTGAAAACGCGACCCCAGTGTTTTCAGAAACAGCGCGGGAATCATGCCGATCTTGTGGCGGCGACGCGCGCGTACGGTTTCCAGGACAAGACGGCGAGGATGTCTCCAGGCCTTTGCCACCGGTGTAGAGGCGGTGGCGCCATTGGTGAGCAGTTCGCGATAGGCTTCTGGCGTGCCTTCCGCATGCAAGGCAATTGCCATTGCCAGGTTTTCCATTTTTTGTATCAGCAGTTGAAATTTTGGATCCTGCCTGATTGCCTCTGGCAAGGGTTCGGGCGCTTCCTCCTCATCGGAAATGAAGTCAGGGACAGCTTGCTTGCCGGCTTTGGCGCCAGGTTTTTCGCTGGCCAATTCAGCCAATTCGTCCTGCAATTTCCGAATTTCTTCGAGCACCTCAGTAAGCGCTCTTTCGCTTTCCGCTTCTTCTGTTTGCGAGAGAGGTGCCGCTGATTTTGACAACGCATTCCTGTGCTGCTCCACTACCTGCCTTGCGGCACGTAGTGCGTTCAAATTTGGTTGGTCATGTTTCGCGAACAGTTTGATCAGTTCCAGTTCCAGGTCATTCCAGGCCGCGCTGCATACTTCATCCATCAGTTTCTTGATCTCGATGGGCTGAAATGTGACGGGGTTAAATCTTTTCAGCTCTGCAGGATCGAGATCATCCAATCCTAGTTCGTTCCAAGGTTTGCTGCGGCTTTCCTCTTTAATGAGGGAAGAAAAATCGTGGTGCTCTCCGATAAAACGCAAGGTAGTTCGCTGCGTACGCTTGAAGTCGGCTGTGCTTGTCACCGCCTGGAGCAGAAGCAGGCCGGGCAACAGTTTCAGCCCCAGCCCTGATCGCGTGGAGAGATGGGTTGCCGTTGGAAGGACGATATTGATAATGGCGCCCAACATGGCGGCCATGGGTTTGTCGAGACGCTCGTAGATCCTGCGGCTGATGGCATGCTGCTTCCGGACGTCGGCGAATGCCTGCAGTTCTTCTTCAAGGGCCGATTTCAATTCGCCTAGCCGCGTTTTCCTTTCCGGGGTCAGGCTTTCGTCCATGCAAGCCTGCATTGCCTCCTGCAATGCACGACTATTCCGGCGCAATGCCTCTGCAACTTCGAGATACTTGTCGCGTATTTCTTCAAAGGACGTGGCAGCGGCAAGGTCTGGCGGCAATCGCGGCCTGCCAACCTTGTTGATGACGACCCCCGTGACACGCGTATAAGGATTGGTTTTGTATGTCAGCAGTGTGGCGAACAGCTCGCGAATGAGAAACAATTCGCCGGGTTTCAATGCGTGAGAACCGGCCAGCGCGGCATTCGATACCGCGAGACTGGGCAGTCTTTGCCCGAATTCCATGAGCCCTGCTTTCGTCCATTGCCGGCGAATCCAGCGGCGTACCCTCTTGTCCACTTCGGCATCGGGCATATCGGAAGTTATTTTGCCCTTTTGGATCAGCAATTCCTTGAAGTAAGGCAACGTGAATGCCGTGAGCAGATCCATTGCGATCTCGTCCAGCAATGTGCTCCGTGTCAGCTTTTTCTCCACTTTGAACGTCTTTTGCACGCCTGCAGGAAGCCTTCTCTTCATTCTTTCCAGCATCCTGGTCGCTGTCGGCGTTTTGGGAAGTTCTTCCGCTTGCTTGATTTTTTTAAGCACCTCCACGACAGCGGCGCCGTCCGGCCGGGCGGCTTCGGCGTGCTTACGCCGTTCCGCTCTCTCGTCCGATGCGTTGAGCAGTCTTACCGACGCGTTCCCACCTCCTATCAATTTCAGATTCATTGTCATTCCAAATGTTTCCCGAATGACAAATAGGTGGTTTCAATAGGGAATTAGTTCGATTCTCTTTGCGCAAGCTGCCATGTTGGCCAGGCTGGATCATGTCCTTGACGAATCAGCTTCATTCCCGCTGTCGGCGGTGGCGCAGGTCCGCGTGGCGGGGTCAATCGTACGGCCGGGCGCTACTGCCCCTTGGCCGGCTACACGGCAAGCTGGAAATCCGGATGACCGCCAGCCCGCAGCACAAAAGTCTGAATGACGACAGTGCGGGCATCCAGCTGTTCGAGGTCGGCGATGACGTGTCCGCCGTCGGTAACAAACAGCAGAATGTCTGCATCACCGGTATTCCTCTCCTGCGCCAAAGCAATGGTTTTCAGCAACTGGCCGAGGCCGACCCGTGCATCACCCAAACGGCCTATCCCCAGCACGGGCATGTACTCGCCAGACGGGAGGTTTTGCGGATAGAGGTGGATGCGCTGCATGGTGTTGAAGCCCCTCGCAGTGTCCGCCGTGCCGCCCGCTTCAGGGATATTGAAAGGAGCGGTCGGGTTCATCACGGTATATGCCTTGACTCCATCCAGTGTTGCCACATCGAGCACCAGCCCGGCAAACAGGTCGGGTCGCGCGAGCACGCCAGGTGCCAACCGTCCGGCAGCGCTGACAAGCGAAACGACAGGCTTGGCAATGCCGAGGTCACCGATCTTGTGCCCGACTTGATGCAGGCTCTCCCAGGCGACGGGTTTGTTGGTGCCTACACCTTGCTCATACCAGTCATGTCCGAGCACGCCGCCGCCCTCCACATAAGCGTGAATATCGACCAACCCATACTCCTCGACCTGCTCCAGAGTTTGAGGATCGAATCCGCGCACGTGCGGGCCGCTTCTGCCATAGCAATCAGGATGATTATTGTAGGCTGCGTAAATCTCCAACTGCGACGGGCCCAGTTTGGAACCGTGTAACACGCTGAACGGTATTCTGGTGCTGTCTTCTTTTTCCGTCCATACGATTCTCCAGTCCAAGCCGGAGAATTGTTTTGAATAGAGTTTCTGCAGTTCGGTATCCGTTACCTGCTTTCCCGGGCGGTGCGTGTAAATACGAGGCGATTCGATGGGGGACTGAAGTTTGATCGTCAGGTCCGGGCTGGAAGAACCGGCATGTACCTCGGCGATAAAGCCTTTGAATGGCAAAGGCACTTCTTGGAAGGAAGTTTGGTCTTTCGACGCCAGGCTCAGCAAGCGGTCGCCTTCCGGCCAGGAGGTGTGCACATACAAGGCTTTTTGCGTAGCATGCAGCCCCACGACCACATCCGGCTGCTGGGGCAGTACCTCCTCGGCCCCGGCCACATCCAGCTTTGGCGGCAATTCTCCCTCGGCCTCGACAACTTCCGGCACTTTCAACGGAGTACGCACGACTCGGTAGCGCGGCGTTTTTTCACTGACTCTTCCGTCTGTTTCCTTCTTTCCCTTATACGTTGGATGAATGAAGTTAATGCCGCAGTAGGGTGCTGCCACTTTCTCGTTACATCTTCTAGAACTCATTTCATAAATAGGAGGGCTCTCCTATTTATGAAATGAGTTCTATTCGTTTGTGCCTTATACAGCAAGCTGGAAATCTGGATGGCCGCCCGCCCATAGCACAAAAGTCTGCGAGACAACTGCACGCGCATCGCGCCGCTCAAGATCGGGGATGATATGGCCACCGTCCGTGGCAAACAGGAGGATAGGCGCATCACCGGTATTCTTTGCTTGCGCCAACGCAACGGTTTTCAGTGTTTGGCCAGGGAAGACGCGCGCATCGGACATACCGGTTACTCCCAGCATGCACATGAGCTTGCCAAATGGGAGGTTATTCGGATAAAGATGAATGTCTTTGATGGTGTTGAAGCCCTCCGCAGTCTTCGGCGTACCGCCTACTATGTGGACATTGAAGGGGGCGATAGGGCTCACTGTATTAAAGCTCGTCCCATCCAGCATTGCCACATCGAACATCAGCGCGGCAAACAAATCCGGGCGCTGGACCACGCCTGGGGCCAGCAGCCCGCCTGCGCTGACGACCGAAACGACAGGCTTGGGAATGCCAAGCGCTTTGATCTCTTCTCCGACATGATGCAAACTGTTCCACGCTACAGGTTTGTTGGCGCCGAGACCTTGTAAATACCAATCATGCCCAAGCACGCCGCCGCCTTCTACATAGGCATGGATATCGACCAACCCGAACTCGTCGATCTGCTCCAGGACCTGCGGATCAAAACCTTTCTTGTCCGGACCGCTTTTGCCATAAAACCATGAATAAATGTCGTAGGCTGCATAGACCTCCAGCTGGGATGACCTCAATTTCTTGGGGTCATACGTCATGCTGAAAGGAACCCGAGTACCGTCTTCCTTGGTCACCCATTTGATTTCCCAGCGGACGTTGGGGAATTGTTTTGCATAGGCCTCTTGCAATCCGGTATTCGCGATCGCTGTACCAGGACGATGCGTGTAAATACGCGGTGACTCGATCGGCGATTGCAGTTTGACCATCAGATGCGGGCTGGCGGAATCAGCATGTATTTCGGCTGCAAAGCCCTTGAAAGGCAGCTCGACTTCTTCCGGCGCAGCTTGATCTTTCGATGCGAGGCACAGCAATCGGTCACCGTCCGGCCAGGAGGTATGCACATACAGGGCCTCTTTCGTGGCATGCAGGCCGATCACCACGTCCGGCTGTTCCGGCAGTACTTCTTCTGGTTTCTTTCGAAGTGCCGCCGGCTTCTCCAGCTCGCGCAGGGAAATCCGTACGACCCGATAACGCGGATAACGCGATTTTTTTTCCTCATCCAGTCCGCCATGGGTGGCCAGATAGATGTGATCGCCCCAGACGGCATACGCTCGCACGCCATCCGCCACATCGGCAACTTTGTGCCAAGTGATGTCTTCCGCGCGCTGTGCGTTGATGACTTCGTCTCGATGGGCAAAGTGCAGTATCAGTTCGGCTCTGGTATTCGCTGTATTGCTTTGCGCAAAGACAAAATCGCCCTGCATAACCGGTAGTGGATTTTCGTTATCGGCGACATCGATGTCCGCGCGTACGCCGGGACCGAATATTCGGATATCGTTTTCCGCTGATGTGCCGCGTTTATGAAGCACCATGCAACCACCTCGGCGTATTTCGGCCGGTGGCGTATTTTCCGGTATCACCGGAAGTTGGGTAACGATGACATGTTCGTCGTCTGGACAAGCCCCATAACCTCCCCATTGGCGTTCGATCCGGTCATCGAGCAAACGTTGATTTGTTGTATCCAAATACCGGACAACGGAAGTCTCGTCATCGCCGGCCACCCTGAGCATGATGAAGCGTCCGTTGGATAACGGTTCATATTGATAAATCGATTTCTGTGCCAGCTCTCCCCAATCCGAATTGGCGGGATTGAGCAGCTCTTGTTCCTCGCCCCACTCCCCATTCGCCAAGCGTGGCCGCTGACAGAGCACCGGATAGTTGTCGTCTTTTGATTGCCGCAAATAGAAGCAATGATCGCCGTGTTGTTGGAACTTGGTAATTTGAGCAGGCGTCTCTTGCCTCACCTTAGAAAAAAGCTGCTGCAGACGTTGGCTGCCCCGCAAATTGCCCAGCACTTGTCTGGTGTAAGCGACCCGCTCCTCGAAAACAGTGTCCGACTCGGGCGTACGCGTATCGAGCCAGGCATAGGGATCGATCAGGCAGGCGCCGCCGTCGCCGGAAAAACGCACTTTGGGTTCTTTACGCACAGACGGCGGAGCTAAAGTACCTTGCGGCACCTCGGTTGTTGGTCTGGCAGGCGCACGTTTCGCATGCCATGTCGCCACACAACGTGCAGGCGTGGCTTTCAATTGCCTTACCGACAACTTCTCGGGTACTGGTGCATAGGTCTGCAGGAATGTCTGTACTTGCGTTTGACTCCATCCCAGTGCATGCAATCCGGTATCGGCAGCGGCATGCACGGCTCGTTCCAATTGCTGCAGTGTTTTCGCATGCAATTCAGGCGAGGCCTCATCTTCATCATTGACTACAGCACGCAATCGCGCAAACAAGTCATCCACTTCGATCAAGGCCGCTTGATGCAAGGCGAGTGGCTCTTCCGTTGATGATGTAGCGGCGCGCAGCAAGGCAAGGTAAGACTCTTTAGTGCGCGCTGCCATGCGCGAGAGGGTCGGCCCTTGGTTAGCCACCATCGGTCTGGCGGCGTTTGCTTCAATGTCTGCGTCAGACGCACGCGTGTCAGGTCGATGGGATTGCGACCGCCCGGCAGCGCCGCTCACGCCTTCAGGAATGGGACCTTCTGGGATGTTGGGTCGAATGATCATATGTATCAACCAGCTAGACAATGCGAATAACCCGGATAGGTGTTGAAAACACAACTCTGGTTCCATTGCCTTCCATACGAGGAGTCGCGCCGTTGCCACACTACCTTCGCTCGTTTGAATGCCGTCAAACCCGTGAAAACAGGGACAGGTCTTGTAATCAACTAGATGCATAATTGCAAGACCTGCCCCCCCTTTCTGTGACCCTGTCTTGACGAAATAACCACGGCCTTGGATTGCCCCATCGGTTCGGCAATGACGTCGCATCTGCAATGTCGCCCGTTCGCATCAGTTCCGATGCGAACGGGATGACACCCGCCGCTCAGTAATGCGAAACTGGCATACAGGGTAGTGCCGTGCCCTCAGCCCATTCCGTCGTCAAGCACATTCATAGACTGAACACAATGAGCAAAGCAGTCTCCCGTACGTTGGCCGTCGCCGCTTTTTCCGCCGCGTCATTGGTCGTGCTGCCGGCTGGCGCGGAAACGGTTTCGATCTATACCTATCACAACCATCCGCCGTTCATCATCGACGGCGAAAAGGAATTGAGCCACGAATTCATCGGCTTTCTCAACAGGAAATCCAAGGGAAATCCGACCTTCAGGATCAAGATCGTGCCGCGCGCCCGGCTAGACAAAATCATCGCGACACCGGAATTCAATGGAGCGGTAGTCTGGGTCAATCCGGCGTGGTTCAGGGACAAGGATCGCACCACCTATCTCTGGTCCACCCGAATCCTCGACGATGCCAATGTGATTCTGTCGAACATGTCGAACAAGCTGGAATACACCGAGCCGTCCTCGCTGAAGGGAAAGCGGTTCGGCGGGATTCTCGGTCACAACTATGCGGACATCGACGATCTGGTCAGGAAGGGAGCGATCAAGCGTGAGGATGTGAATAGCGAACGCAGCAACCTGCGCAAGATCGAAGCCGGACGCATCGACGCCACGTTGTTGCCGCGCTCGACCGCAAACTACCTGCTGCATGAAATGGGGCTGAAAGGAAAAATCTACGCCGCGCCAACCGTGCATAGCGTCTACACCCGGCATGTGCTCATATCGAAGAAGAATCCCGCGCTTTACAAGTTCATGAATGAAGCGATCTCTGAAATGGAAAAGGATCGCGCCTGGCAAACGACGCTTTCCAGGTACAAATCCAACTAGACGGGATCAGCTCGCGTACGTCGGAAAAGCGTAGCGCATTTCGTGGCTCGCCTGCGCAGAGAAAAGCGGCGTGACCTGGGCGTCACCTCCCCAGCCGCTCCTGCAGGAACGCGATGAAGGTCGAGGTCTTCAGTGCCAGCCAGTCGCGCGCCGGATAGACTGCGTAAATCGCCGGCGCCGGCGGGAGCGCGTAGCCGGACAAGAGTTCCACCAAGCCGCCGCGCTCGATCTCGTCGGCCACCAAGTGACGCAGAATCAGCACGATGCCGGCGCCACCGACGGCCGCCGTAGCCAGCGCCTCGCCGTCGTTAATCTGCAGCACACCATTGACCCGCATCTTGAATTGCCCGTTCTCGCCGATGAAGTTCCATTTGTCGTACACGCGGTCGGCTCCCGCATAGACCAGGCACGCGTGATTGGTCAGTTCCTGCGGTGTCCGTGGCGTGCCGGCGCGCGCGAGGTAGGCGGGCGAGGCCACCACCACGCGCGGACTCTCTGCCAGCTTGTGCGCCACCAGCGACGAGTCGACCAGGCTCGATGCGCGGATCGCGACGTCGATCTGCTCCGCGATCAGGTCGACGAGGCGGTCTTCCAGCTGCAGCGCGACCTTCACCTGCGGATACAAGGCGATGAATTCCGTCACCAGCGGCACCAGCTGGCGCCGGCCGGCGACCGAACACGACACCCGCAACAGGCCGCGCACCTGCTGCTGGTACTGGTCA
>DASPMC010000052.1:0-159366 GCA_035627275.1 Noviherbaspirillum sp.
CCCGGAAATCCGTGAAGAACCTAAAAAAAGCGCCCCGAAGGGCGCTTTGCTTTGTTATTCCGGCAAACTCAGGCAGACAGCGCCTTTTCGAGCAGCTGATGCAAGGCGGCAAAATCCGGCTCGCCCACATAACGCTTGATGATGTTGCCCTCCTTATCGATGACATAGGTCGTCGGAGTGAGCTTTACGTCATCGAATGACTTGGCGACATCACCTTGCGTGTCGAGCGCAACCTTGAATGGCAGGTTGCGCGTCTGCGCATAATTGAGCACGTAATTCGGTGGGTCGTAGCTCATCGCGACCGCAACGAAGTCTAGGCCGCGATCCTTGTACTTGTTGTACGTCTGGACCATCTGCGGCATTTCCTTGATGCAAGTCGTGCAACTCGTCGCCCAGAAATTCACCATCACGACCTTGCCGCGCAGGCTTTGCATGCTGACCTTTTCGCCCGTGATGCTGGCGAAAGTGACGTTGGGGGCGGGCTTGACGGCGGACAGCGAAGAATAGCCGAGTGCGCCAATGGCGACGGCAGCTACCGCGGCCAGCGCTTTCAGCAGATTGCGCTTGCCGGTCGAGGAGAGGGTTTCGGGTTGCATGGGCGCTGCGGGATTTCAGTTCAGGATATGCGCCAATTATATGCGCGCCCCGGGCACCCTGCAGATCAGGGACGGAGATAGACGTAGCCTTCCCTGGCTTGCAGGCGGGCGACTTCGACGACGCCGGACGTCACCAGCTTTACGCCCGGCAACACGGTCGACTCCGGGACATCGTGCGCCGTCAATGTATTGCGGCACAGGCGGAAATCGACGCCTTGGGCAGCGAGCGCCTCGACTTGGGTATCGAACGGCTTGCCGTTGCGTTCCTTTGCGCCTGCGAGAAGGAACTTGATGCCGTCGCCGTTGGCGACGACTACGATCTTCGTATCCGGCTCGGCGCGCAGATGGTTGCGGATATTGGCCATCGCGCGTGCGGCTTGGTCGAGACCGTCGGCGAGGTGATAGACGACCTTGACCGGCTCCGCTGCGGAGGCGGTGGCAAGCATCATGGCCGGCAATGCGGCGGCGAGGAATTTAAGTACGGTTCTACGCATAAAGTTGTTCCGAAGGATCGCTCCAGTGATAAGCGGTGTAAGTCGCGGCGACGGCGGCAGGAACAGGCACCTCCAAGCCAGCGCATACGGCGCGCAGCAAGTCGGCACTTGCCGCCGGCATCGGCTCGACGTCACCTGCGGCAGCGAGCAGTGCCTTGACCAGCATCGGCTTGGCCAGCGGCGCCATCTGGCGGGCACGGTCCAGCGCCTCCCTCACGCTGTCGTAATTGATCGACGATACCGGCAGCATGTCCCTGGATGATATGCCGGTTCCGGTGCAGCGTGCAGCGCCCTGAGCAAACAGGCTGGCTGCGTCTGCTTGCACGGCAGATGCGGAGACGTGGGCAACCAGCGACAACAGCAGGACGCACTCGCGTTTCAGCATGGACAGGCCGGCGAAGCGGACCGGTGTCGGCCGTGCGGCGTGCGCGTCGAGACGGCGCGCGAGGACGGTTTGCAGCACGAACTCCGCCAGGGTCAGCTTGCTGTCCGCCGCAACGAGCCGATCTACCGTTTGCAGCAATGCATTGCGCTCCTGCTGCGGCAACTGCTTCAACGCCGGTGTCGCCAGATCGAGCAAGGGCAGGCGTGCGCTTCTCGGCAATTTCGAAATCGCTGCAGCGAGGAACAGGATGTAATCGGGGTTGCCCGCGCCTGCGTGTTTCAGCGCGGCGATCTGGGCATCCCGCCCTTGGGTGCAATCGACGAGGAGCGCATGCACGACTGCGGCCGCTCCCTGCATGTCGCGCAGTGCATGGTCGAGGTCCGGCGGCAAGACATCCTGCTTCGGTTCGTCGACCTGGGTGATCCAGTGCCCCGGAGCATTTCCTGCGGCGAAACCCGAATCGACATAGGGAATGTCCGGCAAGTCCGGTGAGTCTCCAGCATACCCGCCCTGCTCCGCCTGCGCCTCCAGCGGCTCGACCTGCCTGCCATAGATGCGGAACAGGCGCTCCTCGATGGTCGGATGGGTCGCCAGCAAGCCGCGCACGAGGCTGGGCTTGGGCGCACCGAGAAACAGGTGTGACAGCTGTTCCGCATTCGGATGCTCGATGCGCGTCCCCAGGCCGTTGCTGCGCGTGAGCCCGCCGATCTTGCGCAACGCGCCGCCGATACCGTCCGCATTGCGGGTGAACTGCACCGCGCTGGCATCGGCCAGGAACTCGCGCTGGCGCGATACGGCGGCCTTGATGAGGCGGCCGAAGAACACGCCGATATAGCCGATGACGAGCAGCGCCAGCCCGGTCAGGAACAGCATCAGCCGCAGCGACGGCCCCTTTTCGCTGCGCTCGCGCGCGCTCCACGAATGCGAGCCGAAGTCGATCAGGTGCTGGCCGAAACCGGCAATCATCTGGATGCCGAACAGCAGGCCGATCAGGCGGATGTTCAGGCGCATGTCGCCATTGAGGATGTGGCTGAACTCGTGTGCGACAACGCCCTGCAATTCGTCCCGGTTGAGCCGCGTGAGCGCTCCTTTCGTTACGGCGACCACCGCCTCGTCCTGGTTGTAGCCGGCCGCGAAGGCGTTGATCGCCTCTTCCTTGTCGAGCAGGTAGACACGGGGACAGGCGATGCCGGACGCCAGCGCCATTTCTTCCACCACGTTCAGCAGGCGGCGCTCCTGCAAGTCGGTCGTCGAGGACGATACCGGCCGTCCGCCGGCCATTCTTGCGACCGCATCGCCACCATCGCGCAGGTTGAACATCTCGATCAGTGTGCCGCCTGCGATCAGCGCAAGCGAGATGAGGGTATTGGTTGCGAAGAATCCGCGCGGGTAGTCGTGCATGCCGAGCACGTATCCGGTTTTGGTCCAGCTCCATACGAGGGCTGTGGCGAGGTTGACCGCCACAACAATCGCGACAACGGCGAGCGCGAACAGAATTACCAGCGTGCGGGACTGGCGGCGGGCGTGCTCCTGGTGCTGGAAGAAGTTCATGGGCATCCCTCACTCACTCCCCTTGAAGGAGAGGATGAGAACGGATGCGCTATGCGCATACGTTTAAAAGGAAACCTTCACCGGCTTACGCTCTTCCGGCGACTCCGTCGACTGCAGCAGTTCGACCGGCTTGAACGCGAACATGCCCGCAATGATCGAGCCCGGGAACTGCTCGCGCGAGGTGTTGTACTGCATCACCCCATCGTTGTAGGCCTGACGCGCGAATGCGATGCGGTTCTCGGTGCTGGTCAGCTCTTCCGTGAGCTGCATCATGTTTTCGTTTGCCTTCAGCTCGGGATAGGACTCCGACAGCGCGAACATTTTTCCGAGCGAGGAAGACAAAAGTCCTTCGGCGGCGGCCATCTCGCGCATGGCGCCCGTGTCGGAGGGCGCAGCCTTGGCATTGGCGCTCACCGCCTGGTTGCGGGCGGCAATGACGGCTTCGAGGGTTTCGCGCTCGTGTTTCATGTAGCCCTTGGCTGTTTCCACCAGGTTGGGAATCAGGTCGTAGCGGCGTTTCAGCTGCACGTCGATCTGGGAAAACGCGTTCTTAACCTGGTTTTGCAAGCTAACCAGCCGGTTGTACGCGCCGACGCCCCAGAACAGGGTCACCAGGATTATCGCGAGCAGGATGATCAATCCGGTCATGCTTTCTCCCCAAATAAAAAAGGCCGCAAATACAAATCGATTTGCGGCCTACTATAGCATTCGGAGCTATCCCGAAATCATTTTCTGGTGGTGTCGTCCGACGCTTTCGCCATCTGGCGCAGGTCGTCTTCGGTGATGTATTCGAAGACCTTGACCACTTTCTTCACCCCGCCGATGCCGCGCGCGACCTCGGCCGCGAGCTGGCCTTCGCGCTGTGTCACGCGGCCCATCAGGTACACCGTGCCACGCTCGGTCACGACCTTGATGGAGTTCGCATACAGGTCCTTGGCATCGACGAAGGAAGCCTTGACCTTGCCAGTAATCAGCGAATCATTGGAGCGTGAGCTGAAGCTGGAAAGCGGTGCAACTTCGAGATCGTTGACGATCGATTGCACGCCTTCGATCGCGGCGACTTCACGCTCCACGGCGGCCTTCATCGCTTCGTCGCGTACTTCGCCGGTCAGCAGGACCTTGCGGTTGAAGCTCGCGACGTTGACATGGCCTGCGCTGCCGACGAGGTTCGGGATGCGCGTTTCGCCCTTGAACACGATCGTCTTGTCTTCGGTCTGCGCGCCGAAGGTGCGGCGGTCGGTGGCGGCCAGCGTGCCGACGACCGCGGTGCCAACCGCCATTTCGACGCAACCCTGCAAGGCAGTGATGGCGGCGCCGCAGAGAATCACGGCGGCCAGAGGACGTTTCAGTCGCGTCCATTTATTCATTCAGCTTCCTCCCCAAACAACGCGACGTCGATGCCGTCGCACAAACAGTGAATAGTCAACAAGTGCACTTCCTGGATCCTCGCGGTGCGGTCGTGCGGCACGCAGATGTGCACGTCGGCATCGGTCAGCATCTTGCCGATCTTGCCGCCGCCCTTGCCGGTCAGCGCCACGACGCGCATGTCGCGCTCGAGCGCTGCTTCGACCGCCGCCAGCACATTGGGCGAATTGCCCGACGTGGACAGCGCCAGCAGGATGTCGCCGGCCTGGCCGAACGCCTGCACCTGCTTGGAGAACACGTCCTGGAAGCTGTAGTCGTTGCCGACCGCGGTCAGGATCGAGGTATCGGTGGTCAACGCCAGAGCCGGCAGCGGGAGCCGTTCGCGTTCAAAGCGACCAACCAGTTCCGCGGCGAAATGCTGGCAATCGGCAGCCGAACCGCCATTCCCGCAAGCAAGGATCTTGTTGCCGTTAGACAAAGCTGTAAACATAAGTTCCACAGCTTGTTCAATGGGATGCGCCAAAAGGGAGGCGGACTTGATTTTCAGTTCGGCACTTTCCTGGAAGTGCGCCTGGATGCGTTGGTTTGTCATAGTGTGGCGATTATAGTGCACACGCACGGCTGGCACGCCGCACGGCAACAAAAGCTCCGCAGAAACATTGTGGAATGGAAATAATAGAAATACTTAGATTGTCAGGACTCGATCGCGTTCCGCAACCAGTCCATTTCTCCCGCATCGATCGCAATCACGTCGAAGCGGCAAGCGGGCGGCATGCGGTAGCGTTGCAGGAAAGTTTGGGCGGCGATCACCAGGCGGGCCTGTTTGCGTGCGGTGACGCTGGCGGCGGCACCGCCAAAAGCGGTTCCCGCACGCTTTCGGACTTCGATGAACACCAGGGTAGCGCCGTCCTGCATGATGAGGTCGATTTCGCCGCCCTTGCAGCGGAAATTGCGTTCGACCAGTTTCAAGCCCTGTTTCTCGAGGTAGCGCAAGGCGCGCTCCTCGCCCGCATCGCCCTCCACCTGCTTCGGCGTTCTGCGGGATGCAATCTTGTCAAGAATGCCCATCAGCGCCGTCAGCGAGGTTCGGCGACGCTGACCACGCTGCCTTCGCGATACACCGCCTGCTGTGTGATCCTTTCGAATTGTGCATGCGCGGGATCCATGCGCACTTTCAGCTTGCCCGTCACGCCGTCGATCTCGAAGTTCGTGTGCCGCTCTGCGATTTCGCGGGCGATGCGGTAAGCATCGATTCCGAGCGCATACAAACGTTCATGGTCGGCATTGCGCTTGCGGTCGGCATCGACGACGAGCCGGGGGTAGGTCATGACGGCGGGATGATCTGCCTGCAATTGCCATGGAATGTCGAGCAGGCGCGTGCCGTCCATCTCTGCGGCCCGTTCGGCAACCGCGCGGTCTTCCAGCGCAACCGGGTTAAGCTGCGAGGTGCCGTACAACGCGATGTCCTTGCCGATGATCGCCCTTACCTGCCGCGCCTGGCGCGCGTCGAGCGCAAGGAAGAGCACGGCCGGCTTGTCCGTCTCGAGCTGCTTCTTCAGCTGCAGCAGGCTCCTGCCGTTAAGGAAACCGTCGTTGGCCGGCACTTCAACTACCTCAACCTCGCGTCCGCGCTGCTGCCACTGCGTTTCAAAGGCCTTGGCGGCACGGCGCTGCCATGCGGTCGGCGTGAACAGGACCAGCGCCTTGCCCTTCTTGCCGTCGTGGACCGCCCACTCGGCGACCTGCCTCGCCTCTTCCTCGATGGACAGGCCGATGACCAGCATTTGCGGCGGCAACTTGACATCCCCGCTTTCGGCAGTGTCGGGCGGCGTGAGCGCCAGGGTGGGTCGGGCAACTGCATCGCTCTGCACCACCGCTGTCACGCCGGTGCGCGACAGCGGCCCGACCACCACATCGTTGAGTGCACTGGCGGCTTTGTAGCCAGACAGGATGTCCTGCGGCGAATCGCCCGTCTCGACGACATTGACGGTGATGCCGTCACGCTCGCGTTCGTAGGCGGCCTGGAAGCCCGCGCGCAGCACTTCCGCAGGTTCGCGCAGGATGTCCGAACGCAAGGGAAGCACGAGCGCGATGCTCACCGTCTTCTCCGTCGTCGACAAGTCCACCGGGGAAGTGACCACCCCGGTGTCCGGCGCGACGGCCGGTCCGGTTGTATTTGCCCGCACAGGCAGGCACAATCCGCTCAGCACGGTGCCCAGCACCATCAGTTTCGCCCATTGGCCCGACATCCACCTCTCCTCATGCCACAATCAACGTCCAGCGCCGTTTCCGTCGACCAGATCATGGAAGACGTCGCGCACCAGGTTTATCCTTCGGCCACATTATATGTGGTGGCCACCCCCATCGGAAATGCGGGGGATATCACGTTGCGGGCCGTCAATGTGCTGGCACTTGCGGATGCCGTGGCCTGCGAAGACACTCGCAATACCGCGCAGCTGCTGCAGCGCTATGGTCTGCACAAGGAATTGATTGCCGCTCACGAACACAACGAGCGCGAGGCTGCGAGCAAGCTCATCGCGCGGCTACAGGCTGGCCAGCGCATCGCCCTCGTCTCCGATGCGGGCACGCCGGCCGTATCCGATCCCGGCGCCAGGATCGTCGACGCCGTGCATCAAGCCGGCCTGCGCGTAATGCCGCTGCCCGGCCCCTCCGCCGCCGTAAGCGCGCTGGCGGCAAGCGGACTGGTCAATGACCGCTTTTTCTTCGTGGGCTTCCTGCCAACAAAGAACAAGCAGCGCGAAAGTGCGCTGGCGGAGCTGAAAGGCGTCGCTGCGGCCCTGGTGTTCTACGAAGCGCCGCATCGCATCCTCGAGACGGTTGATTCGCTGGCGGCGACCTTCGAAGCCGAGCGCCAAGTCGTCTTCGCGCGTGAACTGACGAAGCTGTTCGAAGAAATCCACCGCTGTCGCCTTAGTGATGCACGGGCGTGGCTGGAAGCGGATGCGAACCGGCAGAAAGGCGAGTTCGTCATCCTCGTCGAAGGCGCATCATCTTCCGGGGAGGAAGACGACGCCGAAACAGACCGCATCCTGTCCATCCTGCTGGCGGAATGCCCTGTGAAGCAGGCCGCGACGCTGGCGGCGCAGATCACCGGAAAAAAGAAGAACGCGCTGTACGAACGTGCGTTGCAGATGAAAGGCTAGCGCTGCACGATCATCGGCTTCGCCACACCGACTTCCTGCAGCTGCCGCGCGGCGGCATCTGCTTCCGCCCTCGACGCAAAGGGACCGCTATAGATACGGTGAAACATGCCGTATTCCACCACTTCCATCGGCGGCAGGCTTGCCGGCGCGTTCTTCTGCAGCCGCTCACGCGCCGCCAGCGCATTGGCGGCTTGCGAATAGGCGCCAAGTTGCAGGTAGTAGCCTTGGCCGGAGACGGCTTGCGGTGACGGTACGACGACCGGAGCGGCGGGCTGCGCGTCTTCAAGCGTGCGCGGCGCTTCCGGACTGCCGAGATTGACCGCGACGGCGACGACTGCCGGCTCAGGCTTCGGTGTCTTGTCCGACTGCGCCTGCTGCCCGGGCTTACCATTTGCCATGCGCACGATCTCTTCCGGCAGGATACGCTCGACTTCCAGCTCGCTGCTCCCCTTGCCGAGATACCCGAGCTTGAGCGCGGCCGTATACGACAGGTCGATGATGCGGCCGGAATGGAAAGGGCCGCGGTCGTTCACACGCACGACGACCTGCTTGCCGTTCGAAAGATTGGTCACCCGCACATAGGACGGGATCGGTAGCGTGGGATGCGCTGCGGTCATCTTGTACATGTCATATGGCTCGCCGGAGGACGTCTTCTGGCCGTGGAATTTCTTTCCGTACCAGCTACCGATACCGCGTTGCTTGAACGGTTTTTCATCCGTGACCGGGGTGTAGCTCTTGCCGAATACGTTATAAGGCCTGTTGGCGCGCGTCGAATACTGCTCCACCTTCGGCTCGGCATCCGGCACATCGAGCAGGCCTTCGGGCGGCGCGTCGCCCGGCCCGTCGTCCATGTAGTACCCGCCCCGGCCGGATCCGGCCGGGGGTAAGGCAAGCGGGCTGGAAGGCGATTTCGCCGCCGGTCGAGTAGCAGGTTCGGACGAAGACGACATAGGCACGCTGCCGCAACCCGCCAGGATCAGCGAAAGCGCGCAAAGCGCAAGCAATTGCGCAGCGTGATGGTGCAAGCCGTCGTGAATGTGCAATGACATCTCGTTGCCCTTCTTTGTTCTTGTCGAGACACCAGGCGCCGGCGCGCCTGCGCCCTACCCTTTGGCATGACTCGATTGGATTTCGGTCGGGCACGACGCCCGTCCCGGACGGGAAACAGTTTGCACCGGCAAAAGACTTGCCGCAAGAACAGAATTGTTGTGTTTCTTCTATTGGCAAAAACAGCGAAGCCGGGAAAAAATACCCCGGCTTCAATGTCTGCATCAGGTTTGCACAAGCTTCCTGTGCCGCTGAATGCTCATGAGCATGCCGACACCCAGCCCCAGCGTCACAAACGCCGTCCCCCCGTAGCTCATGAAGGGCAAGGGCACACCAACTACAGGGAGAATGCCACTCACCATGCCCATGTTCACAAAGGCATAGGTAAAGAACATGAGCGTCAAAGCACCGGCCAGCAGGCGGCTGAACAGCGTAGGCGCATTGGCGGCGATGAGCAGGCCTCGGCCAATCAGCATCAGGTACAGGACGAGCAGCGTAATGTTGCCGATCAGCCCGAACTCTTCAGAATAGACGGCGAAGATGAAGTCAGTCGTACGCTCGGGAATGAATTGCAGGTGTCCCTGGGTTCCGTTCATCCAGCCCTTGCCCATCGGCCCGCCGGATCCGATCGCGATCATTGACTGGATGATATGGAAGCCCTTGCCGAGCGGATCAGAGGTCGGGTCGATCAGGGTCATCACGCGCTGGCGCTGGTAATCGTGCATCATCGACCAGCCGATCGGCAGGAAGGCCGCACCCGCAAGCGCGAGTCCGATGATGATTTTCCAGGGCAGACCGGCAAGGAAAATCACATAGAAGCCCGACGCCATCACCAGTAGCGCGGTGCCGAGGTCGGGCTGTTTCATGATGAGCGCCACCGGCACCATGAGCAGGATCGCGGCGACAATGAACTCCGGAATCCGGATCACGCTCTCGCGCTTCTGGAACCACCATGCCAGCATCAGTGGCGTGGCGATCTTCATGATCTCGGACGGCTGGATGACCACGCCGACGTTGATCCAGCGCTGCGCACCTTTCTTGATGATGCCGAACAGTTCGACACCGACCAGCAGTGCCACGCCGACCAGGTAAATCGGCACCGCCAGGCGCATCAGCGTTTGCGGCGACACGATGGCGGCAATCCACATGATCGCCACCGCCAGTGCGATATTGCGCAAATGCCCTTCCAGGCGTCCGGGGAAATCAATACCGGCCGAAACCATGGTGATGGTGCTGGCAAGGAATACCAGGCCGACGATAATCGTCAGCGGCCAGTCGAAGACAAGAAAAAAGGGTTTGAGGGTGGGCCAGATCGCCCGCTTTTCACCCAGGCTTGCAGTCGCCATCAGTCTCCCTCCACCTCAATGGGTTGCGCCGCCGTTTCCTTGTTCTCAGGCCGCTTGCCGAGCAGGTAGTAGTCGAGCGCAAGGCGCGCAATCGGCGCCGCGGCAGCCGCGCCGAAACCGCCGTTCTCTACGATCACCGCCAGCGCGATTTTCGGATTGTCGGCAGGTGCGAACGCAATATACAGCGAGTGGTCACGATGGCGCTCCGGCATCTTCTTCGCATCGTATTTCTCGTTGCGTCCGAGGCCGATCGCCTGCGCGGTACCGGTCTTGCCGGCGGATATGTATTCAGCTTTTGCAAACGCGCGCGAGGACGTACCTTCCTTCACGACGCCAGCCATCGCGTTCTTCACGAAGTTGATGTTTTCCTGCTTGAGCGGAATGCGGTAGCTTTCCTTCGGCACGGTCAAGGTGCGCTCCTTCGTAACGCCGTCCTCGATTGTCTTTACGAGGTGCGGCCGCATTACGACGCCGTTGTTGGCGAGGTTCGCCATCGCGTGCGCGAGCTGCAGCGGCGTAAATGCGTTGTAACCCTGGCCAATACCGACCGAGACGGTTTCGCCGGCGTACCACTTCTTGTGTTCCGGTTTTTTGTATGCATTGCGTTTCCAGGTCGTGGAAGGCAACACGCCGGTACGCTCGTTTTCGAGGTCGATGCCGGTGATCTGGCCAAAGCCGAAGGGCTTCATGAAGTCGTGGATGGTATCGATACCGAGGTCGTTCGCCAGCATGTAGTAATAGGTATTGCAAGACACGACGATGGACTTGTACATATCCACCATGCCGTGACCTCCCACCTTGTCGTCCCGGAAGCGATGGCTGCCGAACCAGAAGTAACCGGGATCGGCGATGGCCTGGTTGGGCGTGCGCTTGCCAGTCTCCAGTGCGGCCAGCGCCATATAGGGCTTGAAGGTCGAGCCAGGCGGATAAGTACCGATCAGCGGACGGTTGAGCAACGGTCGGTCGATGGAAGTATTCAGTTCTTCCCAGCTCTGCGCATCGATGCCTTCGACGAACAGGTTGGGGTCGAAGGTCGGCTTGGATACATATGCCAGGATGTCGCCGGTGGAAGGCTCGATCGCCACGAGCGCGCCGCGGCGGTCACCGAAGGCTTCCTCGACGATCTTCTGCAGTTCGATGTCGATCGACAGGATCAGGTTCTGGCCCGGCGTCGCCGAGGTGCGTGACAGCGTGCGCACCGCGCGGCCACCGGCCGTCACTTCGACTTCCTCGTAACCGGTCCGGCCATGCAGGATGTTTTCGTACTTCTTCTCCAGGCCTTCCTTGCCGATATAGTCGGTGCCGGCATAGTTCGCCGCATCTTCCATTTCCTCGATGCGCTTGGCGTCGCGCTGACTGATGCGGCCGATATAGCCGATCACATGCGACGCCGTCTCGCCCAGCGGATATTGGCGGAACAAACGGGCCTGGATTTCGACCCCGGGGAAGCGGTAGCGCTGTGCGGTGAAACGCGCCACTTCCTCGTCGGTAAGACGGGTGCGGATCGGCACGCTCTCGAAGTTCTTTGCCTCCTCCAGCAAGCGGCGGAAACGGCGGCGGTCCTTCGGCTGGATATCGACAACCGTCGATAGCTCCTCGATCACGCGATCAAGTGTGTCGGCAATTTTGGACGGCGTGATCTCCAGCGTATACGCTGAAAAATTGCGCGCCAGGACGACGCCGTTTCGGTCCAGGATCAGGCCACGGTTGGGCACCACCGGGACAACGGAAATCCGGTTCTCCTCGGCCTGGCTGGCGTAGTCGTTGTGCTTGACGACCTGCAGCCAGAGGAAACGTGCCAGCAGCAGGCCGAAACAGATGAACACGAACACGCCTACCACCGAGAGGCGGATGCGGAAGAAATGCAGTTCCTGTTCAGTGTTCTTAAACTCGGTCATGCGGATTCAGGTCGGTACAAAGCGTGTTTTTCCCTGCCATGCAGGTTTCGAAACCGGCGCAATCAGATCGGGCGCGTTTCGTCGCGGTCGACCGCGCGCCGCTGCGGCGCCAGCAGTATCCAGGTAACGAATGGCCAGAGCGCTGCCGAAATGATGCTTTCCAGAAAGTAGAGCCAGCCCGGGAAATCGCCGCCCACCATCAGGCGGATCACCAATTGCACAAACTGCATCAGGAACAGCAAGGGCAGCACATGCAGGGTCTGCGTCGGCACCTTGAACCATAGCACCCGGCGATGGATCATGATCGCGAAGTAGGACAACAAGGTGTAGGAAAGCGCGTTCTCGCCCAGCAGCGTCGCGTCGTGCACATCCATCAGCAGGCCCATGAAGAAGGCGATGCCGATGCCCACCTTGCGCGGCTGGTGGATGCTCCAGAAGACCAGCACGAGCGCAACAAAATCCGGAATGCCCACCCACTGCCCCCAGGGCAACAGGTTCAACAGGAAAGCGACGATCAGGCTGGCAACGATGAACAGCGGATTCGCCGGTAACAGGATGTATTGTGGACGATTCATGGCGTAACTCCCTGCTGTGCCGGCGCAGCAGTCGGCGCGGGTGCTGCGGGCGCGACTGCCTTCAGTTCTGCTTTGGGCGGCGCCGTTGGCTTGGCCGGCGCGGCAGTTACCGGCTTGACCGGTGCAACTGCAGCGGCCGGTGCCGGGGCTGCCTTCTCACCCGCCGGTTTCGGCGCAGCAGCTCCTGTGGCAGGCGCCGGCGTGGCCGTTGCCGGCGCGGCGGGTTTCGCTGCCGGAGCAGCCGTCGGCGCAGTGGCCGCTGCAGCCGCGGTTGCAGTAGCGGCAGTCGGCGCGACCGCCGCTGGGCCATTCGCCGGTATGGCAGCGGGCACCTGCACGGCGCCTGCGGCTGGCTGCTTGGAGGCGTCCTTCGCTGCTTCCCGCTTGGCCGCCTTTTCCTTCTTCGGATCTTCCGGCGCAGGGCGCGGCGGGAAGTTCGTCTCGGTTAGCAGGATCAGCATTTGACGGTTGCGGTCGATGCCGGCCAATGGCTGGCAGACGATGCGCGCGAATGCATCGGAGGATTTCCTTTCCACCTGAGTAACCTTGGCAACCGACAGGCCGGCCGGGTAAACACCATCGATGCCGGATGTGACGAGCATGTCGCCGTTCTGGATGTCGGCGTTGGCCGGCATGAACCTCAGGTCGAGCGCGCCGGAATGACCCTGGCCGTAGGCAATGCTGCGCAGTCCGCTACGGACGACCTGGACCGGGATCGCCTGCTCTTTGTCCGTCAGCAGCGTCACCTCGGATGTCAGAGGAAAAACCCGGGTCACTTGGCCGACGACGCCCTGATCGTCGATCACAGGCTGTCCCCGCGCGACGCCGTGGCTGGTGCCGCGGTCGACGATGATCTTGCGGGTAAATGCATCGCGCGCGTCGTACAGGATTTCAGTCATGACCGACTTCACCGCAAGCCGTTCGGTTGCGGCCAGCAGTTTCCGCAGGTGGGCATTCTCCGCCGACAGCTGCTGCACCTGCTGCAGGGTCTGCGCATTGGCGACCTGCTGTTCCTTGAGACTGCGGTTTTCCTTCTGCATCGCCGAAAGCGACGAAAAATAACCGCTCACCATGTAGGCAGCGTCGCGCGGCAACAGCGCCACGACCTGCAGCGGGTAGAGCACGGTGCCGACGACCTGCCGGATCGGCCCGAGCGAACGCAGTCGCGAGTCGGCCACCAGCAGGATCAGGGCAATAAGGGAGAAGAACACCACTTTGGCACGGGCGGAGGCGCCTTGCTTGAACAGTGGCGGTGGACTGTAATCCATCAGGGTCTATATCGGGGAACGTGACCGGGAATTTCTGTCCATCGGCGCGCCTTGCGGGAGCTTGGCAAGGCGCGTCAGGCAAAACATCGTGTCGATTACTCGTAGGAGAAGATGGAGCCCAGCTTGTCCATGCGCTCGAGCGCCATGCCGGAACCGCGTACAACGCAGGTCAGCGGATCCTCGGCGACGATCACAGGCAGACCGGTTTCTTCCATCAGCAGGCGGTCGAGGTCGCGCAGCAACGCGCCGCCGCCAGTCAGCATCATGCCCTTCTCGGCGATATCCGCGCCGAGTTCCGGCGGGGTTTGCTCGAGCGCGTTCTTCACGGCGGAGACGATGTTGTTGAGCGGGTCGGTCAGCGCTTCCAGGATCTCGTTGCTGGAAATCGTGAACGAGCGCGGGATGCCCTCGGACAGGTTACGGCCCTTGACTTCCATCTCCTTGACTTCGGAGCCCGGGAAGGCCGAACCGATCTCCTTCTTGATCGCTTCGGCGGTCTGTTCGCCGATCAGCATGCCGTAGTTGCGACGGATGTAGTTGACGATCGCTTCGTCGAACTTGTCGCCGCCCACGCGCACGGAACCCTTGTACACCATACCGCCCAGCGAGATGATGCCGACTTCGGTCGTGCCGCCGCCGATGTCGACGACCATGGAACCGGTCGCATCGGATACCGGCAGGCCGGCGCCGATCGCAGCAGCCATCGGCTCTTCGATCAGGTAGACCTGCGAAGCGCCTGCGCCGAGTGCGGATTCGCGGATCGCGCGGCGCTCAACCTGAGTGGAACCGCAGGGAACGCAGATGATGATGCGCGGGGACGGCTTGAACAGCTTGGAGTCGTGCACCATGCGGATGAACTGCTTGAGCATCTGCTCGGTGACGGTGAAGTCGGCGATCACGCCGTCCTTCATCGGGCGGATCGCTTCGATGTTGCCCGGCACCTTGCCCAGCATCTGCTTGGCTTCCTTGCCGACGGCCTGGATGGTTTTCTTGCCGTTCGGGCCGCCCTGCTGACGAATCGCCACCACCGACGGTTCGTCCAGCACGATACCCATGTTGCGCACGTAGATCAGCGTATTGGCCGTGCCCAGGTCGATTGCCAGGTCATTAGAAAAATAACTGCGTAAAAATCCGAACATGTATGGTCCCGATGCGCATCACTCGCGCGCTTAACATTGGTGGTGAAAACCTCCGTCCCGGCATAGTGTCAAAGCCGCCATGGCCGGCGAGGTATTAACCCATCATTCTACCTTATAATTTAGTCGAAATTAGTCGACGGAAACTTCAAAAATGCGGGACGGATACAAGCCAGTTCGCGCCTTTTGACAAGTTTTTGCAAGAATTAGAATTCATTTTGTCCCTTTGAAAATAACGGTCCTGCAAGGGGCCGCCCAACCCTTTCCATCATGTCACTCGACCTCTCCGACGTTAAGCGCCTGGCCCGCCTGGCGCAGCTCGACCTGAATGAAGATCAGGCAGCCAAAACCCTGGACAAGCTCAACGGCATCTTCGGCCTCGTGGAGCAGATGCGCGCCGTCGATACGACCGGCATCGAGCCGCTCAACCACCCGATTGCCGCCTACCAGAACGATGTCGCCCTGCGCTTGCGCGAGGACGTGGCCACCGAACCGAACCGCCGCGACGATTACCAGAAGGTCGCCCCGGCCACCCAGGACGGCCTGTACCTGGTCCCGAAAGTCATCGAATAACAACCGCAGGCGCATCATTCATTGCGCCGCATCGCTGCCATCCTATGCATACCAAGACACTCAAAGAGCTCTCAGCACTGCTGCAGGCCAAACAGGTTTCCGCCACCGAGCTGGCAAAGATGTATCTCGAGCGCATCGGCAAGAGCGACCTGAATGCGTTCATCCATGTCGACGAAGGCCTGACGCTGGCCCAAGCCGCCGAAGCAGACGCACGCATTGCCAAAGGTGACACGACGCCTCTCACCGGCATCCCCATCGCGCACAAGGACATTTTTGTCACGCGCGGCTGGCGCTCCACCGCCGGCTCGAAGATGCTCTCGAACTACATCAGCCCCTTCGATGCAACTGCGGTGAAACAGTTCCATGCGGCAGGTATGGTGAACCTCGGAAAATTGAACTGTGATGAATTTGCCATGGGCTCGTCGAACGAGAATTCGTTCTTCGGCCCCGTGAAGAACCCGTGGGACAGGAATGCGATTCCCGGCGGCTCTTCCGGAGGCTCCGCGGCAGCCATCGCCGCCCGCCTGGCGCCCGCCGTGACGGCCACCGATACCGGCGGCTCCATCCGCCAGCCGGCTTCCCTGTGCGGCGTCACCGGCATCAAGCCGACCTATGGCCGCGTATCGCGCTTCGGCATGATCGCTTTTGCATCTTCGCTCGACCAGGGCGGCCCGATGGCGCAAACCGCGGAGGACTGCGCGCTGCTGCTCAATGCGATGACCGGTTTCGACCCGCAGGATTCGACCAGTCTCGAGCGCCCTTCGGAAGACTTCACGCGCGACCTCGACAAGCCGCTGCAGGGCCTGAAGATCGGCGTGCCGCGTGAATACTTCGGCAAGGGCCTTGCCGCCGATGTCGAGGAAGCCGTGCGCGGCGCGCTGCGCGAATATGAAAAGCTGGGCGCGACGCTTGTCGACATTTCATTGCCGAAGACAGAACTGTCGATCCCGGTCTATTACGTGATCGCTCCTGCGGAAGCCTCGTCCAACCTGTCGCGTTTCGACGGCGTGCGCTACGGCCATCGAGCGAAGGAATACAAGGACCTCGCCGACATGTACCGCAAGTCGCGCGCGGAAGGCTTCGGCGAAGAAGTGAAGCGCCGCATCCTGGTCGGCGCCTATGTGCTGTCGCACGGTTATTACGACGCCTACTACCTGCAGGCACAGAAGATTCGCCGCCTGATCGCTCAGGACTTCCAGGAAGCATTCAAGCAATGCGATGTGATCATGGGACCGGTCTCGCCGACCGTCGCCTGGGACATCGGCGACAAGGCCGACGATCCGGTTGCGAATTACCTGGCTGACATCTTCACGCTGTCGACCAGCCTGGCCGGCTTGCCGGGCATGTCGATTCCCTGCGGCTTCGGCAAGGGCGAGAAGAACGCGAAACGTCCTGTCGGCCTGCAGATCATCGGCAACACCTTCAACGAGGCGAAGCTGCTGAACGTGGCGCACCAGTTCCAGCGCGTCACCGACTGGCACAGCCGGAAACCGGAAGGCGTATGAGCCATTTTCCCCGCGCGATGATTGCCGCACTCCTGCCATTCCTGCTTTACGCAGGAACCGCAGCCGCTGTCGAACAGCAGCTGGAGACGCGCTTCTCGTGCAGCGCCGCGCGGACGGTAGATGGCGAGCCGGTGACCTATGCCGACATAGGCGAGATTCGCATCAAAGGCAACCAGATCGATGCCTTCCGATGGGAATCGGCGCTGTTTCGCAGCACGCACGGCTTCGATTGCAGCATTGACGAAAGCGACGGCCTGCTGGCGGAGATGCGCGATGCATCGCCGGCGGTGCAGTGGCGCATCGCACTGGAGAACGCGCGCGAAGCACGCACCCGGCGAGGCTACGACTACGATCGCCGGTTGAATTGCACGATCCGCCTTGAGCGCGAAGGCAACAGGCTGGCGATGAAGCCCAGCTGCCCCGCGCTGTGCGGATCACGCCCCAATTTTTCGGAACTGTCGGTGGACCTGAAGACCGGACAGTGCCGTTATGAAGAATAACTTCTGAGGACATTACTATGCAGTGGGAAGTCGTTATCGGCATGGAGACGCATGCACAGCTCTCCACCCAATCGAAAATTTTCAGCGGCGCATCGACGCAGTTCGGCGCCGAGCCGAACACCCAGGCCTGCCCGGTGGACCTGGCCCTGCCGGGTGTGCTGCCGGTGATGAACAAGGGCGCGGTCGAGCGCGCGATCCAGTTCGGCCTGGCGATCGGCGCCAAGGTGGCGAACCAGTCGATTTTCGCGCGCAAGAACTACTTTTACCCCGACCTGCCGAAGGGCTACCAGATCAGCCAGTATGAGATTCCGGTCGTGCAAGGCGGCACGCTCTCTTTCGTCATGGAGAAGGACGGCAAGGCCGAGATGAGGACGGTGCAGCTGACCCGCGCGCACCTCGAGGAAGACGCCGGCAAATCGCTGCACGAGGATTACCATGGTATGACCGGCATCGACCTGAACCGCGCCGGCACGCCCCTGCTGGAAATCGTTACCGAGCCAGACATGCGCAGCGCCGCCGAGGCAGTGGCCTACGCGAAGGCGCTGCATTCGCTCGTGGTGTGGCTCGGCATCTGCGACGGCAACATGCAGGAAGGCTCTTTCCGCTGCGACGCCAACGTTTCGGTGCGTCCCGTCGGCCAGAAGGAATACGGTACCCGTTGCGAGATCAAGAACCTGAACTCCTTCCGCTTTCTGGAAGAAGCGATCAACTATGAAGTGCGCCGCCAGATCGAACTGATCGAGGACGGTGGCAAGGTGGTGCAGGAAACCCGCCTGTACGACCCGGATCGCAAGGAAACCCGCTCCATGCGCAGCAAGGAAGATGCGCAGGATTATCGCTACTTCCCTGACCCCGACCTGCCGCCGCTGGTGATCGCGCAGGACTGGATCGAGCGCGTGAAGGCGTCCATGCCGGAATTGCCCGGTGCGATGCGTGAGCGCTTCGTGAAGGATTACGGCCTGCCGGAGTATGACGCTTCTGTGCTGACACAGTCGAAGGCGATGGCGTCCTACTTCGAAGGTGTCGTGGCAAAGGCCGGCAAGGAGCAGGCCAAGCCAGCGGCAAACTGGTTGATGGGCGACGTATCGTCCACGCTGAACCGCGAAGGCGTCGACATCGCGGACTCGCCGGTGAAGGCGGAACAGCTCGCCGTGCTGCTGCAGCGCATCGCCGATGGCACGATCTCGAACAAGATCGCCAAGGAAGTGTTCGCAGGCATGTGGGAAGCGCCGTCCGACAAGGAAACGCTGGCCGACGACATCATCGAGGCCAAGGGCCTGAAGCAGATCTCCGACAGCGGCGCGCTCGAGAAGATCGTCGACGAAGTGCTGGCGGCGAATGCGAAGTCGGTCGAGGAATACCGCTCCGGCAAGGAAAAGGCGTTCAACGCGATCATCGGCCAGGCGATGAAGGCAACCAAGGGCAAGGCCAATCCGGCGCAGCTGACGGAATTGCTGAAGAAGAAGCTGGCGGGCTAAAGACAGGAAGAAGTGAGCGCGGCGCTTTCAGTGCTTTCTGCGCTCACTTCGCCGCCGTAGTCAGCTCACGATACCGCTTCAGCAAGGCGTCATGCTTTGCATTGACTTCCGCTTCATCTGCCTCATGTCCCTCCAACGCCTTGCGGGACGCATCCACCGTCTGTGAGGCATCGTCGATCCGGTGCTGCAGGACCGCCGGCACCGTGGCATTTTTCTTTTTCAACGCATCCGCTTCGGCCTGTGCCTGTTGCTGCTGCTTTTCCGCAGCAGCCAGGGCAGCCTTGTCGCGTTTGATCCGGTCACCCACCTGCTCCAGCGCACGCTTGCGCGCCTCCTCGATATCCGCTTCGCTCTTGTAGCGCGCCCGCAGCAACCGGTCGCTGCGGCGCTGCTCGTCGGCGGCGGCTTCTTCCGCCTTGCGCTTTTCCTGTTCCTGCTGGAGCCTGCGCTTTTCCTCGGCGCTCATCGGCGGCGGAATATCGCGGCGCGTGCGGCCGCTCTTGTCGAGCTCGCGCACGGCGCGGTCGGCGCATTCGGGAATGGGGCGGTCGGAGGTGATAGTGCGGCCGTCGGCGTCCTTGCACATATAGATCTGCGCGTGAACGCCGCAATGCACCAGAAGCAGGGGAAGGAACAACGTGGTCTTCAGTGAACTCATCATCGCTCCTCCCTTGGAAGCATGAGTTACATCACGCCATAGCGGCTTCGGTAGGCGCCCACCGCATCCTTGTACTTTGCCAGGTCGGGATTGGCGCCAGCCTTCGAGATATATTCCAACAAATCGGACAAGTTGCCAATAGACACTACCGGCATGCCATAGGCCTTGGTGACTTCCTGTACAGCGGAGTGTTCCGACAGCGCGCCGTCCTTGCCGGATTTTTCCATGCGGTCGAGCGCGATCAGCACCGCGCAAGGCGTGGCGCCGGCGGTACGGATCATGTCGACCGACTCGCGCACCGAAGTGCCGGCGGATATCACGTCGTCGATGATCACCACCCTGCCCTGCAGCTTGGCGCCGACCATGGTGCCGCCCTCGCCGTGGTCCTTGGCTTCCTTGCGGTTGTAGGCAAAGGGAATATTGCGCCCCTTCTGTGCGAGCGCAACCGAGGTGGCGGCGGCCAGCGTGATGCCCTTGTATGCCGGGCCGAACAACATGTCGAATTCGATGCCGGAATCGAGCAGCGTCTGCGCGTAGAAATCGGCCAGCCTGCCGAGCGTGGCGCCGTCGTTGAACAGGCCGGCGTTGAAGAAGTAAGGCGACGTGCGCCCCGCCTTGGTGATGAATTCGCCGAAACGCAGCACGCCTGCATTGACGGAGAACTCGATGAATTCCTGGCTCAGCTTACTCAAGATATCCTCGGTGTGTATAGATTGACAACTCCGGACGGTGCCGGACAAGCAAGCATTGTAATGGGAGACACCGCCCGCATCACCATTTTGGGCCACCACAAATTTCCGGACGAATCGGTTATGCTAGCCGCTCGTTTTTTCCGGTGAACACCATGCTCAAGATTGTCTCTGCCAACCTCAACGGTATCCGCTCCGCCGCCAAGAAGGGTTTCTTCGACTGGATGGCAAAACATGACGCGCATTTCGTCTGTGTGCAGGAACTGAAAGCACAGGCTGGCGACATGACGCCGGAATTCCAGGCGCCGGCCGGCTACCATGGCCACTTCCACTATGCGGAGAAGAAAGGCTATTCCGGCGTGGGTATCTATTCGAAGTTCGAACCGGACGCGATCCAGGTCGGCTTCGGTTGCGAGGAATTCGATACCGAAGGCCGCTATGTGCAGTGCGACTTCGGCAAGCTTTCGGTGATCTCGGTGTACTGCCCGTCCGGTTCGTCGAGCGAGGAGCGCCAGCAGGCGAAATTCCGCTTCATGGACGTGTTCCTGCCGCACCTGCAGAAACTGCGCGATTGCGGGCAGGAAGTGGTGCTGTGCGGCGACTGGAATATCGCGCACAAGGAAATCGACCTGAAGAACTGGAAGAGCAATCAGAAGAATTCCGGCTTCCTGCCGGAGGAACGCGAGTGGATGACGCGCGTGCTGGGCGAAGTCGGCTTGGTCGACGTGTACCGCAAGCTGCATCCGGACACGACGGGCGAAGCCTATACCTGGTGGAGCAATCGCGGCCAGGCCTGGGCGAAGAACGTCGGGTGGCGCATCGATTACCACATCTCCACCCCGGGCATCGCCGGGAAGGCGCGTGCCGCGTCAGTCTACAAGGACGAGCGCTTCTCGGACCACGCGCCGCTGACCATCGAATACGACGGCGCGTCTGCCTTTCTCAAGGGATGATCAAGGGATAGGGGCGATCCCCTTCACATTGCTGGTATAGGGCGGCAGCTTCGATTGCGGCTGCCCCTTCGCTTTCGCGTATAGCGGCATGACCGACGGCATGTGCTTCTGCATCTCGGCGATGCGTGTCTGACCGGCCGGGTGGGTCGAGAGCCACTCGAACGGCGCGTTCTTGCTCACCATTCCCATTTTCTGCCATAAGGCGACGCCGGCGCGCGGGTCGTAGCCGGCGCGGGCAACGATATCGAGGCCGACCAGGTCGGCCTCGGTTTCATCACTTCTTGAAAACTTCAGTTTCAACGCGCCTGCTCCGAGGTTGGCCGCGGTACCGGTAAGGTTGGGATCGACGCCGAGCAGCGCCGACAATCCGATGCCAAGCACCTTGGCTCCAACATTGGTCAGGCTGGACTTGGCCAGTTGTTCGCGGCCGTGTTCGCGCAGCGCATGGGCGATTTCATGCCCCATCACGATGGCGACTTCATCGTCGGTGAGTTTCAGTTCGGTCAGGATGCCGCTGAAGAAACCGATCTTCCCTCCAGGCATGCAGAAGGCGTTGATCTGTTTGGAGTTGAAAAGGTTGACTTCCCACTTCCAGTCTTGCGCGCCCGGATTCCAGCGCTCCGCATACGGGATCAAGGCTTTGGCGATTGTTCGCAGGCGCTGCACCTGCGGATGGTTGTCCGGCACCAGCGCGCCCTTCTGGCTGGCCTGCTGCTTGAGGCCGGTGTACTGCTGGACGGCGGCCGTTTCGAGTTCGCCCTCCGGCACCAGTTTGCGTAATGGCGACATCTTGTCGACCTTAACGCCGTCCGGGCTGATTTCGTCCTTGGCAAATGTATGCGGAGTTACCGCCGCGAACGAAACTACTGCGATCAGAATGGAGATCAACCGTTTCATGGTTTGTCCTTTCCGCCAAGGTCACAAGCTTACTTGAAAAACAACCTTATCATTCCGCAGCAGCACCTTCCAATTTGACGCGCGGATGGAGCCAGTAATACAAGACAACAGCCGGCACGATCGCCAGCGCGGTAATCCAGAAATATGTCCCATAGCCGACCGCCTCGACGATGCGGCCGGAATAGAAGCCCAGCACCTTGCCCGGCAGCGTAATCAGCGAACTGAACAGCGCATACTGCGTCGCTGTATAGCGCTGGTTCACTAGTGCTGACAGGTAGGCGACCGCTGTGGTTCCAAGCAAGCCCTGCGCCAGATTCTCGCCGGAGATCACCAGCGTAAGCATGCGCACATCGCCGTGCGCTCCAATCAGCGCCAAGTAGAGCAGGTTGCTCGCCGCGCCGAGCACGATGCCGGCCAGCAGCGCACGCTCCACACCCCAGCGGGCGACAGCCACGCCGCCGAGGAAAGCGCCGGCGATGCCAATCCAGATGCCGTACACTTTGGATACTGCCGCGATCTCAGTCTTGGTAAAGCCCTGATCGAGGTAGAACGGCCCCATGATGCCGCCGACCAGCGCCTGGTCGGAAACCTTGAACAGCAGGATGAACAGCAGGATCACCAGCCCCACCCGGCCGCCGAACCGGCGGAAGAAATCGGCAAACGGCTCGACCACGCCTTCACGCATGCCTTCCACCCAGCTTTGCGAATGGACGCGCAGCACATCCGGTTCGCGCGCGAACAGGTTGACGACGATCGGGATCAGCATGCATAGCGCCATGACCCGGTACACGTTCGGCCAGACGGTGTAGTCAGCGAGTACCAGCGCCAGCGCGCCGGTGACAATCAGGGCGATCCGGTAGCCGAGCGAATAAGTCGCGACCAGCGCGCCTTGCGCTTCGACCGGGGCAATTTCGATACGATAGGCATCCACCACGATGTCGAGGGTGGCGCCGGCAAAGGCGACCAGCAGCGTCAATCCAACGAACAGTCCGAGATCCGACGGCGTGATCGATGCCATCGCGCCGAGGCCGAGCATGACCGCCACCTGCGCCAGCAGCATCCAGCTGCGCCGCTGGCCGAGACGGCCGAGCAGCGGCAGGCGCAGGCGGTCGATGAAGGGCGCCCACAGGAACTTGAAGGAATACGCCAGGCCTGCGCTCGCGATCATCGTGATGTCCTTGAGCGTGATGTTGTTTTCCTTGAGCCAGTAGGCCAGCGTGCCGGCCACCAGCAGGAAAGGCAGACCGGATGCGAAGCCGAAGAAGAACATGGTCCACGCGGACGGGTGCAGGAAGGCATCGCGGATGCTGTGCGTTCCAGCAGCCTTTCCGGCCTTCTTCTCTCCCTCTTTAGTGCTCATCCGGCATTTCCAATTGTGACGGTTCTTGATCGAGCGACCAGGAGCCGGTGTTTTCAAATTCGTTATTTATCGCGCCGCAGACCGCAGGGTTCATGCGTGGGTCTTCTTGCGGAGCCGGAACACGGCAAGGCTGCCGCGCCAGTTCGGCAGGAATGACACGGGCTTGCCTTCATGCAACGCAATGCATTCGAGCACTTCGAGTCCGACTTTGTTGGCGAGTTCCTCGAAATCCTTGATTGTCGCGCAACGCACGTTGGGCGTGTCGTACCACTCGTACGGCAACGACTTCGACACCGGCATGCGGCCGCGCAGCAGTGCGACGCGGTGTGGCCAGTATGCAAAGTTGGGGAAGGACACGATCGCCTCGCGACCCACGCGTGCGATATCGGCAAGGATGCCTTCGACGTTCTTCATCATCTGCAGCGCCGACAGGCACAGCACGGTGTCGAACGCATTGTCGGTAAACATCGCCAGCCCCGCTTCCAGGTCCTGCTGGATAACGGACACGCCGCGGTTGATACAGACGGGAATCTTGTTGTCGTCGATCTCCACGCCGTAGCCGATGCAGCGCTTTTCGGATTGCAGGTATTCGAGCATCACGCCGTCGCCGCAGCCGAGGTCGAGCACATGCGTGCCCTGCGCGACCCAGTGCGCGATGAAGGCCAGGTCGGGACGGTGGGTAACCAGTTCGCGGAAGTTCATGCGCGCCCTCCGCCGTTGATGTCTTGCCAGATGCGGTCGTAATACGCTTTCACTACATTCATGTACCGGGGATCCTCGAGCAGGAAGGCATCGTGGCCGTGGGGCGCGTCGATCTCGGCGTAGTCGACGCGGCGCTTGTTCTTGACCAGCGCCTGCACGATTTCGCGGCTGCGCTCCGGCGAGAAGCGCCAGTCGGTGGTGAAGGACACCAGCAGGTAATCGGCCCTGGTGTTGGCGAGCGCGGCGGCGAGGTCGTCGCGGTGTTCGCGCGCCGGATCGAAGTAGTCGAGCGCCTTGGTGATCAGCAGGTAGGTGTTGGCGTCGAAGTATTCGGAAAACTTGTCGCCCTGGTACCGCAGGTAGGACTCGATCTCGAAATCGATGCCGAAGCCGAACTGGAAGCCGCCGTTGCGCAGCGAGCGGCCGAATTTCTCGGCCATGCTGTCATCGGACAGGTAGGTGATGTGGCCGACCATGCGCGCCACCCGCAGGCCGCGCTTGGGCACCACGCCGTGTGCATAGTAGTCGCCGCCATGAAAATCTGGATCGGTCAGGATCGCCTGGCGGGCGACGTCGTTGAAGGCGATGTTCTGTGCGCTGAGTTTGGGCGTGGATGCGATCACGACTGCGTGGCGCAGGCGCTCGGGGAAAATCATGCTCCACGCCAGCGCCTGCATGCCACCGAGCGAGCCGCCCATCACGGCGGCAAACTGCTGGATGCCCAGCCTGTCCGCCAGACGCGCCTGTGCGTGCACCCAGTCCTCCACCGTCACTACGGGGAAGCCGGCGCCGTACGGCTTGCCGGTGGCGGGATTGACATTCATCGGGCCGGTCGAGCCGAAGCACGAGCCCGGATTGTTGACGCCAATGACGAAGAAGCGGTCGGTATCGACCGGCTTGCCCGGGCCGACCATGTTGTCCCACCAGCCGACATTCTTGCTCCCGTCCACGCCTTCATATACGCCGGCAACGTGGTGCGACGCGTTCAGCGCATGGCAGATCAGCACGGCGTTGGAGCGGTCCGCGTTGAGCGTGCCGTAGGTTTCGTACATCAACGTGTAGTCGGAGAGCGTCGCTCCGCTTTTCAGCGGCAGCGGCTCCGGGAAATGCATCGATTTTGGCGAAACGATTCCGATGGATGGCATAGAAATCCAGGTAACAGGCGCCGGTTTTTCTCGGAAACCGTTGCGCCGAAAACAAAAAAGCCCGACAGCGGACAGCTTATCGGGCTAATTCAGGCTTTACTTGCAAGCACGCTTTAGCCGTATTTATTACGCGCCCGCAAGCTGATATCAAATCGGCGCGTTGCGTAAGAATAACCAAGTCGGTTCCGCCAGTCAAACCGGCACCGGTCAATGCTTGCCTGCTTTACATGCACCGTCCCGGTGCTATTCTGGCTTAACCGGTCACCGTGCGATTCTGACGTTAAACGGTTATCCCCCCCAACCAGCGAGGAGCACAAAAATAACAAATTGACAATTATTCAGACTAGGATTTTCCCCGATAGCCCATGGGGAAAAGCGATCATCGAAAGCTAACTGCAAGCTATGGTGTTTTAAAGTAAGTCCGGCAGCGTACGGACCCTGACGCTCAAACCAAAACAATCGGGGTTACCTCACTAGGATGAAGGAGATTCACCATGACTATCGGCAAACGCAATTCCCTCAGCCGCTGGCTGCTCACCTCGGTCACGGCGCTCGGCCTGATCGCCAGCGCGCCGGCTCTCGCCCTCGACAGCATCAAGATGCTGGTTCCTGCCAATCCGGGCGGCGGCTGGGACCAGACCGGCCGCGGACTCGCACAGGCGATCCAGCAGAATGACCTGGTCAAGAAAATCCAGATCGACAACAAGGGCGGCGCGGCAGGCACCATCGGCCTGGCCCAGTTCGTCAACTCGGCCAAGGGCGACCCGACTGCGCTCCTGGTCGGCGGCAGCGTGATGGTAGGCGGTATCGCCCTCAACAAGTCCCCGGTCAACCTGTCGCAGGTGACGCCGATCGCCCGCCTGACCGGCGAGTATGACGTGCTAGTCGTTCCCGCCAGCTCCCCGATCAAATCCCTCAAGGACCTGATCGCGCAGTTCAAGGCCAACCCGGGCAGCGTTTCCTGGGGCGGCGGCTCGGCCGGCGGCACCGACCACATCATCGTCGCGATGATTGCTCAGGCAACGGGTGTGGATGTCAGCAAGATCAACTACATCCCGTTCGCCGGCGGCGGTGAGGCACAGGCAGCCATCCTCGGCGGCCACGTGACCGTGGGCCTGTCCGGCTACAACGAATTCGCCGGCCAGATCCAGTCCGGCAAGTTCCGTCCGCTGGCAGTGACTTCCGGCAAGCGCCTGCCCGGGATCGATGTCCCGACGCTCAAGGAGCAAGGCGTCGATGTTGAACTGTCCAACTGGCGTGCAGTGTTCGCCGCACCCGGCCTCAACGACGCACAGAAGCGCGAGCTGATGATGACCATCGACAAGGCCGTCCGCACCAAGACTTGGCAAGACCTGCTGGCCAAGAACGGCTGGGCGGACGCCTACCTCCCGGGCGACGCGTTCCAGCAGTACCTGGAGAACGAAGTCAAGCAGACCGAGAAAATCATCAACGGCCTCGGCCTGGTCAAGAAGTAAGTCAATCATCGGGCGGACCATTCGGGCCGCCCGAACCGCATCCGATTGCACCTGCATCACAGCCGTCCGGCCGGATACCGCCGGACGGCATCATGTCTCGCCCCGGGCGCAGACGAAGGCGGCACTCGCCTTCCCCTGCGCGCTGGTATAGAAATATAGACATAACTACTCGAACTCTAGGTGAAAAAAATGACCTCTCGTTCTCGGATCAATCCGGGGGAGCTGATGGTGTCCATCGCGCTCGCCACGCTGGGGATCTTCGTGATCGCTGGTACCCAAGACATTTCTGCAGGGGGCGGCTACTCGCAAGTCGGCCCGCGTGCGTTTCCCTACCTGATCGGTGCCGGCCTGCTGATCCTCGGCGGCGTCTTGTGCTGGCAGGCAGTCTCCGGCGGCTGGCGCAACGTGCCGATGGATGAAAACCATGAGGAACCGGACTGGGTGGCCTTTGCCATCCTGAGCACCGGCGTGGTCCTGCACATGGCCTCGATCGCCTGGGCCGGTTTCGTCCTCGCATCGACCTTCCTGTTCACGCTGGTAGCGCGCGGCTTCGGCAGCCGCCGGCTGTTCCGCGATATCGTCGTCGGCCTGGTGCTGTCGACGATCGCCTTCTTCGTCTTCACGCGCGGCCTCGGACTGAACCTGCCAAGCGGTCTGCTCGGAGGCCTGTAATCATGGAAACCTTCAATGCCTTGATGTCCGGGTTCTCGGTCGCGATGACCATGCAGAACCTGATGCTGGGATTCATCGGCGTCACTCTCGGCACGCTGGTCGGCGTGCTGCCGGGCGTCGGCCCCGCGCTCACCGTGGCGCTGCTGCTGCCGGCCACGACCGGCTTCGACCCGACCGGCGCGCTGATCATGTTCGCCGGCATTTACTACGGCGCCATGTACGGCGGCTCGACCACTTCGATCCTGCTCAACACGCCAGGCGAATCCGCCACCATCATGACCGCCCTTGAAGGCAACATGATGGCCAAGCGCGGCCGTGCAGGTCCCGCGCTGTCGACCTCGGCGATCGGCTCCTTCGTCGCCGGCACCATTTCCGTGGTAATGCTGACGGTTGTTGCGCCACTGGTGGTGGATGTAGCAATCAAGTTTGGCCCGGCCGAGTACTTTGCCGTGATGATCCTGGCCTTCGTCACTGTTTCCACCCTGCTAGGCGCCTCGATGGCGCGCGGTCTCGCCAGCCTGTTCTTCGGCCTGTGGATCGGCCTGATCGGCATCGATGGGCAGACCGGCCAGCCGCGTTTCACCATGGGCATCCCCGAGCTGCTGGACGGCATCGATGTCGTGGTTGCCGCAGTAGGCCTGTTCGCCGTGGGCGAAACGCTGTACCTCGCCACCTACCTGAACAAGACGGTCGACAAGCTGGAGCAGGTGAAGGGGTCGATCTGGATGTCGAAGTCGGACTGGGCGCGCTCCTGGAAGCCCTGGCTGCGCGGCACCTTCCTCGGCTTCCCCATCGGCGCGATGCCGGCGGGCGGTTCGGAGATCCCGACCTTCCTGTCCTATTCGGTGGAGAAGAAGCTCAGCAAGCATCCGGAAGAGTTCGGTAAGGGCGCGATCGAAGGCGTGGCCGGCCCGGAAGCCGCGAACAATGCCTCCAGCACAGGCACGCTGGCCATGCTGCTGACGATCGGCCTGCCGACTTCGGCAACGGCTGCGATCGTGCTGGCGGCCTTCCAGCAATACGGCCTGCAACCCGGTCCGTTGCTGTTCGAAACCCAGCCGCTGCTGGTCTGGGGCCTGATCGCGTCGATGTATATCGGCAACGTGCTCCTGCTGATCCTGAACCTGCCGCTGGTGGGCCTGTGGATCAGGCTGCTGTCGATCCCCCGACCGCTGCTGTACGGCGGCATCCTGATCTTCGCGACGCTGGGCGCCTACGGCCTGCGCAATTCCTGGTTCGACCTGCTGCTGCTCTACATCATCGGCCTGATCGGCTTCCTGATGCGGCGCTACGACATCCCGGTCGCACCGACCATCGTCGGCATGATCCTTGGCCCGGTGGCGGAACAACAGTTGCGCCGGGCGCTGTCGATCAGCCAGGGCGACATGACGATCTTCATCACCAAGCCGATCTCGGCGTCCATCCTTGCGCTGACGGCCGCGCTGGTGATCGTGCCGATTATCGTGAAGCGCCGCCAGGCCAAGCGCGCGGAGGCGGTGCCCGAGCCGGCGGCTTCCTGAGCGTTGTGAAGGCAAAGAAAAAGGGACTCGTCGAGTCCCTTTTTTGTTTTTGTACCTGCAGAAAACAGCCGTGCCCGGCGGTTTCAAAGCTCGCGCAACTGTTCGACTGCGGTCTGGATCGCAGTCGGCTCGATGGTACGCAGGATCTTCTTCGTCTGCGCCGCAATCGCGTGCAGATCGGTGTTGAGGATTTCCTGCTTGACGGGAAGGATCTGCGTCGGATGCATCGAGAACTCACGCAATCCCATGCCCAGCAACAGCCGCGTCATGCGCGTATCGCCGGCCATTTCGCCGCACACCGACACCGGTATGCCCGCCTTCGCGCCGATCGAGATCGTGGTCGACAGCAGGTACAACACGGCGGGGTGCAGCGGGTTGTACAAATGCGCGACCTCGTGATCGGCACGATCGATCGCCAGCGTGTACTGGATCAGGTCATTGGTGCCGACGGACAGAAAGTCCATGCGCTTGACGAACATCGGCAGCGTGAGCGCGGCGGCGGGAATCTCGATCATCGCGCCCACCGGGATCAGCGGATCGAATTTCTTGTTCTGCTCGCGCAGCTGGGATTTCGCCTGCTCGATCATGGCCAGCGTCTGGTCGATCTCGAACGCATGCGCGAGCATCGGAATCAGCAGCTTGATCGGACCGTAGGCCGATGCGCGCAGGATCGCGCGCAGCTGCTGCAGGAACATCTGCGGCTCCGCCAGGCAGAACCGGATCGCGCGCAGGCCGAGGGCGGGATTGAGCGCGGTCTGCTCGGCCGAATCGAGCGGCTTGTCGGCGCCGATGTCGAGCGTGCGGATGGTGACCGGACGCCCCTTCATCGCCATCACCGCCTGGCGGTAGGACTCGAACTGCTCATCCTCGGAAGGCAACTTGTTGACGAAACCGGCGCGCCCCATGAACAGGAATTCGGAACGGAACAGGCCGACGCCCATCGCGCCGCCTTCGAGCGCACCCGGGCAGTCGTCCGGCAGCTCGATGTTCGCAAGCAAGCTGATCTCTGTACCATCCCTGGTTACTGCCGGCGTCTTCTTCAGCTTGCTGAGCTTCTTGCGCTCGCGCATCAGGCGCTGCTGCAGTTCGCGATACTGCTCCAGCACATTCGGCGGCGGCTCGACGATCACGACGCCGGCATCGCCGTCGATGATGATCAGGTCGTCCTGCTCGATCAGCGCCGACGCATTGGACATACCGACTGCCGCAGGAATGTCGAGACTGCGCGCGACGATCGCGGTATGCGAGTTCTGGCCGCCGAGATCGGTCACGAAACCGCCAAAGGCGCGGTCCTTGAACTGCAGCATGTCGGCCGGCGAAATATCGTGGGCGACGACAATCATGCGTCCGGCAGTCTCGTCGCTGCCGTCGCTCGGCGGCAAGGTGCCGGCACTCCCGGTCAGCACCTTCAGTACGCGTTCGCCGACCTGCTGGATGTCGCTCTTGCGCTCGCGCAGGTAGGCGTCTTCGATCTCATCGAACTGTGCGGACAACTCGTCGATCTGCGTGACGAGCGCCCATTCCGCGTTGTAATAACGGGTGCGAATGATGTCCAGCGGCACTTCCGCGATCATCGGGTCCGACAGGATCAGCGCATGCACGTCGATGAACGCGCCCAACTCGGCCGGCGAGTCCTTGGGCAGCTCGTTCCAGATCGTCTGGAGTTCCTTGTGGACCGTCGCAATCGCTTTCTGCAGGCGCAGCACTTCTGCTTCCACCTGCTCCTGAGGGATCAGGTAATGCTTGACGTCCAGTGCGGCCGGCGCGAGCAGGTGCGCGCGACCGATCGCGATGCCGCGAGAAACCGGAATCCCGTGGAGCGTAAAGGATGCCATTCTGTGTGCCGGGTCGTTGGAGACTAGTTCGCGGACAAAGGCTTATTCGCCTTCGCCGAACTTATTCTGAATCAGCTCGAAGAGCGCGTCAAAGCACTCCTTCTCGTCGGCGCCGTCGGCCTCGAGCGTGACTTTCGAACCCTTGCCGGCTGCCAGCATCATGACGCCCATAATGGACTTGGCATTGACGCGGCGCGCATTGCGGGTCAGCCAGACTTCGCTCTTGTACTTTGCCGCCAGCTGGGTGAGTTTCGCGGAAGCGCGTGCATGCAGTCCCAGCTTGTTGATGATCTCGATTTCCTGTTGAATCATTTTTCTTGTAGCTTTGTTGTTCAGTTCGGTGAAAGCCGCACGCGGTTGTCCACCCGCACCGCGCCGCTTTGCCCTCCGGCGAGGGCCATTTCGACCACCACATCGATCGTGTCGTTGCGGTAGGTCAGCGCCCGCAGCAGCATCGGCAGGCTGATACCCGCAATGACTTCGATATGCCCCGGATTGCACAGCTTGAGCGTGCAATTCGAAGGCGTTCCCCCCATGACGTCGGTGATCACCAGCACACCCGAGCCGTCGTCGATCCGCTTGATCGCTTCCTGCGCGACACGATTGACCTCGGCCGGATCCTGGTCCGCGCGCACGTCGATCGCCTCCATCCGTTCGGGGCGCGCGCGGAACACATGGGTCGCCGCATCCATGAAGGCGGCCCCCAGAGGTGCGTGCGTCAATAGAAGTATCCCTACCATGATCTGTCCGGCCTGGAACAGTCGCATCCGCGGACAGGAACCTGTCCTCCCCGGGCAAGCGCTCTGTTCGTCGCTATACTCCGCGCACCGATTGCACGAAGTGATTTATTTGCACTGCCGCTCCAGTGCATCGATGAACATTCCCGCCACATCGAAGCCTGTCTGCTGCTTGATTTCCTGAAAACACGTCGGGCTCGTGACGTTGACTTCCGTCAGGCAGTCCCCGATCACATCCAATCCTACCAGCAATAAGCCGCGCTTCAAAAGAACTGGCGCAAGGGCTTCGCCGATTTCCCGGTCGCGGGCCGACAACGGTTGCGCGACGCCAAGACCGCCCGCAGCGAGGTTGCCGCGCACTTCACCCCCTTGCGGAATACGTGCCAGGCAGTACGGCACCACCTCCCCGCCGATCAACAAGACACGCTTATCTCCCTGCACGATGTCGGGAATGAAGCGCTGGACCATGATGGTGTGCAGGCCGTTAGCGGTCAGCGTTTCGATGATCGAGCCGAGGTTCATGCCGTCTTCCTTGACACGGAAGATGCCTGCTCCGCCCATGCCATCGAGCGGCTTGAGGATGATGTCCTTGTGTTCCTTGTGGAAGGCGCGGATGCGCGCGCCATCGCTTGTGACCAGCGTAGGCGCGGTGAATTGGGGGAACTGCGCAATCGCCAGCTTTTCATTGTGGCTGCGGATCGCTTCCGCCCGGTTGAACACGCGGGCGCCCTGCTTTTCCGCCACTTCCAGCAGATAGGTCAGGTAGACGTATTCCATGTTGAACGGCGGATCCTTGCGCACGATAACCGCATCGAACTCATGCAAGTAGGCGGGCACGGCCGCCTCGGCGCGGTACCAGTTGTTCGTATCGCCGGTCAGTGTGATGCGCTGGATCTCCGCCGTCACCTTGCCGTCCTGGAAGGCGATGTCCTTCTGCTGGAATGCGAAGATCTCGTGGCCGCGGCGCGCGGCCTCGGCCATCATCGCGTAGGTGGTGTCCTTGTAGATCTTGAAGTGATCCAGCGGGTCGGCAAGGAAGGCGAATTTCATTCAGGCGTCCCGTCAGTAGACTTCCGGATTCGGATCGGTCTTTTCCAGTTCGATCGACGCCGCCAGCAGGGCCATGCGCGCAACCACGCCGTACATGTAGAAGCGGTTCGGTGGCGCCGTACCCGGCTTGGCCTGCAGGTCGGGCAGCGCATGCTGCTGCGCAAATGCGAGCGGCACGAAATGCGCGCCCGGCGAATTCAGGTTCTCGTCGATGCCGCGCTCCGCATGCACGCGATAGAAGCCGCCGACCACGTAGCGGTCGATCATGTACACCACCGGTTCGGCCACGGCATCGTTGATGTGCTCGAAGGTGTGCACGCCTTCCTGGATGATCACGTCGGAGACTTCCAGGCCTTCCTTCACCACCGACATCTTGTTGCGCTGCTTGCGGTTGAGGTCCTTCACCTCGCTCGCATCCTTAACCGACATGATGCCCATGCCGTAGGTGCCGGCATCGGCCTTGACGATGACGAAAGGCTTTTCCTTGATGCCGTATTCCTTGTACTTCTTGCGGATCTTCGTCAGAAGCGAGTCGACGTTCGCCGCCAGGCATTCCTCGCCGGTACGCTCCTGGAAGTTGATCTGGCCGCACTTTCCGAAATAGGGATTGAGCATCCACGGGTCGACATCGACCAGCTTGGAAAACTTCTTGACCACGTCGTCGTAGGCCGCGAAGTGGTTGGTCTTGCGGCGCACCGCCCAACCTGCATGGAGCGGCGGCAACAGGTTCTGTTCATGGAGTCCTTCCAGGATGGACGGGATGCCGGACGACAGGTCGTTATTGAGCAGGATGGTGCACGGGTCGAAATTCTTCAGGCCGAGGCGGCGGCCGTTCGAAGAGCGCTCGAGCGGTTCCAGTGTCAGGGTCGTGCCGTCGGGCAGGTCGATGTTGGTGGGTTCCTTGACATCTTCGGACAGAGAGCCGAGGCGCACATTCAGGCCGGTCTGGCGGAAGATCTGAATCAGGCGCGCCACATTCTGCAAGTAGAAGGTGTTGCGGGTGTGCTTTTCCGGGATCAGGAGCAGGTTCTTTGCATCCGGACAATATTTCTCGATTGCCGCCATAGCGGCCTGGACGGCCAGCGGCAGCATTTCCGGCGACAGGTTGTTGAAGCCGCCGGGGAAGAGATTGGTATCGACCGGCGCCAGCTTGAATCCGGCATTGCGCAGGTCCACCGAACAGTAAAACGGCGGGGTATGTTCCTGCCACTCCAGACGGAACCAGCGTTCAATCGCCGGAGTCGCTGCCAGGATTTTCTTTTCCAGATCAAGAAGCGGGCCGTTCAGGGCCGTTACGAGGTGCGGAACCATATAAACCTTCAGGGTATAAGCATTTTTGCAAACCGAATGAGCTGATTCTAACGGCAATCCCTCACTTGCGCCTGCGGGCTGTTGTTCGGCGATGGGCTCGCGCCGCCCAAACTTTCAGAAACGACAACATCAGCAGTTGATGCATCGCGGATACCCTAGATCTGGTCGATTCCGCCAATTTAAAGGGGAGAAAAAAAAGCGCCTCCGAAGAGGCGCTTTGGGAAACCCGCGGTCAGCGGGTTGGGGAAACGGTTCCCTGATGGATCAGGAGTGATATGCGGATTCGCCGTGGCTGGAGATATCCAGGCCTTCGCGTTCTTCTTCTTCCGGCACACGCAGACCGACGATCAGGTCGACCAGCTTGTAGGCGATGAATGCCACCACACCGGACCAGATCAGGGTGGTGATCACGCCTTGCGCCTGGATCCACACTTGGCCGGCGATCGAATACTCTTCCGCAACCTTGTTGGCGACATAGTCGTAGATGCCGGTGCCGCCGAGGGACGGGGAGGCGAACACGCCGGTCAACAGCGCGCCGAGGATACCGCCCACGCCGTGCACGCCGAACACATCCAGCGAGTCATCCGCGCCCAGCAGGCGCTTCAGACCGTTCACGCCCCACAGGCAGATCACGCCAGCCAGCAGGCCGATGACCAGTGCACCCATCACACCGACGAAACCGGCAGCCGGGGTAATTGCAACCAGACCTGCAACAGCGCCGGAAGCAGCACCCAGCATGGACGGCTTGCCCTTGCCCATCCACTCACCGAAGCTCCAGGACAGGGTTGCTGCGGCGGTGGCCAGCAGTGTATTGACCAGCGCCAGTGCAGCGGTGCCGCCGGCTTCCAGCGCGGATCCGGCGTTGAAGCCGAACCAGCCCACCCACAGCATCGATGCGCCCACCATGGTCAGCGTCAGCGAGTGCGGCGCCATGGATTCCTTGCCGTAGCCGATACGCTTGCCGATCACATAGGCTCCTACCAGGCCGGCGATTGCGGCGTTGATATGCACCACGGTACCGCCTGCGAAGTCGAGCGCGCCTTTGGCAAACAGCCAGCCTGCGGCTGCGGTAGCCTTCTCAGCAGCAGCAGCGTCGGTGTAGGCATCCGGACCAGGCCAGAACCAGACCATATGCGCGATCGGCAGGTAGGAGAAGGTGAACCACAGCACGACGAACAGCAGCACGGCGGAGAACTTGATGCGCTCAGCGAAGGCGCCGACGATCAGGCCGCAGGTGATGGCCGCAAACGTTGCCTGGAAGGCGACGAACACGAACTCGGGGATCACCACACCCTTGCTGAAGGTCGCGGCAATCGATTCCGGCGTAATGCCCTTCAGGAACAGGCGGTCGAAGGAGCCGATGAAGGAACCGCCTTCGGTAAACGCGAGCGAGTAGCCGTAGATGCACCACAGGACGATGATCAGCGAGAAGATCATGAACACCTGCATCAGGATCGACAGCATGTTCTTGGAACGGACCAGGCCGCCGTAGAACAGTGCCAGGCCGGGGATCGTCATCAGGATGACGAGCACGGTGGCGATCATCATCCAGGCGGTGTCGCCCTTGTTGGCGGTCGGGGCGGCGGCAGCCGGAGCGGCTTCAGCGGGTGCAGCGGCCGCCGCAGGCGCGGCAGCAGCGGCAGCCGGAGCAGCCGGAGCGGAAGCAGCCTCGGCAGCTGCGGGTGCGGATGCCTGCGCAACGACAACTGCTTCGGTCTTGGCCGAAGCAGCCTCTTCGGCCAGCGCCGGTTGCGCAAAGCCGACGGCGATCAGCATGGAGCCGGCCGCCAGGAAGCTTGCAAACAGTTTTTTCATCTCACTCCTCCTTTAGAGTGCTTCTTTACCGGTCTCGCCGGTACGGATACGAACGACTTGCTGCAAGTCGAACACGAAGATCTTGCCGTCGCCGATCTTGCCGGTGCGGGCGGAGCTTTCGATCGCCTCGATAGCACGGTCGACGATGGCATCGTCCACCGCTGCCTCGATCTTGGTCTTGGGCAGAAAGTCGACCACGTATTCGGCGCCGCGATACAACTCGGTATGGCCCTTCTGGCGCCCGAAGCCCTTTACTTCCGTGACGGTGATACCCTGCACACCGATCGCCGAGAGGGCTTCGCGCACTTCATCGAGTTTGAAGGGTTTGATGATCGCAGTGATCAGTTTCATGATGAACCTCTACGAGAGATTAGAAGGTCTTGGAAATCGACAAAACGGCCGTGTTCTTGCTCACGTCCTTTGTCTTGGTACCGCTTGCGTTGGAAATCGTGTAGACGGCGCTGTCCGCATTGGTTGCCACCAGAGCCAGGCCAAGCGTCGCAAAGCCGAAGTCCTTCGCAATGCCGATCTTGTAGTCGGTGTAGTCAAAGGCACCGAAATTCTTGAACTTCTGGCGACCGACGTGGAAGCCCAGCGTGGTCTTTTCAGCGACTTCGAAGTTGGCGTTCAGGTCCAGGTAATAGGAACCGTCGGCGTTGGTAAAACCGAAGTAGTCGTCGCTCACGGCATGGCTGTACTTGGCGGAGAACCACTGGTAGGTGGCGCCGACGTATACTTCGAGCGCGTCGGGCTTCACGCCGGCGATGGAGGCGCCGGGGTAGTAATACTTGAGCACGCCAACATCCGCAGTCAGGCCCGGCATCGGCTCAAACTTGTAGCCGCCGTACAGATCCATTTCGAGGCTGGCACCGTTCGGATACTGGTTGCCGCTCACGTTGGAGTTCCAGTTTCCAACATAAAAGCCGCTGCTGTGAGCATAATCGAACCCGCCCTGCACTGCCGGACGATCGAAAGTCTGGGAAATACCGCGGAACCGGTAGTCCGTTGCGACCGTGAGGTTGCCGGTAAAGGTATGCTCCGGCGTGGCAGCGGCTTGCTGTGCAGAAGCGGAAGACGCAAACGCGGCAAGGATGACGGAAGCAAGAACAAGTTTCTTCATGACGGGTCCCTTTTTGTTTATGGCGTTGGAAAAAATAGTTCTCATTGCATTTTTCCAACTACTTAGCAGGACTCATGCCACCTTTTTTGTGGGTAGATGCGTTATCATTTTTTTAATTTCTCGCATTGCTTTGGCGTCGCCCACACCGTTTTAAGGCAATGCACCATGAAATACGCACCACAGTGACGCGCACCATAAATGAGCGCACCACGGGAGTGCGTTTTCTCATATTAGGATTGATTATGGACAAGACAAACTTTTTCAACGACCTGCAGGCGAAGATCAGCCAGGCAATCGAAAACTCGCCCGCCAAGGACATTGAAAAGAACGTGAAGGCAATGCTGACTCAGGGTTTTTCCCGTCTGGACCTGGTTACCCGTGAGGAATTCGACATCCAGAGCCAAGTGCTGGCGAAGACCCGCGCCAAGCTGGAAGCGCTGGAGGCACGTGTTGCCGAACTGGAAGCCCAGCTGCGCAAATCGTAATCCATGAGTCTTGCGGTATTGAAGAGCCGGGCCCTGGCCGGCATGCACGCACCGGAAGTGACGGTCGAAGTGCACCTGACCAACGGCCTGCCTTCTTTCACCATCGTCGGCCTGCCCGAAACCGAGGTCAAGGAATCCAAGGATCGTGTCCGTGCGGCCTTGCAGAATGCCCGTTTCGAATTTCCTGCCCGCCGGATCACCGTCAACCTGGCGCCAGCCGACCTTCCGAAGGAGTCCGGCCGCTTCGACCTGCCGATCGCCCTCGGGATTCTGGCAGCGTCAGGGCAGATGCCGGCCGACGATCTCGACAAGTATGAATTCGCCGGCGAGCTCTCGCTCTCCGGCGAGTTGCGCCCGATCCGCGGCGCACTGGCCATGACCTATGCCATGCATCGTGCGGGAGACAACACAGGGAGGCAACGCGCCTTCATCCTGCCGCGCGCGAATGCCGACGAGGCGGCGCTGGTGCGGGACGCCGCCATATTTCCTGCTGAATCGCTGCTGCAGGTATGCGCACATTTCGCGGCCTCTGACAGCGAAGCGAGGCTGGCGCGGCACCGCCTGCAAGCCGAAGCGGCACGTCCCGCCTACCCGGATTTCTCTGACGTCAAAGGCCAGGCACAGGCCAAGCGTGCACTGGAAGTTGCCGCAGCCGGCGGTCACAGCGTGCTGATGGTCGGCCCGCCGGGAACCGGGAAATCGATGCTTGCAGCCCGATTCCCCGGCATCCTGCCGCCGATGACGGATGAAGAGGCGCTCGAATCGGCCGCCGTGCAATCTCTATCCACTGGTTTTTCTGTCTCACGCTGGAAAGCCAGGCCGTACAGGGCGCCGCACCACACCGCATCGGGTGTCGCGCTGGTCGGAGGCGGCGGCACACCCCGGCCCGGCGAAATCTCGCTTGCGCATCGCGGCGTCCTCTTCCTCGATGAGCTTCCCGAGTTTGACCGAAAGGTGCTTGAGGTCTTGCGTGAGCCGCTGGAGTCCGGGCACATCACCATCTCCCGAGCCGCACGTCAATCGGATTTTCCCGCGCGCTTCCAGCTGGTCGCGGCAATGAATCCCTGTCCCTGCGGCTATCTCGGGCACAGCGCCAACCGATGCCGCTGCACACCCGACCTCGTCGCCCGATATCAGGACAAGATCTCGGGCCCGCTGCTCGACCGCATCGACATGCAGATCCAGGTCGGCGCCCTGCCCCACGAGGAATTGCTGAAGCAGGCGGACGGCGAGCCCTCTTCCGCCATCGCATCCCGCGTCGAGCAGGCGTTCGGGACGCAGGTGGACAGGCAAGGCAAGGGCAACCACGCGCTGTCAACCGCCGAAATCGATACCTACTGCAAGCCCGATCCTGCCGGCGAACAGTTGTTGCGCACGGCAATGACGCGGCTGAACTGGTCGGCACGCGCTTACCACCGCGTGTTGAAAGTGGCACGTACGATCGCCGATCTAGCCGGTGCGAAGACAATCGGGCAGACGCATGTGGCGGAGGCGATTCAGTATCGACGGGCACTGCGGGAGCATTAAAATTCCACACCCTTGCAAAATTGATGCATAAAACCACGAGCGCAAGGAATGCTGACGGCAAGAGTAAACACGACTTCGCCGGCCGGCCGATGACCGGCAAGATCGCGTCATGCAGTGACAGGTTCGGCAAGCACAGAGTAGAAAAGCAAAGCACCTTCTTCTGCGGTTAGAGGTATCGGACCGGTGTGCGAGTAGGTGCGCTCCACACACCGTTTCATCCACCAGTGTACGCATCCTGAAATCCACTGCGCACCACAGCACCCGGCCGGCGCTGCCATGCCGCTTATTGCATGTCCCGACGAGCCTCGATCAATTCGTCGGCAAGCGTGCGCTCCCCTACCGCATGCAAATTAGGGTAGTCGGGAGCGAGCTGCGGCAGCAGCAGTGCTCCCACCATCGTCAGCATCTCAACCGAGGAAAACCGTCGCGGCGACTGGATATTCGACGCCGCCAGGATAGCGCGGATTTCCTTTTCCAATGCACGAGTGCTTCTTTGTTCATGAAGACCTGGGAAGCCAAAACAGATGCCGCCTGGATCTTGCTTTAACCTTGCATCCGCCTGCTCACCCCATTTGTAATGATGGATTGCGCCCGTTTCCGGTTCCTCTACGACCTCGACGTCCGGCAGCGGATATGGTTGCGTATATTCTCCGAGGGTCTCCACGGTCGCACCCGCAAGGCCTTTCAAATCTCCAGAGCGATCAAAGAATTGTCGCTGGATGTCCGCCCATGTCCATCGTTCGGGGTTGCTTTTTTCATTCAAGGCAGCGAGCGTCGCCCTTAATGTCACGAGTGCGCTGTTGAGGTTCTGCGACAGGCTCCATACGGTTGGCGGCCAGTTGTGTTCCGGCTGGGTACGATACGCTTTGCGCAGTCCTTGGCGTTTGGTTTCTTCGGTGAGGGCGACTTTAACTTCTTCCACTTTCTGCCACACTTCCGAGTGTGCCATGGATCGCTCGTATGAACCGGCGAACAACCTCACCGCCGCCGCCATCAGGCCATGGCGCGCATCGGAGTATGCGGGGAAAAAGGTGAAACCGTCTTTTCCGCCGGGACCATTCAACTCAAACGCGAAGTAGTCTCCGTTTTCCCTGGGGAATTCGGTACGAAGCAACTCGGTCAGCTGTGCAGGCTCTCTCAGCACGTCGACCAGGACGTTGAGCAAGGTCATGTGCTGCAGCGCGCTGTTCACAATCCCTTTTCTGAACTTCAGTTCGAGAACGGCTCGTTCCTCTGGTGAGGCAATGTTTGATTGAAGAAACGCGGAAAATTCCCTCCCCCACTTTTTGATGATGACGTCGACTTTTTCCGGGTTGTTCAAGACCTCTTCGGTTCCTTTTGCGGACAAACTACGAGTGACAACCGCGAGCCTGTGTTCAAGACTTCCGTGAATCTTCGTTTGATCATGCACGCGGCCGACGCCGCCGGACGAGAGATCATCCGACGAGCCCCCTTGTGCTCCTCCACCGTCATACGCTCGATCCGGCCCATATGCCAACTCCCCGTCATCTGCGCCGGTACGGGACTGCGGCAGCTTCCCGGGATTCTCCGACTCCTCGCAGTTCCTGCCGTCTCTGTTGAAGACTTCAGGCGGTGTTCGGTCATTCGCAGATGCTTGTTGCCACGCGCTCAACTTGACTTGTGCCACGCTACCGTTTAACGCTGGGACATTCGCCGCTGCAGTCGTTGCCCGACCATGTTGTGATGTGCCGTTTGTGGACGGCACAGGCGAACGGCCAGGAGCGGCCATCCGATCCGACGTGCCGTCACTCGGCGGGCGATGATCGCGCCTTGCATCTCTTGTGCCGGGCCTTGTATCCGCAGGCCCGGCTTTCTCCGGTCGCTCGCTGGCGTTGAGGACACGCATGCGTGCTGCTGCATTGCGGTTCACAAGGTGAACCGGCCCCGGTGCACTTTCTTGCGTATCCGATCTGACAACAGATGAATCTTCATGCGCTGCCGCAGATTGGCGTACTTGAGGAGCGTATAGCGTGGCTGGGTGCTGATCTGATGGTAGAACTAGAACTGGGCGGCGAATTTCCATATGGAACGAACCTTTCATAATGATGTCAAATTAATAACGAGCAGTGAGTGCTTGTTGAGACATACTTAGTTCCATTTGGCAGCCCTCCTCCCTATGAACCTGTGTTTATGTCGACTTCACTCCGATTTGTGAAACTGGCAATGCAACGAGTGCGGGTGGAATGGTGATGTGTCATCTGATGACCGCAACCTTAGTCGATAGCCTAGCCGTCAAGACAGGCGATTCATTTTTGGATGAAGTGCGAAGCATCGTCTTGGCTTTCCCCTCTGCGATACTTTTATATTTATTGAGTCGTGCGTATGCCGGATGGAGCATCGTCACGTCGGCACAGCAGGCGGAAGTGTATTGCAATCGCGATAACGGCAAGCCTGCCCGGTTCTGGCGCAACTGAGGCATTTGCTCCCGGCCTGCCCCGCGCGTTGCCTTTCATGCCCGGCGCGGGCGAAAGACTTGACGACTTTCCACGCAAAAGGCAAGAACGATTTATGATTGCATTCACGACGCCGCCCGCATTTCCTGCGGTTCAGCACACGGCACCACAAAGCGCTCATGTTCCAGCACCCAACCGAATTCGTTACATTCAAGGCCAGCCCGCACCTGCCGGGCGTGGAAATGTATTCGGCACGCCTGGTCGACCATGCGTTCGCGCCGCACGTACATGACGGCTACTCGCTGGGTGCAATCGAGGCAGGTGTTGAACGTTTCCGTTACCTGGGATCGGACCACGTCGCGCCAGCCGGAACAATCGTGACTCTCAATCCCGATGAACTCCATACCGGCCAGGCCGAGGTGGATGCCGGCTGGACCTACCAGATGCTGTACATCGAGCCGGAGACCTTGCGCGAGATGGCGGGCAGCGAAGCCTACTTCCCCGACGCCACGGTGTACGATCCCGCGCTGGCGGCTATATTCCAGCAGACTTTCCACCGCATGTGGCATGCGCCGGACGATGTCGCCTTCGTGTCCGAATTCACGCAGCTCGTCGATGGCATCGTGTCGCGTTACGGGAAGAATGTGCGCGACGTGCGGCCGGTGTCGGCGAGCGAGAGGCGGAGGTTGGCCTCCATGCAGCGCGTGCTCGACTGCATCGAAGCCCACCTCGACGACAACCTGAATATCGAAATGCTGGCTGGGGAAGCCGGCCTGTCGGTGTTCCATTTCGTGCGCACCTTTTCGGCGGCATTCCACGTGACGCCGCACCAGTACGTGCAGGCACGGCGCGCTGCACGTGCCAAGTCCCTGCTGGCACAACGTGCAACGCCCTCCGACGCCGCCGCTGCCGCCGGCCTGACCGACCAAAGCCACCTGAACCGCTGGTTCAAGCGCGCCTACGGCGTCACGCCTGCCCAGTATCAACAGCAAATCGGTACAAGACCGGCTCAAAACCGGCGCGGATAATCCGTGCCACGGTGCGCATCCGCGCACCGGTTTTTACTTTTCAAAAATCATGTTCATCGGTTTGCTTTGCGCGCTCGGCGCCGGCCTCATGTGGGGCCTGGTGTTCGTGGCGCCCCTCATGCTCGGCGACTATCCGGGTCTTGTATTGTCGTTCGGACGCTACATCGGCTTCGGCCTGATCGCGCTGGTGCCGGCCTTCTTCGATCGACGCCGCATCGCTGCACTGACTAAGACCGACTGGATTGTCGCTCTCAAGCTGTCGCTGGTCGGGAATATCCTCTACTATGCTGCGCTCGCAACAGGCATCCAGCTTGCGGACGCGCCTTTGCCGTCGATGATGATCGGCACACTGCCCGTCGTCATTTCCATTTTTTCGAACTGGTCGCCGGGGCATCCGTCGGAGACAGTCGCATGGGGACGGCTCATGCCGTCGCTGGCCATCATCTTCGCCGGCCTGATGCTGGTGAACGCGAGCGAGCTGGCGCATCTCGATGGCAGCCGCTCGCCGGGCGACTATATGCTCGGCTGCTTCATCACGTTGGGCGCACTCGCCGCCTGGACCTGGTATCCGATCATGAACGCGCGGCACATGAAGCAGAACCCGCACATCGCCTCGTCGACCTGGGCCACTGCACAAGGGCTCGCGACGCTGCCGCTGGCGCTGGCCGGCTTCATCGGTTACGGCGTGTATGCCGCTATGCAGCCCGACGCCTATGACTACCCGCTCGGTCCGCGGCCGTGGCAGTTCATCGGCCTGATGCTCACGCTCGGGCTGTGCGCGTCCTGGCTGGGCACGATGCTGTGGAACAAGGCCAGCCAACGTCTGCCGACATCCCTGGCAGGACAATTGATCGTCTTCGAAACCTTGTCTGCCCTGCTGTATGCATTCATCTGGCGCGGCGCCGCGCCGGCACCGGCAGTCATGGCCGGTATCGCGCTGCTGGTTGCGGGGGTGGTACTGGGCATGCGTACTTTCCAGAAGGCGCACGCGGAGAATTCGGATCGGCTCAGCACGAGTGCGCCGGGCGCCGACTGACGTGCACGACGCGGGCCCGGACGGAATAGTGCGCAACTGCTACCATGTCGCCCATGTCCACGTTTCTCCACTTCCTGAGAGGCGGTGCCGCGTGCATCGCCTGTGTCGCCCTGCTCGCCGCGTGCAGCCCAAAGTTCGATTGGCGCGAAGTGCGCGGTACGAGCGCGCCATTCACCGTGCTTCTGCCATCCAAACCGGCTACGCATACGCGCACCGTCAACCTTGACGGCTTGCAGGTACCAATGACGATGACGGCCGCCGATGTCGACGGCGTCACATTCGCAGTCGGCACCGCTGACCTGCCTGATGCGGCGCAAGCGCCGAAGGCGCTCGCTGCGATGAAGACGGCGCTGGTCAGGAACATCAATGGAGCAATCAGGCTGGAAAAGGCGTCCGTTCCCGGCGCCGTGCCGGTCACCATCGATATCGAAGCGGCGGGTTCCGGCCGTTTGCTGCTTGCGCGCTTTCTTGCAAAGGACCAGCGTGTCTACCAGGTCATCATCGTCGGCAACGAGAGTGTGGTATCGCGCGACGCTGCCGACACCTTCTTCACTTCCTTCAAGCTGAACTGACATGCCTGCACTCCGGGGTCTGGCTGCCGCGCGGATCTTCCTGTGCTTTGCCTCCGCCTACTTCCTGTCCTACGCATTCCGCTCCATCAACGCTGTCATCGCGCCTGACCTGCAAGGCGACATCGGGCTGCAGAACGCGGATCTCGGGCTGTTGTCATCGGCCTACTTCCTGAGCTTTGCCGCGCTGCAGCTTCCGCTCGGCATCTGGCTGGACAAGTATGGCCCGCGGCGCACCGAGTCCGCCCTGCTGATCTTTGCTGCGATCGGTGCAGCAATCTTTGCCAGCAGCACCACACTGACAGGATTGTGGATCGGCCGCGCGCTGATCGGCGTCGGCGTGTCGGCCTGCCTGATGGCCCCCTACAAGGCATACCGCCAGTGGTTCGCACCGGAGCAGCAAAGCCAGCTGGCAAGCTGGATGTTGGTGGCCGGCACCTTGGGCGCGCTGGCGTCAACCATGCCGGTCAGCGCCGCGCTGCCGCTGATCGGCTGGCGCGGGGTGTTCTGGGTCATGTGCGGCATGATTGTCGCAACCTCGATCGCAATCTTCTTTCTGCTGAGGAAGCTGGAAGCGGCGCAAGGCACGCCGAAGGCACCGCCGGCACAGGCGAACGCGGCGCCGTTGGCGCAGTTGGGTTATGCGCACATCTTCAGCAATCCCTACTTCCGGCGCATGGGCCTGCTCGGCGTCGTCAACCATGGAAGCTTTTCGGCCTTGCAAACCTTGTGGGTCGGACCATGGATGATGACGGTGCTGGGAATGAGCAAACAGGCAACTGCGCAGGCCCTGTTCATCTTCAACCTCTGCATGATGCTCGCCTACCTCGGGATGTCGTGGTGGGCACCGCGTCATGTTTCCCATGCAAAAGGATCGGGCATTCCGGCGATGCGCGTCATTGCCCTGGGCATAGGCGGCGCCGTCATCGTCCAGGCCGCCATGCTGATGATTTCCGCTCCATGGTCGTGGGCACTCTGGCTCATCCTTGCTGTCTGCGTCACAGTCACCACATTGACCCAGACCGGCGTCAGCCTGTCTTTCCCGGTTGCATTGGCTGGACGTGCGAACAGCGCCTTCAACCTGATGGTATTCATCGGCTCGTTCGCGATTCAATGGGGAATCGGCCTGCTGATCGATTTGTTCGGCAGCTACGGGATGACAGCACCGGATGCGATGCGGGCGGCGTTTGCAGTGTGTGTTGCCATGCAGGCAGCGGCCCTGGCGGTTTTCGTGCTCGGCCGCGCACAGCCAACCTTGCACTGATTTGGCCTATAGCAAAATCCCGAAGTCATGCTATGGTTTAGATATGGTGTTATAGAGACTGCTATCGGAGGCCCCATGCTAGTAACGTTCAAGTCCAAGGCAGCGGCAGAAGTTCTCATGTACGAAGAGCATGCCAAGCGCATACTTGATTTGCTGAACAAGGACGTCAAACGCGGCGTCATCACCTCGGCCGAGACGCCTAAGGCGGTAGAAAGGCTGGAGGCGGAAATCGCCGAAAGCCGCCTGCACCCGACTTCCGAGGAAGTCCGGCGGGATGTGCTGGCGCATCATGGGGACGAGGGCGACGACAACGAGCATGAGCCTGTCGAGTTTGTCAGCTTTGCAACCCGCGCCTATCCTTTGCTGGAAATGTTGCGGGCGGCGCGGAACGAAGGGCATGACGTGATGTGGGGCGTTTAGAGCGGTTTTAGCCTGGCTGTACGCGAGCCAAGGTCGGGTTGAGAAGCTCGTACGTGAGGTACGGTGAGCATCGCAGGTTCGAGATTGGTCGGGGCCGCTGAGGTGCGCACGACCAGGAAAAACCGCTCTCGCCCGCCCATCCATCTTGAGCCACTGAAAACGCGGCCCGATCTTTCTGCGCCGTTGACTCCGGCACCGGCTGCCGCCGCGGCAGCCTTGCGATCCCAACGCGGCTACAATGATGTCTTTACTCATTTTGCGCCGGCCAGCCGGCGTTCATTGCGCATGGACATCTTCGGCATTTCCGACTTCGGTCTGTTTCTCGCAGCGGTCTTGCTGCTCAATGCCACCCCCGGTCCCGATACGGCCTATATCGTCGGCAGGAGCATCGCGCAGGGCCGCGCTGCGGGGTTGACGTCCGCACTGGGCATCTCGGCGGGCTGCTGCGTACATGCGTTGGCATCCGCTGTCGGGCTGAGCGCCATCCTTGCCGCCTCCGCAACGGCCTTCACCGTCATCAAGCTCGCGGGCGGCGCCTACCTGATCTACCTCGGCATCCGCATGATGCTCGCCCGCCAGGCCGATCCCGCCGCTGCGGAGCCGACGCGCGACGTGCGCTCGCTGCAGACAATCTTCTGGCAAGCGATGGTCACCAATGTGCTGAACCCGAAAGTCATTCTGTTCTTCCTTGCGTTCATCCCGCAGTTCGTGCGCGCCGATGCGCCGCAGAAGACCGTCGCCTTCCTGCTGCTGGGCGTGGCATTTGCCGTGATCAGCATGGGCTGGAACAGCGGCACAGCCTTCCTGGCCGGCACACTCGCCCGCCGCGCGGGCAGCAATCCACGCGCCCGGTTATGGCTGGAACGCACCGTCGGCGCGACCTTCGTTGCGCTCGGCGCGAAACTGGCGTTCACCAAAACCTGATGATTCTTTCTCCTGGAGATTGTGCGCTGTGGCGCGCATGCTGACGTGTCGAAATCCCAACTGAAATCTGATTCACTGGCATTCAGCCTGCTCGGCGCCGCACGCGCGGTTGCCAGGGTCAAGGCAGGCACAGCGCTGCCGCAGGCGCTCGCCGCCGTCTTTTCGCAAACCGGCGCACCGCCGCAGGCGCGCGGCGCGATGCAGGACATCGGCTACCGCGCCATGCGCCAGCTCGGACGCACCGAATTCCTGCTCGGGCAGCTCGCCTCCAAGCCGCCGTCACCAGCCGAGCTGCACGGCCTGCTGTGCTGCGCGCTCGCTCTGCTATGCGATGAAGAACCGGAGGGTTCGTACGAAAGCTTCACAGTGGTCGACCAGGCGGTGACTGCCGCGGCGTCGGACACTCAGCTCCTGCATGCCAAAGGCATGGTGAACGCCGTGCTGCGCCGCTTCCTGCGCGAACGCGACGTCCTGATGCAACAGGCGCTGAAACAACCTGCCGGGCGTTGGAATTATCCGCAATGGTGGATCGATTCGGTCCACTCGGCCTATCCGGCGCACTGGGAAGGCATCCTCCTCGCCGGCAACCGCCTGCCGCCGCTCACGCTGCGCGTCAATCGCCGCAAGGCCTCGGTCGAGCAATACCTGCAGACACTCGCGGAGAAAGAGATCGGCGCAACCCGCATCGGCCCCTCCGCCGTCCGGCTCGAACGGCCGGTGCCTGTCGCACAGATCCCCGGCTTCGCCGAAGGCGTCGTATCGGTGCAGGATGCGGCGGCCCAGCTGGCCGCACCGCTGCTCGACCTACAGGACGGCATGCGCGTGCTCGACGCCTGCGCCGCTCCCGGCGGCAAAACCGGCCATATGCTGGAATGCGCGGATATCGACCTGCTCGCGCTCGACAGCGATAGCGCACGCCTGCCCCGCATCGCCGAAAATCTCGAGCGCCTGAAGCTGAAGGCAGACCTGAAGGTGGGCGATGCCAGCAGCAGTGATTGGTGGGACGGCCGCCCGTTCGACCGCATCCTGGCGGACGTCCCGTGTACGGCATCGGGCATCGTGCGACGCCATCCGGACATCCGCTGGCTGCGGCGCAAGGACGACGCCGCGCAGCTTGCAACACTTTCGTCGCGAATCCTCGACAATCTGTGGCGGATGCTCAAACCCGATGGTAAATTGGCATTGGTCACCTGCTCGCTCTGGCCGAAGGAGTCCGAGCTGCAGGCCGCCGCCTTTGCAGCGCGTAACAATGCCATCCGACTACCCGCGCCGGGCCAGCTACTACCGGTAGCGTCCGGGGAAGAGGATCATGACGGCTTGTTCTACGCGCTATTCCAAAAGGACGGGGTCTGATAGTATCTTCGCCGGAAACTCAGCCAGGCGCATGAAAAGAACGATTTGCATTCTTCCAATGCAGGACGGCATCAAGTGTCGCGGCGAGAGGCCGCCGGACTCGCTTGCGGCATGTGTGCGAGCTGCCCAAGCTGCCTTTTTCTGATCTGGATCCGCTCCCTTTACCGACCTGCGCCCGTACGAGTGATTCGCCCTGCCCTTCACCTGCTGACGAGCTGGCTGCTGACAGTGCTGCTGCTGACGGCTGCCCTGGCACCATCGCCGGCGCGCGCCGAGGGCGTCGAGATCACGCAGGCGGCGCTTGAATATACCGACGAAGGCTACAAGCTGGCGCTCAGCTTTTCGTTCGAACTGACGCGCGGCCTGGAAGATGCGGTCACGCGCGGTATCCCGCTCTACTTCACGACCGAAGTGCAGCTTACCCGGCCGCGCTGGTACTGGTTCGACGAGAAGGCCGTGTCCGCCTCGCAGACCATTCGCATTTCCTACAATGTCCTCACGCACCAGTACCACGCCTCGATCGGCGGCCTGCTGAAGCAAAGCTTCACCTCGCTCGACGACGCGCTGTCGCTGGTGCGCCGCCCCAGCCGCTGGGTGGTCGCGGAGAAGGGCGCGCTCAAGTCCGGCGAGGTCTACAACGTAGCCGTGCGCATGGGCCTGGACGTCGCACGCCTGCCGAAACCTTTCCAGGTCCATGCGATGAACAGCTCCGACTGGCGCTTCTCTTCCGACTGGAAGCAATTCACCTTTAGGGCCGAATAGCCGTGCAACGGTTCCTGCGTTATTTCCTGATCGTCGGCGGGGCGATCGTCAGCATCCTGCTGTTCCTGCTGGCGTCCGCCTCCGAGAACTCCGCGTTCTTCGACCGCCACTATCCTGAACTGCTGGTGCTCAACGCGCTGATTGCCGTCTCGCTGCTGGCGCTGGTGGCCCTGCTCCTGACGCGCCTGTACAAGGGCTACAAGCGACGCGAGTTCGGTTCGCGCCTGATGGCGCGGCTGGTGCTGTTGTTCGCCGTGGTGGGCATCCTGCCCGGAACGGTGATCTACATGGTGTCCGTCCAGTTCGTGTCGCGCTCGATCGAATCCTGGTTCGACGTACGCGTCGAATCGGCGCTTGAATCCGGCCTCACACTTGGGCGAACTGCCCTCGACGCCTCGCTCGCCGACCTGACTGCAAAAGCGCGCAGCATGGCGCTCGAATTGTCGGAAATGACGGATTCGTCGCAGGTGACACAACTGTCGCGCCTGCGTGATCAAAGTCAAATGCAGGAAGCAACTATTGTCACTTCCAGCGGTCATATTGTCGCCACTGTCGGGGGCCGGCTCGGCTCCTTGGTGCCCGAACTGCCCACGGCGGCGATGCTCCGTCAGGCGCGCCTGACACGCGCCTTTGCGGCCATCGAGGGCGGGTTCGATGCCAACGACAATCCGTCAAAGGACGCCGCGGCTGCGGACACGCAGGAGCAGCGGGTGGCGCCGGGCGGCCAGGCCAATCCGGCAGCCGATTTGCGCTTGCGCGTGGTGGTGGAAATCCCCGCCTCCAATAACGCCCTGTCGCTGCAAAGCGAGACGCGTTTCCTGCAATTGCTGCAACCGGTTCCGGCGCACCTCGCCGCCAACGCCGAGGCATTGCGGGCAGCCTACAGTGAATACCAGGAGCGTTCGCTGGCACGCACGGGCCTGCGCAAGATTTATCTCGTGACGCTGACGCTGACCCTGCTGCTGGCCATCTTCGGTGCGATCGCCGCTGCGTTCCTGATAGCGGGCGACCTGGCGCAGCCGCTGCTGGTGCTGGCCGAGGGCACGAAGGCGGTGGCGGAAGGCAACCTGTCGCCGCGCCCGATCGTCGCCACGTCCGACGAGCTGGGAACGCTGACGCAATCGTTCAACACGATGACGCGCCAGTTGTCGGAAGCGCGCGCCTCGGCCGAGCGCAACCGTGCCGCGCTGTCGAATGCGAAGGCGTATCTCGAGTCGGTGCTGGCGAACATGTCGGCGGGGGTGATGGTGCTGGACAGCCAGTTCCGGCTGGTGACATGCAATGAATCCGTGGAGCGCATCCTGCTGAACGATTTCGACGCCCATATCGGCAAGCCGCTGTCGGCCATCGAAGGCCTCGAACCGATGGCGGACGCAATCACCAAGGCCTTCTCCGAACAGCGTGCGCAATCCGCAGGCGGCACGCCGGGCGACCTGCACTGGCAGAAGCAGATCGAAGTACCGCGCCGCGGCGCCGAGCCGGGCGGCGACAACGACATCACGCTGCTGGCGCGCGGCTCCTACCTGCCGGTGGCCGGCGGCACCGGATACATCGTCGTGTTCGACGACATCACCGACGTGATTTCCGCCCAGCGCTCGATTGCCTGGGGCGAAGTCGCACGCCGGCTGGCGCACGAGATCAAGAATCCGCTCACGCCGATCCAGCTCTCCGCCGAACGCCTGCAGATGAAGCTGGAGCCCAAATTGGAAGGGCAGGACTCAGCGATCCTGACCAAGAGCACGACGACCATCGTCAACCAGGTCGCCGCGATGAAGCGCATGGTGGACGACTTCCGCGATTACGCGAAAACGCCGCCGGCAGTGCTGTCGCCGCTCGACCTGAATGCGCTGGTGGAAGAGATCCTGCATCTTTATGTCGGCGGCGACGACCGGTCTATCATCCATGCCTCGCTCGGTTCCACCCTGCCGCAGGTCATGGGGGATGCGACACAGCTGCGGCAGGTGATTCATAATTTGCTGCAGAACGCACAGGACGCCATTGCCGACCGCACGTTGCCTGGCGACAAGCCTCGCATTGATGTGACGACGGAAGCGGTTCACTATGACGCCTCGGATGGTGGCCGCCGCACGGCAGTGCGCCTTACGGTGACCGACAACGGGCCGGGCTTCTCGCCCAAGATCCTCGGACGGGCGTTCGAACCCTATGTGACGTCGAAGGCGCGCGGCACGGGATTGGGACTGGCGATGGTGAAAAAGATCGTGGATGAGCACGGCGGCCGTATTGACATCAAGAATCGGTCGAACGGCAATGGTGCAAAAGTGGCAATTTTGCTGTTAAAGTTAGCGCCGGACGAGAAGACGGCTTGAAACAAATCGTGACAACTCTCCTGCTTCTGTACCACGCACATCAACAATAATCAGCGACATTGGAAGCAAACAAGGTAAGCATATGGCAAACATTCTGGTAGTCGATGATGAAATGGGCATCCGGGAACTGCTCTCGGAAATTCTGGGCGACGAAGGCCACGTCGTCATCACCGCGGAGAACGCGCAACAGGCGCGCGACGTCCGCGCTCAGGGCGCGCCCGATCTCGTCCTGCTCGACATCTGGATGCCGGACACCGACGGCGTCACCCTGCTCAAGGAATGGCAGCGCGACGGCCTGCTCACCATGCCCGTCATCATGATGTCCGGTCACGCGACAATCGATACCGCAGTCGAAGCCACGCGCATCGGCGCGTTGAATTTCCTCGAAAAGCCGATCGCGCTGCAAAAATTGCTGAAGGCAGTCCAGCAGGGGCTCACCCGCACGACCGAAGTGCTGCGGCCCGCGCCCGTATATCACGCGCGTCCTGTCGTCGCGCCCTCTGCGGAAGAGGCTGCACCTGCCGCTCCCGGCGCCTACCCGCCCGTGACCGCTGGCGCCGCCATGGCCAATCCGGCTGCGGTTGCATCAGCGATGGTGCCGTCCGATTCGCATCTGTTCGGCCTGTCCTTCGACCTGCCGCTGCGAGAGGCACGCGATGCATTCGAGCGCGCCTACTTCGAGCACCACCTGGTGCGCGAGGGCGGCAGCATGACGCGCGTTGCCGAGAAAACCGGACTGGAACGCACGCACCTCTATCGCAAGCTCAAGCAACTCGGCGTGGAACCGAGCAAGCTCTCGCGCAAAGGGTGATCACCACCACCATCGTCGTCGGCGCAAGCCCGGCCCTGCGCGAAGCGGCGATCGCCGCCGCGTTCGCTTCCGGCAGCGACACCGCAGTCATCCTCGAAGGCTTGCCCGACGCAAACTCTTCTCTCGAAGCATCCTCCCCCCGCCTTCGCATTGCCCGCATCGCCCCTGGCTGTGTTTGCTGCACTGGCAACCTGACCATGCGTGTGACATTGAACAGGATGATCCGTGGCAAGCCCGAGCGGCTCTATATCGGATTGGCAACGTCGGCCCATATCGAACAAGTGCGCGCCTTCCTCACTGCACCGCCTTACGACAATTTACTCACCCTGACTCAAGATTTGCACGCCTAGTGCCGATCTTCCTAATTAAGCGCGTCTTTTTCGACGACAGCCCACCGGATTCCCGTCATGGCTTGAAATCCGCCAGGGTGGCCCCATTTTTGCATCAGAGGTAATGGGTTACCTGCAACCATCCCGAAGCATAAGGAGCGCAACATGAACTTGATCTACAACAGCGAGCAGTACAGCGTCGTAGAGTTCGGGGCCGATGACGGACGTGAGGCCTTGCGCTTTGGCGGATATGAAATCATGGATAAATCCGGCAAACGTGAGATCTTCATTGGCGGCACGCTCGCCAAGTCATTCCGCGAAGAGGTGGAGAACCTGATCGCGACCGAACCGACGGTGGAAGAGATCGACGACTTCCTCGGTAAATACGACGCGCTGATGCGTCAACCGGTCACCCTGCACTAATTACAAACCGCCTCCACAGAATACACGGCGTTCTGTGGAAGTCAGGGACTTCGCTGCGACTGTGCCCGAGTGCCGCCCTGTGGCATGATGGCAGGCAATTCATTCAGTCCGCTTCCCTTCCAACGCAAGACACTGCGACACGGACCCGATCCGTGCTCGGCACTGCCTTTGTGCGTTCTCATTGCGCGAGGGGAAGCCAGCAGCGAGGTCTACGATGGATCAACTCAGTGCATTGCGGGCGTTCTGCCGCGTCGTGGAAGCAGGCGGCTTTTCCGCCGCCGCGACCGGGCTCAACGTGTCGCATACCGTCATGTCCAAGCAGGTTCGCCAACTCGAAGGACTGCTGGGCGCGCAACTGCTCAACCGCACCACACGCCGGCTCGCGCTGACCGAAGCAGGTCAGGCGTATTACGAACGCGCACGTCGGATCCTCGACGACCTGCACGACGCAGATCTCGCGGTCTCGCGCCATCAGGCCGTGCCGCGGGGGATCTTGCGCGTGAACGCGCCGATGGCATTCGGCACGCTCGACATGGCGCAATGGCTGCCGGGCTTCATGGCGCGCTACCCCGAGCTGAAGGTCGACCTTGTCTGCAATGACCGTTTTGTCGACCTGATCGAAGAAGGTTTCGACGTGGCCGTGCGGCTCGCGCGCGAGATGCCGGACTCGTCACTGATGGCGCGCAAGCTCGCGACCACCGACACCATCCTGGTCGCATCGCCCGCCTATCTGAAGCGTTGCGGCATGCCCAAGACGCCGGAAGACCTCGCGCATCACAACTGCCTGACATACACGCTCGTCGCCCGACCCAACGAATGGATCTTTCCAGCGCCGGACGGCGGACATGTGACGGTCACTATCAGCGGCAGCTTCCAGTCCAACACCGGCATCGCGCTGCGCTCGGCCGCCTTGGGCGGAGTGGGCATTGCGACCACCGCCTCCTTCATCGTGCATGACGACCTGGAACGCGGCGACCTCGTCCCAGTCCTTCCCGACTACAGGATGCGCCCGCGCGAAATCTATGCCGTCTATCCGCACAACCGCCATCTCTCCCCCAAAGTGCGCGCCTTCGTTGACTATGCCTGCGAGGTCTATCGCTCGCCGTCCTGGAGCTGAACCAGATGTACGCCAACTCCAGCCCGATCACCAGCGCCCAGAGTGGTATTCACGAGCATCTCGCTGCCGTTGTCATGAAGCACGCGCAATCCGAATTCAAAAAGCCGGTGATGCCCTATAACCGGGAAGCATTCGAGGCGAGCATGGCGACGTGGCGACAGGCGGGCAGCTTGCCCCTGATACTCGATGCCGGTTGCGGCGTGGGCTTGTCGACGCGACACCTTGCCAGCCGTTTCCCCGGCCATTTCGTTATCGGCGTCGACCAGTCAGCAGACCGTCTGTCGCGCAATACCGCATGGGATGGACCGCCCCCGTCCAACTTCACTTGCGTACGTGCCGACCTCGTCGATTACTGGCGTCTGATGCTCGCTGCAAACGTGCGTCCGGAAAAGCATTTCCTGCTCTACCCCAACCCCTGGCCCAAGATCGGCCACCTCGCTCGGCGCTGGCATGGCCATCCCATCTTCCCCACCATCGTCGCGCTGGGCGGCGAACTGGAATGCCGCAGCAACTGGCAGATCTACATCGAGGAGTTCGCGTCCGCGCTCTCGCATCTGACCGGCGCGGATGTCCGCGCCGATCTATTCGTTACTGATCGCCCGATTACGCCGTTCGAAAAGAAATATTTGGATTCCGGGCATCGGCTATGGCGCTGCAAGACCCAGCTTATGGTGAAACGGCAAGCATGAGGCCATTTCCATGCAGAAATTTCTATTTTTATTTAACACTTTTGGACATCCAATATCCATGCGGCTTTCCCGACAAAACGGTCTGGAAAGCCTTTATTTTTCTTAGTTTCAGACAAGAAATCGTGATTTGACAGAGCACAAACGGTGATTCTGTTCTTGTCAACTCCCTTGTTTATGGCATTGTTCGGGTGACTAAAAGACGGTAATCTCGGCCCTTGATCACGTTTTGACCGGAGCAGATTCCGGCAAACGCCGAGGCGATTCCAAGCGCCAACGCAGACATCAAGATCTGCAAAAGCCGCGCGGAAAACCATGCCGCCCCACCGCCCGGGTCCAAACAACACGAACAAGGGTAATGCGACATGCTTAACGTTTCAAATCCCGCATCTACGACCCAACCCGTACTGGTCATGCGCCTTACCGGGCGCAACGGGCAGCCATGTCCCTATACCGAATCACTCAAGGAAAACGGACTGGACCTGGTCGAATGCTTCACGCTCGAGGCGGCGTACCAGGCCGTGGAAAGCGGCTGCCGCGTCGGTCTGCTCATCGTGACGCAAGAATCCGAACTGGCGAACCTCGACAAGTGCGAGCCCTTCGTCAGCAACAACCGCGTCTCGTGGGTGGGCCTCGTCGCGCAGGACCTGATTTCGATGCCGCGCATGCGTGAATTCGTCGGCGAGCACCTGTTCAACTTCATCACCCTGCCGGCGGACATGGACCACATCGTGCTGACGCTGCGCCATGCCTGGGGCATGGCCTTCATGCGCGACATCAGGCACGACGCGTCGCCGGTGCCTGAACCGGACGACGCCGACTTTGTCATGGTCGGACGTACGCCGCAAATGCAGCAGCTGTTCAGCCAGCTCAACAAGGTCGCGCGCACCGATGCCTCCGTCCTGATTACCGGCCCGTCGGGTACCGGCAAGGAGCTGGCCGCGCTGTCGATCCATCGCCAGTCCGCGCGCCGCGATGCGCCCTTCGTGGCGGTAAATTGCGGCGCGATCGCGCCGCAGCTGTTCCAGTCCGAGCTGTTCGGCTATGAGAAAGGCGCTTTCACCGGCGCAGTACAGCGCAAGATCGGGCGCATCGAGGCGGCACAGGGCGGCACGCTGTTCCTCGACGAGATCGGCGACATGCCTTTCGACATGCAGGTCAACCTGCTGCGCTTCCTGCAGGAGAAGACGATCGAGCGCGTCGGCGGTAACGACCCGATCGAGATTGATGTGCGCGTCATTGCGGCGACCCATATCGACCTGGCGGAGGCCGTGCGCCAGGGCCGCTTTCGCGAAGACCTGTACTACCGCATCAACGTCGTCTGCATCAGCATGCCGCCGCTCGCCGACCGCGGCCAGGATATCGAAGACATCGCGAAGTATTATTTCAACCAGTTCGCAAGCATGCACAACCGCAGCCTGCGCGGCTTCTCCAAGGCGGCGATGAATGCCATGCTCAGCCACGCCTGGCCGGGCAATGTGCGCGAACTGGTCAACCGCGTGCAGCGCGCGACAGTGATGGCGGAAGGACGGTTCATCCAGCCCGAAGACCTCGGCCTGGACCGCAGCAGCGAACAGTCGCAACTGCTGTCGCTGGAAGACGCACGCGCTGCGGCGGAACGGGCGACGATCCGTCGTGCGCTGTCCCAGTCGCGCAACCAGATCTCCCGTGCCGCCTCACTGCTGGGCGTGTCGCGTGTGACGCTGTATCGCCTGATTGAAAAGTACAACATCCGACCGGATACCGTGACGTCGGCGCATGCCCCGTTCATGAGCACCGCCAGCAGCAAGCCGGACCTCGAGGTTCACAAGTAGTCCGGGTTCTGCATCCCTCTCGACCGGACGCCAAAAGAAAAAGGCGTCCCGGCCTCATCGCCTTTCACGGAAGCCGGTATTCAAGCCGCGCTGCCCCCCCCTGAAGCATACGTAGCACACAACTGCATGCATGATCGCTACCCGCGTGGCGGGCAGCGATCATGCAATGCCGTTCAGACGTCGTCGTCGAGGTGTGCGTGACCGGAAAAGTGCCGCGTCGCTTCCGCACCGACTTTCCGCTCCTGCTCCTTCGCAGCGAAGCCGCGCAGCACTTCCGCCAACCTGCTCGCCGCCGGCGTGGCGCACCAAGGCCGGCCGTGGATCAGGTACAGCATTGACTTGTATGGATGCCGGTCGCCCAGTGAAAGGCGCGCGAGTTGCCCCTGATCGAGCCACTTCTGCACCCTGTGCGTGGGCAGCCACGCATAGCCCAGGCCTTCGCATACGGAGGCAACGACGGTATCGAAGCTGTTCATTGTCCATCGCCGCATCTGTTTCGGCCCGCCGGCAGCCAGCTTGCCGGTGCTGCTGGCATGGCCCATGTCGATCTGGATATGCTGCGCAAGGTCTACCGAGGTGACGTCGCGCCCCAGCTTCATCAGCGGATGATCCGGATGCGTGACGACGATGTACTCGACTTCCGTAAGCGGCTCGCCGAGGTATCCGAGCGGCACGCGTTCGCTGATCGCGAGGTCCACGTTGGGATCGCGCACGATGTCCTCGGCCTGCAGCGTCGGCACTTCACGCAGGCGCACGTGGGCCGCGCCTTTGCCGATTTCGGTGAATTTGCTTAATGCCTGCGTAAGGAGACGTACCGGAAAGTTATGGTCGACAACGAGACGCACTTCCTCTCCCCAACCTTGCCCAAGGTTCTTGGCGAAGGTTTCGAGCTCGATCGCTTCCTTGAGGACATTGCGCGAGCGTTCCAGCAAGGCACGCCCCTCGGGCGTGAGGATCGCCTTGCGGCCTTCAATGCGCAACAGCGGGGTACCGAGCTGGTCCTGCAGCTTGGAGATGGTGTAGCTGATGGTGGACTGGCTCAGGTGCAGGGATTTGGCCGCTTCCGCGAATCCGCCGCAGTCGATGACCGCGTGGAAAATGCGCCATTGCTTGAGACTGACGTAAAGGTTGTGGATGTCATGCGGACGCGAACGGTAGGTGGCGCGCGCGCCGTCATGTCTTGCTGCGTGCTTCGACTCATGCTTTCTCGATTGCGTCATATGGCTTCCTTCATCCTCAGAACAGATTTGCCCGCCAGACGGCACGGCGATGCCTCATCGCCTCCATGCCTTTGCCAGGCGCGGACTTCATGCAAATCCTGCGCCTGTTGGCGCAAACGCTTGATTTATCTTGTCTTTGAATGGCCAGAGGGGAAGTATTTGTCCAGCCATGTATCTCTGCTCGCCGAAGACAAGATTTTCGCTGGGCAGGCAGTGTGATGAACCGCAAATGCATTTCCACGCGCGGCGTATCGGCCGGGCATCAATCCCATGCAAATGCGCGCTTGCCGGGAATCTCGATGCGACAGGGGAAATTCCTTCACAAATTCGATGGGTCTTTCGCGATTTCGATGAGTAGGACAGCTCCTCATCATTTCCCCCATTCATCAATGCTTTCCATTTGGGTAGTGTCTGAAAATGTAAAGTAGCGCCGATGCTTGTCGCTTGGCGATGCCCGCTGTGAAGCCTTGAGTCCGGCATTGCCCCACGCTCCGATTACACGTCTTGCCATTACACGCGCACGGGCAAGGGGCGCACGCAATAAAAAACCCGCCACGCCTGCTTGCGCAGACAATGGCGGGAACCGGAGAGGGTCGTCGTCCGGCAGGATCCGCAAGAAAGGTCCCTGCCGACGCGTCAGTCACTGCGCGTATCGCAAGCAGCATGCCAATATTCCAACTGCTTGATTCGTTTGGCCTTCTCCGGAGATGCGCAAGAATCTGGTGATCACTCTGTCCGCAAGTGTCTCATCGTCGTGCGCCCTTACCGTAACGAGTGCGTCCGGTATGCATTTGGAACAGGCATAGGTCGCAGACAGGCTCCGGCAGCACGACTGAAGCCGGGGCGATACGTTTCCGGACGGCGAAGAAAGATCGGCGTCATCGAACGTTACGCGGATGAGCGTTGAGCGTCGTGCGACCGTCCTGGCTGTTTCCACAGCGGGAGCTTTCTCTCCGCGAGAGGACGATGCACACAAGAAAAAAAGGCGTGCCGGAGGCACGCCTTTCTACAGCAATTCGATGAATGGCACGATGAGCGCCAAACTGACACTCATCCCCCGAAATACAGCGAACGGCCGGTCTGGTTACGCGCAGCCTGGACAGCTTCACCGCGCACATCTTCGCGGGACTTGCTCGATGCCACGTGGATATGCTCGACGAATTCGCTGTTGCCGGCGAGACGGCCGGCCGCATGGGCCTGCTCCAGTTCGGCACGGACTTCCGCACGGGTCTTGGTAGTGGGCACGTTGAGGTGCTCGACATACATGCCGTTGTCGGCGGCAAAGGCGCTGCCGGCGGCAGCAAAGGCGGACATGGCGGCGATAGCGGCGAAGATTCGTTTTGCGTTCATTTTCAGGCTCCAGATCGGTTGTTCAGTTCAGGTGATGTGCGTTCGTTATTGCTTCGGTGGCGATCAGAATTCGCTCATCGATGAGTCACAGTGTAGAGATTGCGCGATTCACAAAAAAGACGAATAATCGCAAGACACTATTTCTGTTATAGAAACAATAAGCACGGATAACATGGACAGACTCCAATCGATGCGGGTGTTCGCCAAGGTCGTCGAGCAAGGCAGCTTCGCCGCCGCCGGCAAGGCGCTAGATATCTCCAACGCGGTCGTCACGCGCCACGTTGCCGATCTTGAGGAACATCTCGGCACACGCCTGTTGAATCGCACCACGCGCCGGTTGTCGCTGACGGAAACCGGCCACGCCTATCTGGAGCGCGTGCTGCAGATCCTGCAGGAAATCGAGGATGCGGAAGCGATCGCCTCCTCGCAGTCGAAGAAGCCGAGCGGCACCCTGCGCCTGTATTCCCACCTCGGCTTCGGCCAAACGCAGTTCGCGCACCTGCTGCCGGCATTCGCCGCAAAATATCCCGATGTCACGCTCGACGTGACCCTCTCGGATCGCTCGGTGGACCTGGTGGAAGACAGCTTCGACGCCGGCATCTTCATCGACTTCCAGAAGTTCGACGGCGGCATGATCGCGCGTCAACTCGCCGTGTCCGAAGCGATCCTGTGCGCGTCGCCCAAGTACGTCAAGGCACATGGGACGCCGCGCGCGCTGGAGGATATTTCGAATCATGCCTGCCTGAACTTTTCCTATGAACAGCTGCGGCATTACTGGCCGGCACGCGGCCTGGACGGCGAGACGGTCAATATCCCGATCAGCAGCAAGGTGATCTCCAACAACGGCGAACTGCTGCGGCAATGCGCGCTGGCAGGCATGGGCATCATGATCCGCCCTTCGTTTGCGCTCGGCGACGATCTCGCGGCAGGCAGGCTGGTCAGGCTGCTGCCGCACCATGAGCTCGGCCAGCTGACGGTGGTGCTAGTCTACCCGAGCCGCCGCTTGCTGTCGGCAAAGGTGCGCAGCTTCGTCGATTTCATGGCACAGGCATTTCCTCGGCCGGAGAGCGATCCATGGCTTTGGTGATGCGCTGCACCGCACATTCGGCCCGGACGTGATATGTTGTCATATCGCGTCCATTCCCATTCCGCATCATGTGTCAGCTCCTCGGCATGAACTGCAATGTCCCCACGGACATCGTGTTCAGTTTCACCGGCTTCGCCACGCGCGGCGGCCGCACCGATGAGCACAAGGACGGCTGGGGCATCGCCTTCTTCGAGGGCGCGGGCGTACGCCACTTCGTGGATTACGAATCGGCGGTCGCATCACCGATCGCCGAACTCATCAAGCGCTGCCCGATCAAGTCGAAGAATGTCATCGCCCATATCCGCAAGGCGACGCAGGGGCGCGTTTCGCTGGAAAACTGCCATCCTTTCGTGCGCGAACTCTGGGGCCGTTACTGGGTGTTCGCGCACAACGGCGACCTGAAGAATTTCTCCCCCACGCTGGACGGTGCATTCCGCCCGGTCGGCACGACCGACAGCGAGCAGGCCTTCTGCTACCTCCTGCAGCAGCTGCGCAGGACATTCGGCGATACCCGCCCGGCCCTGCAGGATTTGAGCGCGGCGCTGCGATCCATGGCGGCCGAGATCGCCTCGCACGGCACATTCAACATGATGCTTTCGGACGGCACGGCGCTGTTCGCGCACTGCTCCACTGACCTCCACTACATCGTGCGCAAGCATCCGTTCGCCACGGCCAAGCTGTCCGACGAAGACCTGAGCGTCGATTTTTCGCAGGTGACGACGCCGCAGGACCGGGTGGCGATCATCGTCACCGCACCACTCACGACCAACGAGACATGGACGCAATTCGAACGCGGCGAACTGAAGGTTTTCGTGGAAGGAGAGCCGATAGTCGCCTGAACACCATTGGCCTCGACGAACTGCAACATGCCCCCGCTGTCGGAAATCGTGCAGGCTGGGCGTAATGAACGCGAGGGTGAGTACCAGCTTCGAATATTTCCTCTACGCCAGGCGATGCACTGCACAATGGAAAGTTGCATCAATGCAATAAAAATGCGCTAGAGTGTAGATGAAGTTCGGCATCCGGCTTTGTCTGTCAGAAAGTGCGAACAGGCCGTATGCGTTGCAGTCCCTGGTCACGCCGCCCGGCGCACGCCGCGCAAACCGGCACTACCGCTTCCGCAACCCATACGACCTGTGCGCACTTGCTTTTTGTGCGTGCCATTCCGTGGCCCCGCGGTTGAAGCGGGCTGTATGGCATCTCAACGACGAGAAAAACAAGAAAGTGATAAGCGCCGAATCCACAACGGGCACAGGGAGCGCAATACCCTTACGCGTGCGTGAGTTCTTCCTCGCGCGCCAGCCTATTCTCGACCGGAGCCAGGCTCTGGTCGCCTATGAGCTCCTGTTCCGCAACGCAGCCGTCGGCCCGGCCAGGGTGACGAGCGACCTGTCCGCAACCGCATCGGTAATCGCACATGCGTCCCAGCTCGGCATGGAAAAGGTGATCGGCGACTCCGTCGGCTACCTGAACGTCGACGCGGCCGTGCTGATGAGCGACATTTTCAAGTTCCTGCCGCGCGAGAAGGTGGTGCTGGAGATCGTCGAGACGATGAAGGTGACGCCGGAAATCTTCGCGCGCGTCGAACAGCTCGTCGCCGATGGATTCCGTTTCGCGTTGGACGACGTGATCACCGACACCGAGGATGTGCAGATGCTGCTCCCGCTGGTGGAAGTGATCAAGTTCGACCTGCGCGACATGCCGCTGTCCGCCCTGCTGAAACTCACGCCGCGTTTCAAGGCCGCCGACAAGAAACTGCTCGCGGAGAAGGTCGAAAACCAGGAACAGTTCCAGACCTGCCTCGAACTCGGCTTCGATTATTTTCAGGGCTATTACTTCGCCAAGCCGGTAATCCTCAGCGGCAAGAAGCTCTCGCCCTCCCAGCTGGCTGTCATGCAGCTGATGTCACAGATCAATTCTGATGCGGACAATTCAGACATCGAACGCAGCATCAAGAAGGACGTCTCTCTCTGCTTCAACCTGCTGCGACTGGTGAACACGCCGGCAGTAGGCGCGCCGCGTCGCATCGATTCCGTCACCCAGGCGCTGATGGTCCTCGGCCGCAATCAGCTGCGTCGCTGGCTGCAGATCATGCTCTATGCCGAACCCTGCAAGAAGGGCCAGGCGATGACGCCTCTGCTCAGGCTGGCGACGACACGCGGCAAGCTGCTGGAACTCATCGCACAGCAGATCGAGCCGCGCAACCGCGCCATGGCCGATACCGCCTTCACGGTGGGCATCATGTCGCTGATGGACACGCTGTTTTCGATCCCGATGGAGGAAATCCTGCAGCAAGTCGCAGTCGTCGATGCGGTCTGCGATGCGCTCTTGCAGCGAAAGGGCATCTATGGCGATATGCTGAGCCTGGTCGAGCAGATGGAACGCATCGAGGAAGCGGGCCCGATGCTCGACGCCCTGGTCGAACGCTTCCACCTGTCGTCGGAAGACCTGTACAACCTGCAGCTGGCGGCATTCGAATGGAGCGATAGCGTGGCACGGCACGCCTGAACTTCGGCCTGAACTTCGGCGTCAACTTCGAAAGCCCAAAGAAAAACGCCACCAATGAGGTGGCGTTTTTCTTTTGGAACACATTACAGGTTCGGAGCCAGCCAGCGCTCCACGTCCTCCTTCGCCACGCCGCGCCGGGCCGCCATGTCGGCCGCCTGGTCTTCGCCGATCTTGCCGACCACGAAGTACTTCGACTCCGGATGGGCGAAGTAGAAACCGGACACCGAGGCACCAGGGAACATCGCGAAGGATTCGGTCACATGCATGCCGAGCTCGTCGCATTGCAGGAGCTTGAACATGTCGGCCTTCACCGTGTGTTCCGGGCAGGCCGGGTAGCCCGGTGCCGGGCGGATGCCGCGGTAGGCTTCCTTGATCAGTTCCGCGTTGCTGAAGGATTCATCAGGCGCATAGCCCCACAGTTCCTTGCGCACGCGCTCGTGCAGGTGCTCGGCGAAGGCTTCCGCGAGGCGGTCGGCGAGCGACTTCAGCATGATGCTGCTGTAATCGTCGTGCGCGTCTTCGAAGCGCTTCTCATGCTTCTCGATGCCGATGCCGGCTGTCACCGCGAACAGGCCGATGTAGTCCGCGACACCCGAAGACTTCGGTGCGATGAAATCGGCGAGGCACTGGTTCGGACGGGCAACGCCGTCGACCACCGGCTTGGCCGTCTGTTGGCGCACCCCGTAGTAGGTGAACGCAACCTTGGTGCGTGTTTCATCGGTATAAATCTCGATGTCGTCATCGTTGACCGTGTTCGCAGGCAGCAGCGCGATCACGCCGTTGGCGGTGAGCCAGCGGCCTTCGATCAGCCTCTTCAGCATCGCCTGGCCTTCCTCGTAGACCTTGCTGGCCTGTTCGCCGACCACCTCGTCCTTCAGGATAGCGGGAAACGGGCCGGCGAGATCCCAGGTCTGGAAGAACGGGCCCCAGTCGATGTACTGCGCCAGCGTCGCCAGGTCGTAGTTCTTGAACACGCGGCGGCCGATGAACTTCGGCTTCACCGGCGCAAACTCGACTTTCGCCTTGTTCGCGCGCGCCTCGGCCAGCGTCACCATCGGTACCGCCTTCTTGTTCGCATGCTGCTCGCGGATGCGATCGTAATCGCTCTTGATCTCCTCGATGTACTGGTCGCGCTGCTCTTGCGTCAGCAGCGATTGCGCAACCGACACCGAACGCGATGCGTCCGGAACATAGACCACCGGGCCTTCGTAATTCGGCGCAATCTTCACCGCGGTATGCGCACGGCTGGTGGTCGCACCGCCGATCAGCAGCGGAATCTTCAGCATGCGGAAATACGGGTCGCGCTGCATTTCCTTCGCAACATAGGCCATCTCCTCCAGCGACGGCGTGATCAGGCCGGACAGACCGATGATGTCCGCATTCTCCGCCTTCGCCTTCGCGAGGATCTCGGAGCACGGCACCATCACGCCCATGTTCACCACTTCGAAGTTGTTGCACTGGAGGACCACCGACACGATGTTCTTGCCGATGTCGTGCACGTCGCCCTTCACGGTCGCGATCACGATCTTGCCCTTCGGCTTGGCGGCGATGCCGGTGCGCTGTTCCTCGAGACGCTTTTCTTCCTCGATGTACGGGATCAGGTGCGCCACTGCCTGCTTCATCACGCGCGCCGACTTCACCACCTGCGGCAGGAACATCTTGCCTTGGCCGAACAGGTCGCCGACGATATTCATGCCATCCATCAGCGGACCTTCAATCACATTGATCGGACGGCCGCCGACTTCCAGCGTCTTGACACGCATCTCTTCGGTGTCTTCGACGATCCACTGCGTGATGCCGTGCACCAGCGCGTGGGCGAGGCGCTTCTCGACCGGCTCGTTGCGCCATTCGAGGCTTTGTTCTTCCTTCTTTGCGCCCGCCTTCAAGGTCGCGGCGAATTCGATCATGCGCTCGGTCGCATCCTCGCGGCGGTTCAGCACCACGTCTTCGACACGCTCGCGCAGTTCCGCATCGAGGTCGTCATACACGCCTACCATGCCGGCGTTGACGATACCCATCGTGAGGCCGGCCTTGATCGCGTGATACAGGAACACGGTATGGATCGCCTCGCGCGCCGGGTCATTGCCGCGGAAGGAGAAGCTGACGTTGGACACGCCGCCGCTGATCTTCGCATGCGGCAGGTTTTCCTTGATCCAGCGCGTCGCGTTGATGAAATCGACCGCGTAATTGTTGTGCTCTTCGATGCCGGTGGCGATGGCGAAGATGTTCGGATCGAAGATGATGTCTTCCGGCGGGAAGCCGACCTTCTCGGTCAGCAGCTTGTATGCACGTTCGCAGATCTCGATCTTGCGCTCGAAAGTGTCGGCCTGGCCGGTTTCGTCAAAGGCCATCACAATGACCGCGGCACCGTAGCGGCGGCACAGCTTCGCCTGGCGCAGGAATTCCTCTTCGCCTTCCTTCATCGAAATCGAATTGACCACCGCCTTGCCCTGCACGCACTTCAGGCCCGCCTCGATCACCGACCACTTGGAAGAGTCGATCATGATAGGCACGCGCGCGATATCCGGCTCGGACGCGATCAGGTTCAGGAAGCGCGACATCGCCGCGACGGAATCGAGCATCGCCTCGTCCATGTTGACGTCGATGATCTGCGCACCGTTCTCGACCTGCTGGCGAGCGACCGACAGCGCCTCGTCGTATTGCTCGTTGAGGATCATGCGCGCGAAAGCTTTGGAGCCGGTCACGTTGGTGCGCTCGCCGACGTTCACGAACAGCGATTCCTCATCGATGATGAAGGGTTCCAAACCGGACAGCTTCATGCGGTGATCGCTGACCGGCACTTTGCGTGGCGCGATGTCCTTGAGCTCGGCAGCGATCGCGCGAATATGGTCGGGCGTGGTGCCGCAGCAGCCGCCGGCGATGTTGACGAAACCGCTCTGCGCGAAATCCTTGAGCAGCGACGAAGTCACGTCCGGCGTTTCATCGAAGCCCGTCTCGGCCATCGGATTGGGCAGGCCGGCGTTCGGGTAGATACAGACGAAGGTGTCGGCGATCTTGGACAGCTCTTCCGCATACGGACGCATCACGGCGGCGCCGAGCGCGCAGTTCAGGCCAATCGTCAGCGGCTTGGCATGACGGACCGAATGCCAGAATGCGGGCACGGTCTGACCGGACAGGATGCGGCCGGAGGCATCGGTTACGGTGCCGGAAATCATGATCGGCAGGCGCTTGCCGGATTCTTCGAAGTAGGTGTCGATCGCAAACAGCGCCGCCTTGCAGTTGAGTGTATCGAAAATGGTTTCGACGAGCAGGATGTCGGAGCCGCCATCGACGAGGCCGCGCACCTGTTCATGGTAAGCCGCGACCAGTTGGTCGAAAGTGACGTTGCGCGCGCCCGGGTCGTTGACGTCGGGGGAGATCGACGCTGTCTTCGGCGTCGGGCCGACCGCGCCAGCGACAAAGCGAGGCTTGTCCGGGGTTGAATACTTTTCGCAAGCCGCGCGCGCGAGCTTGGCAGCCGCCACGTTCATCTCGTAGGCGAGGTGTCCCATGTGGTAGTCGTCCTGCGCCACGCTGGTCGCACCGAAGGTATTGGTCTCGATGATGTCCGCGCCGGCGGCGAGATACTTCTCGTGGATCTCGCTGATGATTTGCGGCTGGGTCAGCACGAGCAGGTCGTTGTTGCCCTTGATGAACAACTCCTTGCCCGGCACCGAGAAGTCGGCAAAACGCTCGCCGCGGTAATCCTCTTCCGTCAGCTTGTATTGCTGGATCATGGTGCCCGTCGCACCGTCGAGGATGAGGATGCGTTGGGACAGCAGATCGCGCAGGAGCGCTTCGGTGGAAGAGACGGCGTCGCGTTTCATTTTGATCTCTCTGAAAACAAAAAACCCGGCCAGCAAAGCAGGACCGGGTCTGATCTCCGCTTTAGCTGCATTTGTTAATGGGACTATCCCTCTCGGAATGCACCCTGGCGCCCGCAAGCTGGTTTGACTTGTTCAATCAAATCGGCGCAAGAAAATTATACGGGAAATCAAAGGCTTGGTTAAGAACTCGGAAACTATTGAGTTTCTTGCATTCCAGCATCACTAGCTCGATGTTGCGATTCGCGCCAATTCAGCACAAATCCTGTTCATTCCAGCGGGTTTTTCCGCCAACGGCCGCGCATTAAGCTTTCGGCATGTTCAATGCATGAAAGAACATGCCCCCGCCATGCACGCCATCGATGCGCGGTATGGCGGCGCCATCGTGAATACCGAATTACAGGGAGCCGCGTTGACCGAGGTGCGGCCGACCGAAAACATTACTTTTGCTTGAGATTCGCTAACAGATAGGAGGATCGCCATGCCGCTTGTCACCCTTACAGTTCGCAAAGGCAAGTCATCCGCTTTCAAGTCCGATGTACTGAAGGCGGCCCACCAGGCGCTGGTCGCCTCCGGCGTGCCGGAAACAGACCGTTTTCACCGAGTACTGGAACTGGACGCGGACGATTTCCGCTATGACCCGGGCTATCCCGATCTCTCGTCGTCACGGACAGACGATTTCGTGCTGATTGAAATCCTGTTGTCCGTGGGGCGCAGCGTCAAGGTCAAGAAAAAGATCCTGGCCGACATCATCGAAGGCATTGCGCGCGCTCCGGGGCTCGACCCGGAGCAGGTAATGGTCTGCTTCAAGGAAACCGCATGGGAAAACTGGTCGTTTGCCGGCGGTCGCCAGATTCACATCTAATCAGGCGAACCGGCCGCCATCAAGCGGGAAGCCCTTGAGGAACTCGGCTGCAGGCAGGCGCTTGCCGCCAGGCTTCTGCAGCTCCAGTACGCGCAACGCCCCTTGTCCGCAGGCGACCAGTACGCCATCTTGCGCCGATGCGGCCAGCACCCTGCCCGGTTCGGCATGTGCGTCGGACACTAGTTCGACGCGCCAGAACTTGACCGGCACACCGTTGAACACGGCTGTCGCGCCGGGGAAGGGATTGAACGCGCGGATCTTGCGTGCGAGTACCTCCGCAGGCTGCGCGAGATCGAGCGCGGCTTCGTCCTTGGCGATCTTCGCGGCGTAGGTCACGCCCGCTTCCGGTTGCGGAGTCGCCGAAAGCGCGCCTTGTTCCAGCTTGCGCAGGGCATCGACGATCATGCGTCCGCCCAGTTCAGCCAGCTTGTCATGCAAGCTGGCTGTGGTATCCGTCGCCTCGATCGGAATGCTTCCCATCAGCATCATCGGCCCCGTATCCAGCCCCTCCTCCATCTGCATGATGGTCACACCGGTCTGCGCGTCACCGGCTTCGATGGCACGGTGGATAGGTGCGGCGCCGCGCCAGCGCGGCAGCAGGGATGCATGGATGTTGATGCAGCCGTGCTTCGGAATGTCGAGCACGCTGCGCGGCAGGATCAGGCCGTAGGCAGCGACCACCATCACGTCGTGCGGCGTGGCATGCAACAGCGCATGTGCCTCTTCTGCAATTTGCGGGTACTTGCCGTTCAGCCGCAGCGACACAGGCTGCGCGACCGGAATGCCGTGTGCGACGGCGAACTGCTTGACCGGGGAAGCCTGCAGCTGCATGCCGCGGCCGGCGGGGCGGTCAGGCTGGGTCAGCACCAAAGGTATCTCGAATCCGGCGTCATGCAGGGACTTGAGGGCGACAGCAGCAAACTCGGGGGTGCCGGCAAAAATGACTCGCATGGTTATTCTTCTGGAAGCAGTCGGAAAAGAAAGCGGCCGTGCAAGCGATCGCTGCCGGCCGCGGAATAAGGCGGAAGACGCCGGCCAGTACCGGCGTCGGGATCAACGGGCGCCGGCGACAGCCTTGCGCTGTTTTGCCATCTCCCGCTCTTCCTTTTGCAGCTTGGTCTTGATGCGATTGCGCTTGAGCGGCGACAGGTATTCGACAAACACCTTGCCCTTCAGGTGATCCATTTCATGCTGGATACACACCGCCAGCAGGCCGTCCGCATCGGCCTCGAATTGCTTCCCCTCCAGGTCGTAGGCGCGCACCTTCACCCTGGCCGGGCGTTCGACGCCGTCATAGATACCGGGCACCGACAGGCAGCCCTCGTCATACACCTGCTTTTCTTCACTGGCCCAGACAATTTCCGGGTTGATGAAGACCTGCAGGTTGTCATGGGTTTCGGACACGTCGATCACGATGAGCTGCTCGTGCACATCGACCTGGGTCGCGGCCAGCCCGACGCCAGGCGCGTCGTACATGGTCTCGGCCATGTCGGCGGCGAGCTTTTTCAGGCGCTCGTCGAACACGGCCACCGGCTTGGCGACCTTGTGCAAGCGCGGATCGGGATAGCGAAGAATATTAAGTATGGACATACGGCTTTTGCGCAACAGCTGCACGAACTAGGAGCGTCGTTTCTCTTGCTAGTTCAAGGATTTATGTGCAGAATTTGATTCAATTTGACAAGTTTTGTCAGGCAACAATTAACATGCTGACAACATGCCGTGGCGAATAATAATCGACCTTATTTGAGCCACATTTACCGGACAGACTATGAAAAAGTTTAGCACAGCCGCCCTCGTTCTCGCGCTTGCCTCCGCCTACGGCAGCGCGCTCGCAGCAGGCGAAGCAGCGATGAACAACCCGCGCTGTGCCTTCCTGCCCAATGCCCCCGACCAGCACACCGTCGTCCGCGGCGACACCCTCTGGGGCATTTCCGGCCGCTTCCTGCAGAATCCCTGGTGCTGGCCGCAGGTCTGGGGCATGAACAAGGAAGAGATCCGCAACCCGCACCTGATTTATCCCGGCCAGATTGTTTACTTCGACCGCGCCGCCGGCCGCCTGCGCCTGGGCAAGCCGGTGGGGGGCGATTCGCAGAACGGACGCGGATCGCAGAACGTCAAGCTCGCGCCGCAGCTGCGCACCGAGGGCCTCGGACAGGAAGCCGTTCCCGCCATTCCGTCGAACGTAATCGAGCCCTTCCTGTCGCAGCCGCTGATCGTCGCCGAAGGCGAGCTTAACAATGCACCGCGCATCGTTGCCACTCAGGAAGGACGCGTCATGCTGGGCAAGGACGACAAGGCCTATGTGCGCGGCGCGATCAATTCCGGTACGTCCTTCCAGGTCTTCCGTCCCGGCGTCCCGCTGCGCGACCCCGACACCAACGCCGTGATTGCCTACGAGGCCGCCTATTTGGGCACGATCAAACTCGAGCGCCCCGCACGCGCGCCTGACGAGGCGCACGTATTCAACGTCGTGAGCGTCAAGCAGGAAATGGGTGTGGGCGACCGCCTGCTGCCGGTACCGCCGACACCGATCCTCAATTACGTGCCGCACCCGCCGGAACGCGAAGTCACCGCCCGCATCGTATCGGTCTATGGCGGCGTGTCACAGGCCGGCCAGAACCAGATCGTCTCGATCAACCGCGGCGCGAAGGACGGTCTAAACATGGGCACCGTCCTCGAACTCTACCGCTTCGGCCAAGTCATCACTGATCGCACCGACAACGGCTCCTTCTGGTCCTTCGGACCGTGGGGCCGCCAGCAGGTGAAACTGCCCGACAACCAGTACGGCACCCTGTTCATCTTCCGCGTGTTCGACTCCATCGCCTATGGACTGGTGATGCAGGTGACCGATACCGTGCAGGTGGGCGACGTCGCCCGTTCGCCGGAATAAGCACTGCACGCATGACGCAAGCCGATCGAGCGCACGAGCTCGCGCAGTGGATTCGACTGGAACGCACACCCGGCGTAGGCCCCGGCACTGCGCGCAAGCTGCTCTCCACGTTCGGTCTGCCTGAAAACATTTTCTCGGCCGATCTGGCTGCATTGCGGCAGATCGTCGCCGATCCGATTGCCCGCTCTCTTGTCGCACCGTTGTCCGATGAAACACGCGCGCAAATCGACACGACACTGGAGTGGGCTGCGCAGCCCTGCAACCAGGTGCTGACGCTGGCGGACGACAAATATCCCAAGGCCCTGCTCGACATCGCCGATCCGCCGCTGGTCATCTACACCAAGGGCCGGCTCGAACTGCTGTCCAATCCGGCGATCGCCGTCGTTGGTAGCCGGAATGCGACGACGCAGGGCATGGTCAACGCAGAACAATTCTCGGCAGCGCTGAGCGAGGCCGGGCTCACCATCATCTCGGGGCAGGCGCTGGGAATCGACACCGCTGCGCATACGGGCGGCCTGCGCGGCAGCGGCTCCACTGTCGCGGTAATCGGCACGGGCGCGGATATTGTTTACCCTGCACGCAACCGCGCACTTGCGCATCGCATCGCCGAAGACGGCTGCATCGTCAGCGAATACCCGTTGGGTATGGGCGCGCATGCGGCCAATTTCCCGCGTCGTAATCGCATCATCTCGGGTCTCTCGCAAGGTGTACTGGTGGTTGAAGCAGCCGCGCAATCGGGGTCGCTGATCACCGCCCGCATGGCCGGCGACCAGGGACGCGATGTGTTCGCCATCCCCGGCTCCATCCATTCGCCCTTGTCCAAAGGCTGCCACCTGCTGATCAAGCAGGGGGCGAAACTGGTCGAGTCCGCGCAAGACATACTCGAAGAGCTGCGATTCACCCAACCCATTCCGCCACTCCCCTCCATCTCTTCAACCGAGACAAAACCTCATCGCGACTCCAAGATTCTGGATGCGATGGGCTATGATCCCGTCGCGCCTGATGTCCTCGCCCTTCATTGTGAAATAGATATCGCCGCGCTGAATGCCGAGCTGCTGACGCTCGAAATGGACGGTCTTGTCGAATTGCTCCCCGGCGGCATGGTGCGCCGTCTCGCAACACCCTGAAAACGAATGTTCTGTCCGAGTTCCCTTTTTTGGGATATGCTGTAGTCGTAAGGCCCGATAAACCTTGTACTGTCGCTGGCATGACAACGCTTTTTCCTGTGCGTAGCAGCATCGCGTTTTAACAGGAAAACTCAACACAAGCGTGTCATTTTGTGCAACCTGGTCGCGGCGCCGCATGCGGCACAACGGCCTTAACGCTACAGTAAATCATGTTTGACGTTCTCGTTTATCTCTACGAAACCTACTACCGGCCAGAGGCCTGCCCGGATTCGGAAGCGCTGGTCAAGAAGCTGTCCGCAGTCGGTTTCGAGGAAGAAGAGATTTCCAAGGCGCTGGGCTGGCTGACTGACCTCGCGGAGGCCACCAACGAGTTTGCTGAAAGCTATCCGCAGCAAACCGCATTTTCCTTCGGCATGCGCATTTACGCACCGCAGGAACTGGATGTGCTGGGCACGGAAGCCGTCGGTTTCCTGCAATTCCTCGAGTCCGCCCACGTCATCGACCCGATTCAGCGCGAAATCATCATCGAGCGCGCGCTGGCCATCAGCGATTCCCAGGTTTCACTGGACAAGATCAAGGTCATCGTCCTCATGGTCCTGTGGAGCCAGGGCAAGGAACCCGATGCGCTGATTTTTGACGAACTGTTCTCCACGGACGAAGACTCCGAACCGCGCCTGATGCATTGATGGCAACGCAGCACGGGGCGTATTGCTGCGCACCGTGCGCTTGCTGTCGACCGGGCAACCGGCTTGCAGCCGCTTGCCATCACGATTCCCGCCTCTCCTCGCTTGCGGTTTTCGCCGCAACCCGCTTATCATTGGCCGCTAAAACCCCGGATCGTTGATATATTGTTAGTGTTTGCGCCGGGCAAGACTTACAGCACCCCTTGCTTGTCGCATTGCTGTCTATATATAAGCGCACATCCACGCCACACTCGAGACCATTTTTATGACTAAGACCCTCATCATCGCAGAGAAGCCCTCAGTCGCGAACGATATCGCGAAGGCACTCGGCGGCTTCGCGAAGCACGATGAGTACTTTGAATCCGACGAGTACGTGCTGTCCTCCGCCGTCGGCCATCTGGTCGAGATCGGCGTGCCGGAAGAATATGACGTCAAGCGCGGCAAATGGACATTTACCCATTTGCCCATGATCCCGCCGCACTTTGCCGTGACCCCGATCGCCAAGACGGAGTCGCGCCTGAAGGTGCTGAACAAATTGCTCAAGCGCAAGGATGTTTCCGCCGTCGTCAACGCATGCGACGCGGGCCGCGAAGGCGAATTGATCTTCCGCCTGATCATGCAGTACGCGAAGGCCAAGCAGCCGATCAAGCGGCTGTGGCTGCAGTCCATGACCCCGGCCGCAATCCGCGACGGCTTTGCACGCCTGCGTGACGACAAGGAAATGTTGCCCCTGGCCGACGCCGCCCGTTGCCGCAGCGAAGCAGACTGGCTGATTGGCATCAACGGCACGCGCGCGATGACTGCGTTCAACTCCAAGGACGGCGGTTTCTACCTAACCACTGTCGGCCGCGTGCAGACGCCGACGCTGTCGATCGTGGTCGAACGCGAAGAGAAGATCAAGAATTTCGTGCCGCGCGACTACTGGGAAGTGCGCGCGGAATTCGTGTGCGCGGCCGGTATCTACGAAGGCCGCTGGCTGGACACCAAGTTCAAGAAGGACGAAACCGATCCCGAGAAGAAGGCCGAGCGCCTATGGAGCAAGGCTGCGGCCGAATCCATCGTCGCCGCCTGCCGCGGCAAGCAAGGCACCGTTACCGAAGAAGCGAAGCCGGCCACGCAACTGTCACCCGCTCTGTTCGACCTGACCAGCCTGCAGCGAGAGGCCAACTCACGCTTCGGTTTTTCCGCGAAGAACACGCTTGCATTGGCACAGGCCTTGTATGAAAAGCACAAGGTTTTGACTTATCCGCGTACCGACTCGCGCCATTTGCCGGAAGACTACCTCCAGACCGTCCGGCAAACGCTCGACGTTGTGAAGGAGAACAACAACTATCACCAGTTCGCGAAGCAAATCATAGACAAGAACTGGGTGAAGCCAAACAAGCGCATCTTCGACAACGCGAAGATCAGCGACCACTTCGCGATCATCCCGACGCTGCAGGCGCCGAAGAACCTGTCGGAGCCAGAACAGAAGCTGTACGACATGGTGGTGCGCCGCTTCATGGCGGTGTTCTTCCCTGCCGCGGAATATCTCGTCACCACCCGCTTCACCGAAGTCTCCGGCCATACCTTCAAGACCGAAGGCAAGGTGATGACCAACGCCGGCTGGCTGGCGATCTACGGCAAGGAAGCAGCGAACGACGAAGACAAGGACAAGGAAAACGCCGGCACGCTGGTACCCGTGGCGAAGGACGAAAAGGTGAAGACCGAGAAGGTCACCGCCAACGGGCTCGTCACCAAGCCGCCTGCGCGCTACACGGAAGCGACGCTGCTCTCCGCGATGGAAGGCGCCGGCAAGCTGGTGGAAGACGAAGACCTGCGCGAGGCGATGGCCGGCAAGGGTCTCGGCACGCCGGCGACCCGCGCAGCCATCATCGAAGGCCTGCTGAATGAAAAATACCTGCTGCGCGAAGGCCGCGAGCTGATCCCGACCGCCAAGGCCTTCCAGCTGATGACCCTGCTGCGCGGCCTGGGCGTCGACGAACTGACGCTGCCGGAGCTGACCGGCGAATGGGAATACAAGCTGTCGCAGATGGAGCGCGGCAGGATCAGCCGCGAAGAGTTCATGCGCGAGATCGCGCAGATGACGCAGATCATCGTCAAGCGCGCGAAGGAATACGATAACGACACCATCCCCGGCGACTACGCGACGCTGAAGACGCCCTGCCCGAATTGCGGCGGCGTGGTGAAGGAGAACTATCGTCGCTTCGCCTGCACCAAGTGCGAGTTCTCGATGACCAAGATCCCCGGCAGCCGCCAGTTCGAGATCGACGAAGTCGAGGAATTGCTACAGAAGCGCGAGATCGGTCCGCTGCAAGGCTTCCGCTCGAAGATGGGCCGCCCCTTCGCGGCGATCCTGAAGATCGTGCGCGACGAGGACAACAACAACTACAAGCTGGAGTTCGACTTCGGCCAGGCACAGGAAGACGACGAGGATGGCGAAGGCGTCGATTTCAGCAATCAGACGCCGCTCGGCCCCTGCCCCAAGTGCGGCAGCGGCGTGTACGAAATGGGTCTCGCCTATGTCTGCGAGAAGACCGTCGCCAAGCCGAAGGCCTGCGACTTCCGCAGCGGCCGCATCATCCTGCAGCAGGAAATTGTGCCGGAACAGATGGCCAAGCTGCTCAATGAAGGTCGCACCGACCTGCTGCCGGGCTTCATCTCGCAACGCACCCGCCGCCCGTTCAAGGCCTTCCTGGTGAAGGACAAGAACGGCAAGGTGAGCTTCGAGTTCGAAGAACGCAAGGCCAAGGTACCGGCCAAGGGTAAGGCTGCCGAGGAAACCCAGGAAGAAGCGCCGAAGAAAACCGCAGCCAAGACCGCAGCGAAAACCGCAACAAAGACGGCAAGCAAGACAGCGGCCAAGACCGCCGTGAAGAAGCCGGTTGCGAAGAAGGCGACGGCGAAGAAAGCTGCCTGACCAAGGCAGCTTGATCGATTGCGCACACGACGTCGCGCGAGGAGCAGGCAATGAACGAGATCATCGAGACCAGTCCATCCAAGGACGAATGCAACCTCGCAATGCTGGCGCACCTGCTTGGCGTCTTCACCGGCTTCGTCGGTGCGCTGGTGCTGTGGCTGGTCAAGCGCGAGGACGCCGGCTTCGCGGCCCAGGAAGCGCGCGAAGCGCTCAACTTTCAGATCACGGTGTGTATCGGGATGATGGCCGCCTTCTTTCTGAAGTTCGTGCTGATCGGCTTCCTGCTGTTCCCGCTGATCTTTCTCGTCAACTTCATTTTCTGCCTGCTCGGCGCACTGTCGGCAGCCAAGGGCAAGGCCTATCGCTATCCGTTGACGCTGCGCCTCGTCAGCTAACCTCTCGCGGGTTCAAGTAACGCTCGCCGTCGCACAAACGGCTTCCACCAATCACGATGCTCCTTTCATGTAGGTCTTGATGACCGCGGCATCGTCGAGCTGCGCCCAGCCGTTGTCGACGGTTTTCCGGAAGATATCCAGGGCAGCATCGCCTAGCGGTGTTTGGCAGCCCGCATTGTCCGCCATCGCTGTTGCCAACGTAATGTCCTTGGTGAGGATGTGGGCGAACGCGCACGGCTCGAAATCGTCCTGCAGCACGCGCGCCATGCGGTCTTGGAAGATCCAGGACATGCCGCTCGATGCGCAGATCACGTCGAACAGCTTGCGGGGATCGAGTCCGATCTTCATGCCAAGCGCAAACGCCTCGGCACCGGCGACGAGGTTGACGCCGGCCAGCAGGTTGTTGACGAGCTTGGCCTTCGCGCCGTCTCCCGGCGTTTCGCTGATGCAGAACTGTTTGTCGCTCAAAGCATCGAGCACATGCGCGTGTCGCTGCAGCAGCGCACTGCCGGCGGCGAGCATCATGCTCATGGAGCCGGCTTCTGCACGCGCAGGACCTCCGGAGATCGGCGCGTCGATGACCGAGATGCGGTGCTCTGCGAGCTTTTCGGCAAAGCGCATCGTATCTTCCGGCGCGATCGTCGAACACAGCATGACGGTCTTGCCCTCGGCGGGCACGGTCGCAAGGCCGTCGGCACCGAACAGTACGGCCTCGATCTGTTCCGCATTGACCACGACGATGACGATCAAATCCGCATGCCGCGTCATGTCCGCGGGGGAGGTGCAGACACGCATTCCGAATGCGCGCGCTTCCTCTTCAGCTTCGGCCCGTATATCGCGCACTGCAACGGCAAAGCCTTTGCGATGAAGATTCCTTGCCATTGCCATGCCCATGGCGCCGACGCCGATGAAGCCTGTTCTTGTGTTTGTCTGCATGCTTGTTCCGGATTTCGTTCGAGAAAATTCCAGGCGGAACTCTCACCGTAACGCAATGGTCGAACAGTGACAAGCACCTTGCATCGGTGCGGCACCTGTCGTGCGTCCGATGTCACCAATCTTCCGGAGGACGAAATGAACAAGCATCGTTTGCTTTCCATCGCGGGCGCGATTTCACTCGCATTGACCGTCACTGCATGCGGCACGCCGACGCGGCAGCAAGTCGGCATCGGCACCGGCGCCGTCTTGGGCGGCATGGCCGGCAGCGCAGTGACTGACGGCAGTGCCATTGGCACGATCGGCGGCGCCGCAGTCGGCGGCGTGATCGGCAACGAAGTCGCGAAAAAGAAAAAGTAAGAAGTTGTAACCTGTCGGTGCGCGATGGAAATCCGATTCCGCGCACCGCCGGTGCCGCAACGCAAGCACGCGGCACATACCTTCGGCTCGCAAGCCCTTGATTGACGGGGGTATTTGCCGGCCGCCCTTCCTTCCCATCATTTCAAGCGTCCGCTTGCAGCACCGGTTTGCCTGCGTTTTCACTCGCGAACCTGTTACCGTCGACGCCGGCACACCCCGGAACTTTCGTTAGTTGAAAGATTCTACACATTCGCATTGCGTGCCATTTTTGCATGCATGGTTTTTCGTGCTTCGCGAATTTTTCAAGGAGAATTCTTATGATGAAATGGACTATTCCGCTGGTATGTGCCGTGGTGCTGGCAGGATGCGCCTCTGAGAGAATGTCCGGTACCGGCAGCAGCTCCTCCGGCTCGTCGGCAACGTCGCCGAGCTCTTCGTCGGGCGCCACCGGCAGCTACGGCACCTCCGGTTCCGGCACTTCCTCCAGCAGCCCCAGCAGCTCTTCGGGCGCCGGCATGCCATCCGGTTCTACTCCCCCTGATACATCCAGCGGCAGCTCTAGCTCCACGACCGGCACCGGCACCAACTCCGGCGCAGCAACGGGTAGCGGCGGCGCAGGAAGCGGGGCTACCTCCAAGTAATCCCGCAGGTGCATGCAGCGTGAGGACAGCGCAGGGACCGTTCGATTGCGTTCGTCATTTCGAACCATTTCGCATTCCCGGCTCTGCGCTCCTTCGCCGCATCTCGCGCCGTTGACCTGAAGCGGCGTTACACCTTTCCTTCATGCGCAAGCAGATAGCGCTTGCGTTCCAGTCCCCCTGCATATCCCGACAGGCCTCCCGACGTGCCCAGCACGCGGTGGCATGGCACGATGATCGAAACCGGGTTGCGGCCGATGGCCGTTCCCGCCGCGCGGATCGCCTTCGGATTGGCAATGCGCCGCGCGATCTCCTGGTAGCTTGTGGTTTCGCCGTAAGGCAGCGACAGCAGCGCCGCCCATACCGACTGCTGGAACGTTGTGCCGTCAAGATCGAGCGGCACATCGAATTCCACACGCGTCCCCGCGAAATATTCGTCCAGCTGCCGTACTGCCGTTTGCAGGTGTGGATGCGATACGTCCTTGCGCCATCCTTGCGGGCCGCTGAAATACTTGTGCTCTTCGAAGTACAGGCCGCACAGGCCCTTCTCCGTCGCCGCCAACAGCAGGGTGCCCAATGGGCTGGTATGTTCGGTATAGGTAATCATGTCATGCCATCCATAATGCGAGTGCCGCATAGCCGCGCCACGGAGACCATGCCTCCGCGCGCACCGCGAGCTGTTTTTCCGTAAGCCGGCCGCCATCGCTTCCCGCTGCCGCCTTCTGAAGGCCGAGGTCGCCGGCGGGGAAGGCATCGGGGAAGCGAAGCGCGCGCAACGCGATGTAATGCGCTGTCCAGTCGCCGATGCCGCGTACGGTCTTCAGATGCGCGACCGCTTCGCCCAATGCACTTCCGGGCCGGATCTGCAAGCCACCGTCTGCCGCGAAGGCGGACAGGTTGCGCAAGGTTTCGGCACGCTTGCCGGGCAGGCCGATCGATGCGATATCGTCGATGCTTGCCGATGCAAGCATTTGCGCCGCAGGGAAATGGTGCGTGACCTGCGCGAACGGCGTTTCCACCGCTTCACCGAAACGCCGCACCAGCCGCCCGGCAAGCGTGGTCGCGCCCGCCACGCTTACCTGCTGTCCCAGCACTGCGCGCACGGCAAGCTCGAAGGGATCGAAGGCACCTGGCACGCGCAGTCCCGGCATCGCATCGATGCGCACCGCCAGCAGCGGATCCGACCGCAGGTGCGCCTCGATCACCGATGGGTTCGCGTCGAGGTCGAACTGGGTGCGTACACGTGCCAGCAGCGGCATCAGGATCGCCGCGAGCGAGGGCGACGCTTCCAGCTCGAGTTGCTGCTTCACGCGCAGGTGCGTCACGCGCAGCCATCCATCCGCGCCGTCGATACGCACGCTGCGCAGGTAGGTGCTGCCGCCCTGCACCGTCTCCACGCCCGGGATCGCCCGTGTTTCGAAGTAGCGCAACATGGCCTCCCACTGATAGGGTGGCCGATACGCAAGGCGCAGCACCAGCGCATCGCGATTGCTGCCGTCCGCTTGCTCCGCGCCGCGTATCGCGGTCGGCGCGATGCCGTAGCGCTGCGAGAACAAGGCATTGAAGCGGCGCACGCTGCCGAAACCCGAGGCATAAGCAATATCGGCCATGGGCATGCCGGTTTCCTGCAGCAGCTTCTTCGCGAACAGCAGGCGCTGCGTCTGCGCCAGTTCCACGGGTGTCACGCCGAAGTGCTGCAGCAGCACGCGGCGCAGCTGCCGCGACGACAGGCCGACTTCACCGGCCAGGCGCTCCACGTTGCCGTCGTTGAGCGCACCGGCGGCGATTCGCTGCCACACTGCATGCGCAAGGTTTTCCTGCAGCGCATAGGGAGCAAGCTCCGGGCGGCAGCGCAGGCAAGGCCGGAAGCCTGCGGCCTCTGCCGCGGCTGCGGTGCTGAAGAACTGGCAGGAAGATTCGCGCGGCGTCTTCACCGCGCATACCGGCCGGCAGTAAATCCCGGTCGTCTTCACGCCGGTGAAGAAAACGCCGTCGAAACGCGCGTCGCGTGCGGCCAAAGCGCGGTAGCAGCTTTCCCGGTCGAGCGTGGCAGGTGTGGCGTGATGGTGTGCGGCGGTATCCATGGGGACGTTATACGCCCCACGGCGAAGGGCGTCTAGCCGTTTTCGGACATCACTCGCGCGACACGTCGTGCAAGGCGCGGGCGCGGAAACTTGCGTGTTCTTCCCACGATCCCATCCTGTGCCGGCCTGGCTGCATGGTGATCTTCATTGTCCGTGCAGCCCAACGAGCCAATCGAGCGCCGGCCTTCAGCGGTATCGCAAACAGGTTGTGCACGCGGCGCGTTGTCGTATGCGTGTGCGTATGCATGGCGTTTCCTTTCGATCGGTTTGGCATGCGGGAAGTGTAGGTGTTAATCTACGCACAATAAATCTCCGATTTTGCTTTCCGACTTTGCAAATATGCACAGCAAGCCCACACCTGGAAAACCTGTACTGCCACATCCCGCCGCCGCATCGCGCCTGGAATGGGATGACTTGCGCTATGTGCTGGCGGTCGCGCGGGCCGGTTCGCTGTCGGGCGCGGCACGCGTGCTTTCGGTGATGCACTCCACGATGCTCAGGCGGATCGATGCGATCGAGGACAGGCTGCAGGTGCGGCTGTTTGAGCGCATGCGCAACGGTTACGTGCCGACGGAAGCTGGCGAAGCCTTGTGCCGCGTGGCCGAGCAATGCGAGCCGCTGGTCGCGGAAGCGGAACGCCGGGTCGTTGGCGGCGACACCAGGCTGACCGGAAACTTGCATATCACGACCGGCCTCGTGGTCGCGCAATACCTGCTTCCGCGTCCGCTCGCGAAATTCTGCGCAACGCATCCGGACATCGAGGTCGAGATACAAGGCGCACGCGAACGCCTCGACCTGTCGCGGCGCGAGGCCGATATCGCGGTGCGCATGTCCGCGGATGTGCCGGATTACCTGGTTGGCCGCAAGCTGGGGGAAATCGATTTTCGCGTCTATGCCTGGCATGACGCGCCTTACCTTCCGAAGTCCGGCAAGAAGCCCAGGCTGCGTCCCGTCGACGCCCTCGTGAACGAACTGCCCTGGATATGTTTCCAGCGCGGCGAGCACGACCGCGTGTACGACAGATGGATGCACGCGAACGTGCCGCAATCTTCCGTGGCGGTGCGCGTCGACCATTTCCCAACGGCCCTGTCGCTGATGCGCGTCGGCATCGGCGTTGCGCTGCTGCCGGAATTCATGGCAAGCGAAGTGGACGGCCTGGTGCCGCTTTCTGCGCCGATTGCCGAACTGCGCTCGCCGCTCTGGATCCTGACCCACCCCGACCTGCGCAACTCGGCGCGCGTCCGCGCCTTCATGCAGGTCGTCGGGGATGCGATGCAACAACTGTTGTCATGACCGGCCTCAACCGGTGTTCGCGGTCGCATCTGATACGATGCGGCATGCGTTGTTGCACCTGCTTTACACGATTGAACGAACGCAACGCGAGTGCACCGTATTTTTACTACTTTCCCGTCATCACGTCATGGAGTAATCTGGCCGGAGCCTGATTTCATCTGCGTCGTGGCAGGGGCAAACGCATTGCTCCTGACGTCCTGTTTCCGCTTGTTGGGCGTTCGCGAAGCCGAAGCAATGAGGCACCAGAACAACCCACAAGAGGAAGAGACAATGACCCGAACCCACCTGATGGCGGCGCTCGCCGCGCTTTCCTGCACCACCGCTCTCCACGCCAAGGACATCAAGATCGCCCACGTCTACGACAAGACCGGTGCGCTCGAAGCCTACGCAAAACAGACGCACATCGGCCTCATGATGGGCCTGGAGTACGCCACCAAGGGCACCATGACGGTGAACGGCAACAAGCTGGTGGTGATCGAGAAAGACAGCCAGGGCAAGCCTGACGTGGGCAAGGCGCAGCTGGCCTCGGCCTATGCCGACGACCGTGCCGACATCGCCGTCGGCCCGACCAGCTCCGGTGTCGCGCTCGCGATGCTGCCGGTGGCCGAGGAATACAAGAAGGTCCTGCTCGTCGAACCGGCCGTGGCCGATGCGATCACCGGCGAGAAGTGGAACCGCTACATCTTCCGCACCGGCCGCAACTCGTCGCAGGATGCGATCTCCAACGCCGTCGCCCTCGACAAGGCTGGCGTCTCCATCGCTACCATGGCCCAGGACACCGCATTCGGCCGCGACGGCGTGAAGGCATTCAAGGAAGCGCTGAAGAACGCCAAGCTGGTGCATGAAGAGTACCTGCCCGGCAATACCACCGATTTCACCGCCGGTGCGCAACGCATGTTCGATGCGCTCAAGGGCCAGTCGGGCCGCAAGGTCATCTTCGTGATCTGGGCCGGCCCGTCGCCGATCGGCAAGCTGGCCGACCTCGATCCAAAGCGCTTCGGTGTGGAAGTGGCCAGCGGCGGCAACATCCTGCCCGCGATGGCTACCTACAAGAGCTTCCCCGGCATGGAAGGCGCCGCCTATTACTACTACGGCATCCCGAAGAATCCGGCCAACGACTGGCTGGTCGCCGAGCATCAGAAGCGCCATAACGCGCCGCCGGATTTCTTCACGGCCGGCGGCATGTCCGCGGCGATGGCGCTCGTCGAAGCGCTGAAGAAGACCAACGGCGATACCAAGACCGAAACGCTGATCACGGCCATGGAAGGCATGAGCTTCGACACGCCCAAGGGAAAGATGACCTTCCGCAAGGAAGACCATCAGGCGATGCAGTCGATGTACCACTTCAAGATCAAGGTCGATCCGAAGGTCGAATGGGGCATCCCCGAGCTGGTCCGCGAGATCAAGCCGGAAGAGATGCGTGTGCCGATCACCAACAAGCGCTGATCGGGCAACAGTTCGCTTTCCCGCCAACATCTGGCCGAGCAGCGCGCATGCCGATCCCCTCCCCCTTGCAGGGGAGGGTTAGGGTGGGGGGTACTGAGGTCGAGTAGAAGCCTTTGCTTGTTCAACCTCACTCCCCCCCATCCCTACCTTCCCCTTGCAAGGGGGGGAAGGAGCCAGACTGCGGGTTGCTGCATGCCGAGGATCATTCATGTCTCTGCATCCCATCTCGAAAATCTCACTCGAAACGCGCGACCTGACCATCCGCTTCGGCGGCCACGTCGCGGTCAACGCCGTTTCCTGCGCCTTCCAGGCCGGCACGCTCACCGCCATCGTTGGTCCCAACGGCGCCGGCAAGACCACCTACTTCAACCTGATTTCGGGACAGCTCAAGCCGAGCGCCGGGCAGGTGCTGCTGAACGGGAACGATATTTCATCCCTCCCGGCTTCGGCACGCACGCATGCCGGGCTGGGCCGCGCCTTCCAGCTCACGAGCCTGTTCCCCAATCTTTCCGTGATGGAGAACGTGCGCCTCGCGCTGCAGTCGCGCGCGCACCTCGGCCTCGACCTGTGGAATGTCTGGAACCGCCACAAGGAACTGATCGAGCGCGCCGAACAAGTGCTGGAAGAGGTGGCGCTGACATCCAAGCGCGACGTGCACGCCGCGGCGCTGCCGCACGGCGACCAGCGCAAGCTTGAAGTCGGCCTGCTCATGGCGCTCGATCCGGACATCTTCATGTTCGATGAACCGACCGCCGGCATGAGCGTGGATGAAGTCCCCGTCATCCTCGACCTGATCCGCGGCCTGAAGAAACTGTCCCACAAGACCATCCTGCTGGTCGAGCACAAGATGGATGTCGTGCGCGAACTGGCGGACCGCATCATCGTCCTGCACAACGGCACGCTGATGGCGGACGGCGATCCCGAAACGGTCATCGCCTCGCCCATCGTCCAGCAGGCATACCTGGGCACGGCGCCCGTGGAGGAGGCAGCGGCATGAGCCAGGCATTGTTGAAACTCGAAGGCGTCCATACGCATATCGGCGCCTACCACATCCTGCACGGCGTGGATCTTGAAGTGCCGCGCGGGCAGCTCACCATGCTGCTCGGCCGCAATGGTGCGGGCAAGACGACGACGCTGCGTACCATCATGGGCCTGTGGCAGGCATCGCAGGGACGCATCACCTTCGACGGGCAGGACATCACGAAGCGCAGCACACCGGATATCGCGCAGTCCGGCATCGCGTATGTGCCGGAAAACATGGGCATCTTCGGCGACCTGACAGTGAAGGAAAACATGCTGCTCGCCGCGCGCAGCGCCGGCCGCATCGAACAGGTGGACGAAAAACGGCTGGACTGGATCTTCGACCTGTTCCCCGCCATGAAGAAGTTCTGGCTGCATCCCGCCGGCAAGCTGTCGGGCGGGCAGAAGCAGATGCTGGCGGTCTCGCGCGCCATCGTCGAACCGCGCAAGCTGTTGCTGATCGACGAGCCGAGCAAGGGACTGGCGCCGGCGATCATCGCCAACATGATTTCCGCCTTCCGCGAGCTGAAGCAGACCGACACCACGATCCTGCTCGTGGAGCAGAACTTCAATTTCGCGAAGCAGCTGGGAGACACGGTGGCGGTGATGGATGACGGGCGGATCGTGCATCGGGGGGCGATGCGGGAGCTGGCGGAGGATGAGGCGTTGCAGACGAAGCTGCTGGGGCTTTCACTGGCGGCGCATCATTAGGCGCGAGTGCGGGCGAACTTAGGAAGAGGATCCCCCCTCTTTTTCCCCGTCATTCCCGCGGGGCCGCCGAGGCCTGCGCGGGAATGACGGGGTAGAGGGAGTGGCCAATCCGAATTAAGCGCCTGCATGCGGGCACAGTATTCAGAATCAAGAGGAAGCAACTATGGCAGAGACAACCACACTTCCCACGGCCACGGCCAACGCCGGCCCGCGGCTCTACACCCAGATCGACTGGGCACCGCTCGCCCTCGTGCCAGCCCTGGCATTGGCAGCGCTGCCGCTGGTCGGCTCGTCGTCGACCTGGGTCACGCTGACCGCCGCCGGCCTCGCCATGGGCATGATCATCTTCATCATCGCCTCCGGCCTGACGCTGATTTTCGGCCTGATGGACGTGCTCAATTTCGGCCATGGAGTCTTCATCGCGCTGGGCGCCTTCATGGCCGTCACCGTACTCGGGATGATGCCGGGATGGATGGGGTCCGGGAACTTCGCCCTCAATCTCGCCGCGATCGCGGTGGCGATGATCAGCGCCATGGTGACCGCCGGTGCGATCGGCCTGTTCTTCGAGCGCGTGATCGTGCGCCGCGTGTATGGCCAGCATCTGAAACAGATCCTGATCACGATGGGCGGCATGGTCGTCGGTGAAGAGCTGATCAAGGTATTCTGGGGACCGCAGCAGATCGCGCTGAACCTGCCCGCATCGCTGCGCGGCGCGATCCTGTTCGGCGAGTCGGCCATCGAAAAATACCGGCTGCTCGCGGTCGTTGTCGGGCTGGCGGTGTTCGCCGGAATGATGATCGTGCTCAACCGCACCAAGCTCGGCCTGCTGATCCGCGCAGGCGTGCAGGATCGGGAGATGGTCGAGAGTCTCGGCTACCGGATCAAGCGCCTGTTCGTCGGCGTGTTCGTTGCCGGCTCCGCGCTCGCAGGGCTGGGCGGAGTGATGTGGGGGCTGTACCAGCAGAGCGTGATTCCGCAGATGGGGGCTCACGTGAACGTGCTGATCTTCATCGTCATCATCATCGGTGGTCTCGGCTCCACGGGCGGCTGCTTCCTCGGCGCCTTGCTCGTCGGACTGCTGGCCAACTACACCGGCTTCCTCGCGCCCAAGGTTGCGCTGTTCTCCAACATCCTCCTGATGGTCGCCATCCTGCTGTGGCGTCCGCAGGGGCTCTACCAGGTCACCAACAGGTAATCAAGATGATCAGGCAACTCCTCTCCCACGACCTGCCCCGCAACCGGTTGTTGACGGCGGTCCTGCTCGCCATCGTGTTCGGCTTGGCGTTCGCTCCCTTCCTCTTTCCCGGCGCGAAGGCGCTCAATGTCGCGGCGAAGGTCCTGATCTTCATCGTGCTCGTCGCCAGCTATGACCTGCTGCTCGGATATACGGGCATCGTGTCCTTTGCGCACACGATGTTCTTCGGCATCGGCGCCTACGGCATCGCGATCGCCAGCACGCGCATGGGCCCGGGCTGGGGCAGCCTGGCGGTCGGCACGTTGTGCGCAGTCGCGCTGTCGCTGGTGCTGTCGCTGATCATCGGCCTGTTTTCATTGCGAGTGCGTGCGATCTTCTACGCCATGATCACGCTGGCGGTGGCCTCCGCCTTCCAGACGCTGGCTTCTCAGCTGTCGCAATTCACCGGTGGCGAGGACGGCCTGAACTTCAAGCTGCCGGAACTGCTCTCGCCGGCCTTCCAGCTTGCCGAGGAACAGGTGCTGGGCGCGTGGCTGGACGGCAAGTTCATCACCTACTACGTCCTGTTCTTCGCGACGGTGCTGCTGTTCCTGGCCATGCTGCGCATCGTGAACTCGCCCTTCGGCCGCGTGCTGCAGGCGATCCGGGAAAACGATTTCCGCGCCGAGGCGATCGGATACAGGATCGTGGTGTTCCGGACACTGTCCAACGTGCTGGCGGCGGTCTTCGCGACGCTCGCGGGCTGCATGCTGGCGGTCTGGCTGCGCTACAACGGGCCGGATACCTCGCTGTCCTTCGAGATCATGGTCGACATCCTGCTGATCGTCGTGATCGGCGGCATGGGCACGATGTATGGGGCGATCTGCGGCTCGGCGATCTTCCTGCTGGCGCAGAATTACCTGCAGGACCTGATGCGCATGGCGGCGGGCGCGACCCAGAGCCTGCCCTTGCTCCCGGCCCTGCTGTCGCCGGATCGTTGGCTGTTGTGGCTGGGTATCCTGTTCATCCTGTCGGTGTATTTCTTCCCGACCGGGATCGTCGGCAAACTGCGTACCTGGAGGCAATGATGACACCGACTTCGCATTACCTGCGCTGCTGCGATCGCGAGATCCATTACGTCGAGTGGGGCCGCAAGGAAGCGCCGCCGCTCATCATGTGGCACGGACTGGCGCGGACCGGGCGCGACTTCGACGACATCGCGGCCGCCCTGTCGGACACGTACCGCATCATCTGCCCGGACACGCTTGGCCGCGGCCTGTCGCAGTGGAGCCCCGATCCGGACCGGGAATACTGCCTCGCGTTCTACGCGTCACTGGCGGCATCGCTCGTCGACCAGCTCGGCTTCGAGCGGGTGCGCTGGGTAGGCACCTCCATGGGGGGCGCGATCGGCACGGTGGCCGGCGCAACGACCTTGAAAGGCCGCATCACGCATCTGGTACTGAATGACAACGGTCCCTCGCTGGCAAGCGCGGCGATCGAGCGGATCAAGGCCTATGCCGGCAATCCGCCACAGTTCGATACCGTGACGGAACTGGAAAACTTCTTCCGCACCGTGTACAAACCCTACGGCTGGCAGAGCGACGCGCAGTGGCGCCGCATGACGGAAACGTCGGCACGCCGCATGCCGAATGGCAAGGTAACGCCGCACTACGACCCGGCAATGGTGCGCCAGTTCATTGTCCACCCGGACGACTATGACCTGTGGGACGAGTACGACGCGCTCGGGATGCCGGTGCTGGTGTTGCGCGGCGCGGAGTCCGACCTGCTGTTGCAGGAGACGGCCGAGGAAATGACGCGGCGCGGGCCGCGCGCGCAGCTCGCAGTCATTGCGGGATGCGGCCACGCGCCTGCGCTGAATGTGCCGGAACAGATCGAACTGGCGCGCCGCTTCCTCGCCGGCTGACCTGTTACTTCGCCAGATACAAGGCGACGAGCGCCAGCACCGCCGGCACGGTTTGCACGTACAAGATGCGCTTTTGCACCGTGACCGCGCCCCAGATACCCGCAGTCGCCACACATAACAGACCGAATACCGAGAATGCCTTGCCGATGGCGAGATCCGGATGCAGCAGGCCGACCGCCAATGCGGCAGCCAGGAAGCCGTTGTAGCACCCCTGGTTCGACATGGCCGGCGCCATCATTTCCACCTGCTCGCTGCTCAGGCCGAAGACCTTGCGGCCTCGGCTACGGAACATCACGGTTTCCAGCAGAACGATGTACACATGGATCAGCAGCACGATACCGATCAGGATGTTGGCGATCAGGAGCATGGTTTATTCCTTTAAATAGTTGCTTTTATGTACAATACATAACGTCATTATGTATGTCAAAGATATCGTTAGTGGAGCAGATCTAAACATGGGCGGCATGCCGGAGAAGCGCGACGGGCGCAAGGAAAATGCCGCGGCGACGCAAGCAGCCTTGCGCGCCGCCGGCCGGCGTTTGTTCGCCGGGCAAGGCTATGACGCGACCTCGGTCGGTGCGCTGTGCGCGGAAGCCGGCGTCACCACCGGCGCGCTATACCACCATTACGGCGACAAGAAAGGACTGTTCGCCGCCGTCGCGGAAGAGCTCGAATGCGGCCTGGTCGAACTCGCGATGCGCACCCACCTTGCCGTGCAATCTGCCGGAGGCGGCGGCTGGGACGCCTTTCTCGCAGCTGTCGACGTGATCCTCGATGCCGGAGCCGACCCGCAGCTGCGCAGGATCGGCCTGGTGGAAGCGCCTGCGGTGCTGGGTGCAGCCGGCTGGCAGGCAATCAGGGAAAAGCATGGACACGGTGCGATGACGCGCAGTATCGCTGCATTGCAGGCACAGGGCGAGTTCGGCAAAGGCGATCCGAAACGCCTCGCCTGGCTGGTGCTGGGATTGGTCTACAGTGCCGCGCAGACTCTGCCGGCCGAACCGGCGCTTGTCCCGGCTGCGCTCGATGACAGCAAGAAGCTGGTGCGCGCGATGCTGCGCGGCCTGCGCAATGCTGGGGCGGAACGATGAGCGTGCAGGCGGCAACTTTCTCGGCCAAAAAGCTGGCGCGCTTCGTCAGCGACGAACTGCAGAAACGGGCCGATCCCGCCAAGGCCACGCAAATGGCCACGTACATGAAGACGGACATGCCCTTCTACGGCGTGCAAAGGCCCGACCGCGAGCCGATGCTGCGCGCGATGCATGCCCATTTTGTCCCGCACAGTTTCACCGAGTATGAAAGCGGCATTGCCTCCCTGTGGCAGCTGCCGCATCGCGAGGAAAAATACGCAGCAATCGAGTTCGCGATGCGCCATCGGCGGCACATCACTCCGGAGGCGCTGCCGCTCTACGAACGCCTGGTTCGCGAAGGCGCGTGGTGGGATCTTGTCGATCCCGTCGCCGCATCGCTCGTCGGACGCCTCCTGCTGCAGCATCGCGACCGCGTCGACACCGTGATGGACGCGTGGATCGAGGATGACGACATGTGGGGCCGCCGCGCCGCATTGCTTGCGCATCTGAAGCACAAAGGCCAGACCGACGAGCGCCGGCTGTTTGCGCAATGCCTCAGCCTGGCAGGCGAAAAGGAATTCTTCATACGCAAGGCCATCGGCTGGGTACTGCGCGAGTATGCCAAGACCGCGCCCGAGGCGGTCGACGCATTCCTGCGTGCACACAGCAGCGTACTTTCGCCGCTCAGTGTGCGCGAGGCGTCGAAGCATCTCCGCTAGAGTTCAGGCTCCCTGCGCGGCAGCCTCCGGCTCGACATTGCGCGCAAACTTCACGTTCGCGCGCCCGCTGTTCTTCGCGGCGTACATCGCCAGGTCCGCGCTGCGGGTGAGCGTCTTGCTGTCGACGCCGTCCTCGGGATACAAGGCCGCTCCGATGCTGGCGGAAATGTCGAAAGTGTGACCGGCAATCCGGTACGGCATCGTCAACCGTTGCAGGACCTTGTCGGCCACCACACCCACGTCATGTTCGCCCTCAACCTCCGGCAACAGCGCGACGAATTCGTCGCCGCCCAGGCGCGATGCAGTATCCGATTCGCGTACGCAGCTGCGCAGGCGCAGCGCCACCTCCTTGAGCAGCAGGTCACCGTAACTGTGCCCGTAGTTGTCGTTGACCGGCTTGAACTTGTCGAGGTCGATGAAGAGCAGCGCCACACGCCCGCCGTTGCGTCGTGCCGCGGCAAGCGCCTGCTGCAGGCGCTCGTCCAGCAACTTGCGGTTCGGCAAACCGGTCAGGGGGTCGTACAAGGCAAGCTGCATCGCCTGGTTGGCCGCATGCAGCGCACGGGCGCGGTCGTCCAGGAAAATCCACATCAGCAAGGCGAGCAGCAGACTGATGCTGATCCCGGCTTGCAGGATCAGTTGCGGCCGGCCGGAATCCAGTCGTTGCTCGAAAACCGGCAGGGCCGCGATCGCCACGGTCCATTTGTGGTTGGCCGCTTCTATCGTGGACACGTTACGGAACCGCGTAGCGCTTCCCAGCGCCTGCACATCCTTTCTTGCGTCGAACATGCACCCCTGTTCCGTCAGGTTGCTGTCGTCATAGATTTCGATATCGACGTCGATGCCGAGATCATCGAACAGGCCGCGCATGAAATCTCCCATCCTGAAGGGTGCGTACACCCAGCCGGCAAGGTCCTTGCGCCGCTGCCCCGGCGTCGCGTACGGCAGTTCTTCGCGATACACCGGGAGGTACATCAGGAATCCGGCCTGGATCTCGCCGCCGGTCTCCTGGACCAGCGTGACCTTTCCGGACAGCGCCGTCGTGCCGGTGTCGCGCGCCTTTTCCATTGCCGCATGGCGCACGGGCTCCGAATACATGTCGAAGCCGAACGCGCGCAGGTTCATGCCCGAAAACGGCTCGAGGTAGACGATGGACGAGTACACTTCGCGCCTGCCATCCGGGCGGATCGTGTATTCGGGGAAGCCTTCGCGCCGGACGCTCTCGATATGACGCTCCTTCTCTGCAGGAGAAATGAGCTCCGAGAATCCGATGCCCTGGATGCCGGGGTAGTTGACCGTCAGGTTCAGCGAGTCCACATACTTGCGGAACATCTCCCGGGTCACGTCTCCGCTCACAACGAACAGTCCCTTGGTCGCTCGCAATACCTGCTCATAGATCATGACACGCTGGCGTATGAGTTCGTTGGCCTCGCGCACGCGATAATCGAACGCGCCTTGCAGCGCGTGTTCGGCGCTGTTGCGCGCGGAGTTCCATACGTTGTAGGTAACGAGCAATGATGCGACGAGGACAAGAACCGTCAGCAGGTCGCGCGCCCGGGTCAGTTCCGGGACACGCTGCAAGCGGTTTTCAATCCGTTTCACGGTTCGCCCTCGCGCCACAACGGGCTTGCCTTCACACACCTCTCCTTTTTCTTGTAACCACTATTCACTCTCCTCAATAGGCTTGAGACAAAAAAGCACCGTCAGGGTTTTTGATGATTTACAAATTTCCTAGTCGTGCGGGCTCACCACGGAGACACGTAGCCGGATGGAAAACTTTCCGCCCGCCGAAACCGGAATGAAGCAAACGGCGTAGACTTGCCCTCGTGTCATCAAGAAAGAGAAAAGGAGCCGGACATGAAGTACAAGGGAAGCTGCCATTGCGGCGAGGTGAAGTTCAGCGTCGAGGGCGAGCTGACGCAGGTCATGGAATGCAATTGCTCGCATTGCAGTCGTAAGAGCCTGCTGTGGTTCGTCGCGCGCGACAAGTTCCGCCTGAACAGCGGCGAAGACAAACTCGCTACCTATACCTTCAACAAGCATGTGATCAAGCATCACTTCTGCCCGGCATGCGGCTGCGCGCCTTTCGGTTTCGGCAAGGATCCCAAAGGGACCGACACGGTTGCGGTCAATGTGCGCTGTCTTGAAGGACTCGAGCTCGATACGCTCGCAAGACTGAAGGTTGACGGCCGCAATTTCTGACGCATTTCCGTTAGAGCCAGTCAGGCAGCGCCGCCTGACTGGCCCGGCCGGGGTACCGGTCCACATGCTTTTTTTCTTTGCGCTACACTCGACTGTTCCATTTGCAACAGAGAGCCTGCCATGCTGACCGCCACGCGTGCCCCGCAACTCAAGAATGTCCTGATAGCCAGCGGACTGGTGCTGACCCTAGCGATGGGCGTGCGGCACGGCTTCGGTTTCTGGCTGCAGCCGATCTCGCAAGCGCACGGCTGGACGCGCGAAACCTATTCACTGGCGATGGCATTGCAAAACCTGCTGTGGGGTGCATTCGGCCCGTTCGCAGGCATGGCGGCCGACCGCTTCGGCACCGCGCGGGTAGTCATTGCCGGCGCCCTGTTCTATGTCGGCGGCCTGCTGTGGATGGCGATGGTGTCGGAGCCCACGGCATTCATCATCGGCTCCGGCGTCCTGATCGGCGCGGCACTTGCCTGCACCGCCTTCGGCGCGGTTGCCGGCATCATCGGCCGCACGGCGCCGGAAGCGAAGCGCTCCTGGGCCTTCGGCATCTCCGGCGCGGCCAGTTCCTTCGGGCAGTTCATGATGATGCCGGTCGAGCAACAGCTCATTTCCGCCACCGGCTGGCAGAACGCCTTCTACATCCTCGCTGCGCTGGTAGCACTGGTGATGCTGCCGATGGCCTTCGGCCTGCGCGAGCTGCCGCACCAGAAAGCAACCGGGCCGCAACAGAGCATGGGCGAAGCGATCCGCGAAGCCTTCGCCTACCGCCCCTTCCAGCTGCTGGTGGCCGGCTACTTCGTGTGCGGCTTCCAGCTCGTATTCGTCGGCGTGCACATGCCGGCCTACCTGAAGGACAAGGGCATCACCGATCCGAACGTTGCAGTGATGGCGCTGGCGCTGATCGGCCTGTTCAACATCTTCGGCTCCTACTATGCCGGCAAGTTCGGCAGCTTCCTGCCCAAGCGCTACCTGCTGTCGGCAATCTATCTCGCCCGCGCGGTGGTCATCAGCCTGTTCCTGCTGGCGCCGCTGACGCCCTGGTCGATCTACCTGTTCGCCGCCGCGATCGGTCTGCTGTGGCTGTCGACCGTGCCGCTGACCAACGGCGTGATCGCCGGCATCTTTGGCGTGAAGTACATGTCCATGCTGTCGGGCTTCGTGTTCTTCTCGCACCAGGTCGGCAGCTTCATCGGCGTGTGGCTGGGCGGTTACCTGTTCACACGCGACGGCAATTACGATACCGTGTGGGGCATCGTCATCGCGCTCGGTGTGTTCGCCGCGCTGGTGAACCTGCCGATCAACGAAAAAGCCATCGTGCGCCAGCCGCAGCCCGCGGCTGCATGAGCTACGCAATGCCATGCGTGAGGGACTGAAACGCTTCCTGCTCGGCATCGCCATCGCGGCGGTGCTGGCGGTCGTGTTCGTCGCCTACCTGCGTCCGTCCTTCATCTTCGATCTCGCCAACCGCATCATCCTATGCTTTTGAATTCCGCTTCCCTGCCGGCCGCGCGTGCAACAGTGCAGAACCTCGGCGCCTCGCGCATCCGTGAAGTCGCCAATGCAGGTATCGGCCTGCAGGACGTGCTGCCTTTCTGGTTCGGCGAACCGGACCAGGAAACACCGGCCTTCATCCGCGACGCCGCCAAGCAGTCGCTGGATGCGGGCGATACCTTCTACACCCACAATTTCGGCATCCCGCCGCTGCGCGAGGCGATCGCGGCTTACCTGTCCGCCCTGCATCGTCCCGTCGACGCCGCGCGCGTGGCGGTCACGTCCTCCGGCGTGTCGGCACTCATGCTGCTGGCGCAATCGATCATCAATCCCGGCGACCGCGTGGTCGCCGTCACCCCGCTGTGGCCGAACCTGGTCGAAATCCCGAAGATCCTCGGCGCGGAAGTGGTGAAGATTCCCCTGCGCTTCGGGCAGACGTGGGAACTCGACGTGCAGCAGTTGCTGGATGCGCTCACGCCCGGCACGAAGGCGGTGTTCATCAATTCGCCGAACAACCCGACCGGCTGGGTGATTTCGAAGGAGCAGCAGGAAATCGTCCTCGCGCACTGCCGCAAGCACGGCATCTGGATCCTCGCGGACGATGTGTATGAACGCCTGGTGTACGACGGCAAACCGGGTGAGCGCACCTGCGCGCCATCGTTTCTCGACATCGCTTCACCCGAAGACCGATTGGTATCAGCTAACAGCTTCTCCAAGTCCTGGCTGATGACCGGCTGGCGGCTCGGCTGGGTGGTGGCGCCGGAAGCAATGATGGCCGATCTCGGCAAGCTGATCGAGTACAACACGTCCTGCGCCCCGGGCTTTGTACAGAAGGCCGGCATTGTCGCTGTCGAACGGGGCGAGGAAATCATCGCGCATTCGGTCAAGCGCTACCAGGCCGCGCGCGACTTCCTGTACGAGCGGCTGAATGCGCTGCCGGGCATCACGGCGCCCAAACCGAAAGGCGCGATGTACCTGTTCTTCCGCGTCGACGGCGCGCAGGACACGCTGGCGCTATGCAAACGTCTGGTGGTCGAGGCGAAGCTCGGCCTGGCGCCCGGCAATGCGTTCGGGCCGGAAGGCGAGGGTTACATCCGATGGTGCTTTGCCAGCTCGCTTGAGCGGCTCGATGAGGGAGCAAAACGGCTGTCTCGTTTCCTGGCGAGTTGTTGAAGAACTGTTGCACGAGCCAAGTTTTTCCACGGTTCTGCTAGATGGCGTTCCCTAGAGCGGTTTGACAGTGCATGCAAGAGAGCCGAGGTCGGTTCGAGAAGCGCAACCGTACGTGAGGTACGGTGAGCATCGCAGGGCCGAGATCGGCCCCTTTCATGCGCTGGCAAACCGCTCTAAGCCGCATCATGAAAAATGATGCCGATCGTATAGCGCAGTCCTGAGCGCAAACGGCTCACACCATGGCGCAGGTTGACTCGATATACGCCACGCGTACCCTGCACCGGCCTGTAGTGAACTGCAAATGCGACCGCATCGCCCTGCTTGAGCGGAACGACTTCTGGCCGCGACTGCATGCGCGGTCGTTGCTCTGTCAGAATGAACTCTCCTCCCGTGAAGTCTCGCCCCGGTTCTGACAATAGAATCGCGACCTGGATCGGAAAGACATGTTCGCCATACAGGTCCTGATGCAAACAGTTATAGTCGTCCACGCCGTACTGCAAGAGCAACGGGGTGGGCCGCAACTGTCCGGCCTCGTGGCAACGGCTGAGGAAATCGGCATGCATCACAGGGAACCGGGTGTCAATGCCCATCGCCTGATTCCAGCGATTCGCAATCGACACCAGATGCGGGTAAATAGACGTCCGGAGCCCGGAAACGATATCGGGTAAAGGATAGTTGAAGTACTTGTATTCTCCGCGCCCGAATCCGTGCCGCCCCATCACTATCCGGCTGCGGAACAGCTGGTCCAGAGGGTACAGGGAAGAAATGGCCGCACACTCCTCCGGCGTCAGAAGGCCGTCGATCACTGCGCAGCCATGCGCATCGAGCTCTTGCTCGACGCTTTTCCAATTCGTCCGATTCACTCGAACGGCGATGTCCTCGCGGGCGGGCGGTGTGCTCCCCTTGCCGGGCGATTCAGGATTGTTAGGATGTGGCATAACGCATAGTCTAGGACAGCCGGTCCGCTCGTTTCTCGCCGGATTCGGACATGACAGCGGCCCGGCGGTCGACAGTCAGCGACGCCCGAACGCTTGGCGGTACTCGGCGGGCGTCAATGCCGTCAGATCCTTGAACATCCGGCGCATGCTCGAGTCGCTGCTGAACCCGAGTTCGGCGCCGATCGTGCTGGCCGGCGCGGACGTCAGTATGAGGCGCTCGCTCACCTGGTTGAGCTTGATCCGCCGCAGATAGTTTGCAACCGAAAATCCCGTCGCCGCCATGACTTTCCTGGCGAGCGTTCGCTCTGTCGTATTCAGTTCTCTCGCTAGCCGGCGCACGGTCACTTCCGCCGCGGGAATCTGTTCCGTAATCGCGTAGAGCTTGCGCATCAGCCGGTCCGATTGTTCCACCAGGTTCATCGCCTGGAAAGCCTCGTGGGTGCACTCGGGACGTGGAAGCACCATCAGTGTCGTCAGGTCGCGGAAAGCTTCCGCGCTGAGGCTCTTTTCTATCAGGGCCTGCGCAATGGGCAAATAGCCATTGACGCCCGATGCAGTTGCGGTACGCAGGTTGAAGACGCTCTCACGTTCGCTTTGCCAGACAGCTTTGGGATAGCGCTTTCGCATCAGGTCGGCCAGCCACCATGTCACCGTCGCCTTCTCCCCATTCAGCCTTCCGGTTGCGGCAAGCAGACAGACTCCGGTGCAGTACCCCCACATCATGACACTCGGCCCCAATCTGGCCAGCGCCCCAATCAGGGCCGCATTGACCGAGAGTGCGTTCGATATCTGCCGGGGCGATTCTGCCCAGAATCCAGGTATCAGGATGGCGTCGAGACGGGCGTCCTCGATCGTGCCGGCGGCATTCAACGCCTGGCCGTGGGCACACTCGACGACACCTGCCCGGACTGCCACGAAGACCGGTTCGAACAGGCGTCTGCCGGAACGCCGGTTGGCCGCGTGAACCAGATCCGCAAAAGCGAACAGGCCGGCCGGCATGCATTTGGGGTAGAGGAGCAAGCCGATACGGAGAGGGGTGGCCGGATCTCGCATGGCAGGAAATGATCGCTTAATGTCAATTCTTGCCATTCTAATTGTGCGGGAACGACTGCACAATGAGCCATCCGCATCAGGGAGGATAGCCATGAAAATAACGCAACTTCGCAATGCAACGGCCATCATTAAAATCGGCGACTACCGGATTCTGGTCGATCCCATGCTGGCGCCGATGGGCGCATTGCCGGCACTGAAATTTCTCGGCGAGCGGCAGCGCAATCCGATCGTCGATCTGCCGCACGTGGCCGGCTCCGCACTCGAAACGGTGACGCATTGCCTGATCACGCACTGCCAGAAGGGGCACTTCGATCATCTCGACCGCACCGGCAAGCACTGGCTGCGCACCACGCAGACACCCGTGATCTGCACGCCGCGCGATGCGGATTACCTTCGTCAACGCGGACTGAACGTCATGCCGTTGACCGGCAGCCACGAGGAGCCGCAGGATTTCCTGGGCGGCCGGATCAGGACCGTGCCTTGTGCGCATGGCACGGGCATGGTCGGACTGCTGATGGAGCACGGCGCAGGCTACTTTATCGAAATGCCGGGAGAGCCGAGCCTGTATCTGTCCGGCGACACGATACTTACGCATGCCGTACGTAAGTTCGTGGCGAGCCACCAGCCCCAGGTTTGCGTGGTTCCGGCCGGCGGCGCCCGGTTTGACGTCGGCGATGAAATCATCATGGGAATCGATGACGTGATCGAACTCGCTCTGGCGGCAGAAGGCACAGTAGTCGCCAATCACCTGGAAGCGCTCAGCCATTGCCCGGTAACTCGAACGGAGCTGGCCGCAGCCGCTGCCCGCGCGGGAGTGAGAGGACGGTTGCGCATTCCGGAGGATGGGGAAACGCTGGAATTTTCCGTCTGACCGGCGACGTTGCGCATCAATGCGCTTCACGAACGCGCGTCGATGCGCGGCGTTGCAGCCAAAGGCGGCGACACCGTGTACTGCACGGACAGGAAAGTCCATACCACCCACGCTGACCACACGTTGTGAGACAGGAAGTGCGCGCCGCGCATCATCTGCGCCCACCCCATCACCATCCCTGCCATCAGTCCGGCGACAAGAAATACGCATGCAATTCCGCGATGCGTGTCGCGCCATGCGAAGTAGAACGCCATCAGCGCAAAGCCACCCGATGCATGCCCTCCCGGAAAGCAACGGCCGGCTGCCGTGCCTGCGGGAAAGCGGTCCAGCAAACCGTGAAACGGTGCGTAGCCGCCGTACGCCGCAAGATCCCATGGACAGTGCAGCGCGCTGCACTGCTTCAGCAGCGTGACCATCAGCGAACTTCCAGCCAATCCGGCGCCGAGCCAGAGCAGCCGCCGCCGATGCTGCGCCCAGTGCGGCAGGATAAACGTCAGCAGGAAGGCACCGAATACCGCAATGGCGATGCCGATCACGACCAGCTTCGTGCCGCTGTGCATGACGTTCTGAATGAACGGATCATCGCGCAACGGAAAGGCATGGGTGGCGGCATCGTAGTACGGCGCGATCAGGAGTCCGTCGAGCGGAGTCGCATCGAACAGCAGGAGGATCAGCGGCGCCAGCACCAGTGCAATCGCGATGTCACGATGGCGGTGCAAGAGGTGCAACAGCCGCTTCATGGCAGGCTGCGATAGAGACCGCCTTTGTAGAGCTCTGACGCCCCCTGATAGTAGGCGACGGCTTCGCGCAGCAATCCGGCATCGACCGGGATACTCGTCATCCCCGAAGCGCCGTCAATACGATAGGCGGCAACCTGCTGCTTCGGCCGGAGCACGGTCAGGATGTTTTTCTTGAGGTAGCCGAGCGCCTGGTAATTGCTGATGAATGCGCGATCGTCTTCCTCAGGCGTATGCAGGACGTCATGTCCGAAAAAACGCGTTGAATAGCTGAAATCGAGCAACCCGAGCAGGGTCGGGCCTGCGTCGATCTGGCTCGCAAGACGGTCGACCTTGCCCGGCTGGATGTGGGCCGGCGAGTACACGATCATCGGGATGTGATAGCGATCGACCGGCAACTCGGTCTTGCCCGCGCTGGATGCGCAATGGTCGGCCACGATCACGAATATCGTGTCACGGAACCAGGGCTTGCTGCGCGCCTGGTCGAAGAAGCGGCCGATGGCGTAGTCGGTGTACTTCACTCCGCCTTCCCTGCCGGTATGCGAGGGAATGTCGATGCGTCCGTCCGGATAAGTGAAGGGCCGGTGATTGGACGTGGTCATCACATGCGTGAAGGACTGGCGGCCGTTGCGATACGAGTCGTCGATCTCATCGAGCACTTGGTCGAACAAGGCTTCGTCGGCCACTCCCCAGATGTTTTCGAACGGAATGCGCGCAGCAGGGATCGACAGCCGGTCGACAATGCGGTAGCCGTTGTCGCCGAAAAACGCGTTCATGTTGTCGAAGTAGCCGTAACCGCCGTAGGCATAGCGCACGTCGTAGCCCTTGCTGCGGAACACGCTGCCCAGCGAGAACAGGTCGGCATTGTCCGGCCGCTTCACGATCGATTGCCCCGGCGTCGGCGGCAGCGACAGCGTGAGCGCTTCCAGTCCGCGCACGGTACGGGTGCCGGTGGCGTAGAGCCGCGTGAACAGCAGCCCCTCATTCGCCAAACGGTCGAGGTTGGGCGTGAGGTTCTGGCGGTTGCCGAAGCTGGCGAGAAATTCAGCCGACAGGCTTTCCACGGAAATGAGCACCACGTTCAGGCGCTTTTCCGCCGCCTGCGCCTTTACATTGCGCGGCTGCTCGACGCGCGGCGTGCCGGGTGCAAGCATGCGTCCCAGCAGCTTGCGGACTTCCTCGCTCGGCTGTGTCAGGTAGAAGCGCCCGTAGTCGAGTTCATTGTTGCGGAAGGCAGAGACGAAGCTGTACAGGCCATTCGCCGCGAGCTCGCCGTTGTACTGGTTCTGGAACACACCGGTGGAAAGCATGCCCGCGCCAAGCCAACCGGCCAGCAATGCGGCTAACCAGCAGGATACGTGGCGCAAGCGGCGCGTGAACGAATCGCTGGCCTCAAGCATGGCTGCGATACGCTTACGCATTGCCCACATCGACAGACCGGTGAGCAGCAGCAAGGCCGCGAGGATCTTTCCGACCGGGTAGGACTCCCGGATATTGCCGATCACTTCATGCGTGTAGACGAGATAATCGACCGCGATGAAGTTGTAGCGCACGCCGAACTCCCGCCAGAACAGCAATTCGGCGACGAGGTCGAACAGCAGCAGGTACACCGTGAACGCCAGCGCCGCGGTCTTCAGCAGTTTCACCGCCGGCGCGAGTCGTGCGTATTGCGGGAGAAGGAGATGCAGGAGCACCACCGGCAGCAACACCCACAATCCGGCGGCAAGGTCGTAGGCGAAACCGATAGCAAAGGTTCCCGGAACCGCACTCCAGTCCACGTCGCCAGCGGATAACGCAAGCAATACCGCGCGCGTGGCAAGTGAAGCAAGGAGGAAGACCGCAAGGAAGAACAGGGGCAGGCTGCCGAAGTTGCGCGGCAAACCTGTACGCAATCTGGAATATAGGGACATCCGCGAATCCTCAAATATTGGACTCGCGGAGTATAGGAATCCGGGTGTGATGGCCGGATGGAAAAAGTGTGAAGGATTTGTGAAGGCGGCGCCGGCCGCCTGCGGAGCGTTCTTGTCCGTCGTGTGTCGCTCGAATGTTTATTCGATCGTCACACCCGCTTGTTTCACTATGTCCTTCATGCTCTGGTAATCCGTCTTCAGCAGCGTCGAGAACTTTTCCGGCGTCATTGCCTGCGGCTCCGCTCCTTGCGCGTGGATCGCATTCTTCATCTCGGGCGTGTCCAGCAGCTTGTTCACTTCGTTGTTGAGCCGCACCACGATGTCTTTCGGCGTGCCGGCAGGCGCGAAAAGGCCGTACCAGGTACTGACGTCGAAGCCCTTGTATCCCGATTCCGCCACGGTCGGAACATCCGGCAGCGACGTACTGCGCCTGGCCGAAGTGACGGCCAGGGCACGCAGTTTGCCTGCCTTGATCTGGCTTAAAGCGGACGGAACGGAAGACAGCGCCAGGTCCACCGTGCCGCTGATCGCATCGACCATGGCCGGGCTCGATCCTTTGTAAGGCACGTGCACCAGTTTGATGTTGGCCGCTCCTTCGAGCACTTCCCCGGCCAGATGGATCGTCGTACCGTTTCCGGGCGAGCCATAGGTGATCGTACCGGGTGCGCTGCGCGCTGCGTTCACCACATCCGCCAGCGTTTTGAACCTGGAGTTGGCGGCGGTGACGATGACCACAGGTGTGTACGCGACATGCGCCACAGGCGTGAAATCCTTGATGGGATCATAGGCCAGGCTTTTGTAGAGCCACGGCGCAACGGCCATGTTGTCCTTCTGGCCCATCACGATCGTGTAACCGTTGGGTGCGGCCTTGACCGCTTCGGCAACGCCGATGGTGCCTCCTGCGCCGCCGCGATTGTCCGCGATGATGGTCCACTTGTTGGTCTCCGCAAGCTTGTTGGAGACGATACGGGACAGGATGTCGGTGCCGCCGCCTGGCGGAAACGGGATGATCAACTTGATCGGATTTGCCGGCCAGGTTTGCGCCTGTGCTGCAACGGCGCTGCAGGAAAGCGCAACCGAAACGAGAATGGTCTTGATCAGGAATTTTCTTTTGTGGTTCTTGGCAAGTGAGGTTTTCGAGGACATGGTGCACACAGGATGTTGGGAATAATCAATTGCGGCGCGATATCAAAGCTGCAAACAGAGGAAAGATTGGCTCGACGATTAGAACTCATTTCATAAATAGGAGGGCCCGCGTTCCCACCAGAACGTTTGCTGGCAAGGCGCGCGACGCGTCACGTAGCGGTGCTACGTGCAAGGAGCGCAACACCGCCAGCGAGCGTTCTGGTGGGAACCCTCCGGGCAGGTGGTCTGGACGGCGCATTGCGGCGTTGCGCCGCTTGCTCAGACACCCAGCCTGAGCGGCGCGCCGCGCCTTGCACTGCATCCGTCCAGACCGCCTGCGCGGGCCCTCCTATTTATGAAATGAGTTCTAGTACTTTGAGAAGGAAATTATTGTACTGTTCATTCGCTGATGTCTGCACCGCATGCTTTCGCCAAGCGCCAGTGACGAGTTGCATGCGGGATGACGCGTTACAGTCAGGCAGAACCTGGTCTAGCCGTTGAAAAATACGGCGACCCGGGTACCCTGCCGCGCGTCGCCGTCCGCAGCGACACTGTCGATCGAGCAGGTCCATCCATGTGCCGCACACACCCGCTTCACGATGGACAGGCCCAGCCCCATGCCTCCGGGCGCGTCGCTTGCCCGGTAGTGACGGTCGAACACACGGGCCAGGTGTTCCGGCGCGATGCCCGGACCGGTGTCCGACACTGTCAAGGTGCCGTCCGCGTAATGGATGTCGATGCTTCCCCGTTGGGTATAGCGCGCTGCGTTGCCGATCAGGTTGTCGAGCAGGAGCTGCAGCAGCGATGCATCGGCATGGACGGTAGCATGTTCCGGAATGTCCACGCTGATCTGCACGCCGCGTGCTTCACACGGCTGGCGCAAGGGCATGGCGCTGGCTTCCGCATATTTCTTCAAGTCGAGCGGCTTGCGTTCGTCCAGCGCCAGTTCGCGCCCAAGGAAGAGCAGTCCGCGCAGGCGCGATTCCATGGCATCGACGGCGGCGATGATGCGCCCCGCCCTCTCCTTTTCACGCGCCGGCAGCGCCGCGTCTTCCGCCAGCAGTTCGGCGCTGGTGCGGATGCGGGTGAGCGGCGTACGCAATTCGTGGCTGACGTTGGCGGTGAATTCCCGCTCGCGCTCCAACAGCTCACGGTTGCGCTGGCGGTAGTGGTCCAGCGCGTCGGCCAGCAGTGCGACCTCCCGGTCCAGTCCCGGCTCGTTCAGCGCCGCCTCGTCGTCGCGCTGCACGCGCTGCGTGATGGCGTCCAACTGGTACAGCACGCGCCCGGCCAGCCAGTAGCCGAGCCAGAGCGAGGCGACGCTGAGCAACGCCAGTCCCATGAGAAGCTTCCAGCCGAGCTGCTCGAGCCGCTCTTCATGCTCGCTCGCGTCATACATCAGGTAAAAACGTTCGCTGCCGTGATCGCGTATCCCTACATGGTATTCGGTCTCGCCCTTGTACCATTCATGGATGCCGACCGGCAGGGTCGCGAAGTTCTCCGGGAGTTCCGGCGGACGCTCGCTGTGCGAGAGCCGGAACAACTGCATGCGTTGCGGCGCGGCCGGCAGATCAGAAACATCGAGCGAGGATCCTGGCTGCCGGATCTGGTTATCGAGGGTGGCATTGATCACCTCGTTGATCATGTCCTCTTCCTGCTCTTCGGTGCTGACGAAGAGCGCGACGGCCTGGATCAGTACCGCGAACGTGGAAAGCAGCGTGAAGGTCCATGCCAGTCGCCACCGCAAACTATTTTTCATCGGGATTCACCAGGCGGTAACCGCGGCCGTGCACGGTTTCGATCATGTTCTTGCCCTCGGGCAGTGCAAGTTCGCGCCGCAGTTGCGACAAGTGGCTGCGCAAGGTATCGCTGCTGGCTTGCGCCTGGCCCCAGACTTCCTGCTCCAGCTCCTCGCGCGAGAACAATCGCCCCGGCTGCCGCAACATGGCCACCAACAGCTTGAGGCTCTTGGGTGACAGCTTGAGCGGCTTGTCCTGCCATGCGGCAATGCCGGAAAACGGATCGTAGGAAAGCGCACCGAAGCGCATGCCTGTGTCGACCACCCGCCCCTGCGCGCGTTTCACCAGCGCCTGGATGCGCGCCTCCACTTCCTTTAGTGAAAACGGCTTGACCAGGTAATCGTCGGCGCCGGCATCGAAACCGGCAAGCTTGTCGTCCAACGCATCGCGCGCAGTCAGCATCAGGATGGGCACGCTGGATTTCGCATCCCGGCGGATGCGCTGTGCAAGGGTCCGGCCGTCCATCCCGGGCAGGCCTATATCGAGTACCACCGCATCGAAGGATTGCGTCGACAGCAGGTGCAGCCCCACCAGTCCATTGGGCGCGGCGTCGACCTCGTAGCCTTTCGTGCTGAGATAGTCGTACAAATTGCCGGCAATGTCGGCGTCGTCTTCGACGATCAGGATGCGCATGCGTGCTTCGCCTTGCTATACCGAACGGGTGATGCCGCCGTCGACCCGCAGGTTCTGACCAGTGATATACCCTGCGTCAGCGGACAGCAGGAAGGCAACCGTCTTCGCGATTTCTTCCTTCGTGCCCTGGCGTCCCATCGGGATCTGCACCACCGTCGCCTCGTTCTGCGCGATCGAGTCGACATAGCCCGGCAGCACGTTGTTGATGCGAATGCCCGACTTCGCGACTTCGTCCGCATAGATCTTCGTGAAGCTGCCGAGCGCCGCGCGCAGTGTCGCCGAGATCGGGAAGCGCGCCGACGGTTCGTAGGCGGCGAAGGTGGAAATGTTGACGATCGCACCGCCACCCTGCGCCTGCATGATCGGCGTGACCAGCCTTGCCATGCGCACTACATTGAGCAGCAACAGGTCGAGGCCGGCATGCCAGTCGGCGTCGGTGAGTTCCAGCAAGGGACCTTTCTTCGGATGGCCGGTGTTATTGACGACCGCGTCGATCCGGCCGTGCGTGTCCATCGCCAGCGACACCAGCTTCTGCAGGTCGGCGGCATTGTCGCTCGATCCTTGCAGCGCCGTCGCGCCGAGTTCCTTCGCCAGCGCTAGCACGTCTTCCGAGCGCGACATCAGGACCAGCTGGTAACCGCGGGTGGCCAGTTCCCTGGCGCAGGCGGCGCCCATGCCGCGCGAGGCGGCGGTGATCAGTGCAACCTTGTTCATTGCCATATCCATTCAATACCGATAGGCGCAAATCATAGCAAGGCCGTGATCGCCATGCCTGCCTTACAATAGCCAAATGGACATCACACTGACCGAACTGGAACAGGCTATCAACTACTGGCGCGCGCACCGCCCGTCAACCGGAGAGGAGTGCGCACTTTCGCCGGAGGTCAATGCGCTGGCGGGTGTGTATGCGCTGATGATCTTCAACCGCAGCAAGTCCATTCCTTTCGCCGATCTCGGGCAGGCCGCGCAGCAGCTGGTCGAAGCCTGGCGCCAGCAAGAAAAATAGCTTCCTGACAATTTTCCGGCGCCGTCCAGTCGCCGTGTCACATTTTCTCCGGCCGCCTCGTCATGTGGACATGACCCACCAACCGACGAGGAAACCATGGATATCCGGCAAAGAGCGCGGTCTTTCCTGACATTCATCCTGGCCCTGATCCTGGCGGCAAACGGCCTTGCCATGCTTGCCGCGCCGCATGACTGGTACCACGCTACACCGGGTGTTACGGGCACCGGGCCACTCAACCTGCATTTCGTACGTGACATCGGCTGCGCCTACCTGGTGGCCGCTGGCGGGCTGTTCTGGCTGTGGCGCGATCCGCAGGCCTGGCGTGCCGCAATCGCAGGCAGCGCCTTTCTCGTGCTGCATGCGCTGGTGCATGTCGGCGAGATGGTCTTCGGCAGTTTCGACCTGCACCACTTGCTGCGCGACCTGCCGGGCGTCTTCCTCATTCCCGTTTTCGCGGTCTGGCTGTCCTGGCCGCGTACTTCATCGATTTCAACCAAGGAGAATCCCTATGCTGAAATGGCTCGCACGGCGCCAGCTCGACGCTTTTGAACAGGCTTTCGACTACGATGTCACCTACATGCGCGAAATGCTCGATACGAGCTGGCGCGGCTTCCGGCTGTTTGCGCCGGTGGCGAAGATGGTCGCGCACCGCGAGGATGTGCCGCTCGAAACCTGGTATGCCGCGAAGATCGTGGCGTTCGTGGCCGAAGACTGCGGTCCCTGCACGCAGCTTGTCGTGACGATGGCCGAGCGCGAAGGCGTATCGCAATCCGTGCTGCGCGCCATCCTCGCCGGCGACGAGCGGGCGATGGGCGAAAACGCGGCGCTGGGTGTGCGCTTCGCACGCGCGGTCCTGGCGCATGACCCGCAGGCCGACGAATTGCGCGAACAGATCGTGCAACGCTGGGGCGAACGTGCCGTGCTGTCGCTCGCACTCGGCATCGCCGCGGCGCGCGTCTTCCCCACCGTAAAATACGCACTCGGGCATGGGAAGACCTGCAGCCGCGTGCGTGTGGGCAATACCGAAACCCGCCCCGCGGCGATCGCAGCGCCCGCATGAGGACAAGAGGACAGGCATGAGCGCAACCACAACCGGCGCAGAAGAGTTCGAACCGCATCGCAGCTACCTGCGCGGGCTGGCCTACCGCATGCTCGGCTCGCGGGCGGAAGCCGAGGATGCAGTGCAGGATGCGTGGCTGCGCTGGCATGCCGCCGACCGCGCGACAGTCGACAATCCGCGCGCCTTCCTGTCGCGCACCGTGACACGTTTGTGCCTGGACCGCCTGAAATCGGCGCAGGCGCAGCGCGAAGTCTATGTCGGCGCCTGGCTGCCCGAGCCGCTGGTGGACGACGAGATGCAGTTCCAGCCGGGCCCGGAAGCGATGCACGAGCTCGCGAATGATCTGTCTTACGCCTTCATGCTCACGCTGGAACGGTTATCGCCGCTGGAGCGCGCAGCCTTTCTCCTGCATGATGTGTTCGACATGGATTTCCGCGAAGTCGCCACCGCGCTCGGCCGCTCGGAAAGCGCATGCCGCCAGCTGGCTTCGCGGGCGCGCAGCAACGTGCACGCGAACCGGCCCAGCTTCAAGGTCACGCCGGAGGACGAGAACCGCCTGACCGGTGCCTTCGTGAATGCGATCCGCGACGGAGACATCGATACCCTGGCGCGGGTGCTCGCGGAGGATGCGACTTTCGTTTCCGACGGCGGCGGACGGGTCAACGCCGTGCCGAAACCGCTGGTCGGACGCGATCTTGTCGCGAAAGTCGTCATCGGATTCTCGCGCCTGTACGACCCGCAGCAGGTTCGATTGCGGCGGGCGCGCGTCAACGGCCTGCCCGGCTTCGTGCTCTCGACGGCGAAGGGTGAGTTGATCCAGACGATCGCGATCGAGCCGGATGCAAACGGCTTGATCAAGGCGATCTATGTGATGCGCAATCCGGACAAGCTGCAGGGCGTGGCGCCATAAAACGCCTAAGCGGCCATGTGGCGCGCCTGCCGCTGGTTGGCGACGTCCGACTTTTCTTTCCCTGCTTTCGGTTTTGTGTGGCGCGAGTTGACCTGTCCCGCGTAATCGCTCTCCAGCACATCCGTGACACGTGCGGCGTCCTGGCCGCGTTCACATAGCCATTGCGCAACCAGCGCAGCAAGCCGTTCCAGCGCGATGCGATGGGTCGCATCCGTAGACGCATACAGCCAGTCCGACAGTGCCATGAAATTGGCGAACGGCGCATCCCCGAGGATCAGCGGCAGCGTGTTCGCGAAGCGCCCTGAGTTAGCGATCATGTCCCAGTAGCGCGCAAAGCGCACCAGCCGCAGCATGTCCGCAAAACCGATGCGGTCGGTCGAGAGAATGGTGTACGGTGGGGTCGGATCGAATACCAGCTTGTACGCCTCGGTATGCCGGATCACCGACGTGCCGCGCAGGCGCTTGAGGATGCCGAACTGGATCTCGTGCGGACCGATTCCGACCAGGCGGTCGAAGCCGAGTGCGAAGCTGTCGATATCCTCGCCCGGCAAGCCGGCAATCAGGTCCACGTGCAGGTGCGCATGCGACTCTTCGCACAGCCAGCGGATGTTGGCGGCGGATTTCTCGTTGTTCTGCTTGCGGCTGATCGTCGTCTGCACTTCCGGGTTGAAGGTCTGGATGCCGATCTCGAGTTGCAGCGTGCCGGGAGGGAATTTGCGGATCGCTTCCTTGAGCGCGTCGGGCAAGTGGTCCGGCACCACCTCGAAATGCGCATACACCGGATCGTCGGGATGCGCCGCCAGCTTGTCGAGGAAGAACTGCATGATGCGCAGGCTGGACTTGATGTTCAGGTTGAAGGTGCGGTCGACAAACTTGAACAGGCGTGCGCCGCGTGCATGCAAGGCCTCCAGTTCAGCAAGGAACAGGTCGAGGTCGAAGGGCCACGCAGTCTTGTCGAGCGACGACAGGCAGAACTCGCACTTGAAGGGACAGCCGCGCGAAGCCTCGACGTAGAGGTTGCGGTGCGCGATATCCTTATCGTCGTACAGCGCATACGGCATCTTGATTTCCGCCATCGGCAGCTGCACGCCGGCGTGGATTTTCATCAGCGGCTTCGGTCCGTGCAGGATCTGCTTGCACAGGTGCGGGAAGGTCGCCTCGCCCCAACCTGTCACCACATAATCAGCAAGCTGCGCGATCTGCTGCTCCTGCGTCTCGTAGGAGACCTCGGGGCCGCCAAGCACCACCACGATTTCCGGTGCAACGCGCTTGAGCATCGCGACCACCTTGGTGGTCTCCTCCACGTTCCAGATGTAGATTCCCAACCCGACGATGCGCGGCTGATGCGCAAGGATGCGCTCGACGATTTCCGTCGTCTTCGAACCGATCACGAATTCCTGCAGGCGCGTCTGGCCTTGCAGCTCGCCCATATTGGCGATCAGGTAACGCAGCCCAAGCGAGGCATGGGCGTAGCGGGCGTTCAGGGTGGAAAGCAGGATGGTCATGGCGCAACAGGTGAGACTGCAGCCCGACATTTTACGCCTGCCGTCGGGACATTCAGCCGTTTCTGTCCATCTGGCGGAAGCCGCGGCACATCACGCATGTGCCGCATTTCCTTGTTCGCTTACTCGAAACTGTACGCGACATTCATGCCGCCGCCCCAGTCCGGGCTGCCGTCCGAAAAGCCCTTGGTCGCATAGGCCTGCAGCTTGTAGCCGCCGCCCAGCTTGCGGGTATAGAAAGCGGTGAGTTCGCGCTGGGAGAAACCGGTATCGGTCGAACGGGTGCGAAAATCGAACATGGCGCCCACGCTTGCCTGCTGGTCGAGCTTGTATGACAGGCCGGCGTTGGCGCTGACCACATCCTTGAGCTTCAGGGTATCGGAGCTACCCAGCATGCCGTAGCCAATGCCGCCGAAGTACGTCACGTTGCCGATCTTCGCGTACGGATCGACCAGGATCCAGTAGTCGTTTTCACCGGTGCCCAGACCCTTGTCGCTATCGGCAGTGCCGAACTTGATCTTGCCGGTGAGATCGATGCCCGCCTGTCCCTTGGAATCGAGCAGGAAGGAGTAGGTCGCCGAGGTCGTCAGGTCGCCCACGCCGGAGTCGGTGCGCTTGGCGGTTGTCGTCCGGCTCACCGCGCCGACGCCTGCGACGACATTGTCCGAACCGGTGATGCGGACGTACGGGAGGGAGGCCTTGAATTGCCAGTTCCCGGTGTCATAGGTGCCGATGAAGGGGATGGCGGTGATCTCAGTGCTCGTGTCCGTGCCGTACTTGCCGGTGGTGTAGTCGAAGCCGGTCTTCAGGGTGAACGTGCCGTCGGCGAGCGCAGCCTGGGACAGGAGGGCAAGGACGGGGGCTAGGCCGAGGAGGTTCAGTTTTTTCATTCTGTACAACAATCAAAGTTCCAATAAAAAGCCGGGCAACTCAGTTGCCCGGCTGAAAAGGAGTGCTGCGATCAGTTCCGGCGGGTTTTCTCGACTTTCTCCGGCCGCTCAATTTTTTCGACCTTGGCCACCTTCTCTACTTTTTCTACCTTCTCCACCTTCTCAACTTTTTCGATCTTGTCGACTTTCTCAACCTTGTCGACCTTCTCGACCTTTTCAATCTTCTCCACCTTGTCGATCTTCTCCGCCTTCACCGGCTTGTCGGCCTTGAATGCGGCGATCGCTTCGCGCTTTTCCGCTGCTGCGATCTTGTTCAGGGCAGCGCGCTCCTGGCCTGCCTGTGCGGCCTCGGGATGGACGACGGTGGCACCGTGCGCTTTCGCGGTCACGCCGGAGGGCACCGCGGTACCTGGCTTGTAGACCGTCGCCCCCTTCCTGACCACGGCGGTTGTCGTCGTGGTCGACGTCGAAGTCGAGGTCGTCGTGGTCGTCCCCGGCGTCGTCGTCGCGGTCATGGTCGTTGTCGGGGTGGTGGTTACCGTCGTCGTACCGGCCGTGGTCGTCGGCGTAGTCGTCGGCGTAGTCGTCGTTGCCGTTGTCGTCGTGCTGGTCGGCGTTGTCGTGGTTGTCGGAGTCGCCGTCGTGGTCGTCGTCGCAGTAGCCGTCGTTGCCGGCGTGGTCGCGGTGGTCGTGGCGCTCGCCTCAGTCGTGGCGGTCTGCGCAAATGCGAGGCCGGTGGACAACAGTACGGAGGCGAGTGCGCTCAGGACTACGGTGTGGCTTACGGTCTTGGTGCGTTTCATGGTGTTCTCCTGAAGGCATTTATCAAAGTTGTTGCCAAGCGGATGTTACGGTCGCCCCACCGAGATGTGATCCACTGGAGTTGTATCACTTGTAAGGGAATGCTACCGCCAGGCAATTTTTACATTTGGACAAAATTGATTCGGCCCTGTAGCACATGTAGACGCGCTTACCGGCCTCCTGCCACACGCATCCTGACCGGGAAGACCTCTCGCCCTGCAAATGGCGGCGCCGGCAAATAGGTAATCGAAGCGAAGCCGGCGGCAAAGCACCTCGACGCGGCATGGCTCGGCTTGACCTCGACGTCGTGCGGCCTGCCGGCAGCATCGATGTCAGCCACCAGCACGAAAGGTTTTACCTGCTTGCCCGCCGGCGACCAGCAACGTCGCATCGCGCGCGCCAGGTCACGGCCGGCATTCCTGACGACCTGCTCCGGATAGGGATGGACGCTTTCGTCTTCCTCTGCCGCCTGTGCCAGCACCAGGCGCTGCTCAAAAGAGAGCGGCACGCTTTCCCTTCCGGTTGCGGGAAGAGCGATTGCGGCCAGGAGCAGGACGAAGACGGTTTTCATGGCATGTGCTGGAGCATCGGAGAGAAATCGCATGGCGAGCCCCACTGCGGTACGCCGCAAGCAGGGAATGCTTCGCACTTACATTAATGCCTTTAGGAAACAATTTCTGTAAGCAAGAGTAACCCCCCCCTGCCCGGCAACCGGTTTTCGCATGCCCCCTAAAAAAGCAACATCTCCCGCCGCTCGCAGGCACAACGATCCGATTCCCCTATCGCCAGAAACGGCATCTTGACCCGAGTCAACGGATTCGATAATGCGGCTTTTCCAGCCCGAAATCCGGTGCTTAAATGCTTGCACCAAGGACACGCCAACTTCCGCCGAGGTGCATCATGGGCATACCCGCCGCAAAGAACGAGCTCGAGTCGCTCCAAGTCTCCTGGACGCACGACCTGGCGATCGGCCATGAGCAGATCGATGCCGACCACCAGCACATTTTCGAGACCGCGCGGCGGCTGCAGGCGGAGATCATGGAAGAGGAGCCGGAGCACTCCATCGTCGGCGAAGTCCTGGTCGAATTGATCGAGCACACCGGCGGGCATTTCATGCGCGAGGAAGCGCTGATGCAGGAGATCTGCTTTCCCGCCATCGAGGCGCACAAGCGCGAGCACGCGTTGCTGATGCAGAAGGTGAACGACCTGCACCGCCAATTCATGGACGGCCGCGCCCATCTCGCCGTCGAAGTGGCCGACTTCATCCGTTATGGACTGGTTCGCCACATCATGAAGTCCGACATGGAGCTCGGACGCTACATGCGGACTTTGAAATAGCCGCCCTGCCCGCCTTGCGGCGCAGGCGTAAAAAAGGCGCGACGGCAGTCGCGCCTTTTCCTTTCCCGATTCCGGGGCAAGCTACTTTGCCTGCCCCGGTTTTACATAGGTAAGCAGCACATACTCCGACACGTCCGCAATCTCCTGGTTGCTCAGGTTCTTGTCCCAGGCAGGCATGTGACCGCGGCCGCGCGACACCGCCGAGAACAGCGTGAAGCCGTTGGCGAATTCGCGGAAGTCGGCGGTCTGGAAATTGCGCGGCTTGATCAATGCGGCGCGCGGATTGCTGCCCCGCCCGTCGCCCTTCACGCCGTGGCAGGTCTGGCAATTGGCGGCGTAGACCGACTGGCCGCGCGCAACGTTCGGAGTCAGCCCGTACGGGTAGTCCACCTGCTTGACGTGCGAATGGTCGTGGCCGTGATGTTCGTGCCCTTCCGGGTGCGCACCCGATACTGCCTTGCCATCCATGAACTTGACGATGATGTAGTCAGCCAGCGTTTCCATCTGCTGCTGGTTCAGGTGGTCCTTCCACGAGATCATCGCAGTCCGCATGCCGTCCTTTGTGACCGCGCCTTTCTTCAGCACCTCGATCATGTGGGCGCGGAACAGCGTTTTGCGTGCCTTGTCGGAGGTGAAATCCGCCGGCGGCGGATCGAGTGCATACTTCGCCATGGTCTGGCCGTCGCCGTTCTCGCCATGGCAGACCGCGCAGTAGTGGCGATAGAGCTTGTCAGGCTCGTCGGTGCTCATGTGACTCTTCCACTTGCCCTGCGCCTGCGCCGTTCCGGCGGCCAGGCAGGATGCGAGCAGCAGGGCAGCCGTGGCGAGTTGCGATTTCCCGCGCACGTTGGAAGCAGGAGTTTCCGGGAACATGACAGACCTTTCGGTGAAAACGGATCGAACGCATGGGCAATGCCTTTCATGCAAGCTTGCCCATGCTGCGAACCATTTTATGCCCGCGTGGAAACACGCGAGACGAATCTACATCAAGGTTTCCCGACGTATTCTGCCCGTAGCGGGATCATCGCCACACCTGCGCCATGCCTGTCTGTCAACGCCCTACGCCTGCTTTTCCATCTCCTTTTCCTGGAGCGCGCGCCACATCACCTTGCCCGTCGCCGACTTCGGCAAGGCCGGCACGAACTCGACCAGCTTCGGCACCTTGTAGGCTGCCATCTTCTGCTGCGCCCAGGCGATGATGTCCGCCTCCGTCGCTTCGGCGCCGGCACGCCTGACGACCACCGCCTTCACGGTCTCGCCGCGATAGGGGTCGCGCGCGGCGATGATGCAGCATTCCTGCACCGCCGGATGTTGGTACATCATCGATTCCACCTCGGCCGGCCAGACCTTGAAACCGCTCGCGTTGATCATGCGCTTCAGGCGGTCGGTGAAGAAGAAAAACCCTTCCTCATCCATATAACCGAGGTCGCCGGAACGGAAGAAGCGCTTGCCGTCCAGCTCGGCGAAGGCTTCCGCGGTCTTCCTGGGATCGTTCCAGTAACCCTGGAACACCTGCGGGCCGTGGATCCAGATTTCGCCGGTTTCGCCCTGCGGGACTTCCTTGAATGTAATCGGGTCGACGATGCGCGAATCGACGTTGAGGTAGGGAATGCCAAGGCATTGCTGTTTCATCCGGTTGGGCGGATTGACATGCGACGCGGCCATGGTTTCCGACAGGCCGTAGCCTTCCATGTACTGCTGGCCGGTGAGGTCGAGCAGTTTCTGCGCGATCGCCGCCGGCATGGCCGCCCCGCCGCCGGATACGCGCTTGAGGCCGGAGATGTCGTATTCCGCCAGGCGCGGGTTGGATAGGAAGTCGATCATCATGGTCGGGATCAGCGTCCATGTGGTGACCTTGTAGCGCGTGATCAGCTGGCCAGCCGCATCACGGTCCCAGCGAGGCAGCACCACGATGGCGCCGCCGGTGTAGATCATCGCGTTCATCACCGACTGCATACCCGTCACATGGAAGAACGGCAGCACCGCGAGCGTGACATGGTCGGGCGCCATTGGGCCGGACCAGGTGGGACTGGCGACTGCATTGAACATCACCGAGCGGTGCGTGTGGATACAGCCCTTGGGCTTGCCGGTGGTACCCGATGTATAGGGCATGCACGCGAGATCGTCCGGGCCGGCTTCATGCGCGCGCGGTGTGCGGCACGCCGACAGGGCATCGCCCCATGCGACCACCCCGTCCATTGCAGGCACCTCGCGCGGCGCGCGCACGAAGTCGGGCACATTGAGTTCGGTCGGCTGGATCAGATAGTCGGAATAGCTGGCGACGATCGCTTTCTCAAGGCCGTTTTTGCCGACCAGCGGCGCCAGCCGCGAAAACACTTCCTGCGCGACGATCGCCACCTTCGCGCCGCTGTCTTCGACATAGTGCTGCAGCTCGTCGGCCATCAGCATCGGGTTGACCGGCACCACCATCGCGTCTGCGCGCATGATCGCGTAGAAGGCGATGATGAACTGCGGGCTGTTCTGCGTGTTCAGCAGCACGCGGTCGCCGCGCCGCACGCCGCATTCGTGCTGCAGGTAGCCGGCCAGTGCCAGCACCTGCTCATGCACTTGCGCATAGCTGAGCACCGTATCGTAGAAGATGATGGCAGGCTTGTCCGGGTAGCGTAACGCGGACACCTGCAGGTTGACGTACACGCTGGTTTCCGGCGTAGTGATGGCATAAGGCAGTCCTGCGGGCCAGTGGGCATAGTGGGTGGTGGTCATTGTCTCCGTCTCGTTCTTTTATCGTTGATGAGAGGGCACGAAAAATGCTGCGGGTTCCTGCCCGTCAGCATGATTTTGCACTCTCGGCTACCATCAAGAATGTAAAGCGCTTGACGTTTCCTCTCTCTCCCTTTGCGTTCGATCAGAAAAGAGGTTTTCAATGAAACTGTATTTTTCGACCGGTGCATGCTCCCTCTCTCCCCACATCGTCCTGCGCGAGATCGGCGCTCCATTCGAGCTGGAACGCGTCAACCTTGCGACCAAGAAAACCGAGAGCGGCGGCGACTACCTTGAAGTGAATCCGAAAGGCTACGTACCCGCCCTGCGGCTGGATAACGGCGAGGTGCTGACCGAAGTCCCCGCGGTGGTGCAATACCTCGCGGACTCGTTCCCTGAGCGGCAACTGGCGCCCGCGGCCGGCACCATGGAGCGCTATCGCCTGATCGAGTGGCTGAACTTCATTTCGACGGAACTGCACAAGACCTTCTCACCGCTGTTCAAGCCGAACACGCCGGATGAAACGAAGCAGGCAGCGCTCGCCACCATTGCCGCGCGGCTCGACATAGTCGAGAAGCAATTGCAGGGCCGCGACTACCTGGCCGGGAACCAATTCGGCGTTGCGGATGCCTACCTCTTCACCGTGCTGCGCTGGGCACGGCCCATCAAGTTCGACCTGGGCCGTTGGCCGGCAGTACAGGCATACATGCAGCGGGTGGCGGAGCGGCCGGCAGTACGCGAAGCCATGGACGCGGAAGGGCTGCTCAAGAAATAGCGAGTCCATCTGCGCGCTGCAACCCAAGAACTTCAACGTTGCAGGCACATGGACTCGAAAATCACAGCGATCGGCAAGCGGCCGCGCGTCGCGCTGGTGCTTCAGGGAGGCGGCGCATTGGGCGCCTACCAGGCTGGCGTCTACCAGGCGCTGCATGAGCATGGTTTGACGCCCGACTGGGTAGTGGGCACGTCGATCGGCGCCATCAACGGCGCCATCATCGCGGGCAACGACCGTGACGTGCGGGTGGACAAACTCAGGACGTTCTGGAACGAGGTCGGGCACTCGGACCTGCTCGACATGCGCAAGGTACCGGATCCCGCGCGGCGCCTCAATACGATGTTCACCACTGCCGATGCAGTGACGAAGGGCGTGCCCGGCATGTACATCCCGCGCTGGTTCAATCCCTTCTTCATCGGCTGGCCGGTGGAAGCCGAAGCGGCGAGCTTCTACGATACCGCTCCGCTGGAACAGACGCTGACACGCCTGGTCGACCTCGAATACCTGAACGCACCGGGCGGCATCCGCCTCACCGTCAGTGCGATCAAGGTGACCTGCGGACGTCTGGAAAATTTCGACAACACGCGCCAGCACGTGACGATCCAGCATGTGATGGCGAGCGGCGCCCTGCCACCGGGCTTTCCGCCGGTACGCATCGACGGCGATCTCTACTGGGATGGCGGCCTGTATTCCAACACGCCGCTGGAAACCGTCCTGGCCGACGAGCCGCGCGCCGACACCATCTGCTTCATGGTCGACCTGTGGAGCCCGGACGGCCCCGAGCCGAATACGCTGGAGCAGGTCTATACGCGGCAGAAGGACGTGCTGTACGCGTCACGTTCGCGGCGGCACATCGATGCCTACCTGCGCGGCTACCGCCTGCGCCGCCTGGTCCGCACCCTGCGCGCGAAAGTCCCCGACCACATGCTGAGCGAGGACGAATTGCGCGAATTGGATAAGGTGGGCACCGACACCATCATGCATATCGTGCGCCTGGCCTATGCCGGGCGCGACTGGCAGATGGCGTCCAAGGACATCAATTTCTCGAAGGGATCGATCGATTGGCGCTGGGAACAGGGCTACCTGGACGCGATGCGCGCGATCGACCACGCCGCCTGGCGGGCGGAAGCGCCGGAAGGCGCAGGCGTTCTGGTGCATGAGATCGGCCCTGATCGCGACGAAAGACTGTCGGGCTGATCACTCCTTCCGTCACACCGTTCACGCCCGGCGCGCATGTTCGGCCGGACGCGCCTGCAAGAAGACAGCCAACAGGCCCGCCGCAACCGCGGCCGCGGCAACGAAGAACGATACCGACGGCCACCCGAAGCGGACGGCAAGCGCGCCGGCTGCTGCCGGTCCGAGCATGAGACCGACGTTGTTGCCTTGCATGATGAAACCCACCGTGGTGCCGACAAGGTCGGGGCGCGGCGCATGGCGCGCTGCCCCGTCGATGATCGCCACCGGCACGATGCCGCTGACAGCCGAGAAAGCAACGCATAATGCGAAGGCAAGCCAGCCAGGCGTACCCTCGGCAAGTATCCCGAAGCCGGACAGTGCGATCGTACCGAAGCCGATCAGCAGGATATGCGCGCGCCGTACGCCCCGGGCAAGCAAGACGCCGCCTGCGATATTGCCGGCTGCGTTGGATGCAACAGCGGCAGCCGTCAGGAAGGTCGCCGTCTCCAGACCGGCTCCGAGTCGCCCGGAGAGGATCGAAGGCAGGAAGCCGAACACCGCGAAGAAGCTCGTGGCGAATGCGGCGAAAAGCCCGGCCAGCATCCACGGCCCCGGGGCGGCAAGAGTATCGCGGACATCGTTCGCGATATTGCGGCGCGCGGATATGTGAACAGGAATACCGCGCGTGCCGGCCGCAAGCAGGCCCGCGTAGCCTGCCAGTATGACGGCATTCACCAGCCAAAAGCCGCGCCATCCCGAGGCAGACAGCAGCGGCACGCCAAGCATGACCATGGCGATGCCGACCGGCATGAAGGTACTCCATACGGCAAATGCGCGCGCCTGCGCCGACGGCGGCGCGACGGAAACGATGAGGGCCGGCGCGGCGACGCCCACGGCGAGGAAACCAAGACCTTCCACCACTCTTGTCGCCAGCAGCAACGGCGCCCCATCCGCAAGCGTACCCAGCGCACCACATGCCGCCTGCAGCAGGAGGCCGCCAAGCGCGACGCGCCTCGCGCCAATGTGATCGACCGCCACGCCGATCCCGATACCGGCCAGCGCGCCGATGACGGCAAACGCCGACAGCAGCCAGGACGCCGTGGCCAGATCGAGTCCGAGGTCGGTCCGGATGGCGTCGAGCGCCATGGGCGCCTTCCCGACCTGGAATGCCGAGACCACGCCTGCGCCCACGACCAGAAGGATGGTCGGCCACGGGGCAGCGGCTGCGGGCCGGGAAGCAGCAATGCCGTTCATCGCTCCGCCTCCCTACTCAGTTGCCGTCGTCCCAGCACCAGGGCCGCGGCGATTTGGGCGACATGCCGTCCCTGGAACCTCGCGCCGTCCAGTTCATTGGTACTCGGCTGCCGGTCTCCGTTGTTGCCGTCATCGGCCAGGGTCGAGGCGCCGTAGGGAGACCCGCCGGTGACCTGGTCCATCCGCAACTGCCCCTTGAAGGTGTAAGGCAATCCGACGATCACCATCCCCAGGTGCAACAGCACGGTATGGGTGGACAGGATGGTCGATTCCTGGCCACCGTGCTGGCTGCCTGTCGATGTGAAGACACTGCCGACCTTGCCCACCAGCCGGTCCTTGAACCACAGCCCGCCGGTCTGGTCGAGGAAGTTCTTCATCTGCGCCGCCATGTTGCCGTAGCGGGTCAGCGTGCCGATGATGATCGCGTCGTAGTCGGGCAGTTCCGCCACCGTTGCAACGGGAACCGCCTCGTTGACCTTGTATCCCGATGTGCGCGCCACGTCTTCCGGAACCAGTTCGGGCACACGTTTCACGACGGCCTGCGCCCCGGCCTCGCGCACGCCATCGGCGACGGCCATCGCCATGGTTTCGATGTGGCCGTACGACGAGTAGTAGAGAACCAGCACCTTGATCATGCTCTTTCCTCCTTGTTCCTGACGAGAAGTTTCCGGACAGCCTCCACCACACGGCTGCCATGGTCAGTTTGACACGGGAGGATGATCGATGTAAGCATATAATTTTGTTTAACTTGATCTATAAAATAGATCATGCTCGACGCCCTCACCCTCGACCAGATGCGCACCTTCGTCGCCGTTGCCGAAGCCGGGAGTTTCCGCGCCGGCGCGGCCCGGCTGCTGCGCGTGCAGTCCGCCGTCAGCCATGCCGTGGCCAACCTGGAGGCCCAGCTCGGGGTGACGCTGTTCGACCGTTCCGGGCATCGTCCGGAACTCACTGCGGAGGGGCGATCCCTGCTCGTGGATGTGCGCGCCATCCTGCTGAAGGTCGATGCGCTCCGCGCCCGTGCCCAGGGGCTGGCGGAAGGCATCGAGCTCGGACTGGCGATTGCCGTCGACACCCTGTTTCCGCCGGCGGTAGCGGCAGCGGCACTGAAGGAACTGCACGAGGTCTATCCGTCAGTGAGCGTGCGCGTCATCTATGCTTCGCTGGGAGGCACCATCGCCGCGCTGCGTGAACGGCACTGCGTGCTTGCCGTCACCGCCTTCGAGCGGTCCGACCCGCAGATCGCCATGGAAGCGTTGATGCCGCTATCGATGACGGCCGTCGTATCGCCCGCCCATCCGCTGGCGGCCACGGCTTCGAAAAGGAAACGGATCTCCACGGTGGAACTTGCCGACCATCTGCAGATCGTGGTCGAGGATCCGTCATCCCTCACCGAGGGACAGGATTTCGGCGTGCTGTCGCCATCGACCTGGCGCGTCAGCGACATGCAGACCAAGCATGCACTGATCCTGGCCGGTGTCGGCTGGGGAAGCCTGCCTTCATGGATGGCGGAAGAGGACCTGGCGGGCGGCAGGCTGGTGCGGGTAGCGGCGGCGGAGCTGGGCGCGATGGGCGAGACGCCGTCGCGCGCCTATCTTGCGCACAGGACAGATCATGCGCTCGGGCTGGCGGCGCAACGGCTTTCCCTGGCTCTCCGAAAACAGGCGGCGGAGTATCGCAAGCGGCGCAAGTGACGCGCCTGCCCGCCCCTTAGAACCTGTTCGGTGTCTTTTTGGCATGCGCGCAGCCCCGGAAACCGGTCGAATGCTAGGCGCGGCGACGCGTCGTAGCAGACTCGGCGTCCCCGTGCCACGGCAAGGAGGACTCGCCGTCCCCCCTTACACCGCAGGCGGCCGGTTACCGGGGCTGCCCGGAGGGTTCGAGCGAGAAGGGACGCATTGCGGTGCTGCGTCGCTTGCGCAGGCGCCCAGCCTGAGCGCCGCGCCTAGCACTGCATCCCTTCTCGTCGGTCCGCGGAGGCTCGAACGCGCATGCCAAAAAGACACCGAACAGGTTCTTACGGCAACCACGTGCCCAACTGGTAGAAATCGAAGCCGCTCGAACGTCCGCCCAGGCATCCCGCGAGGAAGTCCTCGATCTTGCGGTACATCGTGATCTTGTTCTGCCAGCGGCGAATGGAATGCCCTTCATCGGCGAACAACAAGTATTCCACGGGCTTGCCTTGGCGCTGCAGCGCGGCCACCAGCTCGTCGGAATGCTCCTTGATCACGCGCACATCGTTGGCACCCTGGATGACGAGCAAAGGCGCCTTGATCGCGTCAACCCGGTACAGCGGCGATATCGCCTTCAGGCGCTCGCGGTCTTGCAGGTTCGACGGATCGCCGGCGTAACGGTGCCACATATGCATCGAATGCTTCCAATAGGGCGGGAAGGTTTCAATGGCCTTCAGCATGTCGGCGACGCCGAAAATGTTCACCCCGCAGGCGTACTTGCCCGGATTCTGTATCAGCCCCTCCAGTGTCGAGTAGCCGCCGAAGCTGCCACCGCCGATCGCAATGCGCCCGGGGTCGGCGATGCCCGCCTGGATTGCCCAGTCGACGCCGTCCGTGATGTCCTTCTGCAGCCGGCCGCCGAGTTCGCCCTGCGCCGCCTCGAGATGCCGTTTTCCGTAACCGAGCGAGCCGCGGTAGTTCACCTCGAGCACAGCATAGCCCCGGTTGGCGAACAGCTGGCCGAGGGATTCCAGGTCGCTCGGCTGCCAGTATGATCGCGCCCAGGGGCCGCCGTGCACCCAGACGAGCATGGGCAACGGACGCTTCGGCGTCAGCGGCAAGGTCAGGAAGCCGTCGATCTGCATGCCGTCGCTCGCGCGGTAACGGATTGGCCGCATTTCCGCGAGGGCGCCGACCATCGGATCGCCGCGTGTGTCGGCCAGCGGGGTGAACTTGCCTGTGGCGCTGTCGAACAGCGCCTCGACGGCGCCTTTATCCGCATACATATCGACGACGAGACGGCTGACCGTGGTATCTGCGTTGCGTACGCGCCAGGACAGGATACCGGGCGGCAGCGCGCGCACCAGTTGCGCATGCAGTTTCTCGTCCAGGACCGCCGACTGCGGATAATCGGGTTCGGTACGCACAGCGACCGGCCGGCCACCGCCTCCGTTGAGGACCACCTGCGAAATATCGACTGACGGATGCTCGTACAGCACCTTTTCGCGGCCGTCGGCCAGACTGAATTCAACGAGTGCCGACTTGTCACGACCGATATTGGAAGACATCAGCATGGTGCCCGTCGCGCGATCGATGCGGATGGGCGAGACACGGTCGAACTGCGACCAGTTGCGCACCGACTTCCACGTACTGGTGGCCTTGTTCAGCACCTGCAGGATGCTCTGTTCGTCCTGCCTGCGCACGCGCGCGCCGACCTCACCGTCGAAATCCATGATCCAGTACGCCACGTCCCCGCTGTTCTGCCACACCATCTCCACCTTGCCGCTTGCGAGGTCGGCGGTATACACGTCGAAGACGGATGCCTCGCGGCGGTTGCTGACGAAGACAAGCTTGTTTGAGCGTGCATCACCGATGTAAATCACGTGCGATTTGCTGCCCTTCCACGGCGTCAGGTTCAGCGGCGCCTCCCCGGGCCGCTCCAGGTCAAGCAGCTTGACTTGCGTGTTTTCGTCGCCGGTACGGTCTTCCTCGTAAATCAGGTGCCGGCTGTCGTAAGCCCAGAAGGGACGGTTGCGGCCGATGCGGAAGACTATCGGTTCGCCACTGCCATCGACATTGCGGACAAACGTGGCGATCTCGGTGCCCGACACCGCGTACCACAGCAGCTTGCTGCCGTCGGGCGATATCCGGTTGCCGCCGACGGAGTCGATATTGGCAACGAATTTGCGCAGCGGGATCAGTTCAGGCAAGTCCGCGTCACGCAATGCCGGATGGGTGGGTGAGATGGCACAGCCTGCGAGCAGGCTGGCGAGGCCAAGCATGGCGATGCGCGATACGAATGAAACCATCTTGTTTTTCCTGTGGTTACTGGATCGGTGGCGAGTATACATCGCGCGGGGCATGCGCCCCATTCAGCGTTTGCGCGCGAGCGTGAGTCCGTCCCCGAGCGGCAAGAGCGAGAGATCGATCCGGTTGTCGTCGCGCAGCTTGAGGTTGAACGCCTGCAGCGCCGCCGTATCGGCGTCTTCCGTCGGCCGTGCCACCTTTCCGCTCCAAAGTACGTTGTCCACCGCGATCACACCGCCCGGACGGAGCAACAGCAGGCAACGTTCGTAATAGGCGTCATACCCCGTCTTGTCGGCATCGATGAAGGCAAGGTCGAAGCTGCCGGCACCGCCGCCGGCAAGCAGCGCATCGAGCGTCTCGAGCGCAGGTGCGATGCGCAGGTCGATCTTGTGCACAACGCCTGCCTTTTCCCAATAGCTGCGTGCAAGGTCCGTGTACTCGCGACTGATGTCGCAGGTGAGCACGCAACCGTCTTCCGGCAGGGCAAGCGCAACCGCGAGCGCGCTGTATCCGGTGAAGGTGCCGATCTCCAGCGCGCGGCGCGCGCCCGTCATCTTTGCGAGTAACTGCATGAACTGCCCCTGTTCCGGCGAAATCTGCATGCGCGCCAGCGGATGGCTGCGGTTGGCCTCGCGCAACTCGGCGAGCACTGGGTGGTCGCGCAGGGAGGCCTCGATCAGGTATTGGTAGAGCGTATCGTCCAGGTTCAGCGTGCGGGTAGTCATGGCGTCCTTTCTCGATATCTGGGCAATCCCGTATTGTGCCGCAATGCTGCGGGAAAATTTGCGGATCACCGCAATGCCGCCGCCTGAACTCGCCTCTCCCGCAGGCGTCTAAAACGGTCTGCGTTTGAATGAACACAGGGCACGTGCCTGACCGCTTCCTGCGGGGCAATTTTGTCTGCCCACTGCATACATGTTTGGGGGCCATCCGTACATGTAGAGCAAGTAGTCCATATGCAGCTTCCTGCGCTACTACCGGACGCAACCGTGTCCGGCATTGACGTGTTTCATGCTTGCATCAACCCATCCTGGGTCCATCGACCGGCGCGCCCATACGCGGAAGCAGTGAAAGGGGAAGAACAGCATGAATTTCGACGCCGCCCGGCAGCGTCCGGGTCACACTATCCTGATGGTGGACGACACACCTGCCAACCTGGCTGTGCTGTCGCAGGCGCTGGAACACGCCGGCCTGGAAGTGCTGGTCGCCCAGGACGGCGAGGAAGCCGTCGAGCGCGCGCTGTTTGCGCAACCCGACCTGATCCTGCTCGATATCTTGATGCCCGGCATTGACGGGTTCGAAACCTGCATGCGCCTGAAGTCGCATGCGCAACTGCGGGACGTTCCAGTTGTCTTCATGAGCGCCTTGTCGGAACAGGGCGACAAGTTGCGCGGTTTCGAGGTCGGCGCGGTCGACTATGTGACGAAGCCGTTCGACATCGATGAGGTCCTGGCGCGCATCCATACCCATCTCAGCCTGCGCGATGCGCGACGGCAGCTCGCGGAGAAGAATGACGCGCTGCAAGAGGAAATCACCCTGCGGCAGCGGGCCGAAGCGCGTCTCCAGCGTGCCAACAGCCTGCTCGATGAACGCGTCGTGCAACGAACCAAGGAACTTGCGCACGCCAACACACAGCTGACTCTCGAGATCGGCGAGCGCAAGCGCATCGAGGAATCGCTGCGCCGGAACGAGGCAAGGCTGCGCCGCCTGGTCGAATCGAACATTATCGGCATTTACTTCTGGAAGCTAGACGGCACAATCACCGAGGCAAACGATGCCTTCCTCGCCCTGCTCGGATACTCGCAGCAGGACATCCTGGAAGGCAAAGTCAACCTGGGCAACCTTTCGCCGCCGGAGTATCGCGAAGTCAGCATGCAGGCGATCGAAGACCTGAAAAACAGCGGACGAGCCGATCCGCTGGAAAAGGAATACATCCACAAGAGCGGCCGCCGTATCCCCATCCTGGTCGGGGGGACCTTTGTCGATGGCACCCAGCAGGAAGGCGTCGCTTTCGTTCTCGACCTGTCGGATCGCAAACGGGCGGAAGAACGCATTCGCTACATGGCGGACCACGATGCGCTGACCGACCTGCCCAACCGGGTGCTGCTGCGCGACCGGCTGCAGCAGGCGATCGCACACGCAAACCGCACCAATACCATGGTCGCCGTGCTGTTCATCGATCTCGACTACTTCAAGCACATCAACGACTCGCTTGGCCACCAGGTAGGCGACTGCCTGCTGAAGATGGTGGCCGAACGCCTCAAGGCCTGCGTGCGCCAAGGCGACAGCGTGGCGCGGCTTGGAGGAGACGAGTTCGTCCTGACCCTGCCGCTCATCGAAGACAGCGCGGTTGCGGCCGTGGTGGCGCGCAAGGCGCTCGATACGCTGGACAAGACCTTCCACTGCGGTGACCACGATCTGCATATCAGCGCCAGCATCGGCGTCAGTCTGTATCCGGATGATGGCAAGGATGCCGATACGCTGATGAGGACAGCGGATACGGCGATGTACTACGCGAAAGACAAGGGGCGTGGAAACTACCAGTTCTTCACTCAGTCCCTGAACAAGGCGGCCCAACGGCGCCATGTGCTGACCAACGCCCTGCGCCACGCGCTGATGCATGATGAATTCACTCTGCATTACCAGCCGCAGGTCAATCTCGCCAGCGGCACGATCTTTTCCGCCGAGGCCCTGCTGCGCTGGCACGGGGAAGACGATACGCCGGTCGCGTGCCATGAATTGATTACAATTGCCGAAGAAACCGGCCTCATCCTGCCGATCGGCGAATGGGTATTGCGACAGGCCTGCAGGCAGCTGCGGCAGTGGCATGAACTCGGCTTCGGCAATCTCGTGATTGCCGTCAATCTTTCCCCTCGCCAGTTTTTCCAGCCCGGCTTTCGCGAAATGGTCAGCAGCGCCCTTAACGACAGCCGCATATCGCCGGAACGGCTCGACCTGGAAATTACCGAAACCACACTGATGCAGCGCACCGAAGACAACGTCGCCACCCTGAAGCATCTGTCTGCCATGGGCATCAAACTGTCAGTCGATGATTTCGGCACCGGCTATTCCAGTCTCGCCTACCTGCAGCGTTTTCCGGTTGACGCGCTCAAGATCGACCGGTCCTTCGTCAGCGGCATCGGGCAGGACTCCAACGATACGGCGCTGGTCATGGCGATCATTTCAATGGCACAAAGCCTCCACCTCGACGTGCTTGCCGAGGGCGTTGAAACGACGGAACAAATCGACTTCCTGCAGGCGCACGGTTGCCAGGCTGCGCAGGGTTTTTACTACAGCCGTGCGGTGCCGGCGAATGATTTCACCGCCCTGCTGCTGGAAAAAAGGCAGGGAATCCTGAATGCATGAGGCAGCCACCCAACAAGGCCGCCGCCATCTGCGGGCAAGGTTGACTTGGCTCATATCGACGCATCACCTGCCTTCTAACATATGATTGATGACTATCAGGCCGAAGATTTCGCAGTCATTGCATTAGCAGATACGGCGATATCCCAATCCGCAGGAATTCTTCTCCCTCATGCAGGAGGCCTGTTTCATTAGGTGCTGCCGAGCATGCATCCCCATCTCACAGACCACTGGAAACCGCCGCGCCGCGCAAGCATGTCTCTTCGGGAATATTGGGCTTGTATGTTTGCAAGTTGTCGCATTCCTTCAAGTCCATTGGCAAGCGGGCATAATGGTTACGAAGCAATCGAGCGCTGCTGAAACGCCAACAGTCCTGATCGTGGACGATACGTCCGCGAACCTTGCAGTATTGTCGAATTACCTTGGAGACAACGGGTTTTCCGTCCTGGTCGCGGAAGACGGCGAAGAAGGCATTGCGCGGGCAAAGTACTCACACCCCGACCTCATCCTGATGGACGTCATGATGCCCGGCGTGAATGGATTCGAGGCATGCCGCCGCCTCAAGGAAGATCCGCAAACCAGGGACATTCCCATCGTTTTCATGACCGCGCTGACGGATGCGAGCGACAAGATTACCGGGTTCAACGTCGGCTGCGTCGACTACGTTACCAAGCCTTTCCAGGTGGAAGAGGTCCTCGTACGCGTCAGAACCCATCTGTCGGTGCAGTTCATGCAACGACAGCTCGCGGCGCAAAACCTGCAGTTGCTCCAGGAAATCGCCGTGCGCCAGCGGGTCGAAGCGGAACTGCAACGGGCCCGCGATGAACTGGAAGAACGCGTCATGCAACGCACGGCCGAACTCGCCCAGGCAAACGACAGCCTGCGCAAGGAAAACATCGAACGGGCACGCATGCAGGATGAGCTGAAAGAGCGGGAAGCGCGCATCAGGCGTTTGTTCGAAGCCAACGTCATCGGCATTTTCTACTGGCACCTCGAAGGCGTCATCAGCGAGGCGAATGATGCCTTCCTCCAGATCATCGGCTATTCGCGCCGGGAGCTACTGGAAGGGATCATCCAATGGAAAAACGTGACGCCGCCGGAACATACGGTAGCGGACGAGCGTGCGATTGCGGAACTGAAGTCCAAGGGAACCTGCGCGCCTTACGAGAAGGAGTACATCCACAAGGACGGCCGCCGCATCCCCATCCTGGTAGGCGCCGCCCTCTTCGAGGGAAGGTCGGATACCGGGGTCGCCTTTGTCCTCGACCTTTCGGAGAGGAAGAAGGCTGAAGCGCGGATCGCATTCATGGCGCACCACGATGCGCTGACCGGATTGCCCAACCGCGTGCTTCTTCAGGACCGCATCAAGCAGGCCATCGCGCATGCGCGCCGTTCGGGCGGCAAGGTAGCAGTTCTGTTTCTCGACCTGGACTACTTCAAGCGCATCAATGATTCGCTCGGCCATGAGATCGGCGACCGCCTGCTGCAGATGACGGCGGCTCGCCTGCTTGGCTGCCTGCGCGAGGACGACAACCTGGCACGGCTGGGTGGCGACGAATTCGTGCTCAGCCTGCCCGACATCCCCGACAGCAGCGACGCCTCCCAGGTGGCGCGCAAGACACTGGAAACGCTGGAAGCACCCTTCATGATCGACGGCCATGAGCTGCATGTGACCGGCAGCATCGGCATCAGCCTGTATCCCGACGACGGCATCGATGTCGAAACGCTGATGCGCGCAGCGGATACCGCGATGTATCACGCCAAGGAAAAGGGCCGGCATAACTACCAGTTTTTCACCTCGGCCATGAACAAGGCCGCGCACCGCCGCCTGGCAATGGAAAACCGGCTGCGGCATGCGCTTGCATCGGACCTGTTCGAGATCCATTTCCAGCCGCAGGTCGACATGTCGAACGGAGCCATTTTTTCGTCCGAGGCGCTGCTGCGCCTTCGCGAACCGGGAAAGAGCCCGGTGTCCTGCGGCGACTTCATCGGGGTCGCCGAAGAAACCGGACTCATCATGTCGCTGGGGGAATGGGTCCTCGAAAACGCCTGCCGCCAGCTGAAGCAATGGCACGTGCAGGGACATACGGCCCTTCACGTTGCGGTCAACCTGTCGGCCCGCCAGTTCTCCCAGCCGAACCTGTGCGACATGATCGCCCGCATCATCGACAATACCGGCATCGACGCCGGCATGCTCGACCTGGAGATCACGGAAAGCATTCTCCTGCGTCGCACCGAAGAGAACATCAAGGCGCTGCACCAGCTCAGTGCTCTCGGCATCCATCTCTCGATCGATGATTTCGGCACCGGCTATTCCAGTCTCGCCTACCTGCAGCGCTACCCGGTCGACAAACTCAAGATAGATCAGTCCTTCGTCAGCGGCATTACCCGCAACGCGAACGATCGCGCGCTGGTCGCGGCCATCATCGCCATGGCCCACGGGTTAGACATCAACGTTCTTGCCGAAGGGGTGGAAACCGCACAGCAGGCTGAATTTCTCCAGAAACATGGATGCACCTGCGCGCAAGGGTTTTATTACAGCGAGCCGCTGCCGCCGGCAGCATTGACGGGCATGCTGAGCATAACCGGGGGACGCGTGCCCGGCGGCGGCCAACCGCATACATAGGCACACAGGCTTCCGCCGGCAGAAGCCAGTCCAAGGCCATACCGTCACTGGTCAACGAGGCGCTGGCGGACGGCCGGAGGCAATAAGTATCCGCAATGTGCCTGTTCGTTCAGATCGTCTGATCCATTTCATCGGAAGGACAACTGTCGGCACGATGATGCCTCACGATCCGCGCCGGCACCCCGGCTACCGTGCAATGCGCCGGCACCGGCCGCAGCACCACGCTCCCCGCTGCGATCTTGCTCATCGTGCCGATCTCGATATTCCCGAGGATCTTCGCGCCAGCGCCGATCATCACGCCGGTACGGATTTTCGGATGACGATCGCCGTGCTCCTTGCCGGTCCCGCCGAGCGTTACGTTCTGCAGGATGGAGACATGGTCTTCCACCACCGTCGTCTCGCCGATCACGATGCCGGTCGCGTGGTCGAACATGACGCCGCAGCCGATGCGCGCCGCGGGATGGATATCGACGCCGAGCGCGACCGACGCCTGGTTGGACAGGGCGAACGCCAGTTCCTCGCGCCCCTCCTCCCACAGCGCATGCGCGATGCGATAGGACTGCAGGGACTGGAAGCCCTTCAGGTTGAGCAGCACATGCAGCAGGTTGGGGCAGGCCGGATCGCGATCCTTGACTGCGGCAAGGTCGGCCGCCGCGCGCTGTGCGATGTCCGGCGCGCGGCACATTACGCCGTCGAACAAATCACGCAGGCCCTCCTCGGGCATGTCCGCGCTTGCCAGCCGGCGCGCCACGACTGCCGCAACGGACGATGCAAGCGACGGCCGGTCGAGCACCAGCGCGCGCAGTCGCGGCAACAGGATGGTTTCACGTGCGGCCACCTGCTCCGCCTCGGCACGAATCTCGAGCCAGATGCTCTCCTGCGTCCATGGCGACGGCGCCTTGACTGCGAGCAGCCCGGGGGCGGACAGTAAGGACGCCGGCAGCGTGTTTCGCCTGGCGAGGGTGGCTTCTGTCGTGTTCATATGCATCCTTTCAACGGCGATATCGTGCCGCGCGAAAAAACAAAATGGCCGCAGGTTTTTCAACTCTGCGGCCATCGGAATCTGTCGAATATGCGTGCAATACGCGAGCGCTAGTCGGCAGGCCCTTCAGGCCGCCAACGGCAACAAAACTGCGCGGAAACAAGTCGCTTGTTCATGCGTCAAAACGAAAAGAGAATATGCATATAACGAAACTGCAAGTCGACTCATTAAAACACATTTTCCATCGCGCTGCCGGGGCGGCGCGTTTCTTGCAGTTTCAGCCATTTTTGCATCGGTAATGGAAGATGACGAAAAGCATACGGATAGGCCTGATATCGGATACGCACAACTTGCTGCGCCCGGAGGCGCGCACAGCATTGAAAGGCGTCGACCACATCATCCACGCCGGCGATATCTGTGGCGCTCAGGTGCTGAAGGAGCTGGAAGCGATCGCGCCGGTAACCGCTGTGCGCGGCAACAATGACCGCGGCGACTGGGCAGAGGGGCTGCAGGAAAGAGTGCGCGTTGAATTCGGCGGCATTCAGGTCTACATCGTGCACGACTTGCAGGACCTCGACGTCTTGCCCGAAACCGCGGGCATCAAGGTGGTGGTGAGCGGCCACTCGCACCGGCCGCTGATGAAGATGGAGAACGGCGTCTTATACGTGAACCCTGGCAGCGCGGGGCCACGGCGGTTTTCGTTGCCGATCTCGATCGGTTTTTTGGAGATTGCGGAAGGCCGCGCGAAGGGACGGTTGCAGACGCTCGAAGTGGATTAGCGGTCCGACACATCGGCAATTTTTCCAGACCTGCCCCCTCCCTTTGCCCCAAACTCCATGAAGGCCCAGGTCCAAGAAACCAGGGGGGATTCGCCGTCCTGCCCGGTTTGAAATTTCTTCATGGACCAAGCGGGAACGGCAAGCTGCTGGCCATGTCCAACTTTGCAAGCAGCAACCTCATCGCCTTACCCTCTTGAAAACTTGCCTCGGAAAATGCGGTCTGCCCCGAACAGGATGAGCAGCGCAACGCAAAATGCGATACGAAGGCGTGCCATTTAGGTCCCATGGCTCACCGAGGAAGTACCCATACAGCGCGCGAACTGGCGCGAGCAAGACCTGTCATGCAAGTTACGGACATGTCTAACAGGCAGCCCCCTCCCGGCACAGAGGTTTCCATCCTGGAAGGTCATCACAGACCGCTTGAGAGAGAAAAGCCGGCCTTTTTGTCGACCCAACCCGCAAGGCCAAGCGACCGGCGGGCAGCCTTGGCCGTCATCGTCGTGTCGGTGCTGGTCTTCGTCGCATTGGTGCCGGTGGCGAAGATGCCTCTCGAACCGGTTTGGGCTTTTATCCCTGTGTATGAGACCTTGCTGGTCACGAACGATCTCATCACCGCATTGCTGTTGTATGGCCAGTTCAGCATCCTGCGCGAGCGCCCTTTGGCCATTCTGGCCAGCGGGTATTTATTCACGGGGCTGATGGCCGCCTTTCACGCGCTGACCTTTCCCGGCCTGTTCACACCCGGCGGATTGCTCGGCGCCGGGACGCAAACTACCGCATGGCTGTACATGTTCTGGCATGCCGGTTTCCCGCTTTTTGTCATCGCCTTCTCCCTGCTCAAGGAGCGTCCCGCCGCCCCGTTGTCCGACGCCAAATCCAGCAGCAGGTTTATCGCTCTCTGCGTGGCATTGACAGTTCTTCTGGCGGGCGGTTTCACGCTCGTAGCCGCAGCCGGCGACGAACTGCTTCCCGTCCTGCTTGCGAAGGATGGTTATACGGTCGCAATGCATATCGTGGTGACCGCCGTCTGGGCAACAAGTCTCGCCGCTCTTATCGTGCTGTTCCGCCACCGCTCGTCTTCGTTGCTGGAACTGTGGCTCATGGTGGTGGTGTTTGCCTGGCTGGTTGATGTCGCGCTTTCCGCGCAACTGAATGCAGGGCGCTTCGATCTCGGCTTTTACGCAGGACGAATATACGGGGCCGTGGCGGCGAGTTTTATCCTTGCCCGGCTCCTCATTGAAAATACGGGGCTATACGCACAATTGGGGATCGCGCACTCACGCCTGGCCGCGCAGAACCGGGAACTGCAGCATGAAATCGCCGTACGCCAGAAAGCAGAAGCATCATTGCAGCACATGTACGACGAACTGGAAGATCGCGTACGAGAGAGAACGGCGAGCCTTGAAGCGGCCATGAAGGAAATGGATTCCTTCACGTACACGATCTCTCACGACCTGAAAACGCCGCTTCGGGCCGTGTCAGGCTATGCCGGCATTCTCAAGGAAGATTACGGCGGCGAGCTGAATGAAGACGCAAGCGGCCTCATTAGCGAAATCAATGAGAACGCGACCCGCATGCAGCATTTGATCGACGACCTTCTCGCGTTTTCACGCATTGCGCGCAAGCCGATTGCCCGGAACGTCGTCGACATGGATGCGTTGGCCAGAGAAGTCATTGCCGAACTCGAGGAAGCGGAGAAAGAGAAAAGAAAGATTGCCTGGCACATCCAGCCGCTCCCCGCGAGCCGGGGGGAACACGGATTGCTGAAGCAGGTCTGGGTCAACCTGCTTTCGAATGCCATCAAGTTCAGTTCCATCCGGACCACGCCCGTTATCCGGATCGGCTCCGTTGACGAACCGGAAGAGACGGTCTACTTCGTCGAGGATAACGGTATCGGATTCAGCATGGAGTACTACGACAAGCTGTTCGGGGTCTTCCAGCGCCTTCACGTTTCAGAGGAATTTCCCGGGACGGGAGTGGGATTGGCAATCGTGCAGCGCATTGTGGAGCGGCACGGCGGACGCGTGTGGGCTGAGGGTTGGGTGGGCAAAGGAGCCCGGTTCCAGTTTGCACTACCGAAGGTCGATGAGCATGAACGAGACTGAGAACGCCGAGATCGTGATCGTTGACGACAGCCCGTCCGATGCGCTCCTGACCAAACGCGCACTGCAAAAAAGCGGGATCGCCACATCGCCCCTCTGGCTGCGCGACGGGGTGGAGGCGCTGGATTACCTGTTCTGCAAAGGAACTTACGCGCACAGGCCGAGAGGCGCCCTGCCGCGCCTCGTCATCCTCGACCTGAAGCTGCCGCGCATCGACGGCATCAAGGTTGTGGAAACGATCAAGGCCGATGCAAGGTTGCGAGAGATACCGATCGTGATGATGAGCTCTTCGGCGGAAGAACGTGACCTGCGAGCGGCGTATCGGTTCGGTGTGAACAGTTATGTTGTCAAACCCTTGGATTTTGCCGAGTTCTCCAAGCATGTGGCGCAGATCGGAGTGTACTGGATGTCGGTGAACAGAGCTCCGCCTGAGAGCCACGGCGACGGCCAGCCATGGCGCCGCAGGGACGTTTGAGCCGCCAACCAGCGAAGGTTGAAGAAAGGATCAAAATGGATGCTCCGTTGAATTTCCTTTTCATCGAAGACAACCGTTCCGATTTCGTTCTCATCGAACGGCATCTGAAAAAGAACGGATTGGATGCCCAATGCCAGAGAGTTGCCACCCCTGACGAACTGGAGGCGCTGCTTGCCTCCAGGAGATGGGATGCCGTTTTGTCTGACTATAAGATCCCTGGCATGGCGTTCGAGAAGAATCTGGCGCTTATCCGTTCCTCTCATCCCGATATACCGGTCATTCTCATCTCGGGGAATATTGGTGAAGAAAAAGCTGTCACGCTGCTCAAGCTCGGCGTCACGGATTTCATACTGAAGGACAACCTGACCAGGCTGGTTCCTTCCATACGCCGGGCATTGCAGGAAGTCGCCGAGCTTCGCGCCAAACGCGCGGCGGAGGACGCGCTGCGGCACGCGGAGTCGGAACTCAAGGCACACCGGGATTGGTTGGAAAAATTGGTGACGGAGCGAACCGCGGAACTGGAGGAGGCAAACCGCCTTCTCGCCGAGGACATTACCAATCGGGTCAAGGCTGAAAAGGCGCTGCGCGAGAGCGAAGCATTGTTCCGTACCATGACCAATGCCATGCCGCAAATTGTGTGGTCGACGGACGCCGATGGCTACCATGATTACTTCAATGACCAATGGTACGAGTTCGCCGGTGTGCCTGAAGGTTCGACCCATGGCGAATCGTGGATCGGCCTGATCCACCCGAACGACTGGGAGCGCACGACAAAGATATGGCGGCACAGCCTGGAAACCGGCGAACCCTATGAGATGGAATACCGGGTCCGGAACCGGCACGGACAGTACCGCTGGACACTTGCGCGTGCGCTTCCGGTGCGGGACGAAAAGGGCGTGATTTTCCGCTGGATGGGAACAACCACCGACATCCACGAGCAAAAAATGGCACAGGATGCTCTGCGCGAAAGTGAGCAGAGGTATCGGCTGCTTTATGAAAACGCCCCAATGGGAATTGCCCATATTGATCTGGGCGGGCACTGGACATACGCAAACCGGAAGTTTGCTGAAATTACCGGCTACACGCCGGAGGAGCTTGTCGGCCTCAGTTATCTCGATGTGACGCCGGCGGAAGAACGCGCCACCAGCACGGAATTTACGAAGAAGCTGCTTGCGGGCGAGATGGAGATACATCGTGAGCGGCGCATGTTGCGCAAGGACGGATCGACGTCGTGGATCCGCCTGACGGCACGCATGCTGCGCGACGAGTCAGGCAAGCCTCAATACGGCATTGCCATATTCGAGGATATCAATGAGAGAAAACAGGCGGAGGCGGCGTTACGAGAGAGTGAAGAGAGGTTTCGCGCCACGTTCGAAAACGCCCCATTGGGAATCGCAAAGGCAACACTCGACGGCGTACTCACCAGCGCAAATCCCAAAGTGCTCGAGATTCTCGGTTATTCGCAGGAGGAGTTCACACGCCTCTCAATCACGGACATTATCCATCCGGCAGACTTGGAACAGACGCTTTCCAACTTCCAGAAGCTTGTCTCCGGACAGACTTCGTCCTGCGTATCGGAAAGGCGCTACATCCGGAGGGACGGTTCGTTTGTGTGGATGAATGCTACGACTGCCGTCATGCAGATTGACGGAATGCCGAAGTATGTAATCGCCATCCTCGAGGACGTCACGGCGCGCAGAAGAGCCGAGGAAGATCTCAGGCAGGCACTTGAACAGTCCTACCATCTCGCCAATCATGACGTGCTGACCGGATTGGCCAACCGTGCAAGGTTCAACGATCGCTTGCAGGATGCGCTGTGCTACGCGAAAAGGGATGGTCATCTCGTCGCTGTTCATCTTCTGGACCTGGACCGCTTCAAGGCCATCAATGACACGCTCGGGCACCACATCGGGGACCTTCTCCTCAAGGAGGTTGCACACAGGATCAAGGCGCAAACAAGGGCGACGGATGTCGTGGCGCGGCTTGGGGGCGACGAGTTCGTCGTCATTCAGACGCATCTGGCGGCGCCATCCGCAGCCGGCGTTCTGGCGGAAAAGATCGTGGAGGAGCTCGGACGGACCTTCGTCCTGGAGGGGCAGGAAGTCCACAGCGGGACCAGCATCGGCATTGCGCTTTTCCCCAATGACGCCATAGACCCCGAGCACCTGGTCAAACTTGCCGATCTGGCTCTGTACGAGGCAAAGAGCCGCGGCCGCTACAATTTCCAGTTCTATCGGCACGAGATGGGCGCTGCAATCGAAGAGGCGCAGCAGCTGGAGCAGGAACTGCGGCAGTCCTTGCACGAAGGGCAGTTCTGCCTGCACTATCAGCCGCAATTCGATTTGCGGAGCGGCCGCATTTCGGGCATTGAAGTGTTTATACGATGGCAGCACCCCGAAAGGGGGCTACTTGCCGCGGCCGACTTTATTCAGAATGCGGAAAATGCCGGCCTGATGCCGAAGCTGGGCGAATGGACGGTGCGAACCGCTTGCAGCCAATACAGGAAGTGGATGGATGCAGGCCTCGCTGTTCCGCTTATCCTGAACGTTTCGCTTCGCCAGTTACGCCACCCTCGCTTCTTGCAGATCTTTGGCAACATACTGGAGGAAACGGGAATTTCGCCGTCGATGGTACAGTTGGAGACACGTGAAAGCGTCCTCTGGGATCCGAAGTTTTCAACGAATCTGTTGAAGGACGCGAAGAACAACGGCATTCGGCTCGCAGTCGATGATTTCGGCGCGGAGCTTGGTGCCCTTTCGTCTCTTCACCGCTTCCCCCTGGATGTTGTCAAACCCAGCCGACGCCTGGTGAAAGAGCTGCCCCGGGAGCAGGAAGCGGCCGTTTTTTCCGCAGTTGTCAGCGTGGCCCACGAGATGAAGATTGCAGTATGCGCTGAAGGGGTGGAAACGGATGATCAACTCGATGCAGTGCGAGAGTATGGATGCGACGCAGCCCAAGGATTTCGGCTGGGTTCGCCGGTAAGCGAGCGTGAGATGGATCGGTTGATCGAGGCGGAATTGTCGCGGCATCCACGCGCAACTGCCCAGGCGCTAAGGCGAATCTGAGCGCCGGACACTAGGGCGTGATGCCGGCAGAACCGCGGCAACGTTTCGCAAACCGCTCTAATAGATCTGTTCGCCCGCCTGTGCCCCGCCGCGCGCATCCGCGCTTCCGGTCATGCTCAGCGCTACTGCCTCCGCCACCTTGATTCCGTCCACGCCGGCAGAAAGAATCCCGCCCGCGTACCCAGCCCCCTCGCCCGCCGGAAACAATCCCTTGACGTTGACGCTCTGGAAGTTGTCGAGCCGCTTGATGCGAACCGGCGACGAGGTGCGCGTCTCCACGCCTGTCAGCACCGCGTCGGGCATCGCATAGCCGCGGATTTGCCGATCGAATGCCGGAATCGCCTCGCGCATCGCTTCGATGGCGTAGGCAGGCAGCGAAGGTGCGAGATCCGTCAGGTGCACGCCGGGCTTGTAGGACGGCAGGACCGATCCGAGTTCCTTCGACGGCCGCCCCGCAAGGAAATCGCCCACCAGTTGCCCCGGCGCGTCGTAGTTGCCCCCCCCCATTGTGAAGGCACGCGATTCCAGTTCGCGCTGGAAGTCGATACCGGCCAGCGGATGTTTGTCGCCGCCGAAATCCGGCGGGTTGATACCGACCACAAAACCGCTGTTGGCATTGCGTTCATTGCGCGAATACTGGCTCATCCCATTGGTCACCACGCGGCCCGGCTCCGATGTCGCGGCGACTACCGTGCCGCCCGGGCACATGCAGAAGCTGTAGACGGTGCGGCCGGCAGCTCCACCATTTTTGCAGTGATGCACCAGCTTGTAGTCGGCGGCGCCGAGCAGCGGATGGCCGGCGAATTTGCCGAAGCGGGCGCGATCGATCACCGATTGCGGATGCTCGATGCGGAAGCCGATCGAGAACGGCTTCGCTTCGACGTACACGCCGCGGTCGTACAGCATCTGGAAAGTGTCGCGCGCACTGTGGCCGACAGCGAGCACCACATGCTCCGTCGCGATGCGCTCGCCGCCTTCCAACACCACGCCGCGCACCTGTCCGTTGTCGATGTCGAGGTCGGTCATCTTGGCCTCGAAGCGGAATTCGCCGCCGAGCGATTCGATGGTCTCGCGCATCGCTTCCACCATCTTCACCAGGCGGAAGGTGCCGATGTGCGGCTTGCTCACGTACAGGATTTCCTCGGGCGCGTAGGCCTTCACGAATTCGGTGAGCACCTTGCGGCCGTAGTGCTTGGGATCCTTGATCCCGCTGTGCAGCTTGCCGTCGGAGAAAGTACCGGCGCCGCCCTCGCCGAACTGCACGTTCGACTCCGGATTGAGTTCGCGCTTGCGCCACAGCCCCCAAGTGTCCTTGGTGCGCTCGCGCACCACCTTTCCGCGCTCGAGAATGATGGGACGGAAGCCCATCTGTGCCAGGATCAGCGCAGCAAAGATGCCGCAAGGACCGAAGCCGATGACCACCGGGCGCAAGGCGAGTTGTGCCGGCGCCTGCGCGACGAACTTGTAGCTGGTGTCCGGCGCGATCGCGACATTCGGCGTGCCCTGCAAGCGCGCCAGCACCGCTGCCTCGTTCTTCACCTCGACGTCGATCGTATAGACAAGCGTGATCTGGCTGCGGCGGCGCGCATCGTAGCCGCGCCGGAAAATGGTGAAGCCCGAAAGGTCCTCGGCCGGAATCTTGAGACGGCCGAGGATGGACGCACGCAAGTCGGCTTCAGGATGATCGAGCGGAAGGATGAGGTTGGTGAGTCGCAGCATGCGGGAGACCTTTAAAGCAGGCCGCTATTTTACCGCACGCGACTGACCCGACTATTCGCGGTACTGATCCCGCAAGCTCTTCACCTGGTCATGGTTCTGCAAAACGCCCTGGTACTGACGCTCGACGACGACGCGCACATTCTCGGGAAGGTTTTTGACCAGTGCCTGGCTGTAGCGGCTGACTGCGATGTCCTCGCCGCGTTCGCATTCCTGCAGCACCGCCCGGTCATCCTTGCCGGTCAGCAGCGCCTTGATGTCGATCCAGCGCCGGTGCACCGCGCTGCCCAGGCTGCTGTCTCGCTCCGGTTCGCCGCCGTAGGCGCGCACCAGTTGCTGCAGTTCGAACGCGGCCGCGGCACAGGTCTGCGCGCGGTTCGAAAAGAAGGTCCTGAGGCGCGGATCGCTGACATCGGCGGCGCAGGTACGGAAACCTTCGTCGCCATCCTTGCAGGTTTCAATCAGCTCGTTGAGTGTCGAAACGACTTCATCATCGGTCATGTCCACCTCCCTTGCTCCCGCCGGAGGGAAGTATCCCGCGGGAGCAACCGGGTACTACGGAATCACACTTATTGCTTGCCTGGGCTGGTGCTCTGCGAAGAACCGGATGTGCCGGTCGCGCCGCTCTTGCCGGTATCGCCGGACGCGCCGGAAGAACCGGCGCCGCTGGCCGATGTGCCCGCCGGCCCTTGCGAACCGGATGCGCTACTCTTCGCGCTGGTCACTTCTTTGGCCATCGTGAGGTGCTGGCTGACGATTGGCTCCATTTTCGCTGTCAGTGCCTTGAGGTCCGCGTCTTTGGCACGTGTCTGTGCGCGCTGCAGCAGGCGGTGCGTGTCACGATGGTCGCTCAGGCCACCCTGCTTCATGTACTGCTTGTCGAACTTGTCGCCTTCCAGCGCACTCAGCTTCTTCAGTGCGGATTTATGCTTGCTGTCCGGCTCGGTCGGCAGCGTCATGCCTTTTGCCTGCGCAAGTTGTTCCAGGTCCTTTTGCGCCTGCTGATGGTCATCGATCATCTTCTGCGCGAAGTTGCGTACCTGGTCGTTCTTGGACTGGCTCAATGCAACCTTGCCCGCTTCGATTTCGGCGAGGTTCGATTGTGTGATTTGTTTCACCAGGTCCTGGTCGGACTTGCTCAGGCTCTTGCTTTCTTCCTGCTTGCCGGCGCTGGACGTGCCGGCCGTGCCGCTGCTGCCGGATTGGGCGCTGCTCGTGTCTTGTCCGGAAGGGCTGCTGCTTGCCTGGCCGTGTACGGACGATGCCCCGAACAGCATCGCGAGCACGGCAACCCCGAGCATGCGATTGAGGATGTGAGGTTGTTGCATTTGGATCTCCTTCACGAATGTGATGGCAATAGCCAAGAATAGGCATCCGGGGATGCATACCACCCTAAGGCAATGTGCATGCCAGTCAGGACAAGGGGGAACAGGAGATCGATCCCGCGAAAGGGATGGAAGAGACTACAGGACGCCGGAAAAAATTACAGAAGCCGCAACTGCCGGCAACGTATTGAATCAATGCAAAGGCCGGCAAAAAAAAAGTGCCAAAGCTTACGCTTTGGCACAAGTCTTGCCGGATTGCTCCGGCAAGCGCCCATGAGAGGCAGGAGGAATGCCCGTGTGCAAGGCAAACAGCCCGCAGCCGGATTGCGAAGGACGCCGCGCGCCGTGAAGCGCTCCCCTTTCTGTGCGGCGTCCCCGCAAACCTGACGTTCCTCCAGCTACGCGGTCTAGCTACGCTGCCTCTTTTCGCACTTGCATTCCAAGGTGTTCAATACATTGCCCTGCGGGTCGACCGTCTCGAGCATCACGTCGAAGCCCCACAGGCGCGCCACGTGTTTCAGCACTTCCTCCGCCTGGTTGTTCAGCGGCCGGCGCAGGTACTGGTTGTGGCGCAGTGTCAACGCGCGGTGTCCGTGCGTGTCGACCGACCAGACCTGGATGTTCGGTTCGCGGTTGTGCATGTTGTACTGCCCCGCCAGCTGCTCGCGCAGGTAGCGGTAGCCGTCGTCGTCATGGATCGCCGAAATTTGCAGCTTGTCCTTCTTGTCGTCGTCCAGCACGGAGAAGAAGTGGAAGTCGCGGATCAGCTTGGGCGACAGGAATTGCGAGATGAAGCTCTCATCCTTGAAGTTGCGCATCGCGAAGTCGAGCGTCTTCTTCCAGTCGCTGCCGGCGATGTCCGGGAACCACTGGCGGTCTTCTTCCGTTGGGTCTTCGCAAATGCGGCGGATGTCGCGCATCATCGCGAAACCGAGCGCGTACGGATTGATGCCGTTGAAGTACTTGCTGGTGACCGGCGGCTGGTACACCACGTTGGTGTGGCTCTGCAGGAACTCCATCATGAAGCCGTTGCCCACCACACCCTCGTCATACAGCTGGTTGAGGATGGTGTAGTGCCAGAACGTTGCCCAGCCTTCGTTCATCACCTGGGTCTGGCGCTGCGGATAGAAGTACTGGGAAATCTTGCGCACGATGCGTACGATCTCGCGCTCCCACGGCTGCAGCAGCGGCGCGTACTTCTCGATGAAGTACAGCAGGTTTTCCTGCGGCTCGGCCGGGAAGCGGTTCGGCGCGGCCTCGGTCACCACTTCCTGCTTGCGCGGCAGCGTGCGCCACAGGTCGTTCACCTGCGACTGCAGGTAGCGCTCGCGCTCTTCCTGGCGTTCCTTTTCCTTCGCCATCGACAGCTTGGCCGGACGCTTGTAGCGGTCCACGCCGTAGTTCTGCAGTGCGTGGCAGGAATCAAGCAGCAACTCCACCGCTTCGATGCCGTAGCGCTGCTCGCACTCCGCGATGTAGTTCTTCGCGAACACCATGTAGTCGATGATCGCTTCCGCATCGGTCCAGGTGCGGAACAAGTAGTTGCCCTTGAAGAATGAGTTGTGCCCGTAGGACGCGTGCGCGATCACCAGCGCCTGCATCGTCAGGCTGTTCTCTTCCATCAGGTAGGCGATGCAGGGATCGGAGTTGATGACGATCTCGTACGCCAGGCCCATGTGGCCGCGACGGTAGCTCTTCTCGGTGGACAGGAAGTGCTTGCCGAAAGACCAGTGGGCGTAGGACACCGGCATGCCGACGGACGCGTAGGCATCCATCATCTGCTCGGCGCTGATGATCTCAAGCTGGTTCGGATAGGTATCGAGGCCGAAGTTCTCGGCCACACGGCGGATCTCGTCGTGCGCCTGTTCAATCAGCTCGAAGGTCCATTCCGACTGCTCCGGCAGGCGAGTGGGCTTGCTCGCCTTCTTCCGGCCGGTCTTTTTCGCGGGCGCTTTATTGAGGACTTTGATCATTTCGGTTGTTTCTTGAACAGTTCACGGAACACCGGATAGATATCGGCCGGCGACTCGATCTTCTGCATCGCGAAGTGCGGGTGGTAGTCCTGGATCTGAAGGTACTCGTACCACAGGTTCTGCGGCTCGCCTTCCGTGATCTCGACGTAGGCGTAGTACTGCACCAGCGGCATGATTTTCTCGACCAGCAGTTCGCGGCAGGTCACCGAATCGTTGTCCCAGTTGTCGCCGTCCGAAGCCTGTGCAACGTACACGTTCCAGTCGCTGGTCGAATAACGCTCGTTGATAACCTTGTTGAGCAGGTGCAGCGCCGACGATACCACCGTGCCGCCCGACTCGCGCGAGTTGAAGAACTCGTCTTCCGTCACTTCGGTCGCCTGTGTGTGGTGACGGATGAACACCACTTCGATCTTCTCGTACGCACGCTCCAGGAACAGGTAGAGCAGGATGAAGAAGCGCTTGGCCGCGTCCTTCTTCGCCTGGTCCATCGAACCCGAGACGTCCATCACGCAGAACATCACCGCCTGGCTGGACGGCTTGGGCACCTTGATGCGGTTGCTGTAGCGCAGATCGATCGGGTCGAGAAAGGCGATGCCTTCCAGCTTGGCGCGCAGATGGTGGATCTCCTTGCGCAGCGCGAGGACGCGGTGGTCGTCTTCGAACGTCGTCTTCAGCAGTTCGTTCATCTCCTGTTCCGCTTCGCGCAGACGCTTGCGCGACTTCGCACCGACGGCGATGCGGCGGCCGATCGCGCCGCGCATGGAGCGCAACACATGGATGTTGGTCGGCGTGCCGGAGATGGTGTAGCCCGCGCGCTGGTTGCGGAACTCGGTGATGGAAGTGAGCTGCGTCTTGACCAGGTTGGGCAGTTCGAGGTCTTCGAAGAAGTAATTCATGAACTCTTCGCGCGTGAGCTCGAAGGTGAAATCGTCTTCGGAGATTTCCTCGCTGTTACCCGCCTTGCCCTTCCCGGAACCGCCGCCGCCTTTCGGCCGCTGGATCTGGTCGCCTTTCTGGTACTGCTCGTTGCCGGGACGGACGACTTCCCAAATGCCGCCATGCGCATGGCCGAAATTCGGCTCGCCGATGTCCTTGACGGGGATGGATACTTTTTCGCCTTTCTCGACCTCGGTGATCGAGCGGCCCTTGATGGCGCGTTGTACGGCGTCCTTGATCTGGCCCTTGTAACGCCGCAAGAAGCGTTCGCGGTTGATCGCGGACTTGTTCTTGCCTTGCAGACGCCGGTCGATGAGGTGAGCCAAAGTGCCTCCTGAAACTGTATGGGCGTTGTTATCTCCCTCTCAAGCTCCGGAGAGGGATTGTCCTGCACCCGCCGGCGGGTTCCCTCCTCTTGCAGGAGGAAGGTTAGGGTGGGGTAGTGAGGTTGGACAATCGCAGGCTGCAATGCGACCGCACTACCCCCATCCCAACCTTCCCCCTGAATGGGGGAAGGAGCCTTACAGCGATATGCAGGCTATTTCTACATCACGACGACTTGCGAACCCGCAGGTACCACTCGCACAGCAGGCGAACCTGCTTCGCGGTGTAACCCTTGGCCACCATGCGCGACACGAACTCCTGGTGCTTGTTCGCATCGTCGGCGCTGGCCTTGGCGTTGAACGAGATCACCGGCAGCAGTTCCTCGGTGTTCGAGAACATCTTCTTCTCGATCACGGTGCGCAGCTTTTCGTAGCTGGTCCATGTCGGGTTCTTGCCGTTGTTCTGGGCACGAGCGCGCAGCACGAAGTTGACGATCTCGTTGCGGAAGTCCTTCGGGTTGGAGATGCCCGCGGGCTTCTCGATCTTCTCGAGCTCGCTGTTCAGTGAATCGCGGTCGAAGCTCTCGCCGGTATCCGGATCGCGGAATTCCTGGTCCTGGATCCAGAAGTCGGCGAACGTGACGTAACGGTCGAAGATGTTCTGGCCGTATTCGGAATAGCTTTCGAGGTAAGCCGTCTGGATCTCCTTGCCGATGAACTCGACGTAACGCTGCGCCAGGTACTCCTTGATGTAGGACATGTACTTCTGCTCGGTCTCGGGCGGGAACTGCTCGCGCTCGACCTGCTGCTCCAGCACATATAACAGGTGCACCGGGTTGGCGGCGACTTCGGTGTTATCGAAGTTGAAGACCTTGGACAGGATCTTGTATGCAAAGCGGGTCGACAGGCCATTCATGCCTTCGTCCACGCCGGCGTAGTCAGTGTACTCCTGGCGCGACTTTGCCTTCGGGTCGGTGTCCTTCAGGTTCTCGCCGTCATATACCTGCATCTTGGAGAAGATGCTGGAGTTTTCCGGCTCCTTCAGGCGCGACAGCACCGCGAACTGCGCCATCATCTTCAGCGTGCCCGGGGCGCAGGGCGCCTTGCCAAGCGAGGAGCTGGTGATGAGCTTTTCGTAGATCTTGATTTCGTCCGACACGCGCAGGCAGTACGGCACCTTTACGATATAGATACGGTCGAGGAATGCCTCGTTGTTCTTGTTGTTGCGGAAGGCCTTCCACTCGGATTCGTTCGAGTGCGCCAGAACGACGCCGTCGAACGGAATTGCGCCGAAGCCTTCTGTACCCTTGTAATTGCCTTCCTGCGTCGCGGTCAAGAGCGGGTGCAGCACCTTGATCGGAGCCTTGAACATTTCGACGAATTCCATCAGGCCCTGGTTGGACAGGCACAGGCCGCCGGAATAGCTGTAGGCATCCGGATCGTCCTGCGAATAGTCTTCCAGCTTGCGGATGTCGACCTTGCCGACCAGGGAGGAGATGTCCTGATTGTTTTCATCGCCCGGCTCGGTCTTGGAGATCGCGACCTGCTTGAGTATCGACGGATAACGCTTGACCACGCGGAACTGGTTGATGTCGCCATTGAACTCGTGCAGGCGCTTCACGGCCCACGGGCTCGGGATGGTCTTCAGGTAGCGGCGCGGGATGCCGAAGTCCTCTTCCAGGATCGGGCCGTCCTCGTCGGCATTGAACAGGCCGAGCGGCGATTCGTTGACGGGCGAACCCTTGATGCAATAGAAGGGCACATGTTCCATCAGGGACTTGAGCTTCTCCGCGATGGAGGACTTGCCGCCGCCGACGGGGCCGAGCAGGTAGAGAACCTGCTTGCGTTCTTCGAGGCCTTGGGCAGCATGACGGAAGTAGGAGACGACCTGCTCGATGACCTCTTCCGTTCCGTAAAACTCACGGAATGCCGGATAGATCTTGATAACCTTGTTGGCGAAGATGCGCGAGAGCCGCGGATCGTGGCGCGTGTCGATCAGTTCGGGCTCGCCAATCGCTTCGAGCATGCGCTCGGCGGCAGTGGCGTAGGCAAGTCGATCGCGCTTGCACAGTTCCAGATATTCTTGCAGGGAGTATTCCTCTTCTCGTGTCCGCTCATACCGTGCTGCGTAGTTGTCAAAGATCTTCATTGGGCTTCCTTTGATATATGTCTACCGGTCGTGTGGGTATCGGATACAGATTGAATTTCCACTCCGCAATTTAATAATACGCAGAATTTTTTGGAGTCGATAGGAAATTTTTCGCTTTTTTTTGTGAGTGAAATTAGTTGAAGAAATGGCTTTCAACTTCTTCTTTTCAAAGCGATATTTATGACGGATTTTTCGTAAGAAATTGATTTGATTGCGTAAAACTTTTTCGCACGAAAGTTGTCGCGTTGCAGGGTTTTACGGGATATCGGCGCACTATGCATGTGCAGAAATGCGACACACTCTGCAGCATGCGTTGCACAAATGAAGAAGTTGGAACTGTGCGTCAACCGAAGCAGTGTCGCAATCGTTTGAACTGGGTGTAGATGCGGGCGCTATTCATCGTTTTGCCCGCATGAAGTAGCGTGATGGCTATACCGAAATAATTCCTTGCACCACGAAGATCTTCGTTTATAGTGTTGTCAGACTACTTGCCCAACAATCCCTTCAGCCGCTCCTGCAGCTGACCGCGGAGTTTTTCTTTCTGTTCTTCAAGCGGCTTCTCTGCCTTCTGCCGCAACTCCTCTTTCCGTTCATCGAACTTCTGTTTCGCCAGCTCGCTCGCCATGCCGGCGAGATCGACACGCCATGTGATTGCATTGAACGGGCCTGACAGGCGCACCGGCACCGTCAACCCTTTCAGCGCCTGCAGTTCCGGCCCGCCCTGCCCCTGCAGGTTGGAAACGATGGTGGCGCGCACGAGATAGTCGAGCCGGTCCTCGGCCAGGTAGATATCGCCAGACCCGCCCACGCGCATCAGCGGCGACTTGATGTTCAGATCTTCATTGTGCGCCACACCATTGACGATGCGGAAGCTGGCGGTCAGTTCACTGAAATCCGTCTTCTGCGTGCCGGACCCGGTGCCGGCCTGCTCCTTTTCGTCACCCCGTAACTGGCCGATGCGCGCCTTCGCCTCGCGCACGGCCTGCGCAATGTTGACGCCGCGGATGGCGCCGTCGCGCAGCTCCAGGCGCGCGACGCCGTTCAAGCCCTTCTTGATCTGGCCGACCGTTGCACCGGCCGAGGTCACGTCGAGCTGGACATTGCCTTTTCCTTCCAGCGTGTCCTTGTCGATTGCATCCTTCATCAGCGGGCCGATATCGATGCCGGACAGGGTTTGGCGGAGCGCGATCCGCGACGGATTGCCCGCGGTGACACTGATAGCGCCGGCGGCACTGCCGCCGTACAGGCTGGCCGCAAGCGGACTGATGTCGAGTTTGCCGTTGGCCGCGCGCATGTCGAGCCGGAGGTTCGCGGTCCTGATGTTCGCCACCTTCAACGCACCGGCACGCAGGGTGCCGCTCGCGTGCAGTTTCTGCAACATCGAAAAGTCTATCGGCTGCTCGGCTTCCGGCTTCCCCGCCGACGCCGCAGGCTGCTTGCCGGCCGGCTTGCTCTCGCCTTTACTCCTGTAACGGTCAAGGTCGATCTGGTCGATGCCGATGTCAAATGTATACATGGGCGGCGAAAAATCGCCGAGTCCCAGTTTGGCGCGAAATGCGCTCTGGTCGATGCTGCCGTTCAGGATGGCCGAAGCGGTCTGCTTGCCGTAGTTTATGGCGACATTGCCAGCGGCTTTCAGCGCGAGCGCGCCGCCGGCCGGGTTGGGAAGCTGGAAGCTGGCGGCCACCTTCTGCAGCTCCACGAACTTTTCATCCAGGTTGACGGACAGCGGCGTGGTCAGGGTACCGTCCAACCTGGTATCACCCTGCTTGCCGCTCAAGGCCAGCGTCAATTGCGGTGAAGCGAACAGCAACTTGTCGATATCGCCTGTCATTGCGCCGGAAAGCTTCAGGTTCGCGTCGAGCTTGTCCTCGCGGATGGTGGCGTCGACGGACAATGAGGGCAGCCTGACCGCTTGCGGAGAGCCCTCGAAGGACGGCACATCGAAGCGGGCCAGCATGCTGCGCGCGCCTTCCTCCAGCTTCGCTTCGCCGCTCAGCTTGCCGCCGCTCACCTTGTCGTCGGCGACCGCGAGCCGGGGGATGTAGAACTTCGCCTCGATCGATTCGCGGGCGCGCTTGCCCTTCGCATTCAACTTGATCCCTTCGAGCGTGAAGCGCCGGGTCTCCGGCAACAGGTCGGCGTCGCCGGCCAGCTTGAGGTCGAGGTCGCTCAGCTCGGCCAGGCCGCCCTTGAGCGCCGCATCGAGGCCTTTCAGCACGTAATTCTTCTTGTCCAGGTCCAGCGTGAAGCCGGTCTTGAGCGCGACGCGGGCGTCGATATCCGGGTTGCTGCCCTTGACATGCGCATCCATCTGCAGCTTGCTGGACGCCCCGCTGGCGATCTTCCCGGTTTCAAGATTGAGGTCGTTAATCGCCAACTTGCGGCCCTGCTGCCGGTCGTCGAACACCAGGTTCGCCTTTTCCAGCTGCACGCCATCGATATCGAAGCGGAACTGTTGGCCGCCGGCCTCGCCCTTCTCTGTATCCTGTTGCCGGTCGGCCGCCAGCAGGTCGTCGAAATTGGTGCTGCCATCCTTGTTGCGGCGGATATTGGCGCGCAGTCCGTCGATCCTGACCTGGTCGACCACGAGCTGCTTCGAAAAAAGGGGAATGAGCGCCAGCGATAACCGTGCGCGCTCGACCGCGGCGAACTCGGTGCTGCCCTTGTGCTCGGACAACGTGAGCGGGCCGAGTTCGGCGCCGATCCTGGGGAAAAAGCTCAGCCGGATGTCGCCCGGGATGGCAAGAGTGCGCTGCTTCTTTTCCTGCACCAGCCGGATCAGCTGCGGCTTGTAGTCGTTCGGATCGAAGGTCGCAGCGACGATTGCGGCTGCCGCAATGAGCAGCGCGAGCAATACGGCAACGGCGATGAGTACATATTTAAAGGTCTTGCGCATCTTGTCCCGGCGCCTGCACCCCAGCCCCGCCGCGGCGATGGGACTTCAGCGCAAAGCGTGCGGGATCGAGGGCTTCAGCAAGTTCACGTTCAATCGGCAGCGGTTCCCCGTCCAGCACGGACGCCAGCAGCTCGGCCGTGAAAGGTGCCCAGACCATGCCGCGCGAGCCGTAGGCGAGCAATCCATAAAGCCCCGGCAAACGCGGTACGTCACGCAGCCGGCTGCCTTTGATCGGCGCCCCCGCGTCGGGCAGCGCACCGACCAGCGGCAGCCGATCCGGCGATACGCAGCGAAAACCGACCCGTCCCGCGAGCGCAATACCGGAAATCTGTGCGGCAACCTCCGCCTGCGGCATCACCTGCGCAAGCCGCACCAGGTTTTCCTCATGGCTCGACTGGCGCAACTGCGGATCGCGATCGAAGTCATAGGACGCTCCGACACAGCATACGCCTTGCGCGGGCCGCGTCACATAGCCTTCGCCGCAAAGCACCACCGGCAGTAGGGGTAATGCATCGGCCGGCACATGCGTCACCTGGCCGCGTATCGCGGTCAAGGGCAATCCTTGTGTTTGAGGAAATGCATTTGCGTTGGTTCCGTTGGCAAGGATGACGACCGGTGCCTCTGCAATTGCCCCGCCGCCAGCATCGCGGACTGTCCATCCTGCGTCATTGTTCTCGATCGTCAGCACTTCCGTGACGAAACGGCGCTGCAGGCGGTCGCCGCAGGCTTTCAGCATTGCCTCGCACAGGCTGGACGGCGTGATCCAGCCGCCGCGAGGAAACAGCCAGCCGCCGAGCGCATGCGGATTGCCCGTCATGTCCGACGCCGCCTTTCCGTCGAGCCAATGCACGAACTCGGGCGGAAAATCGAGCGACTCAATCGTCTCGCGCTGCAATTGCGCATGGGCCTCGTCACGCGCCAGCTGCAGCACGCCGCAGGCCTCACCCGCAAAGGCCTGTCCGATGCCACCCAGCCGCTCCCATGTGCGCAGTGCGTACAGGAAGGCCGCCCTGGCCAGCCGGGAGGACAGGTTGTCGTCCTTGGAGAGCAGGGGCATCGCGATGCCGGCCAGGTTGCCGGACGCTTCCTGCGCAGGCTTGTCGTGGCGCTCGATGAGCATTACCTGCCAGCCGCGTGCGGCCAGCCGTTCGCATACCGCACTGCCCGCGACACCGGCGCCGATCACGACGGCGCGTCGTTCGGACGGCAAGGGTCGTACCGGGATCTGCCAACGCGGCACATAGCGTGCTGCCAGCATGTCGCGCTTGCGTCCGAAACCCGGCCGCTTGTCACACATGAATCCGCCCTGCGTCAGTGCCTGACGTACCGCTGCAGACACTGTATAAGTCGCAGCGGTCGCCTCCGGCGCCGCCATACGTCCCAGTCGGGCCAGTACCTGCGGCGACCACATGTCGGGATTCTTGCTGGGGGCGAAACCGTCGAGGTAGAACGCATCGGGAGCAGCGTCAATCTGCGGCAGGCAATCCGCGATGTCGCCGAAGACCAGGGTCAGGACTACACGCCCTTCGTCCAGCTCGATCCGGTGAAAACCTGCAACCAGCATCGGCCACGCCGCCCGCAATGCCGACGAAAGCTCGGCCAGCTCCGGCCACAGCGCATGCAGGCGGGCGAGGTCGTCGGCGGAAAACGGGTGCTTTTCGATCGCGACGTAATGCAGGCGCGCGCAGCGCCGGGGATCGGCGCGCCAAGCCTGCCAGGTGGCGAGGAAGTTCAGGCCGAGGCCGAAGCCGGTTTCGAGGATGGTGAAGCTACGCCGCTCATGCCAGCGCGCCGGCAGCCCGTTCCCGCCAAGAAAAACATAGCGCGCCTGCTCGAGGCCGCCGTCGGCGGAATGGTAGACATCGCCATAGGTCTCGGCGAAGGGAATGCCGTTGGCGTAGGAAAGGGTGGCGGGTTGAAGGCGATGAGCGGGCATGACGCGGAAAACAATTAAACAATCGGTACATTGTAGGTCCGCCGCTTGCTCCACTTCGAATGCGGTGCAAAAAAGTCATCTCGCGCGGCCGACAATTGAGATAATACGCACCCACATCCATCCAACCCGCTTTGAACGCAATGAATCACACCAGCAATACCGCAGCAAAAGACCGCCCCATGTACGTCGTCAAGAATTCGCGCGTGCACGGCCGCGGCGTGTTCGCCGCGCGCAAGATCCCCGCAGGCACCTGCATCATCGAATACGAAGGCGAACGCATCAACTGGAAGGAAGCGGTGCGGCGCGAGAACCTGAAGGCGCCGGACGATTTCCACACCTTCTTCTTCAGCCTGGAGAGCGGCAAGATCATCGACGGCGGCAGCACGGGCAATGACGCGCGCTGGATCAACCATGCATGCGAACCGAACTGCGAAGCGCGCGAGGAAGACGGTCAGGTGTTCATCTATGCGCTGCGCGACATCGACCGCGGCGAAGAACTGAACTACGACTACGGCCTGATCCTGGAAGAGCGGCATACGCCGGCGCTCAAGCGCGCCTACCAGTGCCTGTGCGGCGCACCGACTTGCCGGCATACGCTGCTGGCGCCGAAGAAGAGAAAGAAGAGCGCCTGAGTCCTCCCCTTACGCGGGGCTGAGCACCTTCAGTCCTGCGATGCCCCCGAGGATCAGCGCCACGCAGGCCCACTGCCCCACCGACAACCCTTCATTCAACATCACCGCCCCCAGGATCGCAGTACCGACAATTCCGATGCCGGTCCAGACCGCATACGAGGTCCCGACCGGCAGCGTACGCATCGCGATCCCGAGCAGCACCACGCTGGCGACCATGGAAATGAGCGTCAGCGCCGACGGCAGCGGACGAGAAAAACCTTCGGTGTACTTGAGGCCGATAGCCCAGCCGACCTCGAACAGGCCGGCGATGATGAGGATGAACCAGGACATTTTTTTCCTACGCGATTTTCCGTGGTCGTCCACGGTTGGCAGGGAAGAGGCGGGGTCGTCCCCGCTTTCATGAAGAATGCCTCGGCGTGAGGCTGGCCATTACTTTACCCGATCCCCGCATTCGTTGCAGGCGGCGACCGGAATAGTGACTATTGGCCGCTGAATACGGCGTCGTAGGCCGCCCGCGAAAATCCCTGGGTCCTGCGCCCGTTACGGACAAGCACCGGAATGCCCTTTCCCTCTCCCAGTTCGGCCAATGCCCGCGAGCCCTCGGGCGTATCGACATCGTATTCGCGGTAACGGATGCCCTTCTCTGCGAGATAGGCCTTCGCCTTGCGGCAGTAGCCGCACCATCCGGCGGAAAACAGGACTGTCTGGGCGCTGTCGGCCTTGTTGCCGGGATCGGCGAGACGCTTCTGTACGCTCTTTTGCAAATCTTCGCGGTAGCGCAGGACGGAAGGCGGCAAGGGTGAGACGGGAAGATCGGCAAAGTCGAGCGTCTTTTCGACCTTGGTGCCGGCGGGCGGCTGGTCGCTGTAGACAATGCGTCCATCGGGACCGACCGACTTGTAGACAGTTCCGGCCTGGACAGAGAAGGCACAAGCGAGCACCAGCACAACAAAGCCAATCCAGGTTTTCATGCGCGTCCCAATCATGAAGATGGCCAAAGTGTAGCGCATCGGCTTGCAGAAAAGCTAACTTGCCGTCTCGTACCGGTTGCGCCCATTGCGCTTGGCCTCGAACAAGGCGGCGTCGGCGCGATTGATGGTTTCGGAAATATGCTCTCCCGGCTTGCGCTCGGCAACGCCGAAGCTGGCCGACAGCTGCAATGCCTGGTCGGCGGCCATCATCTCGATACCGGCGATTGCCTGGCGCATGCGCTCGACTACGGCGGTGCCTTCCTTCGCGCCGATCTCCGGCATGATCACCATGAATTCCTCGCCGCCCCAGCGGCCGCACAGATCGTAGTCGCGCACATTCGAGCGGATCGCATTGGCGATGCGCACCAACACCTTGTCGCCGGCCTCATGGCCATAGGCGTCGTTGACGGACTTGAAGCGGTCGACGTCGGCCAGCACCACGGTCAGCGGACGCTCGAGCCGTTCGGCGCGCGCGGTCTCCGCCTTCAGGCTCTCCATCAGCATGCGCCGGTTCCCGATGCCGGTCAGCGCATCCTTGGTCGATGCCTCCTTCAACGCCTCGTTGAGGTCGCGCATCATCGATTGGTACCGGTCCGAGATGCGTGCGATCTTTTCCAGTTGCCTCAGCTGCTTGTGATAGCGCCCGGCAATCGCCTGCTTTTCATCCTGGCTGATACTCTGGTAGCGATCCGAGATCCGGGTGATGCGGTCGATCTGGTGCAGCAGCCCGCGGTACTCCGTGTACAGTTCTTCCAGCGCGTAACGCAGCGGATTGCCCTCGTTCTCGGGATCCACGAGAAGCGCCTCGATCATCAGCTCCAGATGCTTTTCGTCGCGTGCCATCACTCCACCTGACTGGTGATCTGAAACGGGAAACTGCAGTCTTCCTTGAATTCCTCGGCCAGCTCGGCGACACGCTCGTTCTGCTCGTCGTAGTACCAGTTGACCGTCACCTGGCGGCCGGACTTGTGCGCTTCCTCGAGGATGTCAAAGATGTCCATCATCGCCTTGACGCTGCTGGTGTTCAGGTAGAGCAGGTGCAGGTTGAGCGTGAACGGCTGGCTCCCTTCGCGCAGGAAATCCTCGATCCATTTCATCGCCGGCGAGAACAGCTCGAACGAATTCTCGGGATAGGAGTCGCCGCGCATTTCCATGGCGCCTGCCTTGGCATCGGCAAGAATCAACGGGGTCGACTGGGTGCTTTCGATTTTCAGGTTGTCCATTCTTCGTTCCTTCGTTACATGACCACGCGCATGCTGAAAAATGCGCGTCCGTCGTCGAGTGTACGCAGGGAGCAGGACAGCGGTTCCGTCGCCTTGCGCGCAAGATCGATCAAGCCGAGCCCTGCGCCTGTCGTTGCCCCCTCTTCGCGCGGCTTGCGCAGTTGCTCCTTGTATTCTGCCTTCAGCTGCGCCTTGTCCATACCGGCCAGTGCTTTCACACGCGCTTCCAGCGCGAGGCCGTCCACGGCGTCCAGGATGTTCCCTGCCGAAACCACATAACGCCCCTCCGCATCGCGGGCGATCACCACGGTGGCCGATGCGGCCGACTCGTCCCACCCCTTGCGGGCAGCATAATGACGGATGTTCTGCGTCAGTTCGATATACGCGCCGAACACATCCATTGCGGAAGACGCGGTCGCGTTTTCACGTTCCATGTAGTTGCGCAGCGCGTTACCGATCTCCTCGATCAGGCTCTTGGTGAGCGGGCCGTTGAAGCACAACATGATCCGCTGCTGGTTGTATGTCTGCTGCAGCGAAAAGAGATCGATGAGTCCCATGGTTTCCCCTTATGCGAAGCGAAAGCAGAGCATTGTGATGTCGTCGCGCTGCGGATGATTGCCCTGATAATCCGCCAGTGTAGAGGCAAACGCCCCGCTCTGCTCGTCCAGAGGCCGGGTGGCATGCCTGCGCAGCATGTCGACAAAGCGCGCGTTGCCGAATCCAAAACCCTTTTCACCGCCCGCCTGGTCGAGGAATCCATCAGTGGTCAGGTAAAAGGTACGGGAGGGATGCAGCTCGACGCTTTCGTTCCGGTATTCACCCGGGTAGCGGTCGCCGATAGAACGCCGTGCGCCATGGGCAATGCCGATCTCTTCGCCGTCGCTCCAGTAGAGCGCGATGCGCGCGCCGGCGAAGGTCACGCGGCGCGACGCAAATTCAATATAAGCGATGCCCGCGTCCATCATGGTCGCGATATCGCGCCGCCTGTCGTCGGTCTGCAGCATGCCGCGCATGACGGCGTCGGTGCGGGTGAGAATGGCGGCCGGGTCATGCGCGCCGGTTTCGTCGATGGCCTGATCGATGGCCGCGCGGGCGAGCATGGTCATGAAGGCGCCCGGCACGCCGTGGCCGGCACAATCGACCACACCCAGCAGGCAGCCGCCTTCGACTTCGCGGTAGACGTAGAAATCGCCGCCCACCACATCGCGCGGCCGCCACAGGACGAAATGGTTGTCACCCAGCGCACTGGTGAGCTGACGGTCCGGCAGGATCGCGCGCTGGATCAGGCTCGCGTAGGAAATCGAATCGCTGATCTTCTTGTGGGCAAGCGACATTTCCCGGTTCGCCTTTGTCAGTTCCTGCGTGCGGTTACGCACGGTCTCCTCCAGGTCCTCAGTGTGGCGGCGCACCTTGTCGGCCATCGCGCTGAACGCGCGGGTCAGGTCGCCGATCTCGTCATTGCCGGCTGGCGGCAGCGCCACGGCGTAATTACCGCCGGCCATTTCCTGCGCTGTGTGCTTGAGCCTGAGCAGCGGCACCAGCACGAGACGATTGAGCGCATACACGAAACCCGCCATTGCCAGGACCAGCAGAGCCAGGGCGACCAGCCCGCCCCATTTCAGCAGGTCGGCGTCGAGCAGGTCCGCCACATCGAGATCGACTGCCGTCAGCACGTGCCATTTGAGCTCGGGGATATAGGACACCGCGATCAGCTGCTTTTTTCCGTCGAGATGGGCGGAGAACACTTCGGCCTTGCCGGGGCCGGCAACTGCCTTGGCGAGCGCCGCCTTGGCGACAGCCACATCCTTTTCGCCTTGCAGCAGGCCGAACAGCGACTGTTCGTGCTGCGCTTCCCTGGTTGCGGAATTGAAGGCGATGCGCTTGTTGTCGGAATGCGCCTGCACCGCGCCGTTGACGTCGACGACGATCGGCGTGACGCCCGCTTCGCTCGTCTTGACGAAATCGTTGAGGAAGGTCGTCAGGTCGAGGCCGGTGCCCGCCAGGCCGATCTTGCGGTCGCCATCCTTGACGAGCACATTGAACCAGACCTTGGTCAGGTTCAGTTTGACATCCGGGTCGACATTGATGTTGAAGGCCTTGTCGCCCTTCATCGTATTGAAGTACCAGGAGTCATTGGCGTCGTCCGCCTTCAGCGTATAGCGCGGCGCGTCGCTGTAGGGCGAGCGGGTGTCGTTGAAGTAGTAGTGCTTGCTGATGTCCGAAATGATGAAGTAGGACTTGTCATTGAAATCGCGGCGGAAACCTTCCGCCTCCTGCAATGCCACGGATTTCCGTTCCGGATTCTCGTCGTCGAGCAGCCATTGCCGGATTGCCTGGGAATCCGCAAGGCGCAGCGACAGCGCAAGTTCCCTGGCCACCGGCGCGATGATGCGCTCGCGGTTGAGCAGGGTGTAGTTGCGGGTGTAGGCGACGCCGAGATGGGAGCGGATCGATTCGAGCGCCTGGAAGGCGATCACGCTCGCAAGGATAAGGACAAGGACGCAGGTTCCAAACAGTGCAAGAACGGACTTGCCGCGAAGGCCAAACGCGCGTCCCATGGTGTCTCCGGCAGGATGATCGGACGGAAGCGCGTTGCAGGTCGCCCCGTATCTCTGGCTACAGATTTACCGCAGCGCAAGAAATTCTGCCAGTCATTGTCACTACATGCAATGATCCATCGCGGTCTGTCCGGCTGCGTCAACCCGGCGCAACGATTATCAAAATGCCATCATCCAATCACGCCGAACTGCCATCCGAAGAACACCGTCAGCGCGATCACGATGGTCAGCAGCTGCTTCCGGGTCGCTGCACATACGAGGATCGCTGCGATGGAGGCGACCAGTTGCGGGTTCCGCCAGGTGAGTTCCAGCCCTTCGCCGTGCGGCGCCAGCACCATCGGCACGATGATGGCCGTGAGCACCGTGACGGGCACAAAGCCCAGCGCCTGCTGCAACAGCGGCGGAAAGCGCACGCGTCCACCGAGGACGAAGATGGAAGCCTTGATGAAGACGGTAACGGCAGCCATGCCGAGAATCATCCAGGTATGGTTCATGCCGCGCTCCTTCGCTGCGCCTGTGCGGAGGCGCGCCAGCGCGCGATTATTAACCCGGTCGCCACGCCGATCAGCACCGCCGACATCAGGCCGAGCTTGTACGGCACGTCCTTCAGCAAGTACGCAAACACCCCCGCCGCCACTGCCGCGCCGAAATGCGGCAGCCGCGACAGCTGCGGCACCACGATGGCAATGAAGGTCGCCACCATCGCGTAGTCCAGGCCGAGCGACTGCAACTGCGGGAACACCGCGCCGAACAGCAGCCCGACCAGCGTCCACGATTGCCAGTTGAGATACATCGCGAGCCCCGAACCGAGGAAATACCAGTGGCCATGCGGATTGTCATGCCGCCTCGCGTAGTAGCCGTTCATCACCGCGAAGGTTTCATCCGTCAGCAGGAAGCCGAGCGCAAAGCGCCAGCGCACGGGCAGGTGGGCGACATGCGGCAGCAGCGTCGCCGCATACAGCATGTGGCGCAGGTTGACGATGAAGGTGGTCAGCCAGATCACCAGCATGCCCGCATGGCCGGCGACCAGGCCGACGGCGATGAACTGGCTGGAGCCGGCGAACACGCTCATCGACATCAGCTGCCCCTGCCATGCGGCGAGCGGGCCCGCGCTGACGAGCGTGCCGAAGATCATGCCGAAGGGTGCGGCGCCGACCAGCATCGGGATGGTATCGCGCGCGCCGGCGGCAAGACTGGAAAAACGTGTGGGATGCGACATTACGATTCCTTTCACGGGAAATGGTAATGCCGTGACTGCGGAGGCGCTTGTATGTTCTTGCGGCGCGGCCTGTTGCCCGAAATCAGGCGGCGCGCCAACGTCCAGGGGCGATGCCGTAGGCGCGCTTGAAATGCCGCGTGAAATGGCTCTGGTCGGTGAATCCCGTTGCAGCGGCGACATCGGCGACCGACCTGCCCTGCCGCAACAAACCCAACGCATGCGTCAGGCGCAACTGGTTGCGCCATGCATGGGGCGGCATGCCGACGCTGGCCGAGAAAAGACGGGCGGCATGAAACGGTGACAAGCCGACCGCCTCTGCCAACTGGTTGAGCGTGAGCGGCATCGTGAGGTCTTCCGCGAGTTTCGTCTGCATCGCCGCCACGCGACCGCTGTCTGCATGCAAGGTTTGAAGCCGCGGACGCGCACGGGCATGGCGGGCGATCAGCAAGGCGAATGCGCCGGTCAGCGCAGTTTCGGCCGCCAGCAGGTCGGTGCCGGATTCGAGCAAGCGGTGCGCATGCAGCAGCCGGCCGGCCACTTCCGCATCCCGGACCGGTTCATCCGGCAGCCACGGGTAATCCGACGGGCGGCCCGCAATGTCGCTCGCCAGTTGCCGCATCCACTCGGCCGACGGGTAAAACGCGCGGTATGCCCAACCGTGTTCGGTAGCGCGCTCGCCGGTGTGCACCTCCCCCGGGTTGATCGCAGCGATGCTGCCGGCGCCGGCTAGCCTGAGCCCGCCCCGGTAGCGATAGGTTTGCGCGCCATTGTGGATGACGGGGATGGAATAGCCGTCGTGCCAATGCGGTGCGAACTCCTGTTCGAAGTATTCCGCCGTCAGCAGCTCGGCGTCCGGCAGGAGCGGACTGCGCCAGTAGCGGGCGGCGTCGCGAAATGCCTTGGTCATGGCTGCTCCGCCTTGATGCCGAGCGCACGCATTTCCTTGCGCGAGAACGCGGCAGCTTCGTCCTTCAGCCACTGTTCGAATGCCTGCAGGTGCGGCGGCTTCTTCCGTCCTTCGGCAGTCACGAGATAGTAGGAATACGGCGCCGGCGCGATGACGTCGAACAGGCGCACCAGGCGCTTGACCACCAAGTCGGCAGCGACCAGCGTACTGCGCCCGATGGCAATGCCTTGCCCGGCCTCGGCTGCGCCGAGCATCACGTTGCTGTCGCTGTACGTCGCCTCATGCAGGAACTCCGCCGGGTCGATGCCGGCCTGCCTGGACCAGGCGTTCCATTCGACCTGGCAATCGTCGCGCAGGATGCGGTGGCGCTTGAGACGGTTCTCCGCCGCCGGCAGCCGCCCCTTGTTGAATCCGGGACTGCAGACAGGGAATACCCACTCCTGCAACAAGTGTTCGGACTCGCATCCTTTCCATGTGCCGCGACCGTAACGGATCGCGATGTCCGCCTGTCCGCGCGCAAGGTCCTTCAGGTCGGACGATGCCTGGATGTGCACCGTAACGTGCGGCTGCAGCTTCTGGAATTTGCTCAGCCGGGGCAGCAGCCATCGGTTGGCGAAGGATTGGAGCGTCGTCACGACAATGGCCGGCGGCCGCTTCAGGACGCCGATTTCCGACACGGCGCGGCTGATCTGCTGCAGCGCCGGCTGGACGCGCCGGAACAGCAGTCCGCCTTCCCTCGTCAGCACCATCTGCCGGCCGCGCCGTTCGAACAGGCAAACGCCGAGCAAGTCCTCCAGCGAGCGGATCTGCTGGCTGACCGCGCTGTGGGTGACGTGCAGTTCGCCTGCAGCGAGCGTGTAGCTGCACAAGCGCGCGGCGCTTTCGAAGGCATGCAGGGCGTTGAGCGGTGGTGGGCGCATGGATTAGAACTTATTTCATAAATACGAAGGCCCGCGCAGTCGGTCTGGACGGATGCAGTGCAAGGCGCGGCGCGCCGCTCAGACCGGGTGTCTGAGCAAGCATCGCAACGCCGCAATGCGCCGTCCAGACCGACTGCCCGGAGGGTTCACACCAGAACGCTCGCTGGCGGCGTTGCGCTCCTTGCACGTAGCACCGCTACGTGACGCGTCGCGCGCCTTGCCAGCAAACGTTCTGGTGTGAACGCGGGCCTTCCTATTTATGAAATAAGTTCTAATGCATTTGTTAGTTTTACTAACAAAACATGTCAATAAATGTCGTTAGTGTTGCAACGCGTGACTACATACACTATCACCATTCCGCAAAGAAGAGAGACTCCATGTCCACATCCAATGTTTTCAGGCTGCTCCTGCTCGGCGCCATCTGGGGCACGAGCTTCATGCTCATGCGCATCTCCGTTCCCGAGCTCGGCCCCTTGCTGACGACCTTCCTGCGGATTTTCCTCGGCGGCATCGCGCTGTACCTGTTTGCACGTTCGCGCGGCATTGTCTTTGCATGGGGTGCCAACGCCCGTACATTCCTGATCATCGGCTTGTTCAACACCGCGATACCGTTTGCGCTGTTCTCCTGGTCAGCCCTGCACATCCCGTCCTCATATATGGCGACGATGAATTCGCTGGCGCCGATCTTCACCGGGCTGTTCGGCATCCTGATGCTGGACGAGCGCCTGACGCCTTCGCGCATTGCGGCTTGCGTGCTGGGTCTCTTCGGGGTCGCGGTGCTGGTGGGCGTCGGGCCGACAGCGATCACGCTCAACACCGTGCTTGGCGTGCTCGCCGGGATGTGCGCGGCGGTCAGCTACGGTTTCGCTGCCAACTACACGCGGCTGAAGGCATCGAAGATCCCGCCACTTGCCGCGGCAGCAGGCAGCCAGCTTGCGGCATCGCTCGCCCTGCTGCCTCTGGCGGTGCCCGCCATGCCCCACGGCGCTGCGGCGGTCACGCTCCACGGCGCGATCGCCGTCACCGTGCTCGGCGTCCTCTGCACTGGCCTTGCCTATGCGCTGTTTTTCCACCTGATCGCGACCGAAGGCGCGAGCAAGGCGATCACGGTTACCTTCCTGATTCCGGCAACGGCCTCGATCTGGGCCTGGCTTTTCCTCGGCGAGCCGATCACCGGAGGCACGGTAGCGGGCATCGCGGTCGTGCTGTGCGCCACGGCGCTGGCTCTGGGACTGCTGGACAAGTGGCGGGCGGCATTCCCGGTCCGGACTTAGCTTTTCATTGCGAGCCTCCTCGGCTACACTTGCCCGAAGCACAACAAGCGATGCGCAGAGCATCCCGGGGAGGCGTCATGTTGAAGTTCGATTTTTCGATTCACACGCGCACAGGCCAGAAGGTCGAAAGCATCGTCATCGCGGGCCACAACCGCGAAGACGCGGAGCGCAAGCTGTTCCAGATGTACCGCAACTGCAGCATCGTCAGCTGCACGGAGAAGCAACCCGAGGAAAAGGCCAGGCCGGCAACCTCGATGGAAGACCTGCTGACGCTGATCTCGAAGTAACTACTCGAAGAAACCCGCTGCGCTCAGTTCGTCCAGGAGCGCATCGTAATCCTGCGCGCCGCGGCTGCTCGGCGCGTGCTCGAATACCGTCTTGTTGAAGGCTGGACTCTCCGCCAGGCTGACGTTCTCGGCGATGTACGTACTGCACACTTCCTCGCCGAACCTCTCTTCAAGCTTCGCCTGCACTTCCCTCGCCATCCGCCGGCGCGCGTCGAAACGCGTCAGCAGATAGCGCCGCTTCACGCGCCGTTTCAGCACCGGCTCCAGCGCCTTGAGCGCCTTTTCCACCTGCAGCGCGCTCTTGTAAGAGAGATGGTCGGCCGAGATTGGCACGATCAGGCAGTCGCTTGCGAAGATCGCATTCAGTGACAGCACTCCGATCAGCGGGCAGCAGTCGATGAGCACCGGGCTCTTTCCGTGGCACAGCTGGTCGCCGCGCAGGCTGGCATTGAGCCGGTTGACCACGTTGTAGCCCTTGCCGAACAGGGTGTCGACCTTGGACAGTTCCATGTGGGCGGGAACGACGCGGATGCCGCTGGGAGAGGTATGGACCAGTTCGGCCAGAGGGCGATTGCGCTGGAACAGGCTGAGCAAGGTGTCATCGCCGGAAGCGGCGGAGATGCCGGCGATGGCGCTGAAGTGCGCCTGCGGATCAAGGTCGATGCCGTATGCCGTCCGCCCCCGGCGCACCAGGGCGGCGGCAAGGTTCAGGGTGGTCGTGGTCTTGCCCACACCACCTTTCTGGTTGAAGACGGCGACGATGGTCATGGCAGGCGACCATCTTACCGTGGATCAACACCGGGTGTCAGTCCTGCGGCTTGAAGATCGGCGCTGATGACATCATGACAAGACCAATCGCCAGCGGGATCGTCGCCGCGTAGCCAACATGCTTGAAGCCGAGCGCACCCGCCACGCCGCCGATAAAGAAGGAAACCACCAGCGACAGGTGCACCCGCAGCTTGGTCCGGTTAGCCACCACAAGGTGGTCGCTGCGCTGCATGTGCCCCGCCCCATCCGGCTGCCTGTTCCAGTAGAACAGTTTGCCGAGCTCGATGCCGATGTCGGTAACCAACCCGGTAACGTGAGTCGTGCGGATTTCCGCGTTGGAGATCTTTGTGACCAGCGCATTCTGCAGCCCCATCACATAGCACAGCAGCGCCGCAGTCAGCGACAAGTCGACAAGTTCATGCATCTGCAGGGTTGCGCCCATCAGCCCGAACACCAGCAGCAACACCGACTCGGTCAGCAAGGGCAGCATGTAGATATTGGCGCTGGTATTGCGACGGGCGTAATTGACCATGAGCGCGGTGGTGGCTGCCCCGAGCACGAAAGACAGGATGGACAGTAAGGCCGTCACTACCAGCGGGATGTGTCCCAGCACGAGGTTATCTGCAGCCGACGACAGCATCCCGGTCATGTGCGAGGTGTACTGGCCAATGGCGAGGAAACCGCCTGCATTGAGCGCGCCGGCAACGAAGGCCAGCGATACTCCGAGGTGAAGATTGGCCCGCGCAGTGCGTTCGCGGGCAGTGAGCGATGCAAGATAGTTGATTGGCATGGAATTGCTACGGCGTCTCGATGGGAGGCGTGTCGCATTGGCGGCCACGCGCAGGCCCGGAGCAAGCATTTTCGCTCATTCCCTCTCGCCGCGCCAAAGCGCGTTTGCGGTCGGCGTGCGCCAAGCGTTCTGATTACAGCTTGAAAATCACGTAGGGGAAAGGGCGGGACCGATGTTCGGCCCTTTGCACGAATACATGCAAGATGGTCACCCATGAAAAAAAAGGAGTGGAGACTGCGTGATCTCCACCCCAAACCTCAGGAGACACTGAGGAGAGACATCGTGTGCATGCCCTCCTTCGGATGAAGGAAGATCGATACTCACGTGATTGCTACTGGTACCCGTGGGGCCCTAGTCCCTACGAAATGACTGTATCAGCCATCGGACAAGAGAAAATCCGGAAAGATGGGAAGTCCGTCTAAGAAGATTCAGCGGACCATGCTTTACGAGAGGTGCTCCGGGAATGGAAGGAAGTGCCGTATCGTGCAGGAAACGCAATTCGGCGAAGCACGAATACGTCGCCCGGGATGTCGGTCGAGTCGCGCGGTAAACCCTCAACCCGGCATTTTTCGGATTACGGCTTGGCGGCGGGTTGTCCTTGGTGCTCGCTGGTAGCCTGTTGCCCTGCAGGCGCAGGTACCGGCTGCTCGGCAGTTGCCGGCCTGCCGCCCTTCTCTGCCGCCGCCCTGGCACGTTGCGCGGCGTTTTCCGCAGCCGTGACAAAAGCCGACGAGCAAGCGGCCCTGAGTTCCTGCTCGAACACCGGGGCGAACAAGGTCTTGCTCCTGGACTTGCTGAGGCGTGTGACCTGCGGCAGCAGGTAATCGCCGGAGGGGTTTTGCAGGCGCAGCCATTGCAGGCCGCCATTTTCCTTCTTCATCTCGACACGCACCTTCACCGGCGGCATTGCGCGCGTGCTCGTCGCCACAACCATTGCCGTGTCATTCACGATCTCGCCGACCACGGAAGGTGCCATGCCTTCGTCCACACGCTCGGCCCCCGCGGTCGCGAAGAAATGGGCACCGCACAGCTGGTCGTCCTTCTGGTGCAGTTCCAGCACGAAGTTGGAACACTTCCCCGACTCGCGCTGCACGCCGTTGGGACAGATCCAGGCAATCCACGCGCCGCTGAAGTCGTCAATGGCAAATGCTGGCGGAACAGAGGCGAATAGTGCAATGGCAATGAGCGTGTGTAGTCGCATGACAGGCAGGCCGTAGAAATGCGATCCTCAATGGACGCATCCCTAACATTTACCAGACCGCGTTCCTTGCTTCTTGAGGGGACGCAAAGGATGCGATGCCCCGGTTCTTAGAGCCTGTTCAGTATCTTTTTGGTATGCGCGTTCGAACGAGAAGGGATGCAGTGCTAGGCGCGGCGCGCCGCTCAGGCTGGGCGCCTGCGCAAGCGTCGCAACAACGCAATGCGTCCCTTCTCGTTCGAACCCTCCGGGCAGCCCCGGAAACCGGTCGCCTGCGG
>DASPMC010000053.1:0-9032 GCA_035627275.1 Noviherbaspirillum sp.
AACCCCGAAGCCGGATGCATCGGGTGCGCGGTTGAATGCGGCCTGGTAGAGCCGGTATGCCTGACCGCCGGTACCCGAGACGTCGAGCGCAACCGACACGTCGGCAAAGCGCAGCCGCTCCACGCTGGTAAGCGTATCTGCGCCGCCGCTTCCGCTTAGGTGCTTGAGCACGGTCGTGTTGCCTGACACAGTCGTCTGGTAGTTTGCCCGTGGCCCTTCGAGCACGAGCGTGTCGATTCCCTGCCCGCCGTCGATGTAATCGTTATCTGCACCGCCGCGCAGGAGATCGTTTTGTGCCGTGCCGGCCAGTCTTGTGCCGAACGCTCCGATGGACAGCAGGAACTCGTCGGATGCGCTTGCCCCGTTGATTCCTGTTGCCGTCACGCGGATGCCGATGGTGTTTTGGTCGGCGAGCGATGGCGTGCCGGAGAACGTCTTAGTCGCAGGATCGAAATGGAGCCACGAGGGCAAAGCAGCGCCAGTCGTCAGCTTCGCGCTATACGTCAGCGAACCGGAGCCGCCTCCGCCTGTGAAAATGTCCGAGGCAAGGGCCAGTTTGAATGCTTGACCGACGGTCGCATCCTGGTCCGCGACGGGCTGCGATACGTAGGGCGCAGTCAGGAGAATGTCATTGCGGCTGATTTCTGCCTTGACCTGGTCGTATAGCAGGCCAATATCTGCCCATATGTTCGAGGTTGAAGTACCGGCGCTCTTGACGCCGATCACATAGGGTTTTCCGTCTTGTCCCGTGATGTAGAGCGGGCCGCCCGAGCTGCCGTGGCTGAGCAGGTCGGAGGGGTTGGCGCTGGCGGTGAAATAGAGCGATGCGGACGGGTCGCGCACGACATATGCAGAGCCCGACATCATCCCGGTGGCATCCGAGGAATAACCGAGCACGCTGGCCCATTGCGAATTGTCGTAGCCCGAGGCGATTCCGTACCAGCCGGTCTGCACGCCGAGCGGTGTACTCAATCCCAGGACGGCGACATCGTATTGCGACTCGCTGGAGCTGAACGTGTTGTGATCCGCATTCGCGAACGCCTGCGTCGGCCATCCCTTCACTTCCCAAGTGAAGTTGCCGAGATTGATTGGCGCATCTTCGATCCGGCTGGTTGTACCGTTGAAATCGGCGCCCGGGTATACCTCTACCTTCGATGCCCAGCCGCCATTGTTCGGGCTGTAGAGCACGTGGGTGGCGGTTAGGACGTCGTTGACGCCGACCACGGTGCCGGTTCCTGCGGCGCGCGTGCCGTCGGGGAAGGTCGTGATGACGAGGACGATCGCCGAGTACGGAAAGGCCGTGCGGGTTTGAACTTCGGTGCTCATGAAGCTTGGGGCGTGGGAAAACGGCGCATCTGGAAAATGTTGCTTGAGGGAATTTTAGCGGATGCAAGGCGGAAAGCTAAGCGATTTCCAGAGACGGGTGGCGGCGCAGATACGGTGTTGTGATTGTGGCAGCAAAGAGAAGGCTGGCAATAATGCCGGCTTTTCATTTGGACGGAACGCCCGGTTCGCAATAGGGCTTGTAGGAATTTGGCCCGGCGGTTAGGTCCCCCGCTCGACAGTCGTTTCCTCGTGAATCCTTCGGCTTGCATTCCTTCCACCACAACCCCGGTTTGCAGGACTATAATTTTTTGACAAGAGGAAATTTCCTGTGCTTCATTTGATTGCTGCCGCCTGATTCTTGAGGTAACCATGCCGTTCGCGTCTACGCAACAGACTACCGCCATCTCCAACTCCATCAGTGGCGATTACCGCATCGATGTGCTTCTGGAGGACGCAAATACGCGATGGGCCCGCGGCTCTTCTGCCGGCACGCCAGTGGTAGTGACATACAGCTTCATGACGTCGGCACCGACCTATGCGGCGGTCGAGTACAGGATAGGTTTCGCGGAATTCACGGCCTCGCAGAAGGCGGCGGCGCGTGAAATTTTTTCCCTGTTGACGGCGCAACTGAATATCAGCTTTCAGGAAGTGTTGGATGCCGAGTCCCGCTACGGTCAGATCCGCCTTGGCAACAATAGCCAGGGCAGCGATTCGGCCGGTTATGCCTTTCTCCCTGATACGAGCGCGGGCGATATCGCGGGCGACGTGTTCATCAACAACATCTCTTCGAATCGCAATGGCGTCACGGTAGGGACGTATGCATACAGTACCTTGGTGCATGAGATAGGCCATGCCTTGGGGCTGAAGCATCCGGGTAATTACAACGTGGGTGAAGCGCCGTCCGACGCACCGGGTAATTACCTGGCAGCCAGTGAGGACACAGAGGCGAACAGCATCATGTCGTACGTCAGTGTCGCGCAGGAACAGCAGCGCGCCTTCTTCGGCAAATACGACTTGCTTGCATTGCAGTACCTGTACGGTGCACGGTCGTACGCCACCGGGGACGACCAGTACCAGTACGGCAATTCCACCGGCCAGTTGCATATCCTTATTAACGACAACGGCGGCGTCGACACGATCGATGCCTCGTCCGCGACGGTGGGGGCAAGCATCGACCTGCGCGACGGGAACTTTAGCTCGATCGGCATCGCGCAGGACGGCAGCGCGGCCGCACGGAACGTATCGATTATGTACGGATCGGTCATCGAGAATGCGGTGGGGACGGTTGGCAGCGATACGATGACCGGCAATTCCGCCGCCAATGTTTTCACGCCGGGACGCGGAAACGATGTAATCGATGGAAGCACGGGGTTCGATACGGTCGTCACCGGTTCCGCTCGCGGCAACTTCACGCTGGCAAGGAATGGCGCGATCGTGACGGCGACTGATACGTCGGGTGCATTCGGCACCAAGACACTGGCAAGCGTCGAACGGATCAAGTTTTCCGATGCTGTCGTTGCATTCGACACTGACGGAGTAGCAGGGCAGGTATATCGTCTTTACCAAGCAGCCTTCGATCGCAAGCCGGACACCGGCGGCCTCGGTGTCTGGATTAATTACATGGAAAAGGGCGCAAGTCTTGTAGATGTGGCAGCCGGCTTTTTCAATTCCGCCGAATTCAAGGCCCTGTACGGCAGCAATCCTTCGAACGCCGACTACGTTACCCGCTTCTACCAGAACGTCCTGCATCGCGCTCCGGACGAAGGCGGCTTCCAGGCCTGGATGAATGAACTGACGAACGGCCACCGGTCGCCTGTCATCGCCTTGAGCCAGTTCAGCGAAAGCCCGGAGAACCAGGCGCAGGTGATTGGCGTGATACAGAACGGGATGGAGTTCATTCCCGTAGCGTAATTTAATTACAGGAACGCCAAGTCACGCGTGGCGCGGGCACGACGCATTCGAATCGTTCACTGGAAGCTTTGGCATCTTTTGCAGGCCATAGGCGGTTTCATCGATAGAATCCAGCGGGACGGCCCGGTGGTTTAGTTGGTGTTTGCTCACACTCTTTCTTGGGCTTGCAGCTTGATGCATCCGGGAAAAGGCCTCTCAATCTCGTTTTCGGGCATATGCAATGGCTGACATATTCATGCCAAAAGGAAAGTTCGCAACTTTGCGACATCTAATGCCCCGCCTGTATAAAAATTTCCTCCAAGAGACTTTCAATGTGGTAAGCTCGCCGAAAAATGTGACGATGATCACATTTTCTGGTGGCAAGGCTCGGATAATGGCGAGTCCGCGGAGTGCCCTTTTGCTCGCTTCGTATCGTCTTTTTCCAGCAGCCTGACTGCTTTGTCATGCATTTCCCGGTAAACGCGACGCTGTCGCGCGTGCCGCGTTTTGCGTTTAACGCCGGACCAAACGATGAAACCCAATTTCCAAGTTCCTAAAAACGAGATCACCGAAGCGCTTTCCGGCTTCAAAGGCGCGTTCCGCACGGTTGCGATCTTCAGCGCGATCATCAACCTGTTGATGCTCGTGCCGTCGATCTACATGCTGCAGGTCTATGATCGTGTGCTGCCCAGCCGCAACGAGATCACGTTGCTGATGCTCACGCTGATCATGTTCGGTGCCTATGCGTTGCTGGGGGCGCTGGAATTTGTGCGCAGCTTCGTACTGATCCGCGTCGGTGCGCGCCTGGACATGCAGATGAATACGCGGGTGTATACAGCGGCATTCGAGCATAACCTCAAGCGCGGCGGCGTTAATGCCGGTCAGGCGCTGCAGGACCTGACAAACATCCGGCAGTTCCTGACCGGAAATGCGCTGTTCGCCTTCTTCGACGCACCCTGGTTCCCGATCTACCTCATCGTCATCTTCATGTTCGACCCGTATCTCGGTGTGTTCGCGCTGATCGGTTCGGCTATCCTGGTGGCGCTTGCCTATGTCAACGAAGTGGTCTCACGCAAACCGCTGAGCGAGGCCAATACGATGGCCATCGCATCCTCGAACCTGGCGACCAATAACCTGCGCAATGCGGAAGTCATCGAAGCGATGGGCATGTTGCCCAACCTGATGCGCCGCTGGCTGCAACTGCAGGGCAAGTTCCTCAACCTTCAGGCAGAGGCGAGCGAGAAGGCGGGCATCGTCCAGGCGGTCACCAAGTTCGTCCGCTTGTCGATCCAGTCCCTCGTGCTCGGCTTCGGCGCCTTGCTGGTAATTGAAGACAAGATGACCGCCGGCATGATGATTGCAGCGTCCATCCTGATGGGCCGTGCACTCAGTCCGGTCGAAATGCTGATCGGCGTCTGGAAGCAATGGAGCAGCACGCGCAGCGCGTACAAGCGCCTGACTGAATTGCTGTCCAGTAATCCACCTCGACAGGCCGGCATGGAGTTGCCGAAGCCGGTAGGTGTCGTCGCCGTGGAAGGCGTGACCGCAGCACCGCCGGGATCGCCGGTGGCCGTCATCAAGGGCTTGAGCTTTGGCATCCAGCCGGGCGATGCACTTGGCCTGATCGGTCCGAGCGGATCCGGCAAGTCGACGTTGGCCCGCCTGCTTGTCGGGATCTGGCCGGCGGCGGTCGGCAAGGTGCGCCTCGACGGGGCTGACATTTATCACTGGAACAAGGACCAGCTCGGCCCGCATATTGGCTACCTGCCGCAGGACGTCGAGCTGTTCGCTGGCACCGTGAACGAGAACATCGCCCGCTTCGGCGAAGTGGACTCGGAGCAGGTCATTATCGCCGCCAAGCGTGCAGGGGTGCACGACATGATCCTCCACCTGCCGCAAGGCTACGACACGCGACTGGGTGAAGGCGGCGCCGGACTGTCCGGCGGTCAAAAGCAGCGCCTTGGCCTGGCACGCGCCATGTACGGTGATCCTTCCCTGATCGTGCTCGACGAGCCCAATTCCAACCTGGACGACGTCGGTGAGCAGGCGCTCGTGAACGCGATTGCCGACCTGCGCCGCCGCGGTAAGACGATCGTGCTCATTACGCATCGCATGAGCGTCATCGGCATCACCAACAAGCTGCTGTTGCTGCGCGACGGTACGGCGCAGATGTTCGGACCGACCAATGAAGTCCTGAATGCGCTTGCCCAGGCAAACCAGCAGGCGCAGCAGCAGGCCCAGCAAGCGCAACAGGCCGCGCAGCAGGCCCAATTGGCCAAGCAAGCCGCCGAGGCGGAAGAACAGGCACGCATCGCTGCAGCAACCGATAGCAGCGCGGTAACCGAACAGGAATGAACATGAGAAAGCTTTTTGGTGAAAAGGCAGAAGTTGCCGACGTTGAGCTGCGCGCGATTCCCGCGCCTGTTTCAGAGGTGAAGGTGGAAACCGACGATACCAGGCATTCCCGGCTGGGCTGGCTGATCGTATTGCTTGGCTTCGGCGGCTTCATGCTGTGGGCGTCGTTTGCGCCGCTGGACCAAGGTGTGCCGGTATCCGGTACAGTTGTCGTCGACTCCAACCGCAAGGTGGTGCAGCACCAGACAGGCGGCACAGTCGATGAAATCCTTGTCAAGGAGGGCGAAACGGTCAAGGCCGGCCAGCCGCTCGTCCGTATGAATGAAGTACAGACCAGGGCGCAGGCCGAAATGACACGTGGGCAGTATTTCACAGCACGCGCTGCGGAAGCGCGTCTGACGGCCGAGCGCGACGGCAAGAAGACCATCACCTTCCCTGAAGAACTGGAGCGATCGAAGAACGATCCGCGCGTGGCGAACGTCATCGCCCTGCAGGCGCAGTTGTTCTCGTCCCGCCAGCTGGCCATCCAGAATGAACTGGCTGCGCTGGAGGAGAGCATTGCCGGCCTGCGTTCGCAAGTGCGCGGCCTGGAAGAATCGCGCGAGAGCAAGAAGATCCAGCTGCAGTTCCTGAAGGAGCAGCTTGAAGGCATGCGTGACTTGGCGAAGGAAGGCTATGTCGCGCGCAATCGCCTGCTCGACCTGGAGCGCACTTATGCGCAAGTCAACGGTGCGATTTCGGAAGACATCGGCAACATCGGCCGAGCCCAACGCCAGATTTCCGAACTGAGCCTGCGCCGCATACAGCGCCAGCAGGAATACCAGAAGGAAGTCCGGACCTATCTGGCGGAATCGCAGAAAGAGGCTGAAGCACTGGCAAACCGGCTGACTGCCCAGGATTTCGACCTGCAGAATGTCGTCGTGAAGGCTCCGGTCGACGGCATCGTGGTCGGCCTGAATGTATTTACCAAGGGCGCGGTGATCGGCCCTGGGCATCGCCTGATGGACGTTGTGCCTAGCGATGATCCGCTGATCATTGAAGGCCAGTTGCCCGTCAACCTGATCGACAAGGTGCATCCGGACCTGAAGGTGGAGCTGATCTTCTCGGCATTCAACCAGAACAAGACGCCACATGTACCGGGCGTCGTCACGCAGGTCTCCGCCGACCGCTTGGTCGACGAGCGCAGCGGCATTCCTTACTACAAGATGAAGGCCAAGGTTGCGCCGGAAGGCATGAAGATCATCAAGGATCTCCATGTCCGCCCCGGCATGCCCGTTGAGCTGTTCGTGAAGACCGGCGAACGCACGATGATGAGCTACCTGTTCAAGCCGGTATTCGACCGGGCGAAGACTTCCCTGTCCGAGGAGTGATCGTGGTGCGACTTCCCAAGAGGCGGATTATCGCCGGTGCCCTTGCGGCCGTGATGTCCCTGCAGGCAGGCAGCGTCTCGGCGCTCGGTCTGATTGAAGCGTACGAGGCGGCATTGCAGAACGATCCGACTTTCCGTGCAGCCGTGCACGAGAATGAAGCAGGCCAGCAGAACAAGCTCATCGGACGCTCGGCGCTCTTGCCCAACGTGTCGGCGGGTTATTCGCACACGAGGAACCGGGCGGATATCACCCAGCCGAACGTGTTCGGACAAGTGAGCACAACGCATCCGGAGTACAACAGCAGCGTAGGTACGCTGCAATTGCGTCAACCCTTGCTGAACCTCGACGGCATTGCCCGCTACCGGCAGGGTATTGCGCAGACGGACTACAGCGACGCCGTGTTTGCCGGACGCCGCCAGGAACTGGTGATCCGTCTTGTCAGCGCCTATGCCGACGCCCAGTATGCGGAAGACCAGTTGATGCTCGCCACCGCGCAGCGCGATGCGTTTGCCGAGCAGATGCGCGTCAACGAGCGCATGTTTCAGAAAGGCGAGGGCACTCGCACCGACATGCTGGAAACGCAGGCGAAGTTCGACGTGGCGGAAGCTCAGGTGATCGAAGCACGCGACAACCTGACGACGGCGCGCAATGCGCTAGCGGCAATCGTTGGCATGGAAGTGAAGGGGCTGGATCCCTTGTCCGACGATTTTCGTGTGCTGCCGATGCAGCCGGAATCCTTCGAGGACTGGAAGGCACTTGCGCTGGAAAACAACCCCGAGATCTCGGCCCAGCGGCATGCGGTCGAAGCGACGCGCCACGAAGTCTCGCGCAACCGCGCCGGCCATGCGCCCCGGCTCGACATGGTTGCCAGCCTGAGCAAGAACAAGGGCGAGACACTCAATACTTTCAATCAGGAATCGACGGTGCGTGCGGTGGGGGTACAGCTCAACATCCCGCTCTATTCCGGCGGCTATGTCAACGCGACAACGACACAAGCGGTGTCGAACCACGAAAAGGCCAAGTCCGATCTGGAAGCGAAGACGAATCAGGCTCTAGTGGAATTGCGGAAGCAATACAGTCTGGTCCTGAGTAGTGCGGCAAAAATCGATGCGCTGAACAAATCGGTGAAGTCGGCGACCTTATTGGTGAGCGCAACCGAGCAAAGCATCAAGGGCGGAGTGCGTATCAACCTCGACCTGTTGAATGCGAAGCAGCAGTACTACACCGCCAGGCGCGACCTGGCGCAGGCTCGCTACAACTACCTGCTGAGTTTTCTTCGCCTGCGCAGCGCGGCGGGAACACTTGGCGCCGACGACCTGCACATGGTCGCAGGTTACTTCGTGAAGGACGGTGCCCAGCAATCGATGTTGCCGGTTGTATTGCCGGCGCGTGTCGCCGCCCGTTCCGAACCAGCGGCTGCTACGGTTAATCCGGCACAGGGCAGTGCGCGCGAACAGGATGAAGTGCTCAAGGTGGTGACCGGATGGACAAAGGCGTGGAGTGCGAAGGATATCGGTAGTTATCTGGCGTTCTATGCGAATGACTTCCAACCGGAGAAGGGCCAGTCGCGAGACGCATGGGAAAAGGAGCGGAGCGCCCGCATCCTCCGCAAGTCCGCGATTGTCGTCCAGGTCGAGTCACCCGAGGTTGTGATGAACGGGGATAACGCGACGGTGAAATTCCGCCAGCTTTACAAGTCGGGTAACTACGCGGACGAGACCAATAAGGCGCTGGAGTTGCGCCGTGGGTCAAACGGCTGGAAGATCCGGCGGGAAGTTGGCGCAGGCTGAGGCCTGTGCGAGCAGGTGAAAGTGAAGAATGGGCCGCGATGATGCGGCCCTTTTTCATTGCACCGCCTTGTGGTATGAGTCACAAATTCGCAGACATGCCGCATGAGCGTCAATGGGGCATCGGAGGGCCGAAATCGGTTCACGAACTCCTAACTCACGCCACTAGTAGATCATCCAGATGAATTTAATGGATAAATCCGGCGCATTTTCTGACGCGCGTCGGGGGTGGTAAAACGCCAGTCGATCGTCGCCCTGGCTTGGTTGCGTTTTCTTTCATAGACCGCAATCTCCTTCTTGAGCC
>DASPMC010000054.1:0-6031 GCA_035627275.1 Noviherbaspirillum sp.
GTGCGCGAGCACCACCGACGCGACCAGGCCCAGCACCATCAGCGAGAAGTATTCGGCCGGACCGAAGTTCAGCGCCAGTTCCGCCAGCGGCGGCGCGAACAGCGCCAGCAGCACGGTCGCGACGGTGCCGGCGAAGAAGGAACCGATCGCCGCCGTCGCCAGCGCCTTGCCGGCATGGCCATTCTTCGCCATCTGGTGGCCATCGATTGCGGTCACGACCGAGGAGGATTCGCCCGGCAGGTTGACCAGGATGGCGGTGGTGGAACCGCCGTACTGGGCGCCGTAATAGATACCGGCGAGCATGATCAGCGAGGAAATCGGCGGCAGCGAGAAGGTGGCCGGCAACAGCATCGCGATGGTCGCGACCGGGCCGAGGCCGGGCAGCACACCGATCGCGGTGCCGAGGAACACGCCGATCAGGCAGTACAGCAGGTTGGAGAGGGTGAGCGCGGTATCGAAGCCGAGCGCCAGGTTCGAAAGGATTTCCATCTGTTTTACTCCTTAGAAACCGAGCCAGGGCCCGAACACGGGCATCGGCAGGCCGAGCGCCTTGACGAAGACCAGCACGCAGAATACCGCCAGGCCCACCGCGAGCAGCAGGTAGGGACCGACCTTGAACTTGATGCTGGCATAGCCGCCGGCCAGGACCAGCACGATCACGCTGATCGCCAGGCCCGCGCCACGCACCAGCACGCCGAAGAGCATGACAGCGGCAAACACCAGCAGCAATTCCCTGATCGCAAAGCGCCCGATCTGGCCACCGCGCTTGACCATGGAGCGGACGACAGATGCGGCGCCGATCACAGCCAGGATCGCACCGAGAAAGGTTGGAAAGTACGCCGGCCCCATGCGCCCTGCAGAGCCCATGGAATAGTCACGGGCGATGAGGACGGCGGCCAGCCCGAAAACGATGAAGATCACCCCGGACCAGAAGTCCTGCGGGTTACGGATGATGGAATGCATGATGTGTTCCCTTGAGTTTGGCGCGGGCGCGCAGAGGATGCGCCCGGCAACGAACCGGGCGGCGACGCGGATTACCGAGGAACTTATTCAGGCTTGATGTTGGCGTCCTTGATCACCTTGCTCCACTTGGCCGACTGTTCGCGGAAGAAGGTGTCGAACTGCTGCACCGAGCCGCCGACCGGCTCGACGCCGGCATCGTGGAAGGACTTTTTCACATCGTCCTGGGCAAGGATCTTGTTGATCTCGGTATTGAGCTTATTGATGATTTCAGGCGGCGTGTTCGCCGGCGCGGCAAAGCCATAGAACACTTGCACTTCGAAGCCAGGCCAGCCGAGTTCCGCCACGGTCGGCACGTCGGGAGCAAGCGGCGAGCGCTTCGCGCTAGTGATTGCCAGCGCGCGCATCTTGCCTGCCTTGATATGCGGCAGGACGTGCGGCAGGTTGTCGAAATTGACGTCGACTTCATTGCCCAGGAGCGCGGTGACCATCGGCGCGCTGCCCTTGTAAGGAATCTGCGTCATCTCGATGCCGGCCACGCTCATGAAGTAGGACATGATCAGGTGGTTGGAGGTGCCGTTGCCGGACGATGCGTAGTTCAGCTTGCCCGGAGTCGCCTTGGCCGCAGCGACCACATCCTTGGCCGTCTTATGCGGAGACGATGCATTGACCACCATCAGGCTGGGAGACTGGCCGCCAAGGACGATCGGCGCGAAATCCTTCGCCGTGTTGTAGGGAAGCTTTTTGTACAGGTACTGGTTGACCGGCAGCGGGAAGCCGACCACGAGCAAGGTGTAGCCGTCCGGCGCTGACTTGGCGACATGGTCCGAGCCGATGATGGTGCCGCCGCCCGGTCGGTTGTCCACGATCACCGGCTGGCCCCATGCATCCTGCAGCTTCTTGCCGACGATACGGGCCATCGTGTCATTGAAGCCGCCCGGCGTGTACGGGACAACGATGCGGATCGGCTTGGCGGGATAGGACTGCCCCTGCGCGTACGCGCCGCTGCAGAGCATGGCACCGCCAAGAACGGCGGCGGCAAAAGTGCGGACTGCTTTGTTCATGAATGTCTCCAGATATGTTCAATACCGGCGTTCATGGCCGGTATCGCAATGGGTGATCAAACGTAGGCCGGCCCTTCGATGGTGGGATGGGCCAGCAGGAAGTCCTCATCGACCTCGATGCCGATGCCGGGCCGGTCGAGCGGCATGACGCTACCGTCAGGACTCAGCCTGAACGGCGTCGACACGAGTTCGTCGCGGAAGCGGTTGTTCTTCGACACGTCGGCTTCGAAATAGCCGCTGTTCTCCAGCGCCGCCAGCACATGCACCGTGGCCGCCATGTTGATGCCGGTCATGGAGGTGTGCAGGTGCACCTGCAGCTTGTGCGCCGAAGCCATCGCCGCGATGCGCAGTACCTCGGTGATGCCGCCCGCCTTCGACAGGTCAGGCTGGATCACGGTCACGGCCTTGCCGTCGATAAGCGGATTGAACTCGAAACGGGTGTAGTGGTTTTCGCCAGCGGCAAAGGGCACATGGCCGTAGCTGCGGGCCAGTTCGTAGCTGCGGTAATCGTGCGGCGGGAACGGCTCTTCCAGCCAGCCCGCCTGGCATTCGTCGAGCACCGGCATGACGGCGCGCGCGGTATCTAGCGTATAGGCCGTGTTGGCATCGCCCAGGACAACCATGTCGGGGCCGAGCGCCTTACGCACTGCCTGCACCCGCGCGATGTCATTCGCGGCAGTGTCGCCCAGGCGCAGTTTGAGCGCGCGGTATCCGGCTTCGCGCTGGCGCACCGCTTCCTCGACCAGTTCGGACGGCTCCTGCCAGCCAAGGGCCACGCCGCCAGCATAGGCGGGAATGGCGCGCGCGCTGCCGCCGAGCAGCCGGTACAGCGGCCATCCGACGGCCTTCGCGCGGATATCCCAGAGCGCCATGTCGATGCCGCTCATGGCCATCGCACATGCCGCGCCCAGCCCCATGCTGGAAAGCTGGCGTGCGTAGATGGTCTTCCAGATGCCGGTGACATCGGCAGCGTCACGGCCGACAACAAAGGGCCGCAGCGAGGTATTGATGAAATGCGCGATGGTGGAGTGCGCGCGGCCGTGGTGCGATTCGCCATAACCGACAAGGCCGCATTCGGTGGTCACCTTCACGACCACGGCGTCGCGTTTTATCGCGCGGCCAACGCCGAGCGTCACGCGGTCCTCCGGCGGTACCGGAAACGAGGTCGCGTAGGCGGTGACGTCGCGCACCTTCAGTTCGTTGCCGGCTCTTGTCTGCTCTGGATCCTGCATGCTGGTGTCTTCCTCCAACCCTTCTGCTGCACTGGGATCGGGCAGCATGGTTGAGAAAAGTATAAAGAGCGCAGTACATCACATCAAATAATATTTAATGATTGCATACATCATTTAAGTTGATTTTCTGATTGGATCGAATCACCTGAATTTCGCCTTAATTTCGCGATATTCCCTTGGATACGCACGAAATCCAATTGATCGATTCATCATAAGCAGTGATACTATCTGAAGACACACAACAAGAAGGCATGCCATGGAATTCCGCCAGGTTCAATACTTCATCTGCCTTTTCGAGGAAGGCACGGTAACCCGCGCTGCGCAGAGACTGAACATCGTGCAGCCCGCCCTCAGCATGCAGATTGCCAAACTGGAAGACGAGCTCGGCCAGCAACTGTTCGAACGGACCAAACAAGGCATGGTTCCGACGGCGGCGGCGCGCCAGATGTACCGCCTGTTCCTGCCGATCATGCGCGATTTCACGCATGCGCGTACTCAGCTGATGAGCACCGACGGCGAGATCAGCGGCCATGTGAACATCGGCCTGATCGCCTCGATCACCGAGGGCGTGCTGGCGGAAACGCTGGGCGCGTTCTCGAGCAAGTATCCGAATGTCGACGTGCGCGTAGCGGACGGCTACAGCGCCACGTTGTCCGACTGGGTCGCAGGCGGGCAGATCGACGCGGCCATCATCAACAAGCCGCGCCGCCAGCTCGCACTCAACGTCGAACACATCGTCGATGAGGAGATGGTGCTCATCACCAGCGCCGGCTATTCCGCCGCCCTGCCCCAACGACTCTCCCTGCGCCAGATTTCCACATTGGGCCTGACGCTGGTATTGCCAACGCGCGAACACGGCCTGCGCGGCATCATCGACAGCTTCGCGCAGCACGAGGATGTGGACTTGGCGCCGAAGTTCGAAATCGACTCGCTGGTGACGACGGTGAAGCTGGTGGAGCAAACGCAGCTGGCGACCATCCTGCCGCGCATCGCGGTTCACCGCGGATTAAGCGAAGGCCGGCTGCGAGCGCACTCGATCGTCTCGCCCAGGCTGGTCCGTCAAGTGGTCGCGGTATCGCATCCACGGCGGCCGCTGAACTCGGCGACCAGTGCGTTTATTGCAATGCTGACGGAACAGATGCGGCTGCGGACGCAAGAGCAGGATGGGGTGGACTCGAGCGGGGCGGCGGATATTTTGACTGTATCAGCATGACCGGACCGGCTTACGAGCCATCGAGTTGAGCGTACATTACGCAAGCTCTTGAAGACATGCTCGGCAAGGCTGCATTCCACACAGACTATGCAAGATCGATGGACTGCTCCTTGCAACCGAACTGACGATTTCGTCCGCTACCAGTCAACATCGCTTTTCTGCACTCCGCGCCGATGAAAAGCAGCTGATCCTCACAGCCGATGCGCGCAGTCCCCGCGATATTGACGCACGCTCCTCTCTGACACGGCGAAGTTCATGCATGGCGCCGTCATCATTTTCCATTCCCCTTTACCAAATGTTGATGGCACCGATGTCGCTGATTGAGGTTTGCAGCCAAGCGTGAGAGACTTTCTTTTCGTCATATCTCAATGCAGGAACTTCATGAACATAAAGACCGTCGCTCACCATGCCCTGGAGCCGGGCAAGAATTTGGCCGTAATGGGCGCCGTGCACGGCAATGAGTTTTGCGGCCCTGCCGCAATCGCACGCCTCCTGGCGGATCTGGATAACGGCGTCGTGGCGCTACAGCGCGGAACACTGCGGTTGATGCCGATCGCCAATCCACGCGCCTACGCGCAGAAAGTACGCTTCGTCGAGCGCAACCTGAACCGTTATCTCTATCCCAAGGAAGAGAAACGGCACTACGAGGATTATCTCGATCCCGTCATCTGCGATTTCCTCGACAGCGCCGACGTTCTGCTGGATTTGCACTCCTACGCCTCGCAGGGCGGCCCATTCGTTTTCCTGGGTGGTTCGCAATCACGACCGGAAGAAGTCGCCTACGCGCGCGCGCTCGGTGTGCGTGATTTCGTATGCGGTTGGTCGGAGGCGTTCGGCAGCGGCGGCAAGGGTGGCGACAAGGAATCGCAGGGGACAACCGAGTATGCGCGCGCCAACGGCGCGCTGGCTGTCACGCTGGAATGCGGACACCATCACAATGCCGACGCAGCCGACATTGGCTATCGCGCCATTCTCAGGGCGCTCGCGCATTTCGACATGCTTGCGCCCGATTGCGCCGCAGCGCGCTCGCTCGATGCCGGCGCAATGCCGGAGACACAGCGCTGCGTGTGGATGAAGAGCGTCTTCTACAAGGACGCAGACGCCACCTTCGCGAAACCGTGGCAGCACTTCGACCGCGTCACCAAAGACGAAGCCATCGCCCGGCGTGCCAATGGCGGGGATCTGGTTGCGCCGGCGGACGGGCACATCATACTGCCGAAGGGCGGCGCGGCAAGCAGGGAAGAATGGTTCTTTTTCGGGACGCAGGGGGCGTTTCCCGGGTAGGCGGATTGCTTATGCGGTGAGAATCAGTATGCGTAGGCAGGACGGGGGGCGATCCCGGTCTGTCTCAAGAGCGGCAGGTGTGGCCGGCACGCCTGGCAGCGGCATATCAAAGCCGCGCGCCGATTTCCGGGCGCATAAAAGCAAAACGCCCCGGCTCGCTTGAGCCGGGGCGTTTCATGTAACAAGCCTGACGATTACCTACTTTCACACTGGTTGCAGCACTATCATCGGCGCGACGTCGTTTCACGGTCCTGTTCGGGATGGGAAGGGGTGGGACC
>DASPMC010000055.1:0-10975 GCA_035627275.1 Noviherbaspirillum sp.
TCTAACTCCTGATTCAGGAGGAGGGATCAGTGATGCCCGGGAAACAGTATTTGGTCAAGCTGGATGATGCCGAGAAGGCGCGTCTATCGACGATGATCCGGCGAGGTAATTGTTCGGCGCGGAAGCTGGCGCGTGCGCGGATTCTGCTCAAAGCGTCGGATGACTGGGTTGACGGGGACATTGCGCAAGCGGTGGAAGTCTCGGTTGGCACCGTGGAGCGCACGCGCAAGCGCTATGCCACGGAGGGTTTGGAGGGCGCCCTCACAGAGCATCATCGCCCTGGCAAGCAGCGCAAACTGGACGGTAAGCAGGAGGCGCATTTGATCGCGGTAGCGTGTTCCGCCGCACCGAAAGGCCATGCGGGGTGGACGCTCAAGCTGCTGGCCGACAAGGTGGTCGAGCTTGGTTACAGTGATTCGATTTCGCCGGAAACCGTACGGCAGGTGCTAAAAAAAACGAACTCAAGCCCTGGCAAAGGCAAGAGTGGTGCATTCCGGAAGTGAGCGGTGAATTTGTAGCCAGGATGGAAGACGTGCTGGACTTGTATGAACTCCCCTATGACGAGCGCCGTCCGCTGGTATGCGTTGACGAGAGCCCGAAGCAATTGCTGGCAGATACGCGCGAACCTCTGCCGTCAGCGCCTGGGAAGCCGGCAAGGCAGGATCATGAATACAAGCGCAATGGCCTGCAGGAAGTGTTTGTCTGCTGCGAACCCAAGGCGGGTTTGCGCCGTCTGGAAGTGAAGGCACAGCGAACGACGAAAGACTTTGCCCATTTCATGAAACGGGTGGCCGATGAGTTCTACCCGGAAGCCGACCGCATTGTGGTGGTGCTCGATAACCTGAACATTCACAAGCCGGGGGCGTTTTATGAAACCTTCGAACCGGATGAGGCACGGCGCCTGTCCAGGCGATTCGAGTTCCATTACACGCCCAAGCATGGCAGTTGGCTAAACATGGCGGAAATCGAATTGGCCGCATTAAGCAAGGTATGCCTGGAGCGCCGCATCGCAGACGCATCCAGGCTCAAGAAGGAGATTGCGGTCTATGAAAGAAAACGCAACCAAGCCAGGGCGACGATCGACTGGCGTTTTACCACCCCCGACGCGCGTCAGAAAATGCGCCGGATTTATCCATTAAATTCATCTGGATGATCTACTAGGTACCTGTGCATCGCTCGCACGGGTTGCTCAAAATTTCATCAACAGCCAAGGGTTCTTGAAGAACTGCGGCAGTTTTGATGATTCCCAATTCGTTATTCACCTCCATCAGAAACGCCTTGCACAGGCGCTCGACACGGAAGGATCGCCGTTTTATCCGGCAACTTCGGGTGGCGGGTGATCCGGGCGCAAACATTCGTGGGCTTTCCGGAGCCGCCCGAAAGCCAGACGGCATGCATCGGAGGAATTCAGGGAGGCGCGGAGTTCGTGTCTGCAGAGTACCTTTGTTACTTCTCTAAAGTTTCTCCGCAGATCCTGGCCCACTTCCCGTTTATTGCTGCTCGTGTGCCCCTTCCTTCATCAAGCGCTTTGCCGGAACGCCGATGTACGTGCCGGGAGCCTCCAGATCGCGGACTACTAGGCTTCCGGCTCCCACAATGATTTCTCTGCCCACGCTTGTACCATCGATGACTGTCGCGCTTGCACCGAGGAAGACAAAATCACCAAGGCTGGAGCGGCCGGCAGCAGTGGCATTGACGGAAACGTGCACGAAGTCACCGACGATGCATTCATGTTCGACGATCGCGCCCGTGTTGATGATTGCACCACTGCCGACCTTGGCCATGGGGCCGACATGCGCGTGGTGCGCGACGATGCTACCGGTGCCGATCGCTGCGCCCGCGCCGATGCTTGCGGTAGGAGCGATGAGGGTCACGAGCGGCCAGCCGGACTCGAGGATCGACGCAATCTGGCGCGCCCTGGTTCGATTGTCGCCCGAGGCCGCAAAGCAGGACCAGCCTTCAGGGAAGGCCCCGGGTAATTGGCGCAGTACCGGATGGCCGAGGAAGGTTTCGCCTGCCCGCGCGTTGTCGTCGATGAACAGGAATTCCTTGTACCCGGTGGCGAGGGCGATATCAGCGACACTGCGCGCATGCCCCCCGAACCCGAAAATCACTAAGCCCTGGCGTATGCCCATTGCCGCTCCCCTTGCTGAGATGAGATGGAATCAAGAATGCCGATATATTCTTCGACGACATCAAGCCACGTGCGACGTGCAAGTTCTTCGTAAAACGGCTGCTGCCGTCGGTACAGCGTGTCCAGGTTGTTCAGGCACCATTCGAGGCGATCGCCCATATCGACCCAGTCATACGGATCGAAGAGCATCATCTCCTGCAGGCCGGGGTCGGAAATGACTTCCTCGGTGACCGGTATCCGCGCCATCGCAACCGGTGTGCCGACGGACATGGCTTCGGTGAAGGTGAAGGGGCAGCCGCCCTCACTGAGGCTGGGATTCACGGCAAGGTCCGCGAGCCGGTAGCATGCGGCCAGCTCCTGCGCGCTCAATCCGTGCAGGCACAGCACGTCATTTTCCAGGTGATGCGATTGAATGAATTCCTTCAACTCGGGCAGGCCGTTCGGGTTCCCGGTAAGGACGAGTTTGTGCGAAATATGCCGCTGCTTCAATAAATAGTCGTATGCGCGCAGCAGGGAGAGCACGTTCTTGTTCGGACGGAACTGGCTCGCATAGAACATGAAACGGACGCTGCCGCTCCCGAAGATGCGCGCATCGCCGTAATTGACGGCCTTGAGAAGGGCCGTGCGGAACAGGTCGATGCATAGCGCCTTGGTCGCAGCCTCATTGTCGACAAAACCCGAAACGCTGATCAGTTCATCCAGCCGGTTCGCGCCATGCGGCACGACCCACACTTTTTCTGGGCCCACGTTATAGCGCTGGACCAGTGTGCGCCATTTCACGTCCTCGCTGTAAGTGACGAAATACTGGCCTCCCCCGATTGCCTTTTCGACCCGCCTGAAATTTTCAAGGAAACGGTCGCCGCCCACTGGCGCGAAGCCGACCGGAAAGTCGGTCAGCACGACGTCCGGCACACACATGAGGCGCGGAGCGGAGATGTCATTGAAGTGCGGCCAGAATGCGGTCGGGCTGAACCAGGCGGCGACGTCCTTGCGTGCGTCGATCAGCTCTTTCAGCAGCAATGCTTCCGCTTCCTCCATCGCGCTATACAGCCGGACTGCGAACGGGTAATTACCTGGCCGATTCGCAATATCGGGAAGCGGGCCGTTTTTCTCCTTCTCCGCCTGGCCGCGATTGCCGCTGCCCATGTGCCTTTTCCGTAGCCGGGCCGCCATCGCGTGCAGGTGCTTCAGCAAGTAAAAGGACAAGGCGAGCAGGAGCAAAGGCGAGGCCGCGATACCCAGCAAGGCCGTTGCCACCAGGCTGCGCGTCTGCGCAAGATGGCGCTCAGCATACCGGGTGAGCTTCGACTTGAGTTTGCGCACCTGTGCGCGCAGTTTTCCTTCCTTTCCGCGCTGCTCTTGTCTTCCCCTGAGGGCGACGAGGTGTTGGTGGGCTGTCAGCAACAAGGGTTGCCGCGCGGGCGCGACGATCTCGAAGTCGTCGTGTTCCAAACCGTTTGCCTCGAACAGCTTGCTCAGGTTTTCCCGCATCCAGCTCGGACATGCGATGACGAAGCGAATATCTCCATGATGACGTGCCCCCTTGAGGAATTCCGCAAGCTGGCGTCCCAGCCCTTCGGCACGGAGGTCGACGGTGTGCGGATAGGCGAGATAGATGCCGTACTTTTTCACAGGCATTCCTCCACTGCCTGCCAGTAAGCGCCGGCGAGCGCAGCAAGGGATTGCGAGGCGAGGCGCTGTTGAGAAGGCAAGACTGCCCGGCGTTCCTCCGCAAGCCTTTCCATTGCTTTCAGCTTGCGCGCCATGTCTTGCGGATCGCGCGGATCCATCCATGCAAGTTGCAATCCAAACTGCGCGTCGATCTCGCGCATGGCAGGGTAATCGCTCGACAGGGAGGGAACGCCGAGATGTGCAGCCTCGATAACCGAGAATGTGCCATTATCGATGCGGGCCGGATGCCACAGGAACTCGCTGCCCGCCAGGAGGGACTGGTATGCCCGCTCTGGCAGTTCGCCGAGAAGCTGCAGGTTTTTCCTGAGAACCGGGCTGTGTGATACAAGTGCGCGCAGGGGCTTGAGGTGGGGAAGATTGCTCTTCAGGAGAGCATCCGTCTCGACACCGGTAACGCGGCACGGCAGGACGCCGCCGAGCTCCTCGTAGTAAAGCTGTAGCGCCTTTACCGCATTCTCATGGTTCTTGTGCTGTGAGAGATTGGTCGTCCACAGGAAGTAGCCCTGCCGTCGATCCGCGGCAGCACTGCGCCGCGCCGAAAAATCCGGTGCAAGCATGGGAAGCTTTTTGACCTTACGGGACGGCAAGCCTGCAAACTGGAGCGCGTCCTGGCGTGTGAATTCCGTGGTGACGAACACCCGGCTCGCGCGATGCGCAACATGGATGAAGCGGCGGTTGACCGTCTGCGGCAGGAAACCTTCGTACCGCTGCAGGTAGTCGTAGACCATGACGATATACGGCCGCAAGGGCAACAGCGGGTGGTCGAGGCGATCGGAAACGATGATCCACAGGTCGCAATCCGAGAAGTGACGGATACCATCATCGGGCACTTGGTAACAGGGCGCCTCGGTCTCCTGCGGCAGTCCGGCATAGGCAAGCGCGCGGCGCGCTTCATCCGCCGGAAGGACCTGCCATTTGAAGGGGCGGCGCCTGACGGAAGGCGGCAGGTCGGCAAACTCCTCCTCCGTGTAAATATCCTCGTCATCCAGGTGTCCAAAGACGACATCCACTTTGCGTCCCGCCTGCAAGCCGCCGGCCTCGATGGCCTGGGCGAGCAGTTTCGCCCCGCGCAGGCTGCCCCCGCGATAACCCGTTGGAACGATGAGCGCAATGCGGTGCTTGCGCACTAGCGGCACCACGTTGTTCGTGCTCAAGCTGTTGAGGATGCGACGGAAACCAGCCTGCCATGCCGCGATGCAGTTTTCCGGTTTCATCGGCTCCAGCAGTTTCAGCTGGCTGCGGCGAATGGCATCGATCAGATTGCGGTCGTCGTCGAGAATACGCCGGATTTTTTCACGTGCCTGCGCAATCGATGTACAACGGCCGGGAAGCTGTTCGCCGCCCATTCGATCCAGCATGCCGCCGGCCATGTATACAAGAGGCATGCCGGCACGTATCGCTTCGAAGGGGTGGTAGTGGATATGGTTGGGTTCCGTGCTGTGGTAGAACATCACGCGCAGTTCGCGCATGTTTCGTTCATGTACTTCGCGGGGGACGAATCCCAGGACCTTGGAGTCCGCCACCTTGACGGGCTGGGCGCCGCCGATTACGTAGTCGAGACCCGAAAAATCCTTCTTGAAGGCCTGATAGATCGCCTTGAAGTACGGCGATGTTTCGATACGCGGGCAAACAAAGAAAATGCGCTTGTCGGTACCGCGCCAGTTGTCGGGAGCAACCTCGCCATCCAGTCCGACCGGAAGGAAACACGCGCGATTTCGCAGCAGGCCCTCTTCCACTTCCTCCAGATGTTCGTATCCAGTGCCGAACCAGAAGCGGTTGCCCATCGCACGGAGCTTGTCGATAAACGGCGGACCCAACTCCTCGCCGAGCAAGCGTGTGTAAGAGTATCCCTTTGCCAGGCCGAATACGCGCAAGACCAAGGATCCCTTGAAATGCTGGACGCAGGCTTCGATCTGCCGCGGGAAAAAGCCGATGACGGCAATACTGAAATGAAGGTTGGCAATTGCCCAGGCTTCCGTGCTGGGGGACTCGTACCAGTTCTGCTCGTTCAGCACCTGCAGGTCCAAGGCAGGGATGGACAGCGTCGCGTCCAGCGACTCGTCCACGCTTGCCGAGAGATTGCCCTCGTCATAAGGAAAACGTTTCGGACAATACACCTCGGTGATGCCGAGCGCGCGCAATTGCGCTACCTCGAATCGGCGCAAAGTGGTGTGGTTGAGCAGCCAGAGGATGCGGACAGGAGAGTTCATGCGGCAATCCCGTTGGCTACCTTGTAGCGGTCGATGGTCTCATCGATCGGGCCATCGTAGATCAGTTTTCCGTGGTCAAAGACCAGGCCGCGCTCGCACAGCGAGCGTAACGCGCCGAAATCATGGGATGCCAGCACGAGGATCTCAGACTGCTCGATCAGTTTGGCAATGCGGTCTTTCGCCTTCGCCATGAAGTTTGCGTCGCCCGCGCCGATCACTTCGTCGAGCAGGAGCACATCGCCGCCGACTGCCGTCGAGATCGCGAAAGCCAGTCGTACCTGCATGCCGGCCGAGTAGGTGCGGATCGGATAGTCGATGAATTCCCCCAAGCCGGCGAATTCGACGATTTCGTCCTCGATCGTTCGCATGAACTTCGGAGACAGGCCCAGCAACAGCCCGCGATACAAGATATTTTCCCGGCCCGTTGCGTCCGGCTCGAAACCGAGGCTCAGATCGAAGAGTGAACGTACGGTTCCCTCCACGATGCGCCTGCCGCCGGAAATCGGGTACAAACCCGCCACCATCTTGAGGAACGTGCTCTTGCCCGCACCATTGTGGCCGAGCAGGCCGACGCGTTCGCCGGCGCGGATCTCGAGAGAAATGTCTTTCAGGGCATGTACGTCCTGAACTTCGGTTGACGGCCTGCCGCGTTTGAGCAATCCGCCGAGGAGCGATTTCAGGGATCGCTCCTTGAAGGCGACGGACGCGTAATGCAGGTTCACGTTGTCCAGGAAAATATGGTTCGCTTTCATAGATAGAAAATCACTCGCCTTTCCGCCGTCCGGCCCACCAGCCAGGCCAGCAGGGTCAACGCCAGGATCGTCACGGCGCAATAGGCGAAGTTGGTTGACGTCGGCCACTGCCCTCTCAGTAACGGGGCGCGCACGACTTCGAGCAAATGGTAGACAGGGTTGTAGTCGACCAGGACGTGCAGGCCACCGTTGCGGAAGAGGGCGGGGTCAAAGTAGATCGGAGACACCAGCCACAAGGTCTGGAAGGCGAGCGCAAGCGCGTGCGGCACGTCCCTGAACCGCGTGGCGACATAGGCAAGCACTGTGGCGAGCGGCCATGCAATCAACGCAACGATGGGATAGATCAGTAACGCCGCCAGCCATTGCCAGCCGAAGTGATGCGGCATGACGACCAGCACCCACGCCACGAGGCCCAGGCTGGCCATCATCAGCACCAGCAGGTTTGTCAGTGCTGTTCGCAGGGTATAGATTGCCAGCGGGTGATGGCATTGCTTGATATAGGCGTCGGCCTGGACAAAGGCAAGCGATCCTCCCGTTGCGGTGGAGGTGATGAACTCCCAGAAGATCATTCCGGAGAGGATGAATGGCGCGTACTCGGCGATATCGGCATTGAAAATGCGACCGAAGACGAGCGATAGCAACAGGGTCATTCCCACCGGCTGCATGATGGACCACAGCGCGCCGAAGAACGAGCGGCGCCACCGGTAGCGCAGGTCTGAAAGCGACAGGTGTACCCAGAAGTAGCGGGCATTCCAGATGCCGGAGAGGTACGCGCATACGGCGTTCTGGCGCTCTTGCGGACTTGGCGGCGCCACGCGCAGTTCTGCCGGTACTGCATCGAGCTCGGGGGAATGAGCCATGCTCAGGTTGCTTTGCGTCCTGTTCACGTGCTTCACTTTCACGCCGCGCGCAACGGCTCTCCCTTTTCCTGGTAGAACTGGCGGATCAGGCCGCAAACGTCGTTGACCTCGGCGCGCGACAAGCCGGGATAGCTGGGGAGATTCAACGCACGGGAGCTGATGGATTCGGCAACGGGGAAGGAGTGCCCGGCGGCATAGGGCGGCAGCGTGTGTGCCGGATGGAAGACGGGACGTGTTTCGACACCATATTCCTTCAGGTAATTGCGCAGCGGTTCGCGTTCCTGGGCGAGGTCGAGTGCGATCGAGCACATCCAGTATGAATGCCGTGTCCCCTCGACTTCGTCGTGGGTGACGAGCGGCAGCCCCTTGAGTCCCTGTTGATACCAGACGGCGATCTGCCGCTTCCTCCCGATGATGTCGCCGGCCTGTTCCAGCTGTGCGAGGCCGATGGCGGCGCAGATATTGGTCATGCGGTAGTTGTACGCCACAACGTCGTGCCAGTATTCGCGTGTGGGCGAGACGCCCTGGGTCTTCAGGTGGTATGCCTTGGCATGCAGGTCCGCGGCGCGGCTGACGACCATGCCTCCTTCGCCGGTAGTGATCGTCTTGTTGCCGAAGAAGCTGAAGGTGGCCACGTCGCCGAACGTGCCGACATGCTGGCCCTTGTAATAGGTGCCGAACGCCTCGGCGCAGTCCTCGACGAGGTACAGGCCGTGCTCTCGGCACAGCGCGACAAGCGCATCCATGTCACATGGCAGGCCGTAGAGATGGACGGCCATGACAGCCTTGGTGCGGCTCGTGATCCGGCGCCGGACGTCATCCGGGTCGAGCTGCCAGCTGTGCGGCAGGGAATCTGCGAAAACCGGGACCGCACCCGCTTGCACCACCGCATTGACCGACGCGACATAGGTCAACGTGGGCACGATGACTTCGTCGCCGGGCTGCAGCCCGAGCGCGGTCAAGGCCAGGTGCAGCGCCACGGTACCGTTGCATACTGTCGTGGCATGAGCTGCGCCGATGTAACGAACGAATTCGCTTTCAAAGCGGGAGATGAATTCCCCCTTGGAAGAGATCCAGGTCGTATCAAGGCATTGGTTGACGTACTCTTTTTCGCGTCCGGTCAGATACGGCTGATATACAGGGATCATTGGCAATAGGTCGTGTGAATGCACGCAAAAAGAAAGCGAATGCCCCGGAGGGACATCGAGGGGTGTCTCCTGTGAATCTCTGGGCGACCGGCGAGTGGATTTTCTGCAGCCAGATTGAGCCGGCCTGATCAGTGAGCAACTTTGCCATCTGGTTCTGTAACGGGCGATGCGAAAAATCAAAGGGGGATATTGACTAAATATCAGTGTCAAACGCTTCAAAATGTTCGTGAATCGAGTCGGACGAACGATGTTGCGTAAGCGACAGCAAATTACTTGCCCAGAAGGCAGACCGAGACATCGCTTTCCTGTCTGTAAAGGCGCAACGATGCGGAAATGCGTGGTTAAAGTGTCATCATTTATTTGAGGCAAAGCCGCCGCGACTCTCCTGTATACCCCCGTATGCCCAACACGTTGAGGCGTTTCGGACTTCCTTTCGTCTGCAATCTTTTGTCCTGGGAGCGGTCACACGCCAGGAAGGGTGAAGTCCAGAAAAATCAACGGTATACGCACGCAGGCGTATAATGAAAGGTTGTTTTTGAAAATGCGCTGCGCAGGCGCATTGCGTTGCCTCGCATCCCAATTGACGGCCCGTTGAGGGCCATGATGAAAGCACTATGTCAGACACTCAGCCAGCCAGTTCGCAAACCGCCGCCGTCCGCTTTGAAGATTTCGGACTTTCGGCAGATATTTTGCGAGCGCTCGCCGACCAAGGTTATGTTCATCCGACGCCGATCCAGGCTGAAGCCATCCCCATCGTGCTGCAAGGGCGCGATGTCATGGGAGCTGCGCAGACTGGAACCGGAAAGACCGCAGGTTTCTCACTGCCCATCATCCAGCGCCTGCTCGTCCATGCGAATACTAGTGCGTCGCCGGCGCGCCATCCTGTTCGTGCGCTGATTCTCACACCGACCCGCGAACTCGCCGACCAGGTCGCCGACAACGTGCAGGCATACTCGCGTCATACGCCGCTGCGTTCCACTGTCGTCTTCGGCGGCGTCGACATGGCGCCACAAACCGCGGCATTGCGTGCGGGCGTGGAAATCCTGATCGCCACTCCCGGCCGCTTGCTTGACCATGTCCAGCAGAAAACGCTCAACCTGTCACAGACACAGATCCTCGTGATGGATGAAGCAGACCGCATGCTCGACATGGGATTCCTGCCCGACCTGCAACGCATCATCAACCTGTTGCCGAAACAGCGGCAGAACCTGATGTTCTCGGCCACCTTCTCGCCGGATATCAAGAAGCTGGCCAACAGCTTCTTGCAAAATCCGGTCACGATCGAGGTCGCCCGCAGCAACGCGACTGCCGACAATGTCACGCAAGTGCTGTACAAGGTCGAGGACGAGGCCAAGCGCGATGCGGTGACGCACATCATTCGCGAGCGCGGCCTGAAGCAGGTAATCGTGTTCTCCAATACCAAGATCGGCGCATCCCGCCTGTCCCGCCATCTCGAGAAGGAAGGCATCAAGGCCGCGGCGATCCACGGAGACAAGACGCAGGCGGAGCGCATGACAGCGCTCGAGGCATTCAAGCAGGGGACGATCGAAGTATTGGTTGCCACCGATGTCGCTGCTCGCGGCCTGGATATCGCCGAGCTGCCTTGCGTGATCAATTACGACCTGCCGTACAACGCTGAGGACTATGTGCACCGCATTGGCCGCACGGGCCGGGCCGGCGCTTCCGGTGACGCTATCTCGCTGTACACGGATAAGGAAGCGCGCCAGCTTGCCGATATCGAAAAGCTGATCAAGCACACCATTTCCCGCCTGCATCTGGCCGGGTTCGTGCCGTCGCGTTCAACTGACCGCCGTCCGCGTCATGAAGAGGGCGAAGAACGTGGATCGTCGCAGCGCGGCACGCAATACAGCCGGGGTGCTTATGCGCCGCGCAAGGAAAAGATCGATCCGTGGTTCCTGAAGCCGTATGAGCCAGCAGCGCCGGAGCCGCAGTCGGAGAATAATGGTTCCCAGTCGCCTGGAAATGCCGGCAAGCCCCAAAAGACCAAAGTGGCGGCATTGCTGGGTGGGATGCCGAAGCGCTAGTGTCCTGTTCCGTTAATTCGTGAGCAAAGTCGCTGGAGTTTTTCGAGAATGGAATCAGCGGTCGCGGTCCATTGGAACGGTTTGCAATTCTGATTATAGGAGGTGACGAAATGATCGATTTTTCGCGTCAACTC
>DASPMC010000056.1:0-14106 GCA_035627275.1 Noviherbaspirillum sp.
GTGGTGCAGCCGCCGGTGGTGCTGCCGCAGAACCCGGGCATCCGGTTCACGCCGCCGCCGGCGTTCTCGGCCGGCAGCGACACGCAGACCGGATCGAGCCAGCCGGCGAAATCGGATGCCGTCGACTGCGAAGTGCGGTAGGACAAGGAATTCACAACGGGCTCGCAGTGATCAGATGACTTCGACATATACAACGGACAGCTTCAAGCTGATGGGAGCTGGAGCGGCGTTCAAGGACCAGATCTGCGAAATGATCGCCGACTCCCGATTGTTCATGGACCTGGACTGGAAAGACATCGAAGCGATGGCAAACTATGTCCAGTGCTACGAGGTGAGCGCCGGCACCATCATCTTCAAGGAAGGCGATCCCGGCAGCTACATGTGCCTGCTGGTCAAGGGGGAGGTGGAAATCTTCAAATACGACCAGCAAGGCAAGCCGCACCGCATCGTGCAGATCGCGCACGGAAGGACGGTGGGGGAAATGTCCATCATCGACGGGGAGCCGCGCTCCGCGACCTGCATTGCATCGCAGGCAAGCGTGATCCTGCTGCTGACCAAGGACAGCTACGCGCGCATGATCCACGACAAGCCTGTGCTTGCCGTGCACATCCTGTCGCGCATCGCCAAATTGGTCAGCCAGCGCCTGCGTGGCGCCAGCGGACAACTGGTGGAATATCTCGGTCCGGAGCGGCGCAAGAATACGCCGGTCGTTACTTGATACAAACCGCGCGGACTTGCTTGATGTCCGTAATCCCCGAAAGAATCTTCTCGATCCCGTCCATCTTCAGCGTCAGCATGCCATCTTCCAGCGCAGTGGCCAGCATCTGGGCAACGCGCGAGTGTTCCTGGATCAGGCGCTTCAAACGGTCAGTGCCGATCATCAGTTCGTGCAGACCGACGCGCCCCTTGTAGCCACCGCTGCACTGATCGCATCCGACTGCCTTGTACAGTTTGAACTTGCCGCTGCTGTCGGCATAGTTCTTCTTCCAGTTGTTCATCACGCCCTGGAAACCTGCCTTCTGGTCCTTGAAGGCTTCGGTGTTCTTCAGTTCTTCGCAATATTCGGCCAGCAGGAGTTGCAGTTCGTCTTCTGACGGCTCGTACGCCATCTTGCAGTTCGAGCACAGGCGCTTTGCCAGGCGCTGCGCCAGTACGCCCAGCAGCGCATCGGCGAAGTTGAACGGGTCCATGCCCATGTCCAGCAGGCGGATGATGGATTCCGGCGCACTGTTGGTGTGCAGGGTCGCGAAGACGAGGTGGCCGGTGAGCGACGCCTCGATACCCATCGACACGGTTTCCTTGTCGCGCATTTCGCCGACCATGATCACGTCCGGGTCGGCGCGCAGGAAGGCGCGCATCGCGGTGGCGAAGTCGAGGCCGCTCTTGCGGTTGACCTGCACCTGGCGCAGGCCCTTCTGGGTAATTTCGACCGGATCCTCTGCGGTCCAGATCTTGGTTTCCGGTGTGTTCAGGAAGTTGAGCACCGAGTGCAGCGTGGTGGTTTTACCAGAACCGGTCGGGCCGCAGACGAAGAACAGGCCATACGGTTTGCTGACTGCCGCCCTCAGGCGCTCGAGGTTGTGGGGGAGTACGCCCAGCTTGTCGAGCGGGATCGGTTCGCCGGCAGCGAGAATACGCATCACGATATCCTCGACGCCGCCTGCGGACGGAATGGTCGCGACACGCAGCTCGATGTCCAGCGGCGCGTACTTCTTGAACTTGATCTTCCCGTCCTGCGGCTTGCGTCGCTCGGAAATATCCAGGTCGCACATGATCTTGATGCGCGCGACAAGTGCATTGCGGTAAGTGGACGGAATCTCGATGTACGGTTCCAGCGATCCGTCCTTGCGGAAGCGGATCATGGTCTTTTCCTTGCCCGGGCGCGGCTCGATATGGATGTCAGACGCGTTCTGCCGGTAGGCATCCATGATGATCTTGTTCACGAGCTTGACCAGCTCGTTTTCCGAAGCTGCCGACAGGTCGGCTTCCGAGAGCTCGCTGCCTTCCTCGTCGTCGCCGCCGTCCATGCCGGAAAGCAGGTCGCCCACCGAGGCCAGGTCACCCTCGGCGCCGAAGAACTGGTCGATCGTCTGCCTGAAATCGCGCTGGGTTGTGACGCGATAGACCAGCTTCGCCTTGGGGAAGATGTTGTTGATCACGCGCGCATTGCGCACATGTTCCGGGTCGAGCGCGAGGATCACCGTGCCTTCCGGGCCTTCCTCGATGGGTAGCCACTGGCTTTGCTCGATGAACTCGCGTTTGAGGTTCTTGAGCAGGTCCACCGGCTTGACGCGGTCCGGCTTGTGCGGCTCGTAAGGCACGCCGAAATGCTTGGACAGCGCTTGTCCGATCGCCGCGGTCTTGACCTGGAAATCCTTGATCAGAATCTCTTCGATATCGTCGTTCTTGCGGCGTGCGGAGCGGGTGGCCAGCTCCAGCTCGGGGGCGGCCAATACGGCTTCTTCCACCAGCATGCTGTACTTGGACCGGATCAGCGGGGCCGGCTTCAGCCGCTGTGTGAACGCGATGGCCAGGGTCTTGCACAGCTCCTTGATACCTTCTTCCGCCACGCCGCTGAAGGGCTGTCCGCTGCGGTTGTTGATCAGCTGGATCGCGCCGAGGAGTTCGTTCTTCGGTTCGTCGATCAGCGGAGCGACCAGCATCTGTTTGGTGCGGTAGCCCGTGGCCTGGTCCACACCGCGCTGGAAATGCAGGTCGGGCGAATGCGATTTCAGTTCGAGATCGTCGTAGACATCACGAAGATTGAGGACCCGGCGGGAGAGCGCAGCGTAGCCGGCGATGCTCTGCGCCGAGATCGGCAGTTTGAAGTCCTTGAAGGAGTTCAGGCCGGTCTTGATCTTGGAAACGATGCAAGTCTTGTCTTCGCTCATCACATAGAGCGTGAGGCGGTCCGCATCGAACAGGTCGCAGATGTCCTGCGACAGGTCGAGCATGATTTCGTCCAGGTTGCTGGTGGCGTGGATCTTGTTTGTGACGGACTGTAACTGCTTGAAGAACGCCAAACGGCTGTTGACTTCGTCGTCGTTGCCCTTCGGTGTGCCGAGAACCGCGCTCATGTGATTTCGTCCATCAGACTTGTTTCATAATTGTCAACGCCGCTCGAGGCGAGACGCCCGCCTGCTGGCGGAACTCCTGGGCGGTCCCGCCTTGAACGGCATCTACCAATAATAATTGATCTGGCTCTTGCCGTTGCGAAAATGTATCACTTTGGCAGCCTTCATTTCAGTAGAGAGATTCATTCAGTTGGCGAAAAAGACGCAATTTCCACGAATGCGACTACAATCGATCAATAAACATGGGAGGGGCGTCATGAATTCGCGTCATGTAGCGCGGATCGGCTCCGGAAAGGCGTTGCATTCGTTTGGCGCGCCAAAAAAAACTACCTGTCTCGTACCGGCGGGCATGACAGCATGAAATTACAAGTACTTGGATGCGCAGGGGGAATCGGTGGACGCGAGCGGTTCACCACCAGCCTGCTTGTGGATCACGACATTCTGCTGGATGCCGGGACCGGCTTGACCAGCCTGGACGTCGACCAACTGGCGAGAATCGACCACGTCTTCATCACGCATTGCCACCTTGATCACGTCGCCGGCCTTGCGCTGCTCGTGGACGCTATCCAGGGCAAGAAAGCGGCGCCGGTCACCGTGTACGCCACCGAAAAGGTCATGGCGTCGATGAAGAAGCATTTGTTCAACTGGGTCCTGTGGCCCGATTTTTCAACGATCCCGACACCCGAGCGGCCGTCCATGCGCTGGCAGGAAATCAAGCCCGGCGAGACGGTGCAGATCGGCGCGCGCCAGCTGACGCCGCACACCGTCAACCACACCGTCGGCTCGGTCGCCTACATGGTCAATAACAACAGATCGGGTTTCCTGTTCTCGGGCGACATGTCGTCCACGCCCGAACTGTGGACTACGCTGCGTAACGAAAAGAAGCTGGCCAAGGTCATCATCGACTGTTCCTTCCCCAATGCCGAAATGGAACTGGCGGCACGTTCCATGCATTTCTGCCCGCGCGCCCTGATCGAGGAGATCCGGTCGACGCCGCGGTCGATCGAGTTCCTGATTTACCACCTGAAGCCGGGCCAGGAAGACCAGATCATGCGGGAGCTGGCCGAGGAAGGAGAAGGGCGCCCGTTCCGCGCGCTCAAGTGCGGAGAGGTCATCCAGTTCTGACTCATCGGCACCGCGGCGGGATGGCCGATGCAGGCGGATCATCGGCCGGTTGACGAATAAATTGCAGCAACAAGGACATGGCGCCATATCGCCCCGGTTTGCCCCGGTTCGGCCGAACGGCGTTGCCTGTGCAGAAGAGATACCAGCATCGACATACGAATGACCGATCCCAGCTACACCGATATCGCACAAAGACTTGAGCGGCTGACCGAGCTGAGCGTCGAGCTGAGCACCAATCATGACGTTCCCTTGCTGCTCGAGCGCATCCTGCTTGCGGCAAAGGGCATGACCCACGCCGACGGCGGCACGCTCTACCGCATCAGCGAGGACAAGAAGGGCCTGTGTTTCAGCATTTCGATCAATGACACCCTAGGCATGCACCAGGGAGGAACGAGCGGCCACAAGATCGAGATTCCCGACATTCCCCTGGTGAATGCCAATGGCAGCAAGAACCTGAGCGCCGTCGCCGCCTATGCCGCCAATACCGGTACCTCGGTGAACATCCAGGATGTCTACAAGGTGGACGTCTTCAACTTCTCGGGGATGCGCAAGTTCGACGAAACCTTCCACTATCACTCGCAGTCCTTCCTGACGGTGCCGATGATGGACCACGAGGGCGAAGTGATCGGCGTGCTGCAGCTCATCAATGCGAAGGACCCGGCGACTGGCGAAACGCGCCCGTTTTCGAATACCGACCAGCGCTTCATCGAAGCGCTGGCGTCGCAGGCGGCGATCGCCCTCACCAACCAGCAGCTCATCAAGCTGCTCGAAAACCTGTTCGAATCCTTCGTCAAGCTGATCAACATCGGCATCGACGAGAAGTCGCCGCATACCGGCCGTCACTGCGAGCATGTGCCGGAGCTGACCATGATGCTGGCCGAGGCGGTGCACGAGACCGAGACCGGTCCGCTCGCCGATTTCAAGATGACGCCGGTAGACCGCAGGCAACTCTGGATTGCCGGCCTGCTGCATGACTGCGGCAAGATCACCACGCCCGTGCATGTGGTCGAGAAGGCCACCAAGCTGGAGACCCTGTTCGATCGCATTCATCTCGTCGATGCCCGTTTCGAGGTCATCAAGCGCGATGCAGAAATCCGCGCGCTGAAGGAGAAGCTGGCCGCCGGCAGCGACACGCGGCGCCATGAGGAAATCAACCGTGGCCTGAGCGAGGAGCTGGCCCGGCTGGATGAAGACCGCGAATTCCTGCGCTTTTCCAATGTCGGTTCCGAGGCAATGTCACCCGAAGCCCAGAAGCGCGTCGTCGATATTGCGCGTTACCGCTGGACCGGCCCCGACGGCTACGAACGCGATCTCCTGAGCGAGGAAGAGATCGCCAACCTGACCATCCGCGCCGGCACCCTCAACGCACAGGAACGGGAAATCATCAACAACCACATCTCGGTCACGATCCGCATGCTGGAATCGCTGCCCTGGCCGAAGCACCTGCAACAGGTGCCGGAGTATGCCGGTGGCCACCATGAGCGGATGGACGGAAAGGGCTACCCACGCGGCTTGCGCGGCGACCAGATGTCGGTGCAGGCACGCATGATGGCAATCGCCGACATCTTCGAAGCGCTGACGGCCAAGGACCGACCCTACAAGAAGGGCAAGACCCTCAGCGAATCGCTGGAAATCCTCGGCGGCTTCCGCATGCGCGACCACATCGATCCGGACCTGTTCGATGTCTTCATCCGCAAGAAGGTCTACCTGCAATACGCGCAGCGCTTCATGGACCCGGCGCAGATCGACGAGGTGGATGAAAGCAGGATCCCGGGCTACACGCCCTGATCACCGGTTGACGGGGAGTCATTTTGCGTCTCATTTCCAAGTTCGGTTCCCGCTGGGCAGTGGCACTGTGCATGACGCTGCTCGCCGCGCTCCAAGTTGCCTATTTCCCGCCGATTTCCTTCATCGAGCGGCTCGACGTCCTTGCCTATGACATGCGTATGCGGGTGCAGAAGGGAGATCTGGATCCGCGCATCGTCATCGTCGACATTGACGAGAAAAGCATTGCGGAGGTCGGACGCTGGCCCTGGAGCAGGGATGTGGTCGCGAAACTGATCGAAAAACTCGACCAGAAATACTTCGCGAAGTCGATCAGCTTCGACGTTATTTTCTCCGAAGCGGACACCAGTTCCGGATACGGCACTCTCGAGACGCTCGCGCACAGGGAGTTCAAGGATATCTCCGGCTTCGCCGAGAGGATCCGCGCGCTCAAGCCGCGCTTCGACTATGACCAGCACCTTGCGGCAGCACTCGACGGGCGCCCCACGGTGCTAGGCTACTTCCTGTCCAACGAACCCGATGCCATCACGAAGGGACTGCTGCCGCCGCCGGCGTTCACCGTGGCTGACCTGGGCGGGATGGAGGTCGACTCCGCCGTGTACAAGGACTACGCAGGGAACCTGGAACAGCTGCAGGCCGCGGCCAGGGGCGGCGGCTTCATGAATCCGACGCAGGATCCCGACGGCACGATCCGCCGCCTGAGCCTGCTGGCACGCGTAGGCGACAACTATTATGAATCCCTGGCGCTGGCGACCGCGCGCGTCGGCCTGGGAGCGAGCAAGATCAAGCCGGTCTTCTACACGCAAGAAGAGACTCAGCTGAGCGGCGAAGACCACAGGACCTACGGAGCGCTGAAGGCCCTGCGCCTCAATACCAAGCCCAAGGCAACCTACGTGCCCCTCGAGCGGCACATGACCGCCCTGATCAATTACCGCGGACCAGGCGGGCCCAGGGGAGGGCAGTATCGCTACGTCTCGGCAGTCGATGTCCTGAAGGAGAAAGTCCCGATGGAACATCTGGCCGACACCATCGTGCTCATCGGCACGACCTCCGCCGGCCTCAAGGATCTCCGCCCGGCACCGGTAAACACCGACTACCCTGGCGTGGAAATGCATGCCAACATCATCGCCTCCATCATGGATGGCGATTTCAAGCAGGAGCCGGATTTCAGCATCGGCTTGCAACTGGCGCAGGTGGTCGTCATCGGTATCGTGCTCGGACTCCTGCTGCCGGTGCTCACTCCCGTCTTGTCCATCCTGGCGTCGCTCATCGCAACGGCGGCAGTCATCGGCGCCAACTTCGCAATGTACCAGCAGCTGAACTGGGTTGTACCCATTGCCGTGGCACTGCTGCTGGTCGGTGCGCTGTTCATCTTCAATATCGCCTGGGGCTACCTGTTCGAATACCGCAAGGGCCGCGCAATGGTCAGCCTGTTCGGCGAATACGTCGCACCGGAATTGGTGGCCGAGATGGCGGCCAATCCCGAGAACTACAGCATGGAAGGCGAAAGCCGCGAACTCACTGTCCTGTTCTGCGACGTGCGCGGATTCACCACGATTTCCGAAGGGCTCGACCCCAACGCGCTGCGCGAGTACATCAACATCTATCTCACCGCGATGTCGGAAGATATCCGCGGCAACCGCGGCACGCTGGACAAGTACATCGGCGATGCCGTGATGGCATTCTGGGGAGCGCCGGTCGAACTGCCTGACCATGCGTCGCGCGCAGTGGCCAGCGCACTGAAGATGCAGGCCACTGCAAAGGCGCTCAACAAGGATTTCATGGCGCGCAACTGGCCGCCGCTCAAGATCGGTGTCGGCCTGAATACGGGCGAGATGCGCGTCGGCGACATGGGTTCCAAGATTCGCCGTGCCTACACCGTCATGGGTGACGCGGTGAACCTTGGGTCACGGCTGGAAGGCATCACCAAGGTGTACGGTGCCGGCGTTGCGGTCGGCGACGCGACCAGGCGGGCCGCACCGGAGTTTGCCTATCGCGAGCTCGACCGCGTGCGGGTGAAAGGCAAGAATGAACCTGTGCCGATTTTTGAGCCGCTCTGCCTCGACACCGAACTGGATCCGGGCATGCGGGCTACGGTGGATAAATGGCACGAGGCGCTGGCCTTCGTCCGCGCGCAGCAATGGGACCGTGCGGAGCGGCTGTTGCGGGAACTCCTGAGCGATCATCCGGACGAGGTTCTGTACAAGCTCTACCTGCAACGGATCGAACACTACCGCGAACATCCGCCAGGTGCGGATTGGGATGGCGTTACCACCTTCGAAACCAAGTAGCGGGCGGCGATTCGCCGTCGCATACATTTCCCTGCAATTTACCGCGAACAACACAATGCTGCGAGAAATCGCAAATACGAGGCAAATCAAGGGCGAGCCGCACCGGCGCTGGTTCACGTCCGGGACCATGGACCTGGTTGTCTGGTGCCGGGACGACGGTACCCTTGTAGGCTTCCAACTCTGCTACGACAAGGACAGCGCGGAACGGGCGCTGACCTGGCACACGGATTCCGGTTTTTCCCACATGATCGTGGACGATGGTGACAATGCCGGCGGCATGCGTTACAAGTCAGCGCCCATCCTTGCGGCCGGCGGCGAGTTCGATCCGGTGCGCATCCTGGATCTGTTCAACACCGATAGCCGTGCCTTGCCCCGGCAACTTGCCGCCTTCGTCCGCGCCCGGCTGGAAGAACGGCTCCAGGAAGCCTGAAGCGCACTCTGATCACTCCGGCGCAATCTCCAACGCGACCAGGAAACGCGACACCATGTTGTAGGTCGCAATCACACCGACCAGTTCCACCACCAGCTGATCATTGCCGAGCGCCGCGCGAACGGCCGAGAATGTCGCATCGCGGACGGCGACGTCGCGTGTCATATCGAGGGTGAGCAGGATGACAGCGCGTTCCTTGTCGTCAAACAGGATGGAATTGCCCGTTGCCGCCTCCGGATCGCGCATGGCTCTGACCTGTTGCTCGGTCCCGCCCGCACGCATGAATTCGGGCGCATGATGATGGAACTCGTATTCCGCGCCGTTCAACACAGCAACCACGCACATCGCGAGTTCACGTAATTTCGGCGGCAGCTCCAGGCCGGTCCGCACCTCGCGCAGGAAAGCATTCCATCCCTTCGCAAAGGTCGGGCTGTGCAGCAGCATGCGGTCGAGGTTCAAAAGCTCCCCACCGCGACGCTCGCGGATGGCGTTGACAATGTCGGCCGGTTCCGAAAGATCGAGCGGCTGGTAATCGATTCGTGGCATATGGTTTCTCCTTGTTGGCAACTCAGGCGAGCGCGCCGGCGGAATGGCGTATGGTGGCGGCATCCACGGTGTCGCCCAGGCGGTCGACGATCGTGTCGATGATTTCCGGTGTACAGATGAACGGCGGCGCAAGCAGGATATGATCGCCGAATTTTCCGTCGACGGTTCCGCCCATCGGATAAATCATCAGTCCGCGCTGCATCGCCTCGGCACGGATGCGGGCATGCAGCCGCTCGGATGGATCGAACGGCACCTTGCTGTCCCGGTCCGCCACCAGTTCCACACCCCAGAACAGCCCGCGGCCGCGGATGTCGCCGACATGAGGATGCGAGGCGAAGCGTTCGCGCAGCGCCTGTTCCAGTTGCCTGCCGCGCGCATTGACGTTCTTCAGCAGATCTTCGCTGCGGATGGTCTGCTGCACCGCCAGCGCCGCCGCGCAGGCGAGGGGATGGCCGATGTACGTGTGCCCATGCTGGAACAGGCCGGAACCTGATGCAATCGCATCGAAGATGCGCCGATGCACGAAGGTGGCGCCGATAGGCGCATAGCCCCCGCCCAGTCCTTTGGCGACCGTCATCAGGTCGGGTACGATGCCTTCCTGCTCGCAGGCATGCAGCGTCCCCGTGCGGCCCATGCCGCACATCACTTCATCCAGGATCAGCAGGATGCCATGACGGTCGCATATCTCGCGGATGCGCCTGAAGTAGCCCGGCGCAGCGGGAACGGCGCCGAGGGTTGCGCCGACCACCGGTTCCGCGACGAAGGCGATGACGTTCTCTGCGCCGAGTTCCTGGATCTTTGCCTCCAGCTGATCTGCGGATCGCTTGGCGTAGACCTCAGCAGATTCATCTTTGCTCCGATAGCGGTATTCATAGCAGGGATCGATGTAATGACTCTCCGTCATGATCGGTGCAAACTGCTTGCGCCGCCATGCGTTGCCGCCCACTGCAAGCGCACCCAGCGTATTGCCATGGTAGCTCTGCCGCCTTGCAATGAAATGGCGCCGTCCGGTTTCACCGCGTTCGACGAAATACTGGCGCGCCATCTTCAGCGCCGCTTCCACCGCTTCGGAACCGCCCGATACCAGGTAAACATGCGACATGCCGGCCGGCGCGTGTTCCAGCAGTTCGTCCCCGAGCTGCTCGGCCACGGGCGTGGTGAAGAAACTGGTGTGCGCGTACGCAAGCCAGTCCAGCTGTTCATGCATCGCGGCCAGCACCCGCGGGTGCTGGTGGCCGAGACAGGAAACGGCTGCACCGCCGCTGGCATCGATGTAGCTCCGGCCGGAGGCGTCGAACAGGTAGACACCTTCGCCGGCAACCGCCTGCGGATAACGATGATGGATCTGCCGATGCAGGAGGTGTGTCATGGTGCTCAACCTCCGTGTGCCGAAGTGGCGACCTGGCGTGCCGGTTTGGCCGACGCCGTGTGGGCAATGGATGCAGGCTCGTCATGCATTGCGCGGATCGGAATGACTGGCGCTTCATGCTCCGTTTCAAAGAAGAAGCGCTTTTCGCCGAATGCCGGCACCAGGTCGTCCAGCCAGGTGGCCTTGGGATCGAACTTCGCATAGAACGGCTTGCGCACGAAATCCGGGTTGCGGGCCTGCAGGAATTGCAGGGCAAACACCTTCTCGCCCCCGATCTCCACGATGCCATCGACCACAACCTTGCCCGGGAAAGCGCTCATCGACGGGCCGCGCACGGTACGCGCCAGTCCCGACACCTTCTGGTAGGCGGCCTGGAAAATCTCATATGCCCTTGCCAGCGGAAGTTCGAAGTATTCGCTCGGCCCGGTATCGCGCTCCACGAACATGTAGTACGGAATGGCGCCCAGCCGCACGCCGGTCGTCCACAGTTCCGCCCAGCCCGCCGGATCTTCATTGATGTGGCGGATCAACGGCGCCTGCATGCGCAGCGTGGCGCCGGTGCCGACGATGCGCTTCACTGCCTGTTGCGCGATCTCCTGGCGCAGCTCGACCGGATGGTTGTAATGCCCCATCAGCGCCAGGTTCTTGCCCGAGGCGACCACTTTCTCGAACAGGCGCATCAGGTCATCGGCATCCTTGTCCGTCACGAAGCGCTGCGGCCAGTACGACACCGACTTGGTGCCGATGCGGATGTTCTGGATGTGAGCCAGTTCGGGCCCGAGCAGCGGCTCGATGAAGCCGGCCAGACCGCGGGTATTCATGATCAGCGGGTCGCCGCCGGTGATCAGCACGTCGGTCACTTCCTTGTGCCGTTTCAGGTAGTTGACGAGGTCGTCGGTTTCCTTGGCATCGAACTTCAGTTCATCCATGCCGACGAATTGCGGCCAGCGGAAACAGAAGGTGCAGTAGGCGTGGCAGGTCTGTCCGGAGCTGGGGAAGAACAGCACGGTCTGCTTGTACTTGTGCTGCAGGCCCGGCAACGGCCGGCCGTCGAGCATGGGCACGTTGTGCGTCATCTGTCCTGCCGGATGCGGATTCATGCGCAGGCGGATGCGCGTGACCTCCGCCTCGATTGCCGACTCATCCTTGTCGACCAGGACCAACTGGCGAAGCTGCTTGTACTCGTCGGGATGCAGCATGTCCGGGTGCGGGAAGACCAATCGATAGATCGGGTCGTCGGGGATGTTGTTCCAGTCGATCAGATGTTCCATCACATACTGGTTGGTGCGGAAGGGCAGCACGCGCGAGATGACCTGCACGGCTTCCTGCAGGTCTTGCGGAATGCGTTCCCACAGCGGGGACTGGTGGATGGTCTGGCGCGTGTAAGGCTTGAACTTCGTCGGGACGTTCTCGATACCCATGACTTCTCCTTTTGTCGAAAGCGATATGCAGCATTAGGCGGCTTGATTTACCGCAACAGGCAGGGCGATGGCGCATTTGACACCTGGTTCGCCGCGCTATATTCGGTGCCGGTACAGAGCAGTTGCAGCGGTTGAATGTATTGTTGCGGCCGCCTTGGACATTGCACAAACGATAAAAAGTTGCGATGTCATGCGTTTGAGGAATGACCCGTGCGAAGAAAAATCCCGAGTATTGAATCCCTGATTGCATTCGAATGTGCGGCGCGTCACCAGAGTTTTACGCGCAGCGCCGATGAACTTTCCCTGACGCAAAGCGCAGTGAGCAGGCAGATCGCCTGTCTCGAGGAGTATCTTGGCGTCCCGCTGTTCAATCGCATCAAGAAGCGTCTGAGCCTGACGGACGTTGGGCAGATGTATGCAAAGCAGGTGCGTGAACACCTCGAGCGCATCGAGCGCGATACCCTCGCCGCGATGGCGCACCGCGGCGCTGGCGGGATACTGGAACTGGCCGTCATCCCCACCTTCGCCACGCGCTGGCTGATTCCGCGGTTGCCCGAGTTCTACGAGAAGCATCCGCACGTCACACTCAACCTGACCACGCGGGCGGAGCCGTTCATGTTCAACGACACAATGTTCGATGCCGCGATTCACTTCGGCAGTCCCGTCTGGCCAGGCGCGCTCACCGACCACCTGTTCGGCGAAGAAATGACGCCGGTGTGCAGCCCGAAGTTGCTGAAGGGCCGCAAGTTGCTGCGCCCGGCAGACATCGCGAAGCTGTCGCTGCTGCACCAGTCGGCTCGTCCAGAAGCATGGCGGCACTGGTTCGTGCAGGCCGGCATGCATGACATCCCGTGCATGAAGGGGCAGCGCTATGAACTGTTTTCGATGCTGGTCGAAGCCGCGCGAGCAGGATTGGGCATCGCGCTGATGCCGCGATTCCTCGTCCTGAGCGAACTCGCCAACGGAGAACTCGTCATCCCCTGCGACACGTCATTGCGAAACGAAAAGGGTTACTACCTTGTCTATCCCGAATACAAGCAGGGATCGCTCTTGCTGGAAATGTTCCGGAAATGGCTGCTTGCCACGGCAAACCAGTATCGCGAGGCGGACGCCGGCGAGTTCCCGATGCAAGCCGAGCGGCGTGTCTCCGAATCCGGTCGATGAGGAAATGGAATGGAAAACCTGGAACGTATCGCCGATTATTTTGTGCAGCACAAACTGCGGCTGGTGACGGCGGAGTCCTGCACCGCCGGTTTGGTCGTGGCTATGCTGGGTGACGTGCCCGGATGCGGAAGCTGGCTCGACTGCAGTTTCGTTACCTATGCACCGGAGGCGAAATGCCGGCTGCTGGGTGTGAATCCGGTGACGATCGAGAAGTACAACCTCACCAGTGAAGCCGTCGCGCGCGAGATGGTGCAGGGTGCACTGCGCAACAGCCGCGCCACGGCTGCCGTATCGAATACCGGAATCGCCGGCCCGGAGCCGGAGGACGGCATCCCGCCCGGAACGATTTGTTTCGCCTGGGGGTTCGAGCACAACGGCACGACGCTGGTGTATTCCGAAACCAGAAGGTTCGACGGCGACCGCAACGCGGTGCGCAAGGCCGGCGCCCAATATGCGATCGAGCGCATCGTCCATTACCATTCGCAGCTTCCCGAAGGCGACGCCGCGCGCACGGGATCATGAACCTAGTAGTCCGTCACGTTTTGATTTTCGGATTGCGCTTGCTTGCGGGGGAGTAGGTTGAATTTTCAGATCTCTTTCCCCGTCGTTCCCGCGAAGGCGGGAACCCATAAGCCGATTGATGGAACAACCTCACTATGGGTTCCCGCCTCAGCGGGGGCACGCCGAGTGGAACGACGGGGGAACGGTGCTGGCATGCCACCGTATCAGCCCGCAAGCCGACGGAACCAGAAAATCGAAGCGTGACGGACTACTAGTAGATCATCCAGATGAATTTACAGGGATATTGCCGATCTAACTCCTGATTCAGGAGGAGGGATCAGTGATGCCCGGGAAACAGTATTTGGTCAAGCTGGATGATGCCGAGAAGGCGCGTCTATCG